>CAZOZP010000043.1:0-31528 GCA_964584325.1 uncultured Melioribacteraceae bacterium
CTGAACCTGAGAAAAGAGAAAATGACTATAGGGATGAAGACAGTTCCTCATTCCTTAGAATGATGATGGATTAGTTCGTTCGTTCAAAAAAAATAGTAGTCAGAAAGGCTGAATCCTGTCTCACCTTGTTGTGGAGTTACGGTTAACTTGGCAGTACCGTAAAGAGACCGGTCCAGCCTTTTTGATTTTTATCAGTTAATTATCAACTTTCTGAATCTTCTTGCAAAAACTGCAATTAAAAATGTAATTCCGATCATAAGTGTAGAGAGGGCATTGATAGTCGTAATGGTTCCGCGGCGTATTGCCCCTTCAACATAAATCGGCAAGGTATTAAAGCCTCTGCCGGTTGTAAAAAATGTAATGATAAAATCATCGATTGAGAGAGTGAAGGCGAGAAAGGCTGCCGCTATAATCCCGGGCATTATTATGGGCAGTTTAATTTTAGAAAATATCTGCCATCTGCTTGCACCTAAATCCATGGCTGCCTCTTCAAGAGAATAGTCAAATCCCTCAAGTCTGGAAAGAATAACAATAACTGTATATGAAATATTAAATGTAATGTGGGCAATAAGAACCGTAACCATTCCTGTCTGAACCTGCAAGAAATTATACAAAAGAGCAAGTGAAACTCCCATAAGAATATCTGGCATTATCAGTGGAAGGTATATTAATCCGTTCATCAACCGTCGCCCGGAAAAATTTTTATTTTCAAGAGAAAGAGCGGTTATTATTCCGAAAATTGTTGAGATAAGAGTTGACATAATTCCGATAAAAATTGTATTCCAAAAGGCCTTGAGAATCTCATCCTGCATAAAAAGCTGAACATAATACTTAAAAGTGAATCCCTTCCAACCTGCAACTATCTTTGAATCGTTAAAGCTGAAAATTATCAGTATAAGGAGCGGAATATACATAAATGCCATTACAGCAGTAAAGACGGTAAGTTTTGAAAATCTAAGTCCTTTTGACCCGGAAATACTACTCATATTTTGCCTTTATGAAATTCTTATTAAAGCGTTTAAGTAAAATCATAAAGATAAAAACAGAAAGAAGCAGCACAAGCGAAAGTGCACTTGCAAGCGGCCAGTTTCGGGGAATATCTTTTATCTTATAAGCAATTACTTGTCCGATATAAAGCATATCCTGATTACCAACAAGCTGAGGAACAACATAAGCTCCGAGTACAGGAATAAAAACCAGAATAGTTCCGCTGAAAAGTCCTTCCTTCGATAACGGAAGAGTAACTTTCAGAAAAGATGTAAACCTATTTGCGCCGAGGTCCATCGCGGCGTCTATTAATGTGAAATCGATTTTTTCTATATTGGCATATAATGGAAGAATCATATAAGGAAGATAAACATAAATCATTACAATAATCACTGCCCATTCAGTTCTCAACAGACGCAGCGGTTCTTCAATAAGATTAAGAAACATGAGTGCTTCGTTAAGCATTCCGGTTGGAGAGATAAAAATTCTCCATGAAAAAATTCTTATTATGAAATTAGTCCAGAATGGAATTATAATAAGAAGTAATAATGTGTTTTTCAGAGCGCTGGAACTTCGGGCAATAAAATAAGCAACAGGATATCCTAAAAAAATGCAGGCAAAGGTAGTAATAAATGCGAGTTTGAATGAAAGTAGAAAAGGACGAATGTAAATCGATTGAAAAATCTGTTTATAGGAGTCCAGAGAGAATTTAAAACTTATATCATAAATTGAAGGGGTAAGAAAACTGTAAAAGAGCACAATCAAATAGGGGATAAGAAAAAAAAGAATAAGCCAGCCAAGAGCAGGAGCCGATAAAATCCAGCTGAAGCGGTTTTTTCTTTCCTGCTGAAGTTTTTCCTGACTCACTTAAATTTGTTCCTCTATATTTTCACTGTTAATATGAGAAAGAGGTTCTTCTCTGATTTCATCAATAAGATAAGAATCTGTATCGTGCCAAAAAAGATAAACCTTATCTTCCCAGTCCAAAGCTTTTTCATCTACATAAACACGCTTATGCTGATTAAAAACTCTAAATTTCATATCGCCTACACGAACAATGTACTGTGTGTGCGTTCCTAAATAGAGAATATCTTCTACATAACCGGAAACAATATTGAAATCATCTTTCACTTCCGGTTCTTGTCTTGAAATTGCAATCTTCTCCGGTCTGAGCGAAACCGTAATCTTATCACCCAAATTGGGAATAAAATGATGAGTGCTGTCTATGCTGAATGAATATCCGCCGCCGGCATCACAATTAAGCTCAATATATTCATTATGAACGGCAGTTACTTCACCGATAATAAGGTTCGTATCGCCTATGAAATAGGCAGAAAAAATACTATTCGGCTTTTCATAAATTTCATCCGGTGTACCTTCCTGAACAATCTTTCCTTCATTCATTACAGCAACTCTGTCAGAGAAACTGATAGCTTCACCCTGGTCGTGTGTAACATAAATAAATGTAATGCCCACTATATCATGAATGTTTATCAGTTCAATCAGCATATGCTGACGAAGTTTAAGATCTAGTGCAGCAAGAGGTTCATCCAGAAGAAGGAGCTTAGGCTTGTTAATAAGTGCACGTGCGATTGCTACGCGTTGTTTTTGTCCGCCGCTTATCTGGTTAGGGTATTTGTTTACCTCCGATTCCATTTTAACCATCTTTAGTATTTCAAATACACGGTCTTTTATCTCATCTTTTGGAATTTTCTTAATCTGAAGACCGAAAGCAACGTTTTCAAAGACAGTTTTATGAGGAAAAAGACTGTAGTTTTGAAAAATTGTGTTTACTTCTCTTTTATAAGGCGGTATCTGTGTAATATCTTGATTACCTAAGAAGATGTTCCCTGATGTCGGAATTTCAAATCCCGCAATCATCCTCAGTAATGTAGTTTTTCCACATCCGCTTGGTCCAAGAAAGGAATATAATTCCCCCGGTTTTATTTCAATTGAAACATTATCAACCGCACGGAAATTGTCAAAATACTTGGTAACGTTTTTAAGTATTAGTTTTTCCATAAGCTATAATAAAATTGAATCCAAAGATAGACAAATTGTGAGAAAAGAAAAAGGCTGCCGGGTTTCAGCAGCCTTTATATCAGCCAAGATAAGCTATAAGATTCTTGCTTCGTGAATTATGGCGGAGTCTCCTCAAGGCTTTTTCTTTAATTTGCCTTACTCTTTCGCGAGTGAGGTTAAGTTCTTCACCAATTTCTTCCAAAGTAGCTGAATGTTCGGAGTTCAATCCGAAATACAGTCTGATAACTTTTGCTTCTTTATCGGATAAAGTAGAAATAGCTCTCTCGATATCGCTTTTCAGAGATTCGGCCATAAGGGTGGAATCAGGTGTAGGCTGATCATCGTTTGCCATTATATCCAAAAGACTGTTTTTACTGTCTTCACCTTGTTTAATAGGTGCATCAACTGAAATATGTCTTCCTGAATTCTTCAGAGCGTTAGCTACTTCATTTACATCCATTTCAAGTTTTTCAGCAATTTCTGCATTGCTCGGAGCTCTTTCAAATTCCTGCTCCAATTCGATTGCGGTTTTTACAACCTTATTTAATTCACCTACCCGGTTAAGAGGAAGGCGTACCATTCTGGACTGATCGGCAATTGCCTGAAGTATAGACTGCCTTATCCACCAGACTGCATAAGAAATAAATTTAAATCCTCGGGTTTCATCAAATCTTTTAGCCGCCTTAATCAATCCGAAATTACCTTCATTGATAAGATCGCCTAGCGATAAACCCTTATTCTGGTATTGTTTAGCAACACTTACAACAAATCTTAAATTGGCTTTAACCAATCTTTCCAAGGCTCTTTGGTCTCCTTCTTTGATTTGATGTGCCAAATTTATTTCTTCATCGGCAGAAATCAAATCTACTTTACCAATTTCCTGAAGATATTTATCTAAAGACTGGCTTTCCCGATTTGTATATTGCTTAACTATTTGCAATTACAACCTCCCAACTATTATAAAAAACTTGTATATCCTTTTTCAATTTAAAATCCGCATAATTGAATAATAGAAAAAAAACTAACCCGAATATTACTAAAAAAATATTCAAATATCAGGAAAAACTTTATGCCTTATCAAAAATGCTATTCTTCTTGTGTAATTTCATCTCCGTAAAACTTGACAACCATAAATGCAACATCATCCTCAACGTCTTTGCCTTCTGACCAAATCCTAACTAATGCTGCAAGGTCGGCAACAATTTCTTTAACGGTAAGATGAGCGGAACTTCGGAATGTTTCAAGAATTCTGGCGTAGTTTATTTTTTCATTTTTAGAATTGACAAGTTCAAGCATACCCGGATTCATCACAAGCATAGAGTCTTTATTTTCAAGAATTACATTTTGTTTCTTAAAAGGCTGCTGGTTTTCATTTCCGAGCATCGGATTTGTAAATATTACTTGATCTACTTCCATTAGTTTTTCTTTGAAAACAAGAATAGCAGGCATTCCTGCGGAAGAGATTTTTACGATTTGTCCGTTTATTTTAAGCAAAGTAATTCCGAGTTGAAAAGGCAACTCTTTCATTGACGAAAGTGTGTTGGATATTTCCTTCATGATATCGGTAATATTTACTCTGTAGGAATGCGCCGAGAAAAGACTCTTGACAGTAGCTACCATAGTTCCCGATTTTAATCCTTGGGCAGTAGAATCTGCCACAACGAGATTAAGTGTTTTATCGGGCAGCAATGTAAAGTCGTAAAAAGCGCCGCCGACATGTTTTGATACTTTCATATAAGCTGAAACATGAATTCCGTCAACAGTTGGAAATTCATCCGGCAGCATAGAAACCTGGAGGTGTTGTGCATCCTCGAATTCCTTTTCTTTTCTGAAGTTTTCTGCTTCAAGCATTCTGCTGGCAATTTCTTTCTTTTTAAGTTCTCTTTCCTTAACGAGCAGTTTGTCGAAATTCTCTCTGTCTTCAGTAATCTGCTTTCGAAGGCTGAATACTTCTTTGCTGAAATTCTTAACCGAAGAGAATGTTAGTGTTGAAAGGAAAGCAATTGCAAGTATCTTTATAAGAGCTCTTAGTTCTAATGGAGAGCCATAAGTTTCCAAATTCAATCCGTAAAAAAGAATGCTTGCAATTATATACATAAAGAAGAAGCAACAAGCTGTAAGCATTAAAACATGACCTGATTCCTTTTTCTGATAAATCCTGAGAAATTCCCAAATAATCAGTAAAGAAAATAAAGAAATTGACCCGAGCATAATGGATTTGCTTATTTCTTCATGGCCAAAAAATATTACGGAAAGTGGACTAAAAAAGCCAATAATGGAAACAATATAGAAAAATATAGTGAATTTCTGGTTATGATTTAAAAATAAGAACGCAAAGAGAGATACTAATGAAAGCGATATTGAATAGACATATATTATGTTTACAAGTCTTGTTGCTCCAAAGATTCCGAGCAGCCAGTGAAGAACAGGAATAAGAGAAATAATAAGATAAAAGGCAAGGAAAAAGAATAGAAATAATGCTCTGGGTGTTCTGTTTGAAAAATAGAAGATGAATGAAAACATAAGCAAGCTGAATATCAATCCCAGATAAACTATATCGATAGTTTTATAAAGCTCATTTTCATTTATAGAGTGAAGCGAATTGTCAAGGTCTGAAACAATTATTCTGAATCCGGGTTTTGTAGCCAATTCAGCGAAATTGTTTAATTCAGCCGATGAAATGAAATTTGAATATTCTACAGCAAGTGTATGAAGTGAATCATTGTTTATGAAAACTCCAAAAGGAACTCCCTGAGCGTTAAATCTTGTTTCAGAGGAAGACTCTTTTGAAGGATTTCCGAATTCCGCGATTTTTTTTCCATCAAAATAAATTCTCGAAGCTCCTGAGTGCCATATCCGCATTCCGATAACTTTTCCCTTTAGAAAGTCCTCTGCTTTAATCTGAATAACAAACCATCCATAGCCTTTCCATTTGGCAACATCTTTATCGAATGAAGAAAAAAGAGAGTCGCGCATAAAGGATAAATCAATATTTGCCGGATCCAATGGTTTGGAAGAGAATCTCCAGTAGCCGTCAAGGTCTTTGCCGGATACATATTTGTTATTTGACTCGTTGAGCATTTCCGAAGAAAGGTATAAAACTCCGCCAGACTGGCTGTAAATAAACGATACTGTGAAAAGGAACGCGGTTATCAGCTTAAATATTTTCAATTTGCCATCTCCGAATAAGAAATCTTGAAATTCTCGTTAATACTATCGAACAAAATATCAAATCATAAAATAAAAAGAAATACCAAAGAGAAAATATATTTGAATATCATAAATTATATATGGATAAAAAGTGCTTAACAGGAAAATGATTACCGGGATAGGAGTTAAATATTTTATTTGTTTAGCACAAGGTCTTTCAGTTTTGAATATCCGGTTTTGCTTACAGGGAGTGCCGTCCCCGATTTAAGTAATAGTTTGTAAGTTTCCTTCGCAGGTGATTCCAATGATTTAATCTCAGTTATATTAACAATATATGATCGGTGAATTCTCAGGAATTGTTCCGGATTAAGGTTATCTTCATAGAATTTCATAGTTTTTTGCTTAATGAAACTACCATTCCGGCTGTAAATCATTACATAATCGTCCTGAGCTTCAAGATATTGCACTGAATCAGCCGGTATAACTGAGATTTTACTTCCGTTTTTTACAACAATACGGTTTATTTTCTCAGAGCTTTCAGGCAAAGGTTCTTTTAATTGTTCTAATCCCTTCAGCCATACACTTTTATCTTTAAGCAATGTGAGTGCCTTGTTTACGGCTTGAGTAAATCTTTCACGTGTGAATGGTTTTAAAAGGTAATCCGTAGCACTAAGTTCAAAAGCTTTTATTGCATAATTATCAAATGCCGTGGTGAAAATAATTACAGGTGGATCATCGATAAGTTCCAGCATCTCAAACCCGTTTATTCTTGGCATTTGTATGTCGAGGAATACTATGTCTGGCATAAATTCACTTATGGCTTTAATGCCTTCGTATCCGTTCTTGCATTCAGCACAGATTTCCAGACCGGGTAAATCAGCGGCGTAGTTTTTTATTATGTCTCTGGCAAGACTTTCATCATCAACTATTATTGCTTTAAAGACACTATTCATTTGTTTCTTCACCTGTCAACGGGATTGAAATTGTTACTCTGAAAATATTATTATTATGTGAGAACTTCAAAAGGTTTTTTTCACCGTAAATCAATTCAAGTCTGCTGTTAATATTTGTTAATCCGACTCCTTCACCTTTACGGGGAACAGCATCAGGATCAGTTTCGTTTTCTACTGCAATCTCCAGATAACCATTCAGAACTTTGCAAGTCATATTTATATGAACAGTTTCAAGACTTTCATAGACCCCGTGTTTTATTGCATTTTCAAATAAAGGCTGGAGTATCATAGCAGGTACAGGAACATTCTTGCATACCTCAGAAAAATTTGCTTGGAATTCAAACTTATCTCCAAAGCGGATTTTTTCTATATCAAGATAAAGTCTGCTGTTTTCCAATTCTCGTCCGAGATTCAGCATTAGATTGTCGTTCCGTGATAATGTACTTCTCAGATAGCTGGATAGCTTAATTGTCATTTCATTTGCTTTCAGCGGGTCATTAAGTGTAAGAGAGCAAATCGAATTCAGACTGTTAAAAATGAAATGCGGATTTATCTGATACTTCAATGTCTTAAGCTCAGCTTCTTTTACAAGTGTTTTTAATTCTGCTTCCTTAAGTGTCTTTTCTTTAAAGTTATTATAATAGATTATCAAATAAGATGAAATCGAAATAAGAAAATAGAATAATATTCCGAGAGCAAAACGGTAAACCAATGAAAGTCTTAGAAACTCAGAATAATTTTCACTTCCGCTAAATACAGAATCGAGTATAAGATAAGATACTCCTATCCAAACAGCAGATGTTAGTAATGCCGCAAAAAGATGATTGGAAATTACTTTCAGCGGAGAATATATTTCCGGAGAGATATACTTAACAGGATACCATAGACTAATACCAATCAGAAAATACATTGCATTGAATGCAAGACTATCGGGCATAGATAAATACCAAGGTATATCGGCCACATATACCAGAACTGAAGTATGTCCTAAAAAAATCAATATCCATAACCCGATGTAAGAAACCAGTATGCTTTTATTGCTAATAAACGGATTAAACATATTTTGCCTTATTTTATTTCACCGCCGCCGAATATAACTACTCCGCGGATTATAAGGGTTTTACTTGTATTAAAAACCATATTATGATCTTTTTTTCTTGAGTCCGTAAAGCCTCCGAAAAGCGGTGTAACATCAAGTCTTATGTTCCAATCCTGTGGCACGTAGAGAGTAGTTCCGCCAAATACGGCAGTTACTTCAAGATAGTGTTCTCCGTCTGCAAGGATACATCCTGTGAGGTCAATTTCAGAGCCTCCGAATACAGAAATTATTTCACCTCCCTGAAAGTTCGGAGAATTTATTGTTTTTTTTGAGCCTCCGAATATTGCGATTTCTTCAATTTTATCAAGATTTACTTTTTCTTCAGAATAGTTAAAAAATCTGTTAGGCGAATCTTCGGAGCGTCCTTTTCTAAAAATAAGCATAAGACCAAGAACTATAAGAATTACCGGCCAAAACTGCGGGAATTGGAAAATCAGACCTAAAGCAACAAGAAGACCGCCGGCATTTTTCTTGGAAGTAAAGATGATTATTACTGTTCCTATAGCTATTAGGATATTTGGCCAGCTGAATATAAAGCCGAAAATACTGAACGGAAGCAAATCAAAATTATCTGCTATAAAAAGAGCTCCAAGAACAATAAATAAACCGCCGAGTATTATCTGCGGATGTAATTTTTTTAAGCTGTTCATGACATTACCTCATAATTAAAATTTCTAAGAGAAACCTAATTATTATTCTCTTGCCGGAAAAGTATAAATCGGTGAAATGCGGAAATGAGTAGGTGAATGAAGAAAATCAGGACTTAAACTGTAAATTATAAAGCTTGCTGTAAATACCGTTAAGTTTAAGAAGTTCACTGTGCTTCCCCGATTCAGCAATTTTACCTTCACTTACAACAATAATTTTATCGGCATTCATTATTGTTGACAGCCTGTGGGCAATCACGATGGAAGTTCTGCCTTCCATAAGACGCTCAATTGCTTCCTGCACAAGAACTTCAGATTCCGTATCGAGAGATGATGTTGCTTCATCGAGAATTAATATGGGCGGATTTTTCATAAGTGCTCTGGCAATTGACAGCCTCTGCCTCTGTCCGCCGGAAAGTTTTGTTCCTCTATCGCCAATTACTGTTTCGTAGCCTTGTGGCAATTCCGTAATAAAGTTATGAGCATTTGCGGCTTTAGCTGCATTTATGATTTTATCGAAATCTTTTTCAGATCCGTATGCAATATTATTTCCGACTGTATCATTAAATAGAATAGGTTCCTGAGTCACAATTCCCATAAGAGATCTCAGTGATTTTATTTTAACATCGCGTAAATCAATGCCGTCAATTGATATACTTCCTTCAACAGGGTCGTAAAACCTTGGTACCAAATCTGCCAGAGTTGATTTACCGGCACCGCTCGGGCCAACTATTGCAATAACTTCTCCTTTGATGATTTCAAGATTAATACCGTTAAGAACAATATCGCTTGTCTGATACTTAAAACTTACATTTTTGAATTCAATCCGGTTCTTAAATGAAGTTATTTCCAAAGCATCAGGTTTATCCGTAATTCCCGGTTTAGTATCAAGCACCTGAAATACTCGTTCAGAAGCTCCGATTCCTTCTTTAATGTTATTAAAAACTTGTCCGAATGTCTTAAGGGGCTGCATTATCTGGAAAATTATGCCGATATACATCATAAATGCGCCGGGTGACATATCGCTGCTTCCGGAAATAATGCCTTCGCCTATAAAATACAGCACAAAAGTTATAAAAACAGCGCCAATAACTTCTGTAATCGGAGAGGCCATTGCTCTTCTTCTTGTAATTGAAACAAGAAGCTTGAAGTATCTGTTGTTTTCTCTTTTAAATTTTTCTATTTCATATTCTTCAGTACTGAAAGCCTTTACAATTCTAATTGCTGAAAGAGTTTCATCGAGAAGTGATGTTATATCTGAAATCTTTTCTTGAGATTTTATGCTTTTCCTTTTCAGGGAATTACCGATTTTACTTAAAACCAATCCTATAACAGGGAATAGCACTACAAGCAAAAGAGTCAGTTTCCAGTCGAAAGCAAAAAGAAGAAGTAAATATGAAATTATCTGAGGCGGATCTCGAAAAATACTGTTTATCACCCAAATCATAGATGCATTAATTACAGTTACATCATTAATTATTCTTGAAATAAGATTGCCTTTGCGCTCTTCCGTGAAATAGCTTAGTGAGAGCTTATGCAGATGTGAATACACTTCCAGACGAATATCCTGAATAATACCCTGTTCAACGGTTGACATAAAATAAGTCTGAAGTATCGAAAAGAGATTTTTCAGAAAAAAGGATGAAATTATTGTCAGGCTTATGATTAGTAAAAGATCTTCTTTGCTGTAATTTGTAAAGAGAGTGTTAAGATGATATTGTATATAGTCCTTCAGGTTAAATATGCTTAGATTTTCTGATTGTATCGGCTGAACAGGATTATCCCTGAAAAGGAGGTCAACAAACGGCATTACGAGTCCGATTGAAAACAAACTGAATAATACAAACAGCAGCATCGAAAGGTTTGCAAAAAATAAGCTGAACGAGTGCCTTTTGATATAAAGAAAAAACCTGAGAAATATTTTCATAAATACAAATAATAGTGTTTCCAAACATATACAAAAGCGTGGAATTAATACAGAGGAAAAACACTGAAACTGAATATGCATAGTCCAGCTTACAAAAAGAGATGCCTGATCTAATCAGATAATCATTTCATACATTAATTCAATATCTGAAGAAAGAAGTTTTTCCCATTTTTCTTTTGCCGCCTTTACTTCTTCTCTTGTTATATTCATTTCTTCGCCCTTCGGTTCAAGGCGCTCAACAATCTCGAATACAAAATCAGATGGATTATTCTGCCAGTCACCAAGCAATTCTTTAACAGGGAAAATTGCGGTTTTCAATTCGAATTCAATTCTTTTCATAAAACTATCAATATTCCTGTTTCCGTCAAACCAAAATTTGTTGTTGGATTTATTTCGAATCAACAATATTCCCCCGGAGGTTTTCTGCTGCTTAACTGAACGCTTGATTTCTTTACGTGAAATTCCCCCGGCTTTCTTTTCTTTCAAACTTCTGTATATGCCTTTTTCTCTTTCCATTATTTTTTCCTCAATAAATATTCGTCTTATAAGACAGTAATCATCATAATAGATTTTTATAAATTCATTAATTTCCGATTCGGTGTAATTTTTTCCTGATTCAAGAAAAGATGCAATATAATTGATAATTACCATTTGCTTTTTCTTCTGCACAGGCATTTTTATTATTTTTCCGTTACTAAGGAATGTTCGGAGAACTTTGGAATTGTATTCTTCTAAACCTGAAATAACAGAATTATCTATTCCGTTCGGAGAAATAAGCTCTGATAATTTTTTCTCCAGCAATTCACTTTTTGCTGAGAATAAGGAATAATACTGCATCCTTTCCCGATTTGACAACCCTGCCCGGGTAAGTTTTTGTAAATGAAATGAAACAGTAGAAACCGAAAGACCGGTAATTGCTGCAATTTCTTCTACTGAATGCGGCTTCAAGAGTATTGTGTTAAGAATTTTCAACCTGGAGGAATCTGCCAGTGATTTAAATATTTTAACTGAATCCATTTTATTATCCAAATAATTCGATAAACATCGAAACAAATATAAAAACTAAAGAACACAGAGACAAGAATATAATTTGATGAATATCGAAATAAAAACAATTTTAAGACTTGGAGGCGAATAAAAGAATTCGTAGAAATGTTTACTATATATTCAGTAGAATTTTGTTCATTTAATTTTTATCGGTAATTTTGGAAGGTTCAAAAAATCCAATGAAATATGAAAAGAATATTAGCCGGTTTTTTATTTGCAGTAAGTTTATTTGCGCAAGCTCCTGACTTCAGTAAAATGCAGGGGTGGTTTTGGAGTATTGGTGTCAGTCCAAGATTTCCGGTGGGAGATTTCTCCGATTATCATAACCCCGGGGCCGGGTTCGATTGCGAGATATCTTATTCTGATACTGAAATTCAGCCGGTGTTTGTTTATCTAAAAGGATCTTATACTCATTTCCCCGGGAGACAATCCGGGTATAAAGGTTCTCAATTTGCATCTGTTTCTTCAAATTTGTTAAGTGCAAATATAGGTCTTAAGTATTTTTTCCCGCCGATTGCTGAAGTATTTGTTTTGCTGATGCCTCACATTGAAGTTGAATATTCTGCCGGATTTTTCAACACTCAGTATGTTTATAAATCAATCTCGTCCAGTCCTTCAGAAGAAGCTGTATTTTACAACGGAGGAGCTGCTGCTTTTGGTATTTCTGCATTCATTGCCGATGTAAGTGCAAGGTATAATTACTATTACGGACGTTCTTTTATTTCCGGTGAAATAAAATTAAGACTTCCCATATATATCAGTCTTTGAGGAATCTTAAGCAATTGGAAAATATTAAGAGAAAGATAATACGTGTATTTTTCGGAATTTTGACATTACTTCTTATTCTGAATATTATTGTTTCAATGGCAGGGAAAAAAGAAACATCACAAGTATCTTCATACGATGTCGGAAATCTTGATGAAGTTTTTGATTCGGTAATGGAAATGTACGGCATTAATAAAGAGTGGATCACCAAAAGAACAAATCTCGTAAAGGGTAATGATACTATTGATTACCATTATTATGTGAAAATTCCCAAAGATATCCCGACTGCAATGCTCCAGTATGATATTTCCAGACTAATAAATGATTCCGGCATTGATGTTATATCGGAAGAGAAAGGAATTAACGGAGATGTAAGTTTAAAAATTCTAAGGGATAAAAAACTTGAACTTTTCTGTAAGTTTGAAATGTTCAAGGAACTTAGCAGAGAAAAGATTCCTGTGGGATTTATTCTATACGGGGCAATCGATCTTTCTAAAGATGAAATGGAGTTCTTATACCGTTCTCCTCATGCTTTTACTATTGCAGTGCCTGCATCTAAGGAAGGGAAGGATTTTAAGGATTCCGTTACGGTAAAAGGAAAGAAATTTGCTCTGGTTATTGACGATGAGATAGACACTCCTTACGAACTAAAATCCATATTTTCGAATTCAGTTCTTAATGCAAAGGTAATGAGTCTTATTTTTGATTTTGGAAGTGCTGACTTAACAATTGTTGACAGGCAGTCTGAATTTGTGAAGAGTCCTTTTTTTAATATGATTTCTTCCGCAATGGAGAAACGCGGAAAGCAGTATTTTTCTTTAAGCCGTTTTATTAATCTGAGGGAAAAGGAATCATCTGATTTAATATCTCTATTTCAGTTTCATATAAACAGCGGCAACCATCCGGCAGGTGCAGTTTTTATGATAAATGCGCAGGATTTTTCAACGCTCGGTGAAAAGATAACCGGGTTTAGGAAAAAAGGACATAAAATAATATTACCTTCAGAAATTACTAAACCAAAAGAAACTGCTACTGAATCTTAAAATATCGGAGAGTCTGAAGGATCTATTATTATCGGGTTGAATTTCCCTTCAAATTGTTCAGATAGCTTATCTTTATCCCCTGAGGCTGTAATTATCATTTTCCCGGGGAAAATATTATCACAGGCGGATTTTAATACTTGATTTTTGTCGGTTTCAAGCACTTTTGGTATATAAGTTTTATAATAGTCGTCAGGGAGTCCGTAAAACAAAATCGAGTTTATTGATGAAGCAATCTGGCTGTAGGTTTCGAACATTGAAGGAAACCTCTTCACGAGAAAAGATTTAGCAAATTCAATTTCCTCATCAGATATACTTTCCCTTATTCCCTGAATTTCATTAAAAATTTCCGATACTGCAGCCAAAGCATTTTTAGTTTCAACAGCTGTAGTAATAATAAAGGAACCAATATCCTTTCTATAACGGAATCCCGAGGAAGCTCCGTAAGTGTATCCTTTGTTTTCGCGTAGATTTAGATTTATTCTGCTGGAAAACTGACCTCCTAAAATTGTATTCATAATTGTCTTGGCAAAAAAATCGGAAGTATTTCTATGATTGGCAATATGTCCGATTCTGATCTCGGCCTGCGCCGAATCTTTCTTGTGTACAATATAGACGGGCGGATTATCGTCATACTGAATTTTACTGCCGGCCGGAATATCAGGAAGTTCGGGCGATAAAGCCAGGTTCTCTGCAAGTCTGAGCAGAATTTCAGTATCGGCATCGCCTACAACAATAAGATCAGCTCTTGATTTCTTAAGATTTTCCGAGTAAAAGTGCTTAACTGTATCGAGTGAAATATTGTTAAGACTTTCGGCAGTGCCGTGAGATGAGCGGCGGAATTTAGTGTTTTTATAAACCTCATGGAAGAATACTCTTGAAGCTAAGAAAGACGGATTATCTTTCATCTGAAAAAGAGAGTCAACCAGTTTTTTCTTTTCTCTTGTAAAATCATCTAATGCGAGATGGGGTTCATTTATTATATAATTTATTAAAGAAAATGTTTTATTAAAATTTTCAGACATTGAAAGAAAATTAAAGGAAAAGCTTTCCTGCTGTGCATTTATGGAAAAATTTGTTCCCAGCATCTCAATTTCATCATTCAGTTCAAGCGCATTGAAAGGACCTGCTCCCTCATCAATTAATCTGGAAAGCAGAGATGCAGTTCCTCCGCAGTCCTCCGGATCATTTGATGTTCCGGTATTGAATGCAAGACTTGTGTAAACAATGGGCAGATTCTCTTTTTTGTAATAATGGAGTCTGAATCCGTCTTTTATTTCAAATACTTTATGTTCAGGCAGAATGAAATTTATTTCTCCCAAAGGCTCCGGCTTTATTGATCTGTTTAACTTATTCATAATTTTTCGTCCTCAGGTAGAAACCTTACTTCTGCAAATGGTTTGGTTAAATATTTCATAGCGGCATCGGTAATATTTTTCCCTGATAGCTCAGTATATCTTGAAAGGTCTTCAGCAAAGTAATCCGGTTCTCCGCTCAGACAGTTGTAGTTATTCAGATAATCAGCAAGAGAGTCAATATCCTGAAGCGAATAGAGAAAACCGGATTTCAATCCGTTTACCGAGCGTAAAAGTTCCTTCTCTGTAATTCCGTCTTGAATAAGCTTTTCAATTTCAGAAAAAACCTTTTCCTTAATTTGGTCAAGAGTAATTCCGGGTTTTGCGGTAACCGCAATTATAAAACTTCCGTCATATTTGCCGGAATGCTGGAAACAGCTTACATCCTGAGCAATTTGCATTTCGTGAATAAGCGATTTATGCAGACGAGAGTTTTTAGTGCCGTTAAAAATATCTGAAAGAACATCCATTGCCGCATCATCCGCAGAGAAGTATTTGCATGACCTCCAGGCAAAATATACTCTGGGCAGAGTAATTTTATCTTTAACTATTATAGTTTTACTTTCAGCTAAATTATATTCTGGAACAATTACAGATTCAGGAATTCCTGCGGAAGGTATTTCTCCGAAGTATTTTTCTACTGCGGCAAAAGCTGTCTCAAATTCAATATCTCCTGCAATAACCAGACTTGCATTATCAGGGGCATAATATTTACTGAAAAAATTTCTTACATCATCTAAATTAAAAGCTTCTATATCTTTCATCCAACCGATTGTAGGCCAGTTATAAGGATGATCTTTCGGAAAGAGTGTGGAAAAGAGAATTTCCCATGCCCTTCCGTAAGGCTGATTATCGTATCTCTGCCTTCTTTCGTTCATTACCACTTCTTTCTGATTATCAAGTTTTTCCTGAGTAAGAGCAGGAAGAAGAAAGCCCATTCTGTCTGATTCCAGCCAAAGGCCAAGCTCAAGATTGTTTGAGGGAAGGGTTTCGTAGTAATTGGTTTTATCTGTGCTTGTAGAACCGTTAAGAGTACCGCCGGCTTCCTGGATAAATTTGAAGTGCTGCTCTTTGGCAATGTTGCTGCTTCCCTGAAACATCATATGTTCAAAAAGGTGTGCAAAGCCGGTTTTGCCATCGGTTTCATTAGCCGAACCGGTTTTATACCAGATATTTATAGCAACAATCGGAAGGCTGTTATCACGGTAAAGTATTACATCCAGACCATTAGCCAAAGTAGTTTTTCGAATTTTATTTTTAATGAAATGATTCATCTGGTTCCGTTAAATTGAAATCCAAAAATAAGCAATGTGCACTTAATATGCACTATAAGCATTTGTCATTATTGTTTTATTTCCGGCCGGACTTTTTTGCACGAGTTATTGAATTTCTCCGTTCAGGAATTCAATTGCACGGTCAACGGTTTTGTGCGTACCTGTTATAACCAGAGTATCGTGGGGCCTAAGAACTTCTCTGCCCAAGGGGTTGGATATAATTTTACTGTCTCTTATTATTGCAATAATAGTTGCTTCAATGTTGGCCCGGAGATTAATCTGGGCTAAACTTTTACCGCTGAATGGATTATCCGGATTTATGTAGAAAGTTTCTGTAAGACCTTCTGCAAGAATTTCATCAATGTGAACAAAATCGCTGATGTTTTTTTCATCCTGACGCAAAAAGCTGTAAGATTCCTTTCTTAGCAGGCTGGTCTGCTTCATTATAATATTAAGGGGAATATGGTATTTTTCAAGCACTGTTCTGAAAATATGCAGCGAGGTTTCAAATTCTTCGGGAATAACACTGTCGGCTTTTAATTTAATAAAGTCGTCAATTTCTTCAATTGCCCTTGTTCTGACAACTGCCTTAATAGAAGGATTAAGTTTTTTTGCAAGCATCAGACTTCGTTTTGTTGCCTGTGGTCCGGAAATAACATATACAATAACATTTGCAGTTTCAACTTTTAAGAGTTTAAGTATCTCTTCCTTGCTTACATCACCAAAGAATATTTTCTCACCTTTCTCGCTTTCTGTTCTGAAAACATCCGGGTTAATGTCGGCTATTACATAAGTTATTCCTGTTTCTCTAAGTACGCGGGCAAGATTCTTTCCGTTCAGACCATAGCCTGCAATAATTACATGGCCTTTAAGTTTCTTCAGCGAGTCGGCGGTATTTGTAACTTTTTTTTGGACTGCATCAGCAGCCTTGAAGCTAAGGCGTTCTGAAAACTTAAAGAGAAGCGGAGCAAACATCATGGTGAATATTGATGAAGCAAGAAATATGCTGTATTCATTTCTTTCAATGAGATTAAAATTAAACCCTGCCTGTGCAAGAATAAATGAGAACTCTCCGATCTGAGCCAGTCCGAGTCCGGTTACAATACCGATTCTGATAGGGTACCTAAGATAAAGAACAATTAGAAGAACAACTGCAGACTTAACAGCTATTACACCAAGTGTAACAACTAATGTAATAAATGGGGCATCTACAATAGCCTGCAGATCAAGAAGAAGTCCGATAGAAACGAAAAACAAGCTGTTGAAGGCATCTTTTAGCGGCATTATATCAGAAAGAATTTGAGTGTGATATTCGGACTCTGCCATAATCAGTCCGGCTATAAATGCACCGAGAGCAAATGAGAGACCTAGGCTGTGCGTAATATATGAAGTACCGAGAATTACCAGAATTATTCCGATTGTAAATGCATCTCTCATTTGCATCTTGGCCAGGAGGTAGAGAATATGCGGCATCAGGAACTTCGATATTATCAGAATGAGAATGAGTGCACCAAATGCAATAAGAAGTTTCAGGAGTAATTGAAGCGGTCCTAATCCGGTCTGTGTTCCAAGAACAGGCAGAAGAAGAAACATAGGCACAATTACAATATCCTGGAAGATTAGGATTCCTAATGATATCTTTCCCTGCGGAGAAGTAAGTTCCTTCCTGTCAGCAAGAATTTTCAAAACAATTGCTGTACTTGAGAGGCTTAGAAGCATCCCGAAATAAATCGATTTCCCGAGTTCAAAACCGAAAAAGTAGAAAATGGAAGCACTTATAATTATTGTACCAGAAACCTGCATTCCTCCTGCTACAAGAAGGAATTTTTTCATACTTACAAGTTGCTTCAGGGATACTTCCAGTCCGATGGTAAACAACAGAAGCATCACACCGATTTCTGCCATAAGTTCAATTTCATCAAGACTAACAATAAGCTTTAATCCGTGCGGCCCGATAATAATTCCTGCCAGCAGAAAACCTACAAGGCTGGGGATACCTATTTTCTTAAATATGTAGATAATCGGGATAGATACAAGGAGAATTGTTACCACATCTCTAATAATCACAAGGTCGTTCATTAAATTCTCCCGAGAATGAAATATCTTACAGTAAAAATATTCAATTATAAACCATAGAGGCAATAAAATAATTTGAATTAAGAAGAAAAATGGTATGAGGTAATAGGTTATAATCCCAATTATGTACATTATCAGCCAATTATCATTTAAGCTTAAAAGGAAAATCCCGCAATTTTCAACAAAAAAATCATATAAAGACAATGATTTTGTAAATCTTTATTTGCTTTTACATAAAAAAATATATTATTTGCAATTGCCTTTGTCTGCTTGAATAAATTTAAGCAGTTTTAGCACAATCTTTGATATTATTAGCCTTTGTTCAATAATAATTCTGTTTATGAAGGAATATTTTACTGCTCAGGAAACACATCACGACTATTACAAGCGTCCGAGAAATGAAATAAAATCGCTTGTAAATACTGCCTCAGTCCGGATACTTGATGTCGGTTGCGCTGCGGGTGTACTCGCAGGTGCATTAAAATCCGAAATGAATGCTGAAGTTTGGGGAATAGAGATTAATCCGGAAGCTGCCTCTGAAGCTGAAAATAAAATAGATAAATTGATAAACGAGACTGTAGAGAATGCTATTGAAATTCTTCCTGACAAGTATTTCGATACGATAATATTTGCTGATGTGCTTGAACATCTGCCGGACCCGGAAAATGTTCTTAGTCGTATGAAAAAGAAATTATCTGCAAACGGCGAAATTATTGCAAGTATTCCGAACATTAGGCATTGGAGTACAATAAAAATGCTGTTAAATGGTTTATGGGAATACGAAGATTACGGAATCATGGACCGGACGCATTTAAAGTTTTTTACAAAAAGCAGTTTTATCTCTATGTCTTCAAATGCCGGATTCTGGGCAGCCTCAGTTACTGCAAATTTAGTTGAGTATGAGGATATTCCGGATTCACTCTTAAAAGTCTGCAGTGAAATAGGAATTGATGAATTTTCTCTAAAGGACGAATCAAAACACTTCCAGTATATATTCAAATTAAAACAGATTCCGGATTTGAATTCCGAAAATGAAGAAAATGTATTTTTCAATACCGGGTTTGCTGAGATTGAAAAACTACTGAAAGATCGCAAACTTGATTCTGCCGTTGAGGTGTTAACCTCGATAATTAACAGGCTGGAAGAGGTAAAAGACAAATTAAATGAATATTTTGTGATAATGTATTCTGAAAAAATAAAAGAAATGATAAAAAATATAGAAGATATGATAAAAACTTAACAATTCTCTTAAAAAAAGATGGTATAAGTTGTTATTTTTAGATAATTTAATATAACAGTAATTTACAAACGTTCGGGGGAGAGATGACCGGATTCACACAATTGTTCGAAGCTGCCTTCAGATTACTCAACAAAGGAGAATTTGCACTTGCATTGGAAAAATTAAATGAGGCGGAGAAATATCATTCAGAGCAGGAAACAATTACCACGGAAGATATTTATATTATGAAAGGCAACCTAGGGCTTACTATGAACGACCTCGAGCTTGCAAGAGATTCTTTTGAAAAGGCTCTTCAGTTTAATTCTTCTTCTGCTGAAGCCTGTATGGGACTCGCCCAGGTGTTTGCATTTATAGATATGAAAAATGAAGCAAAAACTATGTGCGAATGGGCTGTGAAGCTTGAACCGGAAAATGATAAAGCCCGGGATATGCTGGCAAGGGTCAATAATCTTTTAGGATTGGCGCCTGACCACATAAATCCGGAAGTTGAAGAAGAAGAAGAAATTTTTGATGTAAATTACGCTTATGAAGAAGCATTTGAACTTTATATGCAAAATAAATTAAGCGACGCACTGTCAAAGGTAGAGATTCTTCAGGCACAATTCGAAAAGGATATCTTCTCTCTGAAGGGAAATATATATTTATCTATGAACAAGTTGGATAAAGCTAAGGAAGCTTTTGAAACTGTGCTTAAAATTGATAAAAAATCATCCCCGGCATGCAACGGTATAGCTGAAGTATTTTATAAAAGAGGAATGATTAATGACTGCAAGTCTTGGTATGAAGTGGCTCTGCAAAATAATCCCTCCGATCAGTTTGCTTTGTTAGGTCTTGCAAAGATAAATCAGGAACTCGGACTTTCACCTATTCATAGTATTATCCATTTTTTTAATAATTCAGAACTTTCTGATGAATTCAACAAGGAAATTAACCGCGCTTATAAATATTTTGAAAATAACGAGTTCGATAAGTCTGTTGACCTGATAGATAAACTAATTAAAGATGTTGAAGGCACTGATGAAAGTTTCAAAAATGAAATTCTTTCCAGCTTGCTGAATTTTAAAGGTTTCAATTATATGTCATGCCATGAATATGAAGAAGCTAAATCCTTTTTTGAGAAATCGATTGAATTGAATCCCAATAGTTCACAGGCTTGTGCAGGCCTTGGTGAGTATCTATTCCTGCAAGGCAACGATAAAGGCGCAAAAACAATGTTTGAATGGGCTGTGAAAAATAACAGACATAACAAATTTGCAATTGCCGGACTGGCAAAGGTAAATGTTGCCCTTGGACTATCCCCGGATAATATTATGATGGATCTTGGTGTAGATGAGGAGAACAGCGAAAGATTTAACAATCTTATTACTTTATCATACGAACTCTTTGGGGCTAAGAAGTATAATGAAGCTTTGAATGCACTTGATGAAGCTGAAAGCTATCTGGATAAAGATTCAACAAAACTTCAAACGAAGAATGCAATATCCAGCATACTTAACTTAAAGGGATTCTGCAATTTATCTCTTAATGAAGTAGCAAAAGCTAAGAAACTGTTTGATACTTCATTGACCTTTAATCCAAATTCATCTCAGGCATGTGCCGGTTTGGGTGAAATATGCTATTTAAAGGAAGATGAGAAAAAAGCCAAGGAAATGTTTGAATTGGCAATAAGAAACGAACCTAATAATCAAGTTGCGGTTGCCGGATTGGCCAAGGTTAATTTACTGCTTGGATTTCCTGAACATCACAATTCACTTATCCCCACTAATGCTCAGGATATATCTCAGGAAATAAGCCGGGAAATTGAAGATGCATACGAACTCTTTAAGGTAAGACGTTATGATGAATCCATCAAAATGTTAAAAGAAACTGAAAATAAGATAGAAAAAAATTATAAAGAAGACGAATGTTTATTTGCATTGGGAAGCATTAATAATTTCCTCGGATTTAACTACCTCGCGCTCAATGAAAATGAAAATGCACAGGAAGTTTTCGAAAAAGCATTAACTAAGAATCCTTCTTCATCTCAGGCCTCTGCGGGTTTAGCTGAAATATTCTTTCTTCAAGGTCAGGACGATAAAGCAAAACAAATGTACGAATGGGCTGTTAAGCATAATCCGGAAAATCGGTTCGCAGTTAACGGACTGATTAAAACAAACCGTGCTCTCGGTCTGCCGGAAGATCATAACACACTGGCTTAACGGAGATTCCTGAATGTCTTCAATAACTTTAAGCATGATAGTTAAAGACGAAGAAAAACTGCTTCTCGGATGCCTCGATTCGGTTAAAGGCATTGCTGATGAGATAGTAATTGTTGATACCGGCTCTACGGATAATACAGTCAAATTAGCTGAATCCCGCGGAGCAAAGGTTTATAAATTTGAATGGGTTAATGATTTTTCCGCAGCAAGGAATTATGCCCTCTCAAAATCAAAGGGTGATTGGATTCTTTACCTCGATGCCGATGAACGACTTACGGCAGAATCGGTTGAAGAAATAAAAAATATTATTCAGGGAAATGAAAAACTCGGGGTTAAGTGCAATGTGCTGAGCCGCGGCAGTGAAGGCCGTAATCCGAGTATAATGGAGTATATCAGATTTTTCAGGAATTCTCCCGGACTCTATTTCAAAGGGAAAGTGCACGAACAGATTGAAGAATCTCTTCTGCTGAATTCTTATTCAATAGTCTCATCAAATATTGAGATTCTACATTTGGGTTACGACCTGAATACCGAAACTTTGAGAAAAAAAGCTGAAAGAAATCTTGCTCTTTTGCGTGAACAATTTAAACTGAATAAAAAAGATGCTTATACTGCTTTTCAGATTGGGCAATCTTTGATTATGCTTAACAGAAGAGAAGAGGCTCACGAGTATTTCCTGATTTCAATAAGGGATCCTGAATTTGAAATACACCACCGTGCACAGGCATTCAGATTTCTTGCTGCAATACATATGGAACTAAACGATATTCTTAATGCAAAGGAATTTGCGGAAAACGGACTTGCTCTATATGAATACTCGCCCGTTCTAAATCTTGTTATGTCTAATATTTATATAAAGCTCGGAGAGTACGAAGAAGCTGCAGGATATTGCCGTAAAGCATATACTTATAATCTGGAACTTGCTGAAGGCAGGAGGAAATCATACTTTGATATAATTCTTAATGAGGCTGAAATCTACCAGCATTCGCTTAATTCTGCAATACTTTGCAAGAATAAGGATTTACTTGACTTTTTCCTTTTGCAGAAATCTGCTCACGAATTAAGTTCAAAACAACTTGAACATATCCACTTTTTCAGAAAGCTGATTATGAATTCTGAAATTGACAGGAGATTTATTGACGGATTTGTTCCGCTTGAGTATAATCCCGTTGTTATTTTAAGATGCCTGGAAGATTACGGTTACAAAGATGCACGTCTGAAGATAATGAATAAAATCAGAGATGCATTTACTGATAATCCGCTTGTGAAGAAAAAACTTGCCTCACTATACATTGAAGATGGGTTTGTATCTGAATCAAAAGAACTTCTTGAAGACGTTCTCCAGGCAACAGGTGATCCGGAAACAGTACTTCAGCTTCTTAGCCTGAAACTTGCAGAAAGTAATCCTGAAGAATTGCTCGATTTTATAAGCCGACACGAAAATCATATAAAAAGATATCCGCAGATTGCGGGTAAAATACGCGCAATAAAAATTAAGTTGGAAGAAGCGGTAAAATGACGGTTCCAGAGGCCGACATTATCCGATTGGACGAATTACTAAACGGCGGTTACCTTGTTGAAGCTGATGCGTATGCTGAAAAACTTCTTCCGAAATTTCCGTTGGATAAAAATCTGCTGCTAAAAAAAATTCAAATCAGCTACTTTCTTGGAAATATGCATTCTGCTCTTGAATACATTGATAAAATGCCCGGGCATGAATCAAATGCACAGCTGGTTTCACTTAGTGCTTCTGTACTTAAGAATTCCGGAAGAAAATCTGAAGCTATTGAGAATTACAAAAAAGCAATTGCAATTGAACCGGGTAATTATGTTCATCTTTATAATTTCGGAGTCTTTCTTGCCGGAGAAGAGCAAAACGAAGAAGCCGAAAAGTATTTCAGGAAGTGTCTTGAATTAGTACCCGAATTTCCTCAAGCCAATTATAACCTGGGCAATCTGATGAGAATAAAAAACAGATTTGAAGAAGCACGTTTGTTTTATGAGTGTGCACTGAAATCAGACCCCGGTTTTGAGGATGCCCTGTATAATCTTGGTGTTGTACTTGAAGAACTGCAGGATTACGATGCTTCTGAGGAGGCATATCTGAAAGTGCTTGGAATGAATCCCTCCAATATAAAAGCAAGATGGAACTTATCGTTATTACAGCTTCTGAAAAAAGATTATTTGACAGGTTTTGCTAATTATGAAGCCAGGCTTAAGAAAAGCGATTTTCAGAGAAAATACAGCTTTACCAGATGGGACGGCTCTTCATTGAAGGGAAAACGTCTGCTTGTTTATACTGAACAGGGATTCGGGGATGCAGTTATGTTTTTACGGTTCCTGCCCTACATTGAAAAATCAGGTGCGGAAATAACTCTGGAAGTGCGACCTGAACTTGAAAAACTTTTTTCTGAATCGACCGGAGTGAAAGTAATTGCAAGAGAAAAATTAGCTGAGCTGATTTCTTCAGGTTCAAGCGCAGTTTGTTTTGATTATGAAATTCCGCTTATGAGTCTGCCTTATGTTTATAAACTGAGTGCAGCCCTTATTCCCGCAGAGATTCCATACATTAAAACAGAGTATAAACTTCCGGAAAGTTTTTCTTCTATTATTAAGGATAAAAGACTTAAAGCAGGGATAGTCTGGAAAGGAAATCCGACACATATACGAGATGCAAAGCGGTCTTTGAATCTGAAAGATTTAATTCCGTTGCTTGCAATCGATGGAATTAGGTTTATCAGTCTGCAGAATGCTGTCAGTAAAGAGGATATCTTCAGAGAAACAGGATTTGACGAGATAGATGTATATGCGGATAGTTTTGAAGAAATAACGGCAGTGGTTAAACATCTGGATGTTGTAATTTCTGTTGATACGGCAGTTGCTCATATTGCAGCTGCATCCGGATGCCTTACATTTATTTTGATTCCGGGGAATCCGGACTGGAGATGGGGAACTGATGGTACAACTTCTCTCTGGTATCCTTCGGCACGACTTTTCAGAGAAAAAAATAATGCCGGATTGGGCAATGTAATTGAAGAAATAAAGACGGAAATTATGAAAATGGCTGATGCAAGAAGAAATGATTACTACAATTCGGGGTTGGCGGATTTCAGAAAGAGACAGTTTAATGCGGCTTTTGAAAACTTTATAAAAGTGCCTGAGACAGACGGGAATTATTATCTTGCCCAAAATTATGCAGGTGTGATTAAGGGAATGCAAAGATACTGGGGGGAAGCTTTAGATTTTTTCCGTCGCTCAATTGAAGTGAAACCGGATTTCCCTGATACATATATAAATACGGCAATTGTTCTTTCGGAAGCCGGAGAGCAAAAAGAAGCCGGTGAGTTTTACGGATATGCACTTAAACTTAATCCGGGAAATGCTGCCGCCTGGTTCAATTACGGTGTATTTAAACAGGAAACCGGAATGATTGGCGAAGCTGCGGACTGTTACAAAAGAGCCTTGGAACTAAAACCGGATTATGCTTCTGCCGGCTTTAATCTTTCTTTGATGCATTTTATGTCGGGGAATTATAAAGAAGGATATAAGTTGTATCATTGGGGATTTCTTACCGGCGACAGAGTTAAACGTGATTTGCCCGGCAAGGAATGGAAAGGCGAAAATCCCGCCGGCAAAAGAATATATGTATATTCGGATCAGGGTTTCGGTGATACTATTCATTTTGTAAGATTTCTTCCGATGCTGAAAAAAATGGGTGCTGAGGTTATTCTTGAAGTTCATCCAAAACTGATGAATCTTTTATATAAAATCGAAGGGGCGGATGAAATCTATCCTTCAAACGGGAGTTTTACAGCGGCAACTAATTATGATTATCATATACCTCTGCTCTCATTTCCGGAATTCTTGGAATTAACTCCGGAAAGAATACCGGACGGCAGACTTAATTTATCAATCGATCCGGAGAAAACAGAATACTGGAAGCAAAGAATCGAATCAGATAAAAAGAAAATCGCATTTGTATGGTCGGGTAATCCGGATTTCCCGAAGAATCATAAAAGAGCGGCATCCTTCAAAGAATTTTCATCAATAATCACAGAAAAATTCGATTTCTACTGTCTTCAGTTCAACAAAGATAAAAGCTATACAGGAGAATTCAGTCAGGTTGGAATAAAAGATTATACTTCAGAATTAAGCGACTTTGCGGATACAGCAGCATTTCTTAAGAATATGGATCTTCTGATTTCAGTTGATACCGGAATTGTACATCTTGCCGGTGCCATGGGTTTTCCCGCCCGGGTGCTGTTGTGGTATGTTCCGGATTGGCGATGGGGAATCTCAGGAGAGAAATGCAGTCTTTATGAATCATTAACATTGATAAGACAACCTGTTGCAGGCGATTGGAATTCTGTTTTTAAGAAAGTATTTATAGAGTTAAATGAAAAAATTGAATAATGTTTTCGGATAATGTTATGGATTTAGAGAAATTAGGAATTAAAGATCCCTCCGGAGTAATCGGCAGTGATGGAATTAATCAGCTTCTTCTGTTTATTTCCCGGCTTTATAAAGATGTTTATACTGAGGCTCCGTCTTTTTCACATACGAATATTACAGACGGAGTAATAGACGGACTATTTGAAAAAAAATTGATAAAACCCGGAATACGTGTGCTTGATGCAGGTTGCGGTATGGGTCCGGCTTTGGAAAAATTCCGTTCGCTGGGAATAGAAGCCGAAGGAATCACAATGAGCCAAGACGAGACTGAATATTTGTCGGAGAGGAAGTTTTTGGTTCATCGAATGGATTTTTCTTTTCCCAAATTCGAACCTCACTCTTTTGACTTTGTTTGGGCAAGACATATTCTTGAACATAGTCCTTTTCCCTATTTTACACTCAACCAGTTTAATCTTATACTCAAAAATGAATCTTTGCTTTATATTGAAGTTCCGCAGGCCAATTCACCTTTTAAGCATGAAAGTAACTATAATCACTACAGTGTATTGGGCAGAGAAATGCTCGAATCTTTGATTGAGAGAAGCGGATTTGAAATTATTGATGAATACATCTTCGATCTTGAAGGAATGAACAAGGAGGAAGAGCATTATTATGGTTATCTATGCCGTAAAATAAAGGAAGGACTGCTTGCGTTTGAAATTAAGAAAGAAAAGGAGAAACTTTTTCTTGCCCTTTCCAAAGGTGAAAATTTCGGCTGGGGAGTGTGCAGTAAGTATCTTAATCAGGAAGTTTCTAAACTTTATGAAAATATGGTTCAATGGGATTTCAGCGAAGAACGTGAAATTGCAAAGCAAGTAGATGGAACTGTCTTTCACGCTCTTACCGGATTTGAATTCGAGAGTATTTCCAAAATTCGGGGGAAAAGAAACATCGGCTACACTTTTTTCGAAAATGAACTTAATGAAGTTTCCGTAAAAAATGCCGCAAAGTATGACTTGGTACTCGGTGGTTCTGCCTGGAATCTTGAAAAGCTTCGGGAAAAAGGAATTATGAATTCCGAAGTGCTGATTCAGGGAATTGATCCGCTTGTATTTTTCCCCGGACAACCTAAAAATGATAATGAATTATTCGTGATATTTTCCGGGGGCAAATTTGAATTAAGAAAAGGGCAGGACCTTGTAATTAAGGCAGTCGGAATTATGCAGCAGAGACACCCGGATGTGGTTCTCATAAATGCATGGTACAATATGTGGCCGAAATCAATGGAGCTTATGTCGGTCTCAAAACATATCGACTTTAAACTGAGAGGGGATGCACAGAACTGGTCTGAACTAATGAATAATCTCTGTGCAGATAACGGAATGGATCCGTCTAGAGTGATATCACTTAATGTTGTTCCTAATAAAGAATTGCGGGATATATATCTTAACACTGATATCGGACTGTTTCCAAACAGATGCGAAGGCGGTACCAACCTTGTTCTTATGGAATATATGGCTTCCGGCAGAAGTGTTATTGCTTCTTATAATACCGGACATAAGGATGTATTGAATGATCTTTATTCCTATCGTCTAATGAAGATGAACAATTTCAGACTTTCTGATTCAGGAGGAAATATATGGGCAGACTGGTATGAACCTGATCTTGAAGAAATTCTTGAAAAGTTGGAAACTGCTTATTCAGACAGAAGTCAGACACGAAAGAAAGGTGTAGTAGCCGGTGAGATAATGAAGCAATTTACTTGGAAAAACAGCGCACATAAACTTCTCGAAGTGCTTGGGATAGAGCCGGATTAACTTATGCTCACAAAAAATGAACTGAAATATTATTCTTCGCTTCTTAATAAAAAGCATAGAAAACTGGAACATAAGTTTGTAACAGAAGGAAGAAAACTTATTTCTGAAGCACTTGGGTCAGGACTAAGTTGTGAAATAGTTCTTATTAATAAAGATTATGAAGATGATGATTACGAGTTCATACCTCGGGTCTCTCGAAAAGCAAGGGTAGAATATCTTGAAGACAGAGATTTCAGGAAAGTTGCAGATACAGAGAATCCGCAAGGTATAGCTGCAGTTTTCAAAACTAAAAATCCTGAGCCGATTAAGGATGAAAAACTAATTGTTGCATTGGAGAGTGTAAGTGATCCGGGTAACTTGGGAACCATTCTCCGGACTTGCGACTGGTTCGGAATCGGAAGTGTTATTGCCAGCAGAGATACCTGCGAATTATATAATCCGAAAGTAATTCGCTCGGCAATGGGATCTGCATTCCGAATGAACATAGTTTACTCTGAAAATTTTCTTGAAAAACTCGAAGAAATGAAACATAAGGGATATGAGATTTTGACTGCCGACTTAAACGGAGAGTCTGTATTTGAGATTATACCTGCTGCTAAAAGATTGCTTGTACTTTCAAATGAAGCCTCCGGACCCGCTGAAGAAGTACTTGGGATTTCAGATAGAATTGTATCAATTCCCGGAAAAGGTAAAGCTGAAAGTCTGAATGTTTCTGTTGCAGCCGGAATACTTATGGCGGAACTTACAAGATAAAATTTTAAGTTAGGTTTTGACTGCCTCTGATTTTTATTTAAATTGTAATAAAAATTTTACGGAATAATCATTTGATATCAATAGACTTTCTTATTCTGATAGCATCAATTCTTTTACTGATAAGCATACTCCTTTCAAAAATGCTCGATAACATAGGTATTCCGACACTTCTGCTCTTTATAGGCGTCGGGATTCTTGCCGGTTCGGAAGGCCTGGGAGGAATTGAGTTTTCTGATGCTAAAATGGCACAGTCAATTGGTATAATCTCCTTAATTTTCATTCTGTTTTCCGGCGGCTTGGATACAAATTGGAAAGAATCCGTGCCGGTTATGAAACCTGCATTTGCACTAGCATCAATCGGCGTTGTAATTACTGCAGTAATTGTAGCGGTTTTTGTGATGATTGTATTTAATACTTCTTTTTTATGGGGACTTCTTGTCGGTTCGATTGTATCTTCAACAGATGCCGCTGCTGTATTTTCAATACTTAGAGCAGGCAATGTTGGGTTAAAAGGGAAAGTAAAACCTCTTCTTGAACTCGAATCCGGCAGTAACGATCCGATGGCAGTTTTTCTTACTATCGGAACTATTGAGCTGATTTTAAATCCGGAAAAAACAATTCTCAGTACATTCCTGCTGTTTGTAATGCAAATAGGCCTGGGCGGATTCGCGGGTTTTGCCGGCGGAAAACTTATGGCTCTGTTGGTGAACAAACTGAAATTCTTCTACGAAGGAATTTATCCCGTTTTCGCTTTGGCACTGGCATTGTTTATTTATTCATTCAGCGCGGTTTTAGGCGGGAGCGGGTTCCTTGCCATATATATAGCAGGAGTAATTTTAGGTAACGATCAATTTGTTCATAAACGAGCACTTATCAGATTTTTTGACGGACTTGCTGTTCTAAGTCAGATTTCAATGTTTCTTACTCTCGGATTATTACTGTTCCCTTCACAATTATTAGAAGTTACTTTCGGCGGAATAATGCTTAGCATTGTTCTGATGTTCATTGCAAGGCCGGTAAGCGTTCTTTTAACTATGATTCCTTTTAAGTTTTCATTCAGGGAAAAGATATTCGTTTCCTGGATTGGATTAAGAGGGGCAGTTCCGGTTATTCTTGCAACTTTTCCTTTGATAATGGGAATTGAGAACTCAGATCTAATTTTTAATCTGGTATTCTTTATTGTTCTTACTTCTGCAATTCTTCAGGGATGGTCTATAAATGCATTCGCCCGGCTTCTTAAACTTTCTGAACCATTGCCGAAAAAGATAAGAATCCCGATAGAATTCAGTTCAAGCAAGGATGATGAAACGGATTTAATAGAATTTATGGTTCCGTTTAATTCTTCAATGGCCGGAAAACAAATAGTTGAACTGAATTTCCCTAACGATAGCAGAATAGTACTTATTGTTCGTGACGAGAAAAATATTGTTCCCGGCGGAGGTACTGTTTTGGAAGAAGGCGACATACTTTCAATTCTTGTTAATAAAGGCAGTTCGGATCAGTTAAAGAAAATCTTCACCGGATAAAAATGAAAATTGCATTTCATTCAAATTCTATATCCTTCCGCGGTACGGAAGTTGCACTTTATGATTATGCCCATTATAATGAAGAGATACTTGGCAACAAATCAATAATAATAATTCCTGAAAGGGCATCTGAAAAGGTGCCTGATGCGGTTCAGAAATTTGAAAAAAGGTTCGGAAAAATATTATGGTACACAGACAAAAGCGATATGGACCGATTACTCAAAGAAAATGGGGTGGAAATATTTTACGCAATAAAGCAGGGAATAAACGACGGAGTATTATCAAAGGTGGCAAAGAACTGCATACATTCTGTATTTGGCGAGCTTGAACCGCACGGTGATGTTTATGCCGTAATATCAGAATGGATGAGCAGAGCTTACTCAGAAGGTAAAATAGATTTTGTACCTCATATAGTTCAGCTTCCTGATGTGACCCTGCATTTCAGAGATTATTTGGGGATACCTCCTGAAGCGGTAGTATTCGGGCGTTACGGCGGCAATGATACTTTCGACCTCGAATTTGTACACGAAGTTATAAAAAAGATTGTATCTGATTTTCAGGATAAGTACTTCATTTTTATGAACACAAATGATTTTCTAAAGGGAATGTCGCACCCCAACATAAAATTTCTTGCCGGAAGTTCGGATATGAAAGTAAAAACGGCATTTATAAATACTTGCGATGCAATGCTTCATGCCCGTTTAAGAGGAGAAACATTCGGTCTGGCAGTAGGGGATCATTAAGAAATAAACCGGTTATAACCTTTGCGCGTTCTCCCGAGCAGGCTCATTTATGGCATCTCAGAGAAAAAGGCATATATTATTATGATCATTATCAGCTTTATCATATACTTGCATCATTCAAACCGATGCCGATATACGATTACAATGCATTCAGATATGATTTCACTCCTGAAGTAGTTATGCGAAAATTCAATAAAGTGTTTATTGACGGCATTCCCAATCAACCCCTTTAAGAATCGTAACGCGTGACAAGTGACAGAGTGTGTTCTCAAGGTGCCTGAGGCTCTCGAAGGCATAAATGGGAATTTACCACAAAATTACAACGGCACAAAGGGGGAATTACAACCGGAAATCCGCCATTGTCCTACGAAAACCGATTGATTGAACCGGGAGAAAGAAAAGCATACAGAGAAGTACATGGTTAATCGGGAGTGTTAATAATTTTGTTTTATGGGTTTTTTGAACCCAAATTTGTCATTGAGGAAGAAAGTAATGACAAATCGCCTAACAAAATCTA
>CAZOZP010000044.1:0-31448 GCA_964584325.1 uncultured Melioribacteraceae bacterium
CGGAAACATAAGTTTCTTCCAACGAAATGTTCGTTTCATCTGCGGAAACATATGTTTCTTCCAACGAAATGTTCGTTTCATCAACGGAAACATAAGTTTCTTCCAACGAAATGTTCGTTTCATCTGCGGAAACATATGTTTCTTCCAACGAAATGTTCGTTTCATCTGCGGAAATGTAAGTTTATCTAACGGAAACGTTTGTTTCAAGTGCGGGAATGAAACTGTTATTCGCTGTAATGCGGGTTTAATGAACAATCGTAGAGACTCTCAATCCTGTGTCTCTACTTTGTCACTTTCCGTTGTAAATCATTAATCTGCAATAAAAAGGGCAGACACTTATGCCTGCCCCAACTTTGTTACTCGTTACACGTTACGCTTAATGCATCACGATTCTTATTTTATTAAAAGCATTCTTATTGTGGAAGAATGAACAGAAGTTTCAAGTCTGGCAAAATAAATACCGCTCGCTTTTCCTGAAGCATTCCAATTATACTTAAAATTGCCCGGTGATTTAGCTTCACCGCTGTATGTTTCAACCAATTCACCAAGAATATTGTAGATATTAAGTCTGAAGAATCCGGGTTTATCTATGCTGAAATTAATAAGCGTAGATGGATTAAACGGATTTGGATAATTTTGCTCAAGTTTGAATGCACTTACAATGTTTGTTTTTGCATCATCTGTGGCAGTAGTAGGTTCAAGTTCGAAATAGTAAAACTCATCAGCGTCAATGTTTCCGTCTCCGTTTCCGGCGGGAACCTGAACTTCAAGTGCTCCGTTATCGGAAGTCTGATAAGCTCCTGCGGCCAGATAAATTCCGTCAGGTAAAGAAGAGTATTCAAGATTAAGATCAATAACTGCTTCAAGCACATTTCCGGAATTCAGTTGAACCGAACTGTTATTTCCGGTTACACCGGCCCAGGAATTAGAACTCTCGTTTGCAAGATACAGATCATGCTCAGCAACTTGTCCGGCCTTTGCCCATGGTGCTGCAGCATTGGAGCCCGGTGAAAGAGATGCAAAGAGGAACATATCTTTTCCAAGACTTTGAGCAGTGTTTGTTGCTACATAAAGTTTACCGTCAGAATAACCGGCATAGAGATTTACATTACCGGTTGAGGTAAGCAATCCGGCAGCATCGTCGAGATTTCCGTCAATAACAAATTCAGTGGGAGTCTCTTCGTTAAGAACTATAAGGTAATCGTTACCGCCGTTGTTATCCCAGGTTTCATCGCTGTAGTGAATAACGAATGCAATATTGTTAACTTTCTGAGCGGCATTGTTAAAAGGTCCGATAAGAAGTTCAAGAGTATCACCGCTTTGTATAAAAGGAGTTTCAACAGCCGGACCGCTGCCGAAAATCACTGTTCCGGCCGGTCTGTAAGCTTCATTCGGAGTTTTCCAGGTTGAGCCGACAGCATTAACGCCCCAGTGGAGTTTTGCATTCTGAGAAACGCCTGAAATCTTTATTTTAATAACATCGCTGTTGCCCGGTTCTTCAGGAGTCCAGCTCACTGCACTGTTACCGCCGTTTCCGCCGCCGTTATAATTGCCTATCCATACATGCTGAATCGAAGAACGGGAAATATTTCCCTTAGCGTCTGTTGCTTCAACATAATAGTCAATCAATGCATTATCAAGATCAGTGATAGTAGCCGCATATTCAGAAGCTTTGTATGTAGGAGACGGATTAGTTGTAGAAGATATATAGCTTTGATTCATAGGAATAGAAATCCATTCATTTACTTCAGCACCGCCTTCAAATGTTTCGTTCTGAACTGAAGAAGGAGAATTAACACCGTCTTTGTCAATTCTGTATTTTAGAACTGCCTCAGAAACGCCGGCGTAATCATATATATATGTCCAAACGTTTACATCTGATGATTGTTGTATTCCCCATTCAGTTCCACCGGGATTATAAGGATTTCTTTGGGGGTGATAAATAGAAGGGCCGGTAAGATCATTATTCGCACCGCTCTGAACAATCGAAAGAACTGAGGAAACTGCCTGATTGCAGGCTCTTGCCGGATGGGAATCCCATACGCCGTTTTCTGAGTTATCCCAATACCAGTAGCAGCTGGTCTGACTTACCATAAGGTACTCCCAGGCGTTCTTTACATTCGCGCTTCCCGGTGACAATTGTTCTGCTGTTGCCACAATATTTTTTGCTGCAGTAACAATGCCCCAGCTATTTCTGTCCGGACTGTAGCCGGTTGATTTGTCAGGATCTCCGTTCCATTTTAAAAATTCCGGATCGCCGTTATCTGCACCTGACCAGCTCCCTGCTTCAACGTGAATTACATCGTCTTGTGCAGGCGGATACATTTCAAGGTAATCCTGAACTGTGGTACATACGAACCGGGAAGGATTATCCTTAAGCCAGTTAACAAAGTTCTGGAAGTTTGAACCATAGTATGAATCAGTTCCGCCGCCGTAGTTGTCGCCGTCATGATGAAGTACAACCAATATCGGGTGTTCAGGATCTGTATTATAAGCTTCTAACTGACTTATAACGGAATCATAGTTAAGTGCTCCGAAGCCGCCGCGGCCGTCTTCATTTCCAAGATATCTTGATGTAGGAACAGCTATCATTCTGTAGGATTGTCCGGTTGCTGGATCAACATACTCTACGAAATGCGGAGTGTGTCCCCATCTGGCAGATACCTTTGTCGGAGCCCAAAGACCATTAAGCTGCACCCAGTCGTTAGGATCAGAATTTCTTATATCGGCTTTGTTGGGCTCATATAAATTGCCGCCTGTATTAAAAGGATAGTTGTTGCTTGCTCTGTCAAAGTGAACGTTATCAACCATTACCCATTCGAGTCCCTCATCCACAAGTGCAGGAATCATTTCTTTATTGAAAGCATTTTCCGGAGGGAAAATACCTTTAGAATAACTTCCTGAAAAATTATCAGTAAAGGCTTTTTTGTGTTTTTGGATTTGTTTGCGGATATCATCATATCCGATTAAGCCCATTAATGGATGATGATAACCGAAGGCCACCATATCGATTCTCGGATTTCCGAGAGTTGTTGTCTGGGTCTTTATGTAGTTCCAGTTTGATTTCCAATTATTGAAGTTTGAGTTACCGTTAGCTTCAAGATTGTTCAGGTTTTCAATTAATGACCCAGAAAAACTAACCTGAGCTCCGAAATTACCCATATTCTGATTTATACCTTTTAAAACGGCATCTTTCGGCCAGCTTGTATAAGGGCCTGTGCGCGAATTAAATATATCATAAAGGTTGTAACTGTATGCGCCTCTTTCGGCAGTCTGCACAACTGTTTCATAAGGCCAGTAAATCGGCTGATGCATATGCCAGTGAAAGGCTATATATATCGGCGGATTTTGTGTCTGTCCGAAGATTATTGTAAAACAAAACAATAAAAAGAAAGCTTTAGTGAATTTGTTCATGGCTGTTCCATAAATTATTAAAAAAGGTTATTTAAATCCGATTTAGAGTAGAATCCGACGGTATGAAACTTAGATAAGTTAGAGTGTAAAAACAACTACCTGAATGGGTAGATTAATAAGCCATAAGGCTTATCAACCTACCGAGGGAATGCCTTCAGCGAGTCCGGATAATTCTTTTTCGAATTTTTCAAGTTCAGCAATCAAGCCGGATACTGCATTTTCAAATTCATATTTTGTATTAAGGAAGAGTTTCTTGTAGTAGTTAATTCCTTCCATAACATTGTTTTTATATTCAACAAGCTGTTTAATCTGGGCCTGGGTAACAGGCATTTCAATTGATTCAAGGTTATTTTTAAAATAATCAATATAAAGGCTTACTTCCTTAATGAACATATGCGGTCTGAAATTAAGTCTGATTATATTAATTCTTCCGTAGATATGATCTATCATTTGTTTTAAAGAAACCACATCAGAGAAATATGCCAGGTTCGGACCCGGACATACAGTAACACCTGAATTTTTGTGTTTATCTGATATATTAACAAGAGCAGATTCTGCAAGACCTTCGCAAAGGCATTCTTTTTCAATGATTTTTTCATATTGCTTTTCGAATTCGGCAGCGGGAAGATTTTTTTCCTTCAATTCGTTTATTTTCATTTTCTGATATTGCCTTGAAGCCGTACAGATTACAATTTCAGTGAATTCAGTGTTAAACATAAGAAATTTCTTTTTGCAAACATTACCGGGTTTTCCTTCTTCCGCAAACTTTCTTTTCTGAACATTTTTCGAATTTCCGCGAACGCTGTTGAATGGAATTCCCATAGGAGATATATTGCTGAGATAAAGATCATTTTCACCGGCTTTTGCTAAGAGACTCAAAGTTTCCGGATCTACATTTGTGGCTTCGGGAACAAGGAGGAACGGAGTTCCCCAGCCAACTGAATCAAGATTGTAGTGTTTTAGAAGAAATTCGTGTTCAAGTGAAGTTCCAACTCCGCCCTGAGCTGTAAGCATTAGAGGCAGAGGTTTAGAAGGCACGGGTCTGTTCTTTGCTTTTAGCGCCTGAACAAGGATTTCAAATGTTGACTCCTGAAGGAATTTTCTGTTTGCAGATAATTCTTCAAGAATAGGACCCATCAGAACACCGTCTTTAGCAAATGCATGACCGCCACAGTTTAATCCGGATTCAACTCTGTATTCAGAAATCCAGATTCCTTTTTTCGCAAGATATTTACTTTGAATCAGAGCAGAACGGTAGTCGCTGATTTTTAAAATAATCTTCTTTTTCAGTTTACCGTAGATATCAGGATAGAAATCATCGAATGATTCCAGGTAGCTGTATAATTTCGGATTCATTCCTGCAGAAAGAATCAAAGATGATTCAAGATTGCTGTTTGCAAAGCCGCGCAAAGCAGAATGTGCATCATTTTGTTCCGAAGGCAGTTTAACACCGTCAAGGTAGTTTTCTCTGTCAAGTTTTGTCATGATATTCACATCAATTGACCCCGGAATGCAGTTAGTTTTCACAAATTCCAGCAGCACGTCACTTCCGGCATTTTTTTCTATAAGATTGAAATATTCTTTCTTAACAGTGGAGTAATCAGGCAGCAAAGAAAAGTATTTATCAGTTTCACTCCTGTCAGTTTCAATAGATGAAATCAGTTTGGCGGATTCAATCTCTACAACTTTCCCGATTATATTAAGATATTCAGTAATTCTTTTAGCGCGGCCATCGTCAATATTCCTTTCAATAGGTATATATTCAAAACCATATTTTTTACAATAGAACTCCCGCATTTTTTCTATAAGAAAATCATCAACCAGAGAAATTGATGAAGATATTCCGAGAGAAGCAACTTTTGCAGGTGTATCGACAGTGTATCCAAGTCCCATAACGGGTATATGAAAAGTATGTAAGTTTTGCAATTAAATGAAACTCCATTTTGATATGACTTTCAAAATTACCTAAATTATCAATAAATTGTAAGGATATTTTTATTATAGTGTTTCTTTTCCGAAAATAAATACAAAACACAAAAATAATTTTCAAAATATGAGTTAATTTTTATATATTTAATCACAGATGAAGTTTATTTTTGTTCTATATAAATTTGTTTTAGTTACCGTTGGCAGCTAAAAATATCAGAATTAAATCCGATAATACACCAGAAGTTCAATAAATAAGGTATAATTATGCCTGATGATATTAAATCAAAGCCAAAACTCTTAGTGGTTGAAGATGATTATGAAAATCAGAAGTTTCTTCAGATATTTCTTAAAAGAAAGTTCGAATTAGAAATTTGTGATTCATCCGAAACATTTTATGAAAAACTTGATCAGAAGAAATTTGACATAATACTTATGGATATTTCTCTTCGCGGCAAGAAAGACGGTTTGCAGCTTACACGGGAACTGCGCGAAATGGAAGAATACAAGAATCTTCCGATCGTCGGACTTTCCGCACATGCGTTCCAGCGCGATAAAGACAACGCGTATAACGCAGGCGTGGATGTATTCCTTACAAAGCCTGTGCAGAACGATGTTCTTATGGAAACACTCATAAAGACACTTGAATCCAAATCAGGTATTACTTTAGATTAGAATTGCATTTCAAATAATTAAGGCTGCTTAAAAAGGCAGCCTTACATATTCTATTAATTCATGATAATTAGTCCTGCTTGAATTTGATTGGTTAAAAGTAATAATGCCATTATGGTAAAACTTAGTAAGATACTAGAATTATTGATCAAATATCCTGAAGGAAAGGATTTACAATGAATAAGATTATCCTTCTTGCATTGCTGACAGCCATATTATTATTTTCATCATCTCAGGCAAAGTCAGGTAATTATGATTCTCTGATTACTGCCGGAATTAAGCAAATTTATAACATTGAATTTACAAAGGCAGAGAATACTTTTGCCTTAGTAAAAAAAAACTATCCTTCTGATGCTTCAGGGTATTTCTTTGATGCAATGATTGTCTGGTGGAAGATTATGCTGGATCAGGAAAACACTGAGTACGATGATTTGTTTGTGAAAAAACTTAACCTTACAATTGATAAATGTGACGAGTTGATTGAGAATAATCCAGATAATGCTGATCACTATTTTTTTAAGGGCGGAGCGCTTGGTTTCAGGGGAAGACTTTATTCAGTAAGAGAGAAGTGGTTTCAGGCTGCTTCCGACGGAAAAGATGCATTGCCTCTTGTTGAAAAGGTTGCACAATTGGATTCCGCAAATAAAGATATTAAACTCGGGTTTGGAATTTATAATTATTATGCCGCTACAATTCCCGACAAATTTCCTGTTGTTAAGCCGTTTATGATTTTTTTCCCGAAGGGTAACAGAGCTAAAGGTTTAGAACAGCTTCATCAAGTGGCTATGACAGGAAAATTTGCAAAGTATGAAACAAGGTTTTTTCTCCTTACAATATTTTTCAATTTTGAAGAAAATAATGAAAAGGCTTTGGAATATGCAGAAATGCTTTACAAACAGTTTCCTGCCAATCCGGTTTTCCATAGATATATAGGCAGATTGGCAATAAAAATGAGAAGAAACGATGAAGCTTTTGAGATTTTCCGGGATATATATAAGAAATGTAAGACCGGGAAATCGGGATATAACGCAAATACATTAAGAGAAGCATCTTATTATATAGCAGCAGAGTACGAGAGGCGTAATAAGCTGGATTCTGCCCTCACACTTATGGGAGAATCGCGCGGTATTTCATTAAAAATAGATAAAGACGGGCAGAGCGGATTTCTTGTAAATTCGACCTTATATATCGCAAAAATGTATGAGAAATCTGCAGAGTTCGAGAAGTCGCTTAGGTTTTTCAAAATTGCATTAGGTTATAATGAATATAAAAATTCGCATACGGAAGCTAAAAACGGAATTAAACGAGTAGAAAAATTTGTAGAAAAATAAAAGGCTGATAATGAAATATTCTCCGGCTAATATTAATACCAACGATTACCACACAGTATCTGTGATAGACGAACTCCCTTTATGGTCGGCTCCTTTCGGACTTGAACTTCTTAAGAAGGTAAGAATAGAAAAAAACTTAAGAATTCTTGATGTTGGCAGCGGTCTCGGATTTCCTTCAATCGAAATTGCGATGAGGTGCGGACTTACGACTCGTGTTTATTCGCTTGACCCGTGGAAAGGTGCAAACAACAGATCTGCATACAAGAGCAATGCAGCGGGCATTCAGAATATCACGATTGTTGAAAGTCCGTGCGAAAAAATTCCATTTGATGATAATTATTTTGATGTTATAGTTTCGAATAACGGATTAAATAATGTTGCCGGTCTGAACAAAAGTCTGGATGAATGCACCAGAGTTTTAAAAAAAGGCGGACAGCTTGTTTTCACGGCTAATTTACCTGATACCATGAAGGAATTCTATGATGCTTTGAAAAAAGTATTATTTAATGAAATGAAAGCAATGGAACTTGCTAAAATTGAGCATCATATAGTTGAAAAAAGAAAATCAATAGAGTTTTTTCGGGAAATACTCACAAAGAAAGGACTTGAGGAAGTATCAATAGAAGAAGGTTTTTTTAGCCTCAGATTTGCAGATGCAGAATCAATGATGAACCATTTTCTTATAAGACTGGCATTTCTGCCTTCGTGGCTTGAAATATTATCGAACTGTGATTCTGACGATATACTGCAGAAGACTGTGGATTTAATCAATAATCAGCATAAGGGTAAAGAAATAATATTGTCTGTTCCTTTTGCTGTTTTTGAATTCAGAAAACCGGATTAAAAACTTGTTGAGATTCCGAATCTGCTTAATGACCCGATTTCACCCATTGACGAATAAGTATAATCAAATCTGTATTTCTGAATGTTGATTCCGACACCTGCACTGATTCCTGCAATACCGGAACTTGACCCGGTTTTATAGTCTTCCCGGTTCTTATTGTTGTAACCAAGTCTGATGGTAAATATTTTTGAAGCATTTAATTCGGCAGCAACAGAAAATCTTTTGAATATATCGGGTACTTTTTCGTTTTTTTCTTCCAGGTTATGAAGAGTAATGTAATATCGAATAGGAACAAATTTTAACCCTTTCGAAATACCAAGATCAACTGCTATCGGGAGTGATTCATTTTTCTCCAGATAGGAGGCAAGCTGGAATCCGAGATTTCTGGCACTAAGACCTACCTGAAAATCAAACTGAGTGAAATCATACAGAAGTCCAAAGTCAAAAGCCAATGCACTCGAATTATAACCTGCAAGGCTTGAGAAAACATATTTAATATTTACACCATAAGTGAAATTGGTATCAAGATAGTTGGAATAACCGGCAACAAGAGCCATTTCACCGCCGGAAAAAGATCCTGTTTTATTTCCGAATTTATCTGCGCCGGTAAAGGTTCCGTAATTAATGTAATGAATGCCGCCGCTTATATTTCCTGCATTTTCAAGATGATAAGATCCGCTGAGACTGAAGCAATTAATATCCAGAAGGTGTTTAAGGTAGCCGAAAGATACAGGAATCTCTTCATCGTCTCTTATACCTGCGGTATTATAAAAAATAACATCAGGATCGTCTTTGCCGGCTACAAGAGAACCGCCCAAAGCAGCAGCCCGCGGCGAAACATCAATATTAAGAAAATCATAAGTGTCCTGCGGCAGAACCTGAACTGAAGAAACCAGAATTACAATAAGGCAGAAAATATATTTTTGCATAAAATCCTCATTTCGAAAACCGATATTAAAAATATTTACAAATAAAGGCAAGACTAATAAACGGAAATTAAAATTGTGCATCAAATTTTATGTTTCTTGATTAAAAGTAAAAGTGTATTTTTAGAAACTTAAAATAGGAGATAATATGAACTACTTTAAAACAACAATATTAATGGCCTTGATGATGGGCTTGTTTTTGTTTGTCGGTTCAATATTAGGCGGACAAAATGGAATGATGATAGCATTTGTTGTTGCTCTCGGAATAAATTTCTTTTCTTACTGGTTTTCTGACAAAATTGTTTTAAAACTATACCGTGCAACACCAATAACAAGAGAACAGGCGCCGGCTGTGTATGATATGGTTGAAGAACTGACACAAAAAGCATCATTGCCGATGCCCAAAGTCTGTATAATTGAAAACAATTCCCCAAATGCGTTTGCAACTGGAAGAAATCCGGAACACAGTGCAGTTGCTCTGACAACCGGAATACTCGGAATACTGACAAAGGATGAAATACAAGGGGTTGTTGCCCATGAACTTGCACACATAAAAAACCGAGATACATTGATAAGTACTATAGCCGCTTCATTTGCCGGCGGTATTTCGATGCTTGCAAGAATTGCCGGTTATGCGGCAATGTTCGGAGGAAGAGACGAAGATAATAAAAATGTTTTTTACTCTCTGGCAATGATGATTCTTGCTCCGTTAATTGCAATGATAATTCAAATGTCTATTTCCAGAAGCAGAGAATATGCTGCCGATGCAACAGGAGCAGCAATTTGCGGTAAACCTCTTTCACTTGCTTCAGCTCTGGAAAAACTTACAAAAGTTTCGGAAGTTCGGCCTATGGAAGAAGCAAGTCCGGCCTCCGCTCATATGTTTATAGTTAATCCGTTAAGCGGCAGATCTCTGATGAGTTTGTTTTCAACTCATCCGCCTATTCCGGAAAGAGTAAAGAGGCTTCAGGAAATAGCTGCGGGAAGAAGATAAATTGCTGAAGATTTCGGCATTAATTATTTTCTTGTGCCTGCTCTTTAATAAAGATGCAAGCGGACAAGTAAAAACAAATCTGCAAATCTCCATGGATTTAATGGACAGCAGTCTTGTGCAGATAAAGAATAATTCCGAAGGCGCTGAAAACCTGTTGTTTTATTCTCCGGATGAGTTATCCATACTGAAAAGCAGAATTTATTCAAATGTATTCAAAATTATAAAGGCAGAAAATCTTAACGATTCTGCAGTTGTATTTACGCTTGAAAAAGTTAGTGTAAATTATTCCAGGCATTCCTCTTCATTTCTAATAGGAGAAGATTCCCTGAAGAGAGAAATTTTGTTTAACGGAAATTATCGATACATAAAGTCGGGCGTAAATGATTTTTCGAAAGAAATTGTATTGAGTTATTCAGATGTAATTCCTGATGCGGCAAAAGAAAAAGTTGAGAATAAGTCGCTTAGCTTTACTTGTGCGGAACTACCTTCTTCCGGAATAGCGGAAGGACTTTTAGAGCCGCTTACTGTTATAACGGTATTTATATTATCGGTTGTTCTATTTTTTACAGTGAGAAGTCAATAATCTTTAAAGCGTTGATTTATTTAATTATCTTTACAAACAAATTTTAACGGATTATTAATGAGAGTTTCAGTTTTATCACTTATTATTTTAATTATATTTTCTGCCTGTTCTTCTTCAAAAGATACAAGTATGTTCAATGCTGAAGAGCATTTGCAGTATGCCATGACAATTTACGAGAATGAAGATTACCGTGAGGCGGCAGCAGAATTCCAGACAATTTTGCTCCAGTTTCCGGGAAGTAAAGTAATTGACCAGGCAAGGTATTATCTGGCAATGACATATTTTAATAATGAAGAATATATTTTATCAGGCTGGGAGTTTTCCCGTCTGGTGAGAGATATACCCGGAAGTCCGTTTGTACCTGAAGCTCAGTTTATGATTGGAGAATCCTATTATCAGCTTTCTCCTGACTTTTCACTGGATCAGAAATACACAACTAAATGTTTGCAGGAATTCCAGGCTTTCATCGAGTTGTTTCCTCTTAATCCGAAAGTACCTGAAGCAGAAATAAAGATTGCCGAACTTACTGAAAAGCTTGCAAGAAAAGAATACAACAGTGCGGTAATCTATGAAAAGATGGAATATTATAATGCCGCAATTAAATATTTCGGTCAAGTTGCTGAAGTTTACCATGAAACATCTTTTGCACCTCCGGCTTTATACAGGAAGATTCAGCTTCTTATAATGAAAGAAAGAATTACGGAAGCTTCAGAAAATATGCATGTGTTTATTGACAGGTATCCGAATGATTCAAATATTGGTGAGATTAAGAGTCTTTTAGAAAAGTATGAAGAGAAATCCTAACAGGAAAATCTTATGAAGAAAAACTGTTCCGAGTCAGTAGTAATTATGACAGAGCTTGTGCTTCCTCACCACACAAATCACATTGGCACACTGCTGGGCGGACAGCTTATGCACTGGATTGATATTTGCGCGGCCATGGCTGCCGGCAGACACGCAGGAAATGTATGTGTAACAGCTTCGGTAGATAAAATTGATTTTCATTATTCTGCCCGGCTGGGAGATATAGTTACATTGCTCGCATCTGTGAACAGAGTTTTTAACACTTCAATGGAAGTTGGTGTTAAAGTGTATTCCGAGAATATCAAAACCGGCAAGAAGATTCATACTAACAGCGCCTATCTGACATTTGTTTCTGTAGATGAAAACCTTAAGCCTTCTAAAACAAACGAATTAATACCTCAGACCGAGGAAGAGAAAAGACGATATGAGAACGCTTTCCTGCGAAGGAAAAACCGGCTGCTTAATAATAATTCTGTCAGTTCTGCTTAGTTTCCTGAGGCTCCAAGCTCAGGTTACAAAGCTGATTAACTTAAACGGATTCTGTTTCCAAACTCGAATAGCAGCTGAACCCGGTTACTCAGGCATTTTTTCGTTTGGTCGGAAAGAAAACATTTCCATCATATTCTCTGATGACAAAAAAAATACTTATGCATATCCCTCGGCAACTTACGGAAGAACGGTAACCGGAATTAGATCTCCATCGCTTGGCATTTCTGCAATAACTCAATTCGGACAGAATTCAGGAAATTTCATTGCTGTATCCAGAAACAGTAACAGGTTCTATATCATGGGAATCAATTCAAACGGCGGATTAATCAGAAAGAGTTCAAATAAACTTGATTCCTACCCTGAATTTATTGATGCATCTTCTGATTACGAATATAGTTCAATGGCACTGATTTGCGGTAAAGCGTTCAACGGAATTTCGGTAGTAAGGGGCAGGGCTCAAGGATTTTCAGAAGACAAAATATCATCAGGAAGAATATTTTCATCAGCACGGTTTTTTGACCTGGATTATGATGGCTATGCAGATATCACAGCTTACAATCCGATTGAACGGGCATTTGTATTCTATAGAAATTCCAGAGGAGGAAGGTTCTATGAAGCGCGAATGCTGAGAACGCGCGAAGTGCACGATTTCATATTCAAAGATGTAAATAACGATGGTTTTAGTGAGATGATAAGCGGTGAAAGAGACGGAATCAGAATTTATAAAGGTGATGTTTCTTCGCTTTTCCAGGAAAGTATTCTCATAAGAACAACCTGGCAGGCCGAAAAGATTCTTTCTGCTGATTTAAATAACGATGGAATGGATGATCTGATATGCTTCGATAAATCGCGCGGGAAAGCCTCGGTTCTTTTTAATAAAGGAAATTATGAATTTCACGAATATAGAATTTATACGGAAAAAGAATTTATTGATATCACAATTTCAGGGTCAAAGGGATCGTTTGAACTTATTTTATACTCTGCAGAAGGGGAATTGATTAAAATCAGCCGCGGGAAAAATATAAATACTGATTCAGAAATTTTTGTTCCGTCAAGAGCTTTAGCTCTGGCACGCTCTTCAGTAAACAATGACAGCTTTCCGGATATTTCCTTCATAGATTCAGGAAGTCAGACTCTTAATATTTATTTAAGCTCGCCTTCAAACTTGTTTGGTAATATGTTTTCTGTGGGAATTTCTTATCCTTTTCCTATGATGAAGTATTTTAAACACGAAGAAACCAACTGTTTTTTGCTTTATTCAAAATCAGAAAAATACTTTGAATTTGTTGCAGTCGAGTCTAAAAATCTGAAAGTTTCTAAACAGCTTCTGTATGTTCCTGATCCGATTATTTATATTGATTTTTATATAGGTGAACAAGGCGATTGTGAAATTGCAGTTGTAAGCAAGAAGAAAAAGTCAATCAAGTTTACCTTGTTCGGAAAAGAGAAGAACAAGTTTATTGAAAAAGATCAACTCGAGTATTCCGGCAATAGTGACAATATTTATATAACGAAAAGCAGAGAGCCGGAAGTTTTTATTCTTGAAAATCTAAACACCGGATTTCGGCTTAAAACATTCTTTCTTCTAAACAAATACGGAGAAAAGAAAGAATATCTTATAAAAGAGACTTCGGAGAAGGAAGAAACTGTAACGGGATTGGAATATTCTGATCAGACATTTCCGGTTACATTCTTTAAAGCAAAAAATAACTACGATATTTATTTTTCAGGATTGATACCGGGCTTTACCGAAGCATTTTCATTGGTTCCCGCGAATAATCAGGAAAGAATTCCAATTACACGAAAAAGTCATTTTCTTTTCAAAGATGATGAAAGAGATGAATTGAAAATCTTCTATTTTGACTTTAAAAGAAAAAGAGCCTTTTATGATAAACTGATTGAATCAAAAGGAATAACTGATTATTTTGTGACAGATTTTTTTGGGCGAAATTACCTTGTTTATACTAAGAAAAATATTTCCGGAATTAATATAAAGATTTTGCAATGAAAATATTCTTAATAGCAGCAACACTAATTTCAAATTTTTTAATTGCCTCAAGTAGTCCGGATTCACTTTTTAACCGAATAACGGAAAGACGATTCGAAAGTGGCGGTGAACGGGTCATTGAACCTGTTAAAAGCGGATTCGGGGAATTAATGTCAGTAAAAACCGAATATGACAACTTCACTTCGATTCAAAAAGAAATGCTAAAAAAACTCTTCTTAAGACCTGACAGTGATACGAGTATAGTATCGCCATCAGGATATTTCAGAATTCATTTTTTTAAGGATGGCGAAAAAAAACCTCAATATGACGTAAATGAACTTGCGGCATCTTTTGATTCGGTTTATAATTTTGAGATAAATATTTTAGGTTATCCGATACCTCCTTCAGACGGATTGGAAGGAGGAGATGAAAAATATGATATATATATAGATGAACTTTCTTATTACTATGGAGAAACAATTCCGGAAAATGAGATATCCGAAAACATTTATACATCATTTATCAGAATAGACAATTCTTTTAAGAAATTTCCTTCTAAAGGTATAAGCGGAGCCAGAGTAACTGCCGCACACGAGTTTTTTCATTCAATTCAGATCGGGTATTATGGTTATTATTCAAAGGAACTCTTTTTTTATGAAATGAGTTCGGTTGCTATGGAAGAATTTATGTATCCGGAAATAAATGATTATTTCCATTATCTTAAAACATATTTTAACTCACCGGATCAGAATATTACAAATTACGATTACAGTTTGGGCATATTTGTTATTTATCTTAAAGAGAAATTCGGTTATGGAATTCTAAAGGAAATTTGGGAAAATATTAGAACCTGGAAAAATACAGTTTCGGCTTTGGATATTACATTGAAGAAATATGGAACAAACTTTAAGTCGGCCTTTAACGAATTCGGAATCTGGTCTTACTATACAAATTACAGAGCTAAAGAAAATAATTATTTCCCTGATGCAGAAGATTTTCCCTCGCTGAATCTTACTGATATGGGTTTTGTTGTTCCGGAAGACAATTATAATATATCTTCATTCCCGGCAGCGAATAACTTCCTATTTATAATTAATGCTGTCCGAAATGATTCACTTTTGGTCATAATAACAAATTCAGATCTGTCGAATGCTTATTCCGAAGGCTCACTTTCCAATATAACATATTCTCTAAGCGAACAGCCTAAATCTGAATATACTGAAGTTACTTCAGGCTATTATCAAAAATTAACCGCGAATGACTTAAATAAAATAGCTTCAAGATTTATTATAAACGGAGTTCTTTCAGAAGTAGTTCAAACAGCATTTTATGATATGGTTTTTCCTCAGCCGTTTATTCATAATATTCATTCTGCAGTTAATATTCCCGTTGCAAAAGGAGATGCAGGAAATATTAGTCTTTTTATTTACTCTGCGTCTATGAATAAAATTTTCGAAAAGCAATACAGGTTAACATCAACAGACGACAACATTCTTGTGTGGAATTGTAAAGACAAGTACGGAAAACCTGCATCATCCGGGGTATATATTTATATCATAAGCTCTTCTTCCGGAATTCGGAAAGGCAAGTTAATGATTATCAATGAGTAAAATTAAAATAACCATAAATAAACTCACAAAAAGGTTCGGGAAAACACCTGTGTTTTCAGGTGTGGATATGGACTGTCAGTTACCGGGTATTTACGGAGTATCAGGAAATAATGGAGCCGGCAAAACGACATTTCTGAAAATAATTGCCGGCGTTATGAAACCAACGTCAGGTGAAGTTCTCATAAAAATTAATGATTACAAGATTTTGGCCGAAAGAACTTACCGTCACACAGCATTTGCAGCACCATACCTCAATTTGTATGATGAATTCTCAGCCGAAGAGAATCTTAGACTAACAGCCGGATTAAGATCAGAGAAATATGACAGCAAAAGGGCTGAATACCTTCTGCATAAGGTTTCTTTATATTCAAAAAAAAATGAACTGCTGAAAAATTACTCATCAGGAATGAAACAGAAAGTAAAGCTTATTAATAGCTTACTTGCCGAATCTCTTTTAATTATATGGGATGAGCCTTTTACAAATATGGATAGTGAGGGAAAGGAAGCTGTTACAGCTTTAATAAGACCGGAAGCTGAAAAAAAAATTATCTTGATTGCATCCAATAGGGAGGATGAACTTGCTCTTTGCGGAAGCGTGCTGGATTTGAACTCCTTTCCCAAAAAAGGGAATTGAAAAAATATGAAATTCGATTTAGCATTTATGGCAGTTTTCAGAAAAGACCGCGAATCTGAACTTAGAAACAGATATTCAATTAATTCGCTCTTGATGTTTACTCTTGTAACCGTAAGTGTCTTGGTTTTTTCTACTTCAAACGAAGACATATCTTCAGAACTTTGCGCCGGACTCTTTTGGGTTGTGATATTCTTTTCATCAATGGCCGGACTCTCTCGTTCATTTGTTTCTGAAGAAGAAAAAGGCACTTCATTGTTTCTGAAGTTAAATGCTTCGCCATGGTCAGTGTTTGCCGGCAAGTTCATATTTAATTTTCTCCTTGTTTTAAGTATAAGCGCTGCAGTTATTATACTTTTTCTTTTCTTTATGGGCTCCTCATTTATCATAAGCGAGATAACTGTTTTCATAATTGCGGTTGTTTTGGGAAATGCCGGAATTGCCGCGGCATCAACAATTATTGCAGCATTGATTTCAAATGCCAATGCTAAAACAACCTTGTATCCTATCCTTTCTTTTCCGATTCTTTTGCCTTTGATTTTAGTTCTTCTTGAACTTACATCTTTTACGCTAAAGCCTGATCCTTTTTATGACTGGATACCTGGTGCCGGAATTTTAATAAGTTATGATATAATTATGCTCACGGCGTCAATTCTTTTGTTCGACTTTATTTGGAAAGATTAAATCCATTTTTAGATATAAGCCTAATTTTTTTTATTTTTGTGTTTTAATGAAAAGATAAATATGCCATATTCAAACGTACCAAATTGGAAGAGGGCTGTAATTAAAATAGGCAGTTCTATTATTGCTCCCGACGGAAAAGGTGTAAGCACGAAATACATCCTTAATATAGCTTCTTTTATTATTGAAAGCAGAAATAAAGGGAAGGAAGTAATTTTGGTTTCCAGCGGTGCAGTTGCCGCAGGTCTGGCAACACAGCATCAGCTTCATCAAAGAATATTTCGGACAATTCCGGAAAAACAGGCTCTTGCGGCAATAGGTCAGACACTTATGATGCAAAATTGGAGCAGACTTTTTGATTTTCCCTGCGCACAACTTCTTCTGACAAGAGACGGAATAAACAACAGAAAGAGATTCGTGAATGCTAAAAATACACTTATGGAACTTCTCAATCTTAATACTCTTCCCATTGTTAATGAAAATGATACTATCGCAATAGATGAATTAAAACTTGGTGATAATGATAATCTTGCAGCATATGTTGCTCTTCTGGCCGATGCCGACCTTCTGATTATTTGTTCGGATATTGACGGATTATACGATGCAAATCCCTCGGAAAATCCAAATGCTAAGCTTATACCGCTGGTTAAGGAAATTGACAGCAAAATACTCGCCTTCGCTGGAAAGACAAACAATCCGATTGCAACCGGAGGAATGATAACAAAAATTGAGGCGGCGGAAAAAGCAGTTTCAAGAGGAATAAATACAATTATTCTTAACGGTAAAAAAAGAGAGAGTTTTGATTCGCTAATTCAGGGAAAAGTAAAGGGAACCCTGTTTATGGGAATGGACTGTCCGGTTAATGCTAAAAAACACTGGATGCTGCATGCACTTAAAACCAGTGGTAGAATTTTCGTTGATAAAGGAGCAGCTAATGCAATTGAAATAAAAGGGGCTTCTCTTCTGCCTTCCGGAATTATAGATACTGAAGGCAAATTCACTAACGGGGATGCGGTTGACATTATCTATAAAGACGGCACGATTGAGCATAATATTGCTAAAGGGATTTCCCAGTATAATTCAAAAGATATAAAAAAAATTATGGGAAAGAAAAGTTCCGAAATTGAAGCTGCACTCGGATATTTCATTGCTGATTACGTTATACACAGGGAAGACCTGGTATTAAGAAAGGAGAATTAAATGAGTTTATCTAAAGAATCAATTATACTGATTGCCGCAGAGGCAAAAGATGCTTCTTCTGTATTGGCGGGATTGTCAACAAATGAAAAAAACAAACTGCTTTTCGATATGGCAGATTCTCTGATTGAAAATTCTAAAGCCATACTATCAGCAAATGAAGCCGATATGGTTAAAGGCAGGGAAAAAGGACTTTCAGATGCCATGTTAGACAGGCTTCGCCTGGATGATAAAAGAATTAAAGAAATGGCTGATGCACTGAAAGAAGTTGCTTCTTTGAATGATCCGGTTGGAGAAATATATAATATGAAGATAAGGCCGAACGGAATACGAGTTGGACAAATGACTATACCGCTTGGAGTAATCTGTATGATTTATGAATCGCGTCCGAATGTTACTTCTGATGCTGCCGGACTTTGCCTAAAGGCAGGAAATGCAGTGATTCTAAGAGGCGGATCGGAAGCATTTAACTCCAACACCGCAATAGCAGAAGCGCTGGGCAAAGCTATGAAGATGAACAATATTCCTACAGCGGCAGTTTCGCTGATACCTACAACAGATAGGGAAGCTATGCTTGAACTTCTAAAGCTTGAAGAACTTATTGATCTGGTAATTCCGCGCGGGGGTGAAGGACTGATAAGATTTGTAAGCGAAAACAGCAGGATTCCCGTTATTAAACATTATAAGGGTGTCTGTCATCTTTATATAGACAGTCAGGCTGATTTTGAAATCGGTATGAAAATGCTTGCAGACGGTAAGCTAAGCAGACCGGGGGTATGTAATGCTTTAGAAACAATGCTGGTACATAAGGATGTATCAAAGCAGTTTCTAATCAGAGCAGGAAATTTTTTAGGGAAAAATAATGTTGTTATAAGAGGATGTGAACAAACAAGAGAAATAATTCCTTTTGCAGAAACGGCAGATGAAAGCGACTATGCTGCAGAATACTTATCTCTAAAAATTGCAGTAAAAGTTGTGAGCAGTTACGAAGAGGCAATTGCTCACATTAAGAAATACAACAGCAATCATACAGAAGTTATTGTAACTGATAATTACAAAACCGCAAACAGATTTATACGGGATATTAATTCTTCAGTTGTTCTGGTTAATGCCTCATCTCGTTTTTCAGACGGAGGTCAACTTGGGCTTGGTTCTGAAATAGGGATATCCACAACAAAACTTCACGCTTACGGACCAATGGGAATTGATTCTCTCACAACAAAGAAATTTGTTGTTTTCGGGGAAGGTCAAACCAGACATAACATAGAGATAGATTGATATTTTGATAATTATCGGAAAATTTAATATTTTATGTTTCAGATAGTAGTTTATAACAAACGCAATCCGGTTCAAAGTGAATAGAAACAGAAGCGAACCTTTAATAATAATGTTGTCTGATATATGCGGCAGTTCAAAACTGTTTGAAGTGTATGGCGATATACAGGGGTGGCGTATTGTTTCAAATGCTCTTAATTTAATGGCCAGACTAACATCAAAATATGAAGGAAATGTAGTTAAAACCATTGGCGATCAGATTATGTGTGTATTTAAAGAACCTTCCAAAGCTGTTAGAACAGCTTGTGAGATAAATCGTTCACTTGCATTAGGTTTGCCTGAGACACAGGATCCTGTCAAAGTAAAAACCTCACTTCATTTCGGTAATATTTTTATTGAACAAGATGATATTTTCGGCGATTCAATTAATGTAGCTGCGAAGATGCTTGAAATGACCAAACCTGAGCAGATACTTATTTCAAATAGCGTTGCTGATGCATTAAGTAAAGATTTTATTTACCCTGTCAGAAATCTCGGAGAGACTTCAGTAAGAGGGAAGTATGGAATTATTGGAATTTACGAAGTCATATGGCAGAACGATATTTCAATAATTACAAAATCGCCCCCGATGGCTTCAAAAAGAGCTTCGCTGTTCCATACAAAAATAACACTTAAGCATAAAGGCTTCAGTTTGGAAGGGAACAGAAATACACCGGTCATAAATTTAGGCAGAGGTCCGGAAAATGATATGATTATAGACAAGGAAATTGTATCAAGAAGACATGCGGCAATTGAATTCAGGAACGGGAAATTTATGCTTATCGACAGAAGTACTAACGGCACTTATGTTACTATAGAATCGGGAGATAAATTTCTGGTGCAGCGCGAAGAAATACCATTATTCGGATCAGGCAGCCTTTCATTAGGTACTGAAACACCTGAAAACTTAAAAGATTTAATTCATTTTCAAATTAAACTGTGAGAATTATGAAAAATATTTTATTTGTATTATTTTTTTGTGTATCTGTTTTTGCTCAGGATAACAGCTATATTCCGCCATCAACATCAGTAACAGACCGTCAGTTTAATTTTCATTTTATTGATGCGAATGTCTGGCGATCCTCCCAGCCATCTCCGCAATCTATCAAATTATTAAAGGAAAAGTACGGACTAAAATCAATTCTGAATCTGCGCGGCTCTGAAGAAGCCGATAGTTGGGAAAAATCACTTGCAGACAGTCTTGGGATTAATTACATCCATTTCCCGATGGATGCAAGGATACCTCAGTCGGAAGATACTCTTAAAACCATCTTGAAAATTGTTAATTCAAGCGAAAATCATCCAATTCTGGTTCATTGTCTCGGAGGAAAAGACAGGACAGGAATAGTAATCGCATTGTATAAGCTTGAAAAATACAATACTCCTAAAGATGAACTGATTACCGAAATGCTTATGTACGGTCAGGATGCTGAATTGTACAAAGATATTATTGAAGCTTTGAAAAATTATAACAAGCAATAGTACTATTCTGCATAATATATTTATTTATCCGAATAATATTTCAATAACCTCTTGTTTTTTTCAATGAAGTTTTCATATAAAGAATTATTTTGATATGTTTATTTTCCTGATTTTGGAGAGTTAATTGGAAAGCAAATTTGATTTGCATTTTATTGAGCACGGATACGGGAATCGGTTTCAGGGTTTTCAGAATCTTATGCGGCTTAGAATCAGAAACATACTGATTGTATCAAGTTTGTATGATTTGTATGTATTTGAAGAAGACGGAAAACTCTATGAACTTATAAGAAATGAAACCAGAGCATTAAACCTAAGCCATGCTCCTGAATTAACACGCGTTTCAAGCGGTTATGATGCATTGAGAATCCTTCAGGACGATAACAAATTTGATTTGATTATTACAACGCTTCACATAGAAGATATTGGAGTAATCGAATTTGCCGAGAAAGTTAAGAAAGCCAGAATAAACATTCCTATAGTGCTGCTTGCCTACGATAACCGTGAATTGCAGTCTCTTATGGCTAACAAAGACATTGGGATCTTCGATAAAATATTTATGTGGCTTGGAGATTTCAGGATTATACTTGCAATAGTGCAGTACCTTGAAGATAGGATGAATGTTGAGCATGATACGAAAATTGTAGGAGTGCAAAGTATAATTGTAATAGAAGACAGCATAAGATACTATTCTTCTATGGAATATGTTATTTATCTTGAGATTTTGAGGCAAACACAGAGACTGATCTCAGAAGGAATAAATCTTTCCCACAAACATCTCAGAAGAAGGGCAAGACCAAAAATTCTTTTGTGTTCAAGCTATGAAGAAGGATGGGATTATTACAATAAGTATAGGGAAAACATATTAGGTATAATTTGCGATGTTGAGTTCCCTCAAAAAGGTAAAATTAATCCGTGTGCCGGAATAGAATATACTGCGGCAATCCGGAACGGAGGTGACGAAGTCCCGATTCTGATTTTATCCCAAAGCGAAGAATCGAGGGAAGCGGTTGAAAAATTGGGAGCTTCATTTCTGTTCAAGTATCATCCACAGCTTCACGAAGAACTTCGCATGTTTATGAACCATCATTTCAGTTTCGGAAATTTTGTTTTCAGGACGTTTGAAGGAAGAGAAGTAGGAAGAGCAAGAAATCTTCGTGAGCTTGAGGAAAAACTTGCTACAGTACCAGAGGAAAGCATTCGTTATCATGCCGAAAGAAATCACTTTTCGACCTGGCTTAAAGCCCGAACCGAATTCTGGCTCGCACACCAGCTAAGACCAAGAAAAGTTAGTGAATTTGCTACAATAGGCGATTTAAGACGGAATCTGATTGAATCACTTATTGATTATAGAGAAAAGAGAAGGCTTGGAATTATAGATGAATTTGACAAAGAGAATTTTGATCCGGATTATAGTTTCTCGAAAATCGGTCATGGGTCTATCGGAGGAAAAGCCAGGGGACTGGGTTTTGTTAATACACTAATAAACAACTACAACATTCAGCACAAATTTGATGGTGTGAAAATAGGTATTCCTGCCGGTGTTGTTGTAGCAACACACGTTTTTGATCAGTTTCTTGAATTAAATAACCTTCGCAAATTTGCAATGGAATGCAATGATGATCTTGAAATCACAAGACGTTTTGTAAATGCAGAAAAATTCCCCGAAGATATTCTTGCCGAACTTGCCGCTTTTCTGGATTTCGTACACGAGCCTTTGGCTGTAAGGTCATCAAGTGTGCTGGAAGATTCGCAGTATCATCCGTTTGCAGGAGTTTATGAAACTTATATGATACCGAATAATCAGCCTTATCCTCTTTTAAGACTTAACGAGCTCCTGAATGCAATAAAGAGTGTATATGCTTCAACTTTTTATCAAAGTGCAAAATCATATATAAAGATAACTTCCTTCAGGTGCGAAGAAGAGAAAATGGCTGTTATAATTCAAAAAATTGTAGGGCATAATTACCAGGGCAGATTTTATCCGGATTTTTCCGGAGTTGCTAAATCGCACAATTTTTATCCTCTTCCACCCCAGAAATCATCAGACGGAATCGCATTAGTAGCTTTAGGATTAGGGAAAACTGTAGTTGAAGGCGGACTATCGGCAAGATTTTGTCCGAAATATCCGGCAGATCTCCTAAATATTGCTTCAGTATCAGATACACTGAAAAACAGTCAATCAAAATTTTTTGCTCTCAAGATGAACACTGAATCTTATTTCGGAAAAACTACTACAGACAATTTAATACAACAGTATCATATAGCCGGTGCAGAGGAAGACGGAACTCTTAAGTATTCGGCGAGTACATACTTGCCCGAAAGCGAAGCAATATATGAAGGGTTGTCAAGGAAAGGCCCGAGAGTAATAACATTTGAACCAATTCTTAAAAACAATCTTTTCCCCCTTGCACGAATTCTTGATCTTCTTCTTGATATGGGTGCGTGGGGAATGGGAACACCTGTAGAGATTGAATTTGCAGTTAACATGAAGACTGAACCTGCGGAATTCGGTTTTCTTCAGATGAGACCTCTGGTTACCAGATTCGATTCAGAATATCTTACTATCCGTGAGTATGAGGAAAGCGAATTAATATGTAAAACTAATAAAGTACTCGGACACGGAATTATTGATAATATTTATGATATTGTTTATGTGGATTACGATTTGTTTGAAAGGTCGAAAAGCATTGAAGTTGCAGCAGAAATCAGTTCATTCAACAATATGCTGAATGCTGAAGGCCGGCCTTATCTGCTTATTGGATTGGGCCGTTGGGGTTCTCGCGACCCCTGGCTTGGTATTCCGGTTACCTGGGATCAGATTTCAGGAGCCAAAGTAATTGTGGAATCGAGTTTTAAAGATCTGGTTGTACAGCCATCGCAGGGAACTCATTTCTTCCAAAATCTTACTTCATTTATGGTGGGATATTTCACTATCGATCAGAATCAAAATTCCTGCTCTCTGAACTGGGATTGGCTGAAAAGCATATCACCTGCAGGAGAGAAAATATATACAAAACACATCAGATTTGATAAACCGATATTAGTTAAGATGAACTACCATCAGAATATTGGTGTTATAATAAAACCGGAGTAAAGAATGGCGACAGAAAAAAATAATAAAGAAAAGCTGAGCGCCTGTCCTTACTGCTCGTATCCGTTTAGTCCCTGGCAGGAAGTGCTGCTGGATGTTGACAGAGAACTGATCTGCAAGAAATGCTGGAAGAAAATACTGCTTGACGCTTCGGATGAAGTTATAATACCAAATAGTAAAGACATAGAAAAACCCGGAAGAAAAATCGGTCCGCAGAAAGAATGAGATTAATCCTTTGACGGAACTCTCTGTATGCCTGAAGTTGGGGCTGACGCAAGAGAAAAATCGATCCGAAAAAAAAATGAGTTAAAACCGGTTGCCAACGTTTAACTCAATACCGCAGAATTATACTGACGGTATATTTTTGTCTGAAATCTATTTAATAATATAATGAGGTTGCCAATGTCAGAATTTGTAAACAGCATATTAACAGAAGTAAAAGCAAAGAATCCTTCAGAACCGGAATTTCATCAGGCAGTTCAGGAAGTTGCAGAATCACTTGAACTTGTAATGGAAAGACACCCAGAATATCGGAAAGCTAAAATTCTTGAAAGAATTATAGAACCCGAAAGAACAATAACTTTTAGAGTCCCCTGGGTTGATGACCAAGGTGAAATTCATATAAACAGAGGATACAGAATCGAAATGAACAGTGCAATAGGTCCTTACAAAGGCGGATTGCGTTTTCACCCTTCAGTAAATCTCGGCATTTTAAAGTTTCTGGCTTTTGAACAGGTATTCAAAAACAGTCTTACCACTCTTCCTATGGGTGGAGGTAAAGGCGGTTCAGATTTCGATCCGAAAGGCAAAAGCGATTTAAAGATTATGAGATTTTGTCAGGCATTTATGACTGAATTGTTCAGACACATAGGGCCGAACACAGATGTTCCTGCCGGAGATATAGGTGTTGGCGGAAGAGAAATTGGTTATATGTTCGGAATGTATAAGAAGTTAAGAAACGAATTTACCGGAGTTCTTACCGGAAAAGGATTAAACTGGGGCGGTTCTTTAATAAGACCGGAAGCTACCGGATATGGTTCTGTTTATTTTGCGGCTGAAATGCTTAAAACAAGAGGCCTTTCAATGGAAAACAAAACCTGTCTTGTTTCCGGCAGCGGTAATGTTGCACAGTTTACTGTAGAAAAACTTTTACAGCTTGGCGGAAAAGTAGTAACTCTTTCGGATTCGAATGGATATATTTATGATGAAGAAGGAATAGACAGAAAAAAACTTGACTTCGTAATGGAGATAAAAAATGTAAGAAGAGGCCGCATAAATGAATACCTCGAAAAGTATCCTTATGCTGTTTATACTGCGTTTACACCGGGAATGACTTCAAATCCGCTTTGGAATCATAAGGCCGACTGTGCTTTCCCGAGTGCAACACAAAATGAAATAAACGGAATTGATGCTCAGAATCTTGTCAATAATGGCGTAATTCTTGTGAGCGAAGGAGCAAATATGCCTACTAACATAGATGGTGTAAATATCTTCCTTGATAAAAAAATTCTCTACGGTCCGGGTAAAGCAGCAAATGCCGGCGGCGTAAGCGTTAGCGGATTAGAAATGGCTCAGAACAGTATGAGATTTAACTGGAGCAAAGAAGAAGTTGATAACAGACTTCAGATGATTATGAAAGATATTCACAGAAATTGTTCTGAAACTGCTGAAGCATATGGTACACCGGGTAATTATGTGAACGGAGCAAATATTGCCGGATTCCTTAAAGTAGCAAATGCGATGATGGATCAGGGCGTTGTATAAATAAAAGACAGAATATATAAAAACTTCCCCGGTTTTCGGGGAAGTTTTATTTTAATTTACATTACAAGATTCTTAAGGAAGGGAAATATCTGAGCCAGAATAAAGACAACTAAATGATAAGTAAACCATAATCCGAAAATCACAAACAAATAATTCTTAATGTTTTCTGAACGGTAAAAACGGGCTAAAGCAAAACTTAGAATAAAATAATACCAGATTACCAAAGGATCCAGTCTCGATAAGAAAAAGCCGGCAACAGACATTTTATCCATATCCAAAAGCTGAACTGCATTTATACCCGTTAGCGGTCTTCCGGTTAACACTGAAGCAATAACAATTACCAAAGTCTGGATACATAAAATGTAATATGAAAGTCCGTATGCTGTCAAAGCGCTAATGTAACTCCCTTGTCCGCCTAACAGAAATTTAACAATTAAATGCAAAACGCCGGCTATCAGAAAGAAAATCAAAAAAACGAAAAACACCTGTCCGGCAGCGGGAAGTACAATCGTGAAAAAAGGATTATTAATGGTTTCTGAAACTTTTTCGAGCTGTTTATCGGCTTCAGCTTGAGACATTTTTCCGGCTTCAACCATCTCTTGAAATTGTACTTCTACTTCAGATACTTTTTCAGTAAGGATTTTTTCCTTAATAATGGGATTTGTCATGAAAACAGTTAATGTAATAATTCCGAGTAAAAGATAAAGCAGCACAGGAAGTATATAAGTGAAGGTAGAAACTTTACCTCGGGAAAGAACTGAACAGGTATGTGAAGGTTCTGTTATTAAGCCGATTAAAATGTCAATTTGGTTCAAATGGGTTTCTTTTTCAGGTACTATCTCGTTCTCTAACATAAAATCTCCACATTGAATGAATGATTAATACTAAAATAATGATTTTATTCGGTTCTAAAAAATAACATTATTAATAATTCATATTGCCTTACATATTACAATAGACTAATTTTAAAATCAAAAAGGAATTATTATGAAAACAATCATTGAACCCTTTAAGATTAAGACTGTAGAACCTATTCGCTTTACAACTGAAGCTCAGAGAACCGATATATTAAGAAAAGCAGGCAATAATACTTTTTCAATCAAAGCTGAAGATGTTATAATAGATTTACTGACAGACAGCGGTACTTCTGCAATGAGTTCTACTCAGTGGGCAGGGGTAATGGACGGAGATGAATCATATGCAGGTTCAAGAAGCTTCTACCGATTCGAATCTGCTGTGAGAAAGATAACCGGACATAAATTCATAATTCCGACGCACCAGGGAAGAGCAGCAGAAAAAATTCTTTTTACTGCAATAGGCGGAAAGGGAAAATTCATTCCGAGTAATACACATTTCGATACTACCCGTGCCAATATAGAAGCTTCAGGAACAGAAGCGGTTGATCTGCTTAATGAAACAGGAAAACATCCTGAGGTTATTGCGGATTTTAAGGGTAATATGGATACTGAAAAATTAGAGGAATTTATAAAAGCTAAAGGAAAAGAGAATATTCCGGCTGTTATGATAACAATTACAAATAACTCAGGAGGCGGTCAACCGGTATCAATGGCTAATATAAAGGAAGTAAGCCGTATATCCAAAAAATACGGAATTCCCTTTTATATTGACGCCTGCAGGTTTGCCGAAAATGCTTATTTTATAAAAACGAGAGAACAAGGATATTATTCTGTTTCAGTTTCAGACATTGCTTCGGAAATGTTTTCCTATTCGGACGGCGCAACAATGAGTGCCAAGAAAGACGGACTTGCAAATATCGGAGGTTTTCTTTCTCTAAACGATAAAGAACTAGCCTCCGGATGCAGAAATCTTCTGATTGTAACCGAAGGTTTTCCGACTTACGGCGGACTTGCAGGTAGAGATCTTGAAGCAATTGCAAGAGGACTTGAAGAAGTAGTAGATGAAAATTATCTGGAATACAGAATCAAAAGTGTTGAATATCTCGGCAAAAAAATTACTCAAGCCGGTGTGCCTATTATTGAACCCGCCGGCGGACACGCAATATATCTGGATGCAAAGAGATTTGTTCCTCATATACCGGCAGAACAATATCCCGGACAGTCGATAGTCTGCGAACTCTACATCCTTGGCGGTGTAAGATCTTGTGAAATTGGCAGCGTGATGTTCGGAAAATATTCCGAAACGGGTAAATTAATACCCGCAGAAATGGAATTGGTAAGACTTGCAATTCCAAGAAGAGTATATACTCAGAGTCATATTGATTACACAGCAGAAGTTATTATTGAAACTTTCAAAAAAAGAAACGAACTTTGCGGATATAAAATAATTTATGAAGCACCGGTTTTAAGGCACTTTACTGCCGAATTTGAAAAATTATGCGGAAGCGGGAATGTCTAAATTTAAAAAAATAATGAGTTATAAAAGCCGATTCAGGATATGGAGGCTTTTGGCGGATAATCAGAAATTACTAATTGAATCAAGAGATACTGAGAGTAAGGATGTTTTCTTTTCGGTTGCTGATGCAGAATCAGGGGATCTCAAATTGGAAGATTTTCAGACTGAAGAGAAATCCTGGACCGGAATAGAAAAATTCCATAAGGGAATTATATATTTTCATAAATACATTAAACCTGACCTTCCGGATCATATAAGTATCTCTGCTTTTGATACTGAAACGGGGAAATATCTATGGATTCAGGAGGATTTGAGTTTTTGTTCATTCGAAGGCGATTTTATCTTAGCTTCAGGGTTGAAGAACGGTATCAGAGAATATTTTAAAATAAATCCTTATAATGGTGAGATTTTATCAAGAATACCAGCTGAAGAGATAAATGCACTTTCTAATGAAAAGGTAGGCGAAGAGGAAGTAGATAATTACTTTTTTCCTTCTTTATTCAATCCGGACGATGTTTTTGATGATTATGCAAGGGAAACTCTTGAGAATGTTCTTAACTCGGAGAGTACAATGGGTGCTGTGGAATATATAATTTATAAAGATTTGCTTCTCTTTAATTATTTCAGAAAAGAAAATAATCTTCTAAGTAATTGTTTTCATATTTATGATTTGAAGATAGAAAAGGAAATTTACGATAACATTTTAGAAGAAGAACTTGAAAAGCCCTATTTGGATTCATTCTTTATTAAAGATGATCTTTTATATCTGTTAAAAGGTAAAAACAAAGTAATCATTTTCAGATACAAGCAAAAATAAAATGGAAATAACAGTCGAAACAAAAAAACTCTTACTGAAAATTGCCAGAAATACAATAGAAAATCTTTTCTTAAAGGAAAAGAAAAAGATAGAACTCGCGGAATTGGAGATACTTTCAAGCAAATGCGGTGCTTTTGTTACATTGACACTTGGAGGAAGCCTTCGGGGATGTATCGGTTATATCACTTCTGATTTACCTCTGCTGCAGACAATAATATCTGCTGCCGAGAAAGCTGCATTCGAAGATACACGATTCCCGCCTCTTACTAAAGGGGAGGCAGATATGGTTGAAATTGAGGTTTCACTGCTTTCGGAACCGTTTCAAATGGCAAGTTATGATGAAATTATTCTGGGAAAGCACGGACTAATTTTACACGAAATGGGCAGACGCGCACTCCTTCTTCCTCAGGTACCGATAGAACACGGTATGGATAAAAACGAGTATTTGAGTGCCATATGCAGAAAAGGCGGATTTCCGGCAGATTTATGGAAAAAAAAGAAATTGGAATTGGAGTTATTTACCGCTGAAGTTTTTTCCGAAGAGGAATTTAATAAATGAAAAAAGTAAGACAACCTGCCGTTGCAGGATATTTTTATACTTCCGACAGAAATGCACTGAAGGAAGAAATTGAAAAATATCTGTTTGAAACGAAACCAAATGAAGTATTTGACCGTATATCAGGTATAGTGGTACCTCACGCCGGATACAAATATTCCGGGAGAATTGCAGCTGCAGCCTACAACACAATCAAAGGTAAAAAAATAGAGACGGCAGTGATTCTTTCCCCAAGCCACAGAGAGTATTTCAGAGGAATTTGTATTTATGAAGGCGATTCATATCTCACTCCGTTGGGAGAAGCACCGGTAAATACTGAGCTGAGAGAACTAATATTACAGAAAAAAGGGCCTGTATTTAAGGGCAGTCAGGGTCATAATACTGAGCATGCAGTAGAGGTTCAAATTCCTTTTTTCCAGACGATTTTTGAAAACATTAAAATACTTCCGGTGGTAATTGGAGAACAATCGGAAGAAAACATATATGAAATAAGCAGCAGACTTGCAGAAATTGCAGATGACAGCATAATTGTTGCCGCAAGTTCAGATCTTTCACATTTCTATCCGAAGGTAAAGGCTGCGGAGAAAGATAGTCTTGTTGAAAAATATATCAGAAATATGGATTACTCCGGAATGCAGGAATGTCTTGAGGCAAGTATTTGTGAAGCATGTGGCGGAGGATGTATTACTGCTTTAATGAGATATTCAAGATTTAGAAAAATAAACAAATCGAAAATTCTTGCCAGGGGCGATTCGGGAGATATTTCCGGAGATAACCGCGAGGTTGTCGGATATTTATCTGCAGTATTTTATGAATAAAGAATCTTCTTTCCGCAATCTGAAAATAGGTTTTATCGGTGCCGGAAGAATTGCACATTCCCTGGTTCCTGCCTTAATTGAAAAGTCGCTTCCTGTTGATATAATAATAAGCAGGCAGAAGAAATCCGCTCTGTTGCTTGCAGATTCAAACCGAATAAAAAAATATTCAAACAAAATTCAGGATATACTCGGATGCAATCTGATTTTTCTAACGATTACAGATGATGAAATCTCAAAAACAGCATTGGATATTTCTACACTTGCTGATGATTTTTCAGGAAAAATATTTATTCATTTATCCGGTGCAAAAACAATTAATGAACTAGGTGTGCTTGCCAATAAGGGTGCAAGTACTGCGTCATTACATATTATGCAGAGTTTTCCGTTAAAAAACAGAGTAAATTTGAACAATCAATTTGCCGCTATTGAAGCAAAGCAAGATGCTCTTTTCCGATTTATCAGAAATCTGGCTGAAGTATTGGGGCTAAGGCCATTTAGAATTACTTCCGAACTTAAGATATATTATCATCTTGCAGGAGTGTTTGCCTCGAATTTTTTGGTTGCAAATTCCGTTAGTATAAACAAATGTCTGGCGAAGACCGGAATTACAGAATTTCCTGGAAGTGATATTTCATATCCTATTTCTATAGCTACTTTAAATAATATTAAAGACAAAGGGACTGAAAATGCTTTATCAGGTCCACTATTGAGGGGTGATATACTAACAGTTAAAAGTCACATCGAGGCAATTTCCGATCCTTTGATGAAACTGAATTATCTTTCGTCAAGTCTTTCAATTATGGAGATTCTTTCCGGTAAACCGGGTTATGATGTAAAACTGTTCGGAAAAATTAAGAATATGTTAATAGATGAACTAAAAAAAATAATTTCGAAACTCTAAAAATATTATATTTGCACAGTTTAATTTAATTCGGAGGTGTGCCATCGCCCAGAAAGACAATAACCGGAATGATCTGGTAGATAAAATAGTTTCCCTCGCTAAAAGGAAGGGCTTTGTGTTTCAGTCAAGTGAAATTTACGGCGGCTTAAATGGATGTTGGGATTATGGCCCTCTTGGTGTAGAGCTGCTTAAGAACATAAAGGAAGAGTGGTGGAAATTTATGACATACCGCGAAGATATTGA
>CAZOZP010000045.1:0-31303 GCA_964584325.1 uncultured Melioribacteraceae bacterium
TTTTTTAATCTGTAATATATTTCTTCAAAAGTACCTTTCCAACTTAAGCATTATAATAAGCAATAATTGCCCTGGTTGCGTTAATATAATCGTTCTGAGGTTTTCTAAGATCCTCCAAAAGAGCAACGCTGGCTTCATCAAATCTTTTTTCTTCAAGCATTTCAAGAATAGGAATACGAGCATCATAATAATCCTGTCTGGTTTTTGCCAATTCATTTAAGAGCATTACCCCCTTGTCCGTTTTGATTCTGCTTTTCAAAGAATCGATGTTTTTGCCGACATCCTGCCCAGTAGATTTTATTCTGTCTAAATTGGCGGCTATTTCACCTTTGAATTGCGGATTATCTCTTACAATAACCAGATTCCTTAATGCTCTGGCGGCATCATTAATAGCATCAACAATATTGTTTGCCCAGACTGTTTTCGGATATTTATCTGAAGCCAGATCGTGACTTATATCCTTAAGGTTTGATATGCTGGTAACGGCGATAACTATAAGAATTACCATCATTAAAGCCAGTGCCCCGAAATTAAGGGCAAGTCTAACTCCTATTTTCATTTTCCTCTCCTGTTTGTGTTTCTTAAATATTTATTATTTCGCAAGTCTTCACTATATCGAGCGAATGCCTTATTATTGCGGCAGGATCGCCTGTTATCGGGGCTCCGTGCCCGGGATAAACAACATCAATTTTCAGTTTTGAAAGTTTTTCCAGACTTTCCAAATAATCTTTTGTATAGCTTCCGCCTTTGGAATGTATCTGTATTGTGGTATCGCCAGAAAACAGGATTCTTTCCGACGGGAAATAAAAACAAACCGAATCTGAAGAATGTCCGGGTGTATGAATAACTTCCATAAAGCTTTCGCCAATGCGCATAATTTCATTCTGTTTAAATAGTCTGGAAACTCCGGTAATCATATTTGCCGCTAAAATTTCAGGATTGAATTCAAGTTTAAGTGCCATCAATCCGCCTGTATGATCAAAATGAGTATGAGTAAGAAGTACCTTTTCTATTTGTTTTTTGCCGACACCGGTATTTGTCTTTTTTATTTCGGTTAAATACCATGCATCACTGCCTGTATCAATTACTGCGTTTACATCCTCAATTCTGTTCCACTCTCCGCGTAAGAGGTAAACATTACTGCTGTAAGTATTCGGATTGGTTTTCAGTTTAATCACTTTCATTAGAGTTTCCTGAATAATTGTGCATCAGGTACTACTTGTTTAAATAAGCCTTTTATTTCATCAGGCATTTTCTGTGTCTGCTCAGTTATGAAAAAGCCTCCCGGTGTAAGAACTCTGTGAAACATTTTTATCACTTCAATTCTTTCCTGATATTGAAAATGCAGCAGTACATTTTTGCATACAATAAGGCTGTATCCGTCTCCGGGAGGTTGAAGCTTCAGGAGGTCGTTTTTTTCAAACTGGAGTTTTGATCTTATCAGTTCAATAAGTTTAAAATACCCCGGACGAAAAGAAACGGGCTCGAAATACTTTTTAAATATTTCGGGTGGTATCCTCTTAACTTCTTCATCAGAATAAATCCCTTCTTTTATAATCTTCCCGAAAGTATCCTGGTCGTCTATATCAGTTGCGTGTATCATAACATTCTTAAATGAAAATTGTCCCATATTTTCCGCAAGCAGAATTGCAAGAGTATAGGGCTCGGGGCCCATCGCACATCCTGCATCCCAAATCCGGATTCGGCTTCTTCCGGTTACTTCAGGTATGAGGTGGTTCACCGCGTGTTCAAGTGTATGTAAATCTCTGAAAAAAAATGTAAATGCCATATCAGTTCAATTTTAGTTTTTCAATAGTTTCTTCATTCTGAGCAATTTTAATCACATCCAATATAAGAGCCACTGTGCCGTTACCGAGAATTGTGGCGCCGCTGATGTTTTCCGCATTTTTGTAAATCTTACCTAACGATTTAATTACTGTCTGGTGCTGGCCAACCACTGTATCAACAACAAATCCTATTCTGCTGCCGTTAATATTCATTACTACAATTTGTTCAATATCGGGTGTTTTGCCGGCTATCTGAAGATTCTCACGAAGCCTTATATACGGAACCATTTCGCCCCGTAAGTGAACCACGTGTCTGTGGTGGGCAATTTTTACCTGACTATTTATAAGTTCAATACATTCTTCTACTGCAGAAAGCGGTAGTATGAAGTTTTCCTGTTCAATGCTTACCAGCAATCCGTCAATAATTGCAAGTGTTAGCGGCAGTTTAAGAGTTATCCTGGTTCCCTTCCCTTCGGTGCTCTCAATCTGCACACTTCCTCTAAGAGCTTCAATTGCCAGTTTCACGGCATCCATTCCAACACCGCGGCCTGATACATTTGTAACTTGTTTTGCGGTTGAGAACCCGGGCAGAAAAGTAAGATTGTAAATCTCGCTGTCTGTAAGAACCTGCTCTGCAGAAATGAGTCCCCTTGCCACTGCCTTTTCTCTTATAGCTTCTTTATTCAATCCGGCGCCGTCATCTGAAATAATTATCAATACATTACCGGCCGAGTGTGCCGCTGCCAGGTGCACCTTCCCCATTCGGCTCTTCCCCTTTTGCTCTCTCATATCTGGATTCTCAATGCCGTGGTCTATTGAGTTTCTGATAATATGTACAAGCGGATCAGCCAGTCTGTCAATAACAGTTTTGTCTAATTCAGTTTCTCCTCCGTCAGTTGTCAGCTCTACCTGCTTGCCTAATTCTTTTGAAAGATCTCTGACAAGTCGTTTGAATTTTGAAAAAGTAGTGCCAATCGGCAACATTCGAATATTCAGAGCGCTGTCTCTCAAAGACCAGGTAATTCTTTCAACTTCCTCAGCAACAGAGAGCATAGTAGGGTCATTATTTATCGATGCTATTTCACTTAACCTGGCTTGAATAGTTACAAGTTCACCCACAAGATTCACGAGTTCATCCAGCTTCTCGGCACTTACTCTCAAACTTGATACAGCTTCCCCGTCGTGGTGATTATCTGCAACATCCTTGGATTTAGAAGATGTTTTGTCTTCAAGCCCTCCTGAAGGAACAGAAGAAGTTTGAAAATCCAAAAGAAGTTCCTTTATTTCCGGTTTTTTTGTTTTGCAGATATCAAGCAACAAGTTCCCGAAATCAAAAAAATCTTCCTCTTTCGGCAATTTATTTCCGCTGTCTATTACTTCAATAGATAAATCGCAATAATCCTCAACAAATATGAAAACATCCTGAACCGCATCAGCTCCCTTTGATGTTCGCAATAAAATATCCCAGCCGGTATAGCATTTCTCCGGATCAACAAAATCAAGTTCAGGCACATTTCCGAAATAACCAATCAGAACAGTTTGACCCAAAGTTTTGATTTCTTTTATAAGATTTATCGGGTTCGTTCCGGTTAGGAATATTCCTGAATCAGGAACAAACTGAATCAAAAAGGTTTTTGTTTCTTCCGAAGACTGCAAAACAGGTTTTTCTTCCTGCAGTAATTCTTCAGAAGCACTCATCGATTTCTTATAATTCAAGACTATCTGTCCGAATGTCTGAACAATCGATTTGGTTTTTGATTCATCAATCTTAGATTTATCTTCATATCTCAGCATCAGAGTTATCTGGTCGCATGCTTCAAGTGTCAGGTCAATAATATCTTTTGTTATACTCAAACTGCCGTTTCGTATAAGATCGTAAGCTGTTTCAATATCGTGAGTAAACATTGAAATATCATCATAACCGAACATACCTGCAGAGCCTTTAACTGTGTGAAGTGCTCTGAATATTTTATCTATCAGTCCCGTTTTCCCGGGATTCCTTTCGATTTCTATCAACGAGTTTTCAAGCTCGGAAATCAATTCGGAAGCTTCTTCAATGAAAGCCTTAACATGAGTATCTATCATCCCATCACCTTGTTTATTACTGCGGTTAATTGTTCAGGTTTAAAAGGTTTAACAATCCAGCCCGTGGCTCCCGCATTTTTTCCTTCGATTTTCTTTTCTGCCTGGGATTCAGTTGTAAGCATAATTATCGGTGTAAACTTATACATTGGGTTTGCCCGAAGTTGTCTGATTAATTCAATGCCATCCATATTAGGCATATTTAAGTCAGTTACAACCATATTTACAGACTTCCCTTTTATTTTTGCCAGCGCATCACTTCCGTCTGAAGCTTCAATCACATTAAAACCTGCTTCCCTTAGTGTAAATCCCACCATTTGTCTTACACTAGCCGAATCGTCAACAGTTAAAATTGTTTTAGCCATTTTTTAGATCTCCATCATCCTCTATTGGTATTATGCTTTCAGCTATCCATCCGCAATCGTGATAACCTGCATTCCCAATAAACTCAAAAAAAGTATTTTCGTCTTTAATATTAAAATATATTTTCTTCCCCAATATTCCGGCAGTCCGATTAAGTGAAATCAGAAGCTGCAGGAAAGAAAGATCGTAATCGTCTGAATTGTATAAATCAAGTACAACCATTTTATACTTTTCGATACACTCTGAAAACCTCAATTTAATAGCCTCGGCATTTTGAACAGTGAGCTGTCCTGATAGTTCAATAACCGCTCTTGATTCGAATTCATCAATTTTTGTTTCGTACATTTTATTCTCAAAATAATTCTACATTATCTCCAAGTCCGGAATCATAATCAGATACAGGTTTTTCCGGTGCTTTACTGATAAGCTTTTTCCCTGTATATTGCTCGTGGACTTTCCTTTCACTGCTCATTGTATATTTTCTGTAAATATTTTTTGTGTTAGCATCTCTATCCGATTTAATATCCAGGTGTATTCTAAGTTGTTCTGAAATTCCACCTAACAGATACATCATTTTCCCGAGTGTTTCATCTGCTTTATTGTGAATTGTAATTCCCGTGCGGCATTTATGAATATCGCCAAGAAGAAGATTAACCTTATTTTCCATTGATTTAACATTTTCAGCAGTGGCCTTTTCCGAAGAAAGCAGTGCAGCCAGAAGCGTATTAATTGATGCTACAGAATTAAGTATTCCTCCGGTTTTACCTCTATTTTCACTTGCAATATTATCTTTCAGTTTACCTGTATCCTCAAGAACACCTTCCAGCAGACTCATAGTTGATCCTGTCTGGGTTTTTGCTTCAAGTGATAGTCCTTGAATAGATTCTGAAATAATTCCTAAGGCGCTCCCGTTGCTTCCAAAATGTGCCGCCTTTACCCTGGCATTCAATGCAATAATTTCAATCTCGCTACCTACTTCCTCAATTTCAATAACTTGTTTAGACAAATCATCAACTATTGAAACTATTGATTTAATTGCTTCGGCAAGTTCATCAGATATTTCAATATTGTTCATAAGGCCTTTGGATATAAATCCGAGATCAGATTCGAAATTGCGAAGACTTGCCTGTCCGCCCTCAATACCTGCCAAAGCATAAGATTCTTTTAGAATTGCAGAAACACCATTTTCAACATTTGTCAAATGGCTTATGATTTCCTCTACCGCAGATACAAATTCTGATTTTGTATTTTCAAGCTGAATCGCCTCTAATCCGAGTAAGTCATAAACCATTCCCCAAAACTCAGAGTTCTGCCCTTCTTCATCCTCAGCCATAATTTTCGCCTGTATATCCACTAGAGCTTGCTGAGTATGTTCAAGTTGCTGGCGTGTTATATCGTGAAACTGAATAGCAGAAACTATGCCTGAAATACTTGATAATACATTCGAGGCTAAATCTGATACAATTGAAGCCTTTGCTGATATTTCTTTGTTTTTACTTTTAAATTGAAGCAGAGAACGAGTTGTTTTATTCAGCACTTGTTTTGACTGTTCCTGCTGTTTAAGTTCGAGTCCGTCAAGATCCGATGCGGTTTTTTTCAGTTCATTAATCAGGAAGCCTGCTTTCTTTTTAATAATTCCTATTTTATCACTGATTATACCGGAAAGTTTATCCACGCTCTCGGCTAAAGCAAAAAATCCGGTATCTTCAAGATTTAACCTGGTGCTTTCAATTTTTGTAGATATTCCAAGCATTCTGAATCGTTTAACTATTCTTTCAAATCCGGAAAGTTCATCTTCAATACATTCAAGTTTTGAATGAGTTTCTAAAAGTTCATCCCTGTTATTTTTAATAAGCCCCGCTTCTTCGCTTAAAAAACTGCCTATTTCTTCAAGCATGGTTTCAAGTTCGGAAATTCCTTTGTTAAGAATTTCTCCGGTTATAGTTTCAGTTATCAAAACAGCCTGCTCGGATACCTGGGCAGAGTTCTTAAGATATAACTGAAGTTTTCCTCCAATCTCCAGAAAACTTTTTTCCGAAGTTTCAGAAAAACTTGTGATGAGCATACAAATATCATTAAGGTGTTTGAGGAGGTCCCTAATATCGCTTTTTTCAATTTTCGTCATTTTAGCCATTAGAATTCTCAATAATTTCATATGCCAGAGGCAGTGAAAGTTTAATTCTTGTGTATTTATTTACTTCAGATTCAAAACTTATGGATATACCGTAAAGTCTGGATGCTTCTTTTACTATAGCAAGCCCTAAACCCATTCCTTCACGGTTTTCATTACCCGGATCAATTTTATTAAAGTTCCCCGATTCTTCGATTTTCCTTATATTGATTCCCTCCCCGTTATCTTCAATAATCAATACATAGTAATTATTTTCTTCAAATCCTCGAATAACAACCGGAGTCTCAGAACCGGAAAATTTGAGTGCATTTTCGAATAATTCAGAAAGAATATCTTGAAATATCTGGTCATCGATCCTTACTTCAGCTTCATCGGCTTTAATTTCAACGTCCTGAATTCTATTTTCTTCTATGGAGTGACTAATAAGTATTTTGGAAATATATCCTTTGCTGATTTTCACTGAAGAAGTTTTAATATTTTTTTTATCCAGGGAAATTAAGTAGCCGTATTTAATAAGTTTTTCTATTCTTCTATGCAATCGTTTACCTGAGCGGTTTATTCTATGAGCAATTTCCTTAATATCATCTCCCTCTAAAAAGCGGCTATCCTGCTCCATCATTTCAGAGAATCCGAGTATGCTGATTAGTGGTGTTCTTAATTCGTGCGGTACATTTTTCACGAAGGAATTTCTTGCTTCTTCAAGAATTGTATAATAGTTTTCTTTCTTTCTGAGTCTGCTGCTTACTGACTCCAGAACATCTTTAGCTTTGAAAGGTTTGGTAAGATAATCATCTGCCCCGCAGCGCATACCCTCTCTAATGTTTTCAGCTTCAATTTTTGCCGTTAGCATCACAACCGGAATTACTGACGTTTCGGGATTTTCCTGCAATTTTTCCAATAATTTCAGCCCGTCCATTCGAGGCATTCTAATGTCGCTGAGAATTAAATCAGGAAACATTACCGATGCTATATTCAGACCTTCTTCCTGTCTTCCGCATTGGGACACCCTGACCTAAAAATTAAAAAGCTGAGCTAAATCTTTTTGTTCATCATTTAATAAGAGAGTTTGTTGAATTATTTCTTTGTTCAATGGTGTTATTATCTTTATTGAATAAATTGTTTTAGCAATTTCAATTGCCTTCTCTGGACTTATATAAGACTTTTTCTTTTTCAGTAATCTCTCTAATTCTTTATATATCTTATAAGCCACGAAGGATATACAAATATGTGCTTCAATTCTGTGTTTTAATCTGTGAAATATCGGGCGTATTTTTAAGTCGCTCTTTGATATCCGGAAAGCCTTCTCAATATTCCACAAATGCCCGTAGTTTTCTATTATTTCATCCTTTGAAAGTTTAGTATTTGTTATATATCCTTTCAATCCATCCCAGTGGCTGTCTTCTTCTGATTTATTTAAGTCAATGCTTAGTTTAATCTCTCCCTCAAGCTTCAGATATTTGTTGTATCCTCTTTTGTTTATGTTGGTTTTTGTAAGCTTGCCTGACTTAATTTGTTTTTCAAGTTTTTTTAACCCTTTTTCACGATTTGCTCTATCTTTTCTTGCCCTTGCATCAGAATAGCTCACTACAAGTTTTATTTGATCGTCCTTGGAGATAAATGTACTCTCACCGTTTTTTAGATTCAGCTTTAATATTTTATCTTTTATAGATTTACTTTCATTCTTAATTCTGGCTCCTAATATGAAGTCATATCCTTTTGATTGGAGCTCTATCACATTTTCACTTGATAAAAGTCCAGCATCAGCAATTATAACAAGCTCATCTATTTTGTAAACATCCTTAAACCTGTTTATAACCGGAAGCATAGTATGACCTTCAAACTTACTTCCTTCAAATATTTCATATGCAAGAGGATAACCATTGAGACTAACTAAAAGTCCTAAAACTATTTGTGGATTCTGATGTTTTCCATCCTTTGAAAAACCTGGCTTTCTAATCTCATCTTCAGATTCGCATTCAAAATAGAGAGTTGTAACATCATAAAAAACTATACTAATCTTATTGTTTAATATTTTCAATGTGTGCTGATAACTGATCTGCTGTACGGTTTCCTTTTGAGTATTATATAATTTATCAAGATAACGGTAGATCGCGTCTTCATCGACCTCTATTGAATGATATCTATATAAATATTCAGTTGTTTTAAGCTTACTATGCGGAAAAGATAATCTACTTAGAACCAGTTCTCTGAAAAGTTGATCTTTGATTTTATTAAAACCAATATCATCAAATATTTTTCCTAATAATAGTTCAATCCCTGAAACTGTAATCTGTTGAATACTATTAATAAAGCTCTTGCAATAGTCGTTCTCATTATATAAATCCAATGATAATTGACCAAGGTGATCATCAATCCATTTTTGTCCTTGCAAAAATAATCTTTCAAGTTCTATTTTATCACAGGAACTGCCAATAGTTTTGATAACTTTGTATTTACCAGAACTCTTATCAATAATTTGAATACTGGTTGATCCACTTTTGTTACTTTTCTTTCTGACAAACATAGAGCAAATATAGTAAATATTCCGCGGGACACCCAAGTCACTGCAAATAAGTTCGTTTTTAGCTCATTTTCGCATCTTTTTTAAGATTTATAAAAAAGTGCGGAAGTCAGGAGCAATTTCCTTAATATCATCTCCCTCTAAAAAGCGGCTATCCTGCTCCATCATTTCAGAGAATCCGAGTATGCTGATTAGTGGTGTTCTTAATTCGTGCGGTACATTTTTCACGAAGGAATTTCTTGCTTCTTCAAGAATTGTATAATAGTTTTCTTTCTTTCTGAGTCTGCTGCTTACTGACTCCAGAACATCTTTAGCTTTGAAAGGTTTGGTAAGATAATCATCTGCCCCGCAGCGCATACCCTCTCTAATGTTTTCAGCTTCAATTTTTGCCGTTAGCATCACAACCGGAATTACTGACGTTTCGGGATTTTCCTGCAATTTTTCCAATAATTTCAGCCCGTCCATTCGAGGCATTCTAATGTCGCTGAGAATTAAATCAGGAAACATTACCGATGCTATATTCAGACCTTCTTCTCCGTCTGCCGCCTGGAATACTTCATACCCTTCGTTGCGGAATAGTTCTGCAAGATTCTCGCGCAGGTCTTTTTCATCTTCAACTATTAGGATAGAATGCAATTCTGCCTCTTTTATTTACTGAAATAATCGAAGTTTCCGGTATATTCATCAGTTTAATGTTGCAAGCGTTCTCCGGATGTTGTAAGCGGTCTTTTTTTGTTGCGGAATTAACGGTCAGAAAAACTGCGTCTGAGCTTTGCCGCATACCTTTTACTTATTATGAAAGGTTCAGAAATTCCCTCGATATATGCGAACATAGACGAATTATCCCATTTACCGATTTTTGAGATATATTCCATATTTAGTATAGTTGATCTGTGGATTCTTAGAAATTCATTAAGCGGTAAAATGTTTTCCCAATAGCTGAGCGATTTACGAACAAGAAGGGTTTTCCCTCCTGTCAGGTGAACCGAAGTATATTGGTTTTCAGCTGAAATAAATTTTATTTCATTAATTTTCAGCAAAACAGGCTGTGTTCCTGTAGTAATGAATAATCTTTCAGAATATGAATGTCTGCGCACTTCTTCTTTATTTGAGACCTCGCCTTCCCTCAGAGCATTTATTCTTTTAAGCCTGGATTCAATTGCTGAAAGAAGTTCTTCCGACTTATACGGCTTAAATAAATAATCATCAGCACCTAATTGCATACCTTTTCTTAAGTCTTCACTCTCAACTTTAGCAGTAAGGAAAATAAAAGGGATTGACTTAGTTGCGTCATTTTCAGATAAGGTTTTCAATACATCGTAACCGCTCATACCCGGCATCATAACATCAGAAATTATCAAATCCGGTTTAAACTGTAATGCCGCGGTTATTCCTTCAAAAACATTTGAAGAACTTTTAACTACATAACCTTCTTCCTCAAGCAAAGTGGCAATGTTTTCAAGTACATACTTTTCGTCTTCTATAATTAGCACTTTTGTTTTATTCATCTGGAACCGGCAATTTTATTCTAAATGTTGTTCCTGAATTTTCTTTTGAATCAACTTCAACCGTACCTCCGTGTATTTCGACAGCCCGTTTCACTATAGAAAGCCCTAAACCTGTTCCCGGAATCTCAGAGGTGTTACCTGCCCTTAAGAAAGGCTCAAAAAGATACTTAATTTCTGCAGCTGGAATTCCGATTCCTTTGTCGGCAACTGTTATGCAGAGCAGCCCTGACGCTTCAGAAATATTCAAAGAAACGGGTGTACCTTTCGGACTATATTTAATTGCGTTTGAAAGCAAATTACTTATGATTGACCGTAACAGTTTCGGATCTATAAAGAATTCCTCCCGCTCAGGCTGGTATGTGAATACTATTGAATCATTTCCGGAAATGTTTAGTACCTCGCTGATTGTATCACGGCATATCTCAAGAATATTCGTCATCAACGGACCGAATACAATTTTACCGCTGTCGGCCTTGCTTATCGTCAGAACATCATCAAGCAGTCGAATAAGATATTCAATTGAATTTTTCATTTTGGCCGTATGCTGGTCGAATTTTTCTTTCGTCCATTTATGGCCATATCTTTGGATTAACTCAACCGAAGACATCACTGATGTAAGAGGAGTTCTGAATTCGTGTGAAGTGGTCGATATAAACCTTGATTTCAATTCATTCAGTTCTTTTTCCTTCTGAAGAGATTCCAAAAGTTTTTTATTAACATCATCCAGCTCAACAGTTCGGTTAAATACAAGGTCTTCAAGATGTTCACGGTATTGTATAAGCTCTTTTTCTGACTCAAGTTTATCAGTAATATCTTCTTTTATTGCAACAAAATTAATTAAAGCACCGGCTTCGTTAATTACCGGAGAGATTACTGCATCTTCCCAATAGAGATCCCCGTTTTTTTTCTTATTCTGGATTTTTCCGCGCCATTCTTTGCCGGATAGAATTGTATTCCATAAATCAGTATAAAATTCTTTTGGGTGGCTGCCTGATTTTAGTATTCTGGGGTTCTTACCAAATAATTCTTCTTTCGAATAGCCGGTTAGCAGTGTACACTTTGTATTTACATATTCAATCTTTCCTGCGGCATCCGTTATTATTATACTAATCGGACTTTGCTCAACCGAGCGGTTCAGTACACGTATTTTTTCTTCGGCTCTCTTTCTTTCAGTAATTTCCCTGATCGATCCGTCAATGTGCTCAGGTTTCCCATCGGAATCATAAACCAGTTTTGCATTAATTGATCCGTATTTTATATCTCCTTCTTTTGTCCGGATCTTTATTTCATAATCACAAATCTCGCCATATTCTTGTATTTTCTTTAGGAATACTTCTCTTGCAGCCGGATTATCGTAAAGAACCAATACTGAGGTACCTATAAGTTCCTCACGTGTATAAGTTGTCGTGTTTTTTATTGATGGACTAATATCCAGGATTCTGCCTTCCATATCAATTTGATAGAAAACGTCCTGAACATTATTAAAAATAGTCCGGTATTTTTCCTCACTTATTTTCAGTTCATTTTCAACTTTGATTTTTTCGAGTTTATCTTTTTTCTGTTCAAGAGCGTTTTTTACCGCTGGCCCTAGTCTTTTAATGTGTTCCTTAATAACATAATTGATTGCACCGGCTTGCATACATTCAACTGCAATATCTTCATTCATCGAACCGGTAGTTATTATAACCGGAAGCAAAGGGTTTTTTGCAAGAGAGATACGCAAAGCTTCCATTCCGTCAAATCCCGGAAGCTTATAATCCGATATTATCAAATCAGGCGAGAAAGATTCCAGAGCTTCCATAAATCCGTCTGCAGAATCAACAGTTCTGACTTCTGCATCAGGAATCGATTTTCGAATTTCTCTCTCGGCAAGCATAGCATCCGAGGGAAGATCTTCCACTAATAAAATTTTTACCGAAGCCATAAACTCCCTTTTTAGACAATATATTTTCGAGAATTTTCCGGCAAGGTTGAGATATTTTAACCCAGATCTGTCATTAGGAAAAAAAATAATGACAAATCGATTAACTAAAATCTTGTTTACTTCAAACTTACTTCTCTTTCGTATATCCGGGTATCTTAATTCTGAATTTTATTGAGAGCACACGGATGGTAATAGTAATTGCTGAAATAACCATTGCAGTAACCTGTTGGTTAAAATCCAGAAGAAGCAGAATTATTCCTGTTATGTTAGCTGCAATGCAGGCTGTTACATACAATTGCCCTGTTCTTAGAATATAGGGCATCCTGTCGCACATTACGTCCCTGATTATTCCACCGCCGCTGCCTGTAACTGCCCCGAGAATAACAGCACCAAGCCAGGGAATTCCCGGAGTATTGTATGCAATCAAGAACCCCGCCGCATTGAAGAATCCCAAACCGATGGCATCAGCATAATCAAGTTTCCTGCTGTGCTGATCAATAAATTCAATAAATATCATCGATACAGCGGCAGAAAGAAGTATAACAATAAGATAGCTAAGATCGAAAAAAGATCTTGCCGGTACTCCGAGTATTGCATCTCTAATAATTCCTCCGCCTAAGGAAGTTGAATATGCAAGCACAAATCCGCCAATTATATCCGGCCGCCTTTCTTTACTGGCAAGCACTCCGCTTGCTGAAAAGGCTATCAACCCCAATATATTTATTATTTCCATAAATATTCCGAATGTTCTCTCAGTAAAAATATAAAATATGATGATAATGCCAAATATCAGGCATTATCAATAAATTATTCCTTTTTCTACCCGGGGAATTATTGTTTAACTGAAACCGGCTGGATTTCGTGAAGGTTCTTTCCAATTTTCTTTGAAAGCAGTCTTGAAAGATAAAGAGCATAACTCGGCTTATCTAAAATCTCTTTTATAAAATCGTCTTTAGAAAGCATGGCGTTTTCATAGTCGTCTATCGCCACTATGGTATTTTCCTGAAGATTGTTTAAAAGAAATGCTAATTCAGAATTAAATTTTCTATCTTTGGTAAACAATTCTCTGTTGTTTGAATCATTAAGAACCTGATACAGATTGATTGCCAGATTCTTAAGGAAAAACTGGCTGCTGCTTTTTTCTGTGCCGCTCTTTTCAATTTCATCATAAAGGTCAGGAATAATTGTGTCTTCTTCGATATGATGAACCAGTTCGAAGGATACTGCGTTGCCTTTTTCATTATATTTTAGATTCGAAGTAAGATTCTTCGCCATCATTATACCACGTCCGTGCAAGGCAAAAACATCAACTTCTTCTTCAAGACTTTTTTGATGTTTCCTCCAATCGAAACCATTTCCCATATCTTCTATATAAAAATAAGATTTTGTAGGAGTTATTGTGTATTGAAATTTCACGCGTTTTTCGGCAATTTGCGGGTCTTTACATTTTATGGCTATTAAATCACCAATGTATTTGTCATTTTCCAGCCAATCACTTTTTTCCTCGAAACTAATTCCACAATTGCCGTGCTCAATTGCATTAATCAGCATTTCGTACAAAGCAATGTTCAGTAGTCCTTTTTTTGTAATATCTACCCTATTGGTATTATAGAGATAATTGCATATAATATTAGCGAAACACACAGCTTCCATCGGATCATTGTTCAGCTCAAAATCATTGCTTATGTTATGAACAAGATTTGATCCTACTTCCTTTTGCACAATAAGCTCTTCATTAGACTTAAGAATTTTAATAATCCTCGGAAGATGAACATTCATATCTTCTTTAATAAGAACAACTACAATATTCCCGCTTCTAATCTTCTCAAGTTGTTTTGCCTGTTTATAATTCAGACATATACCAACAATACCCATGTGCATCAGAACAGGGTCGCTTATTACTATTTCCAGTAAAGCATAAGGATCAACATTATTGTCTGAAAAGTCAACAAACATAAGTTTATAATTCAGGGTGGTCAGAAGCATAAGAGCTTTATTCAGAGACCTTAACTGTATTATTTCTTTTGCCAGCGAATTTTCTTCTTTGATAAGCCTGTTTACGGTGTTATATAACTCTTGGTCAGTCGAAATTAAAGGTATTGAATTCATATGCTTTTTGATTAATAATCTTACCCCTAACAATCGAAGCAAAGAAAAATAATTTTAGTACAACATAATATTTTTTTTATTTTTCTTTAAATCCTTTAACCATCCAATTCCTAGCTATAACAAGAGCAACAGGTGATATAATTGCAATGAAGGCATAAAGAGTCCACATATATTCAGTATTCATTTCTGATGGCAGTGTATTTATCGGACAATACTGTTCAAGCACTCTTCCGGAATATAAACCTGTAAGGATTTTTGTAAGGAACCACGGGAACTGACCTACTCCCATATATAGACCTGTTCTGCCTTTCGGAGCAATCTCCGCAATCCATTGAAGGAATCTTGGTTGCCACATTGCTTCTCCTATAGTCATCAGAAGTATATAAAGAAGAAAGAGATATACATTTGGTCCGAATGATAGCAGAAAAGTTGGAATTGCCATAACAAATGTTCCGATAATCATCATTTTATAAACACTTGCCCTGGCAGTAAGACCGGCAACAATCGGGGCAAGGAAAAATATAAGCAGAGGATTAAGATTCGAAAACACCTCAAAATTTCTGCTTACAAAATCATCTATAAAAGCTCTGTCGAGATAATATGGAATAGTTAACCAATTATGCGCAAAAAGTGTTTGCACCGGGATAAGAATAAAAATAAAAAATGAAAACCTTGCATCTCTGAACGGATGATAAGGTCTTTCTTGTATATAAAAATATCCGCTCGCAATTATCATTACCGCTACAGTAACCCAGAATACATTTCTCAACACATCGTTTAATACAGATGCAGCGGAAGAAGCATCATAGATGAGAAATGCTCCTGAAATTGCTGCCAATGCCAGAAATATAAAAGTAAACTTATCATTAGGTTTGCGGTCAACTTCATTTTTAGAATCATTTTCTTCAATTTCCGGACTTTCACTATTATCCAGATTTACTGCTTCAAGTGCATCAGTTTCTGACTTTTTTGTTAACAGCAGCACAGATATTAATAATGCTGAAGCAGTTATAGCCACATAAACCCAGAATACGGCTGTTAGTCCGTTCGGAGGGAAAACATCCTCAAAAAGAGGCCTTGTTGATGATGAAATGTAACCCGACGCAAAAGCTCCTAAGTTCATAAAGCCATAAAGAGCGGCATAAGCTATTGCAGAATTTTTTTTGCTTGAATATTTCTTAATTCCCGCATAAGCTGCAGGTTGATAAAGTCCGTAGGCCAATACCATAACTGCGAGTCCGGCCGACATAATAAAAAATGAAGGCGAATTTAGTCCGCTGCCAAAATCAAATGATCCGGAAACAGATACGATTATTCTTCCAATCAGCATAAAAAGTAATGAAAGAGCCAATGATTGCCTTATGCCGATTTTATCGCTGTAGCCTCCAAGGAAAAGCATGGAAAGCGTAATTCCGCCGGTAACTGCGCTGTAAACATATCCGGCGTAAGTATCAGACATCCCGATATTCTCTGAACAGTATTTCCCGAGAATTGTAAGAATTCCGAAATATACCAGACCTTCGAGTATATACGGGAGATTTACACCCCACAAAGCTTTAGGAGCATTTACGAAAGCTTTAGTACTCTGAATCAGTTCATCAAATGATTCTTTAATTGCTTCAGTCGCGGTTTTTTTGTTATTATCCATTTTTCCTCTTTTCAAAGTATATTTACTTCGGGTACAAGTTTTATATTAAATTTTTCTTCTATTTTTTTTATGATTTCATTAGCTGCATATAGAATTTCATTCCCCGACAAAGCTCCGTAACTCACTATAACTAATGCCTGTTTTTCAAACGGACCGGCATTCCCTATCTTTTTCCCTCTTAAACCTGCTTTTTCGATAAGCCAGGCGGCAGGAACTTTCACCCCCTTCTGAGTAGGATATCCGGGTAAATCCTCGTAGATACTTTTAAGATAATTGAATTCTTCAATACTTATTTCCGGATTTTTAAAAAAACTGCCGGCGTTAGGAAACACTTCAGGATTCGGAAGTTTGGACATCCTAATTTCTTTTACCGCTTCAGCAATTTCTTTAGCAGACGGATTTGTTTTCCCCGATTCCTCAAGTGTTTTTTTAAGCGCCGAATAAGAATCGTTTATTGCCGAAGTCTTTGAAAGCCTTAGAGTAACAGAACTTATAATAGTTTTGCCCTTAAGTTCATTCTTAAAAATACTATCTCTATAGCCAAACCTGCATTCCTCCTTTGATAATTCTAATGTTTCACCTGTTTCAAGCAAAACCGCCTCAAGAGATTCGAATGCATCCTTAAGTTCGGCACCGTAGGCTCCTATATTCTGAACCGGTGCTGCCCCTGCAGTACCCGGAATAAATGCAAGATTCTCAATTCCGAAATAATTTCTTTCAGTACAATAATTCACCAGAGAATCCCAAATCACTCCTCCGCCTGCTTTTACCAGTACACAAGCCTGATTTGCCTTTGATATCTCTTCAATTCCTTCAATTTTGTTATGAATTACCAGTCCGTTGTAATTCTCTTTAAAGAGAATATTGCTTCCGCTTCCAAGAACTAGAATCTTTTCCCCGGTATTTTTAAATCTTTCGGTAACCTCAGCAATTTCTTCTTTATTGCAGATTTCAGTAAATAATTTTGCAAATGCAGGAAGTCTGAATGTATTATTATTAATCAGATTAAAATTTTCAAATATTTTTTTCAACAGCAATTATCTCCATTGCTTCTGTATTATAGAAACTCCGTCAGTTTCAAGAATTACAGCTCCGTTTATATCCGTTCTTAATATTTTGCATTTTTTATTTTCAAGTCTCTCAACCACATCCTTTGACGGGTGCTTGTGAACATTGCCCAATCCGCAGCTTATAATTGCGAATTCGGGATTCACAAAATCAAGAAATTTCTTTGACGTTCCCGATTTGCTTCCGTGATGAGAAACTTTCAGTACATCAGACCTAAGAAATTTTTCATATCTCCGGATAAGTTCCTGCTCTTTCTCCTCGCCCGCATCTCCTGTAAAAAGGAAGCTTCTATTTCCGTAATTTATTTTAATAATTCCGCTTCCCTCATTAAGAGACGACGATTTTGCCATATCTTCTTCACGGCTTAAAACAAATATTTTGGCTCCCCCAATATTAAAACTCGTGTCTTTAAAGAACTCTGTTTTTGTTTCGTATTTTTCGCAGAATAGTTTAAATGCTTCCGCAAAAACAGATGACTCATAGTGATTAGGAAATATGACCTTTTCAACCATTCCTGCCTCAATTAATGAAAGGAATCCGCCGTAATGGTCATTATCGAAATGGCTAATGAATCCGTAATCAATTTTATCAATCCCAATATTTCTCAAAAGAGGAATAATTACTCTCTCGCCATTGTCGAAATCAACTGAAGCACTTCCGGCATCAATTAAACCGGTTTCCCCACCCGGAAAAGATATCAAAAAACAATCTCCCTGACCAACATCAACAGAAATTAGAGTAAGTACACCCTCAGTTATAAGGTTTTCATCGTCTAAAAATGAAAAAAACCAAATGTTCAAAGGTACAAATACAATAATAATCAGGCGGAAATATAATGATTTGGATTTTATGAATAAAACAAATCCTGCCGTAATAAGCAGAAAAGAGAAAATAACATTGAAAAGAGAGAATAAGTTTATGTGCGAAAATGATAAATCTGATTGAGATATCGTCTTCACTATATAATAAAGAATCTCCACACTCAAATCGGCTGCATTTGCATAAGCTTCCGCTAAAACCGGCAGTAGTGGTGCAGTTAATAGAATTACAATTCCAAGTGCAAGAATAAAACCGGCAAAAGGAATCACAAAAATATTTGCCGGAACGGAAAGCCAGGATATTTTTCCGAAGTAATATGCCGTAAGAGGAAATGTTGCTATCTGAACTGCCAGTGTAATTACTGCAACCGAAGTCAGGGTTTTTAATAATCCGTTTTTTATAACCCTGATTTTATTGTCGAACGGTTTATAAAAAAACACAATTCCCGTAACCGCAGTAAAAGATAACTGAAAGCCGGGAGAAAACAACTGCTGAGGGCTTACCGCAAGTATTAACAAAGCTGCTACGGCAAGACTGTTGTAAATCTCAGGTTTTCTGCCAAGGAAATAAGAAAGATAAATACTTATTGCCATAATAGATGCCCTTACAACACTTGCAGGAGCGCCGGTAAGAATAACATAAAACACAAGACATATAATTATCAAGATATATTTAATTCTGTATCCCAGTCTGCTAAAGACAAGGGAAAGGATAAGAATTATCATACCAGTATGCAATCCGGAAACTGCAAGAATATGAACAGTACCTGTATTAATAAAATCATCTCTAGTTTCAGGGGAAATCTCACTACGGTCAGCCAGTATTATACCTCTAAAAAACGATGCGGCTTCAATACTGCAATGTTTACGGAAAATGTCATCGAGTATTAGCCTGACTTTGTACATATAAGCTTTTATATCTGTGAAAATTCCGGTATTATTGAAATTAGAATAGGCTATTATTTTCTCCTGTCCGGTAGAGACTGTCGCAGCAATTCCCTGAATCTTCAAGTATTTTTGGTAATCAAATTCATAAGGATTTCTTATTCCCCATGGCTTACGTATATTTCCCTTGAATTTTATCAGACCACCGGGCTTAAATTCTCTTCCTAAACTGTCTGCTTTTCCTATTTCAGTATAAACATTAACTCTGAATACCATATTTGGGTGTATTTTTGTAAGATCGAGGCTGTCCACTTTTATGTCAAGTGTAAGTCTTTTTTCACCGGCAAGTTTTATTGATTTAATCTCACCGGTAATTATTGCATTTTTTATATAGGACTCTGTAAATGGATATTCCGGTAGATTAGTTTTTTCAATCGATGCTGAAACTCCGCCTGCAGATACAAATATTAGAATAAAATTCAGAGCCAGCCATTTGATTTTATCAAAAATGTACAGCATTACTGCAGTAATAATCAGTATTACTGCAATAATAAAAAAAATATCTGCTGATAAACCGGAAACCTCAGAAACCAAGATTCCCAAAACAAAAGATAAAACTGTTTTTATTGCAGGATAATTCATAAACCGTAAAATTCAACAATACTGTTTCTCAAATCGTAAAGCACTTTAATTTTTTCCGAAAAATGTTTAGCCGAGGTGCCGGCAGTTATGCAGAGAGAAGGATTAAGTGTGTGCCCCTTAACAGAAAGATCTTCAAAATTACCATGATCAGAAATAATGATTATATTTATACCTCTATAGTTTTGGGCAATTAGTGATCTAAGAAATTCATTAAGATTACGGCAGATAATATCAAATTCCTCTTTTATTCTACCGTGGCCAAGATGATCAGTCAGAAAAAATTCATAAAGTGTGAAATCATTCTCTTCAGCTATTGTGAGTAAAACTGAGGCAGCTTTATCCGGGCAAATAACCGGAATATCATAATTGAGTTTATTTAGCCAGCGGTAATTTGTAATATCTGCAGCAAGTGCTCTACCTTCTGCTAAATCAGGGAATTCCATCAATTTCATTCCGGCACCTAAAGCAGTTTTAGTAGTATAGCTAAGTCTCTGTTTACCTGAATTAACATAATCAAAGAATACTTTGGGAAATGCATTTGCAAAGCAAACCTTTCGTCCTTTATTCAGAAAATCATTAAATATATTTCGCCTCCTGATTTCAGGAAGTAATGTGGAGTAAGGGAAAGGGCCGAAATGCATTCCAAGAAACTCCGCTGCATTGAATCCGCTGAAAAGAGAGGTTTGCCCTGTGCCGCTTTGCGGGATACCTGAGATGCCCAGTCTTGCATCAACAGGAAATGCATAGACCCCGTTTTGTGCGAGGTATTGTTTTTCCAGATTTGGAATTTCGCCGAAGAATTTCTGAAAAAAATCGAACTTATCTGAAAAAAACGGATTAATTGTTTCATCAGCCCGACCGATTCCTACACCATCAAGAAAGACAACCAGTATAGGAATATCCACTATTTCCTCCCTGCCGAATCAATTATTATTGTAACAGGGCCGTAATTGGTCATTTTAACTTTCATCATGGCGGCAAAAATCCCTGATTTAACTCGGTCTTTTCTCAGTGCTACTTCAAGCTTTTCTATAAAATATTCGTAGAGTTCTTTTGCTTTTTCATGTTCTGCAGCTTCTGTAAAATTGGGGCGGTTTCCCTTTCTGGCATCACCATACAATGTAAATTGTGAAATTACCAATATCTCACCGTTTATGTCCTTGACCGAATAATTCATTTTGTCTGCAGCATCTTCAAATATTCTCAAGTTAACACATTTACCCGCAAGGTAATCGGCATCTTTCTTTTCGTCATCCTTTGCAACGCCCAAAAGTATCATTAGCCCTTTCCCGATTGTGGCTTGATATGCAGATCCGCAGTAATTCTCAACAATTACTCCTGATTCCGATACCCTCTGGATAACTGCTCTCATTTTAGCACTCCTGAAACTACTCTTTCAATCCCCAAATAATCTTTTGTAATTTTTAGATTAAAAAATCCGGCTGATTCCATAATTCTTGAAATAGTTTCTGCCTGACTGGCCCCGGCTTCAAAAAACAATCTTCCGCCTTTATTAAGTAAAGATGGAGCAATGTCTGATATTCTTTTATAAAAAGTATAACCGTCATTAAAATCCGTAACGGCATTTTCCGGTTCATATTCTTTTATTTCCCTTTGAAGGTTCTTAAATTCTTCAAATGCTACATACGGCGGATTTGAAACAATGATGTCTATTGTTAATCCAAAAGAAGGCTCATCTTCTAATATATTGTGATTTACTAATTTAATTCTATCAGCAATTTGATTTTTCACAGCATTCAATCTGGCTGTTTCGATTGCTTTTTCAGAAATATCTGTTGCAACAGCATTCATAAAGTTTCTGTTTCTAAGAACAGAAATCGGGATTACTCCGCTTCCGGTTCCAATATCGAGAATTGTTCCGGCAAAATCTTTTGGGACTCTTGAAAGAATTTCGTCTATTAAAATCTCAGTTTCCGGACGTGGAATCAACACGTTTTTGTTTACCGAAAATTCAAGATCGTAAAATCCTACAATTCCTGTAATATACTGAAGCGGCTCTCCTTTTGACCTGCGGGTAAGATATTCTCTGTAAATAACAATTTCTGATTCTTTTAGCGGAGTATCAAATCTAAGATAGAGGTCAAGTCTCTTACATTTAAGTATGTCAGCCAGCATCAATTCGGCATTTGCTCTTGCTTCTGTGACTCCTTTTTTCTCTAAGTATTCTGCAGATAGCTTTACCGCTTCCAGTACTGTAATCATAGTATCCTTTTACTTACTCAATCTAAATCAAAAAACACATCAAAATCAGTAACACATACGATATTAAATAACCTGAATAGTAATACTATTAAGCAATACAACCGCTGCATGATTAGAAAATTAATATTTCTTTTCTGATATCAGTTTTCCGTGATCATAATAGCAGTCTGATTTTACCCTGCCGTCTGGATGGTAATTTCGTGATAATCCGGAAAGTTCTCCCTCCACATAATTTTCTCTTGACCGGATTGCTCCTGTTTCAAAATAAGTAGTAGAAAGTCCATGCAGTTTCCCCTCCCTATAAGAGCATTCTGCCTTCAGTTTTCCGTCTTTACTGTACCTTTTCAAAATCCCGTCTGAAATACGGCTTCCGCTGTTTTCATCTCCGTCTCTGGCAGTATATACTTCCGGTTTATTAGATTCCTGAAACAAAACGGTTACTTTCAGAAATTGCTTAATACGCTTGCCTATACTGTGAATTACCATTATTTTTTTCTTTCCATGATAAATTCAAGTAATGCCAATAACGGCTCTTTAGTTTTTTCATCAGAGAATACAGCAATACTTTTTTTTGCCTTTTCAATATATTCCATTGCCTTGTTTTCAGCCATTTCGATGCCCTTGTATTGTTCAGCAAACTTTAATATATCATTAATATTACTCGTTTTTTTTATTTTCTTAATATTTTTTATTATTTCTTTTCTATGTTTTTCAGGAGCGTTCTTCAAAGCATAAATAAGAGGTAGAGTTATTTTCTTTTCCTTGATATCAGCTCCAGCCGGTTTCCCAATTATATGAGATTTTCCAGTATAATCAAGTAGGTCATCCTTTATCTGAAATGCTATTCCTAAATTCTCCCCGAAATCTCTCATAGCCTTGATCTTTTCTTCATCTTGAGTAGAGCTAAGAGCTCCAATTTCACAGCAGGTCGAAAGCAGTGAAGCAGTTTTGTCTGAAATAATCCTAAAATATGTTGCTTCATCAATATCGTATTTTTTTGTTTTACTAATTTGCAGAAGTTCCCCTTCAGACATACGCTTAACTGTGTTGGTAACAATCTCAAGGAAATCGAAGTCCTTTGCCGACACTGATAGCATTAGACCCTTTGATAGGAAAAAATCTCCAACAAGAACGGCAATTTTATTTTTCCAAACTGCATTAATGGATGGAAATCCTCTTCTCTCTTCAGAATTATCTACAACATCATCGTGAATGAGCGTTGCAGTATGGAGCAATTCTACCAATGCTGCACCTCTATATGACCTTTCACCGATTTCTCCGGCAAGACGTGCGGAAAGTAATACAAGAAGCGGACGGATTCTTTTCCCTTTTTGTCTTAAAATATATTTTACAATAACATCAAGAAGAATTATTTCTGAGGTAACTGCCTTTCGGAAATGCTTTTCGAAGATTTTCAATTCATCCCGTATTGCGTCAGATATTGAAGATATTTCTGTTTTACTCAATTTTTTTCTGTGAAAGTTTTGAAACAAAAATACTTATTTCATATAATAAAACCAAAGGGATTGTTAAAAGTATCTGTGCGAATGGGTCGGTTCCCGGAGAAAGAATTGCACCTAAAGTTAAGAATATAATAAATGAATGTTTGCGATATTTTATCATAAAACCGGGATGAAGAATTCCAATGCGAGAGAGAATAAATGACATTACGGGAAGTTCAAAAATAATTCCGCAAAACATAGAAAGACTGAAAATAATATCAAAGTATTCGTCCAGTGAGAACCTGTTTTCTATAAACTCAGTCCCGATTTTAACAGCAAATTCAAGAGTCATTGGCGCCACCAGAAAAAGAGCGAAAGCAGTACCTGCAAAAAAACTTAAACTTGCAGAAATTATAACGCCGGCAGCAGACTTTTTTTCATTCTCGCGCAAAGCCGGTGATATAAATTTCCATATATTAAAAAAAGTAAAGGGTAAACTTAGAAATATGCCTGATATGATAGCAATCTTAAACTGAAGAAGGAATTGTCCGAATGGTTTTAAATTTTGAAGTTCAATATTAGAGTAATTTGCAGGGAACAAAAAAATATTTTCTATTAAACTCTCAATAAAGAACCAGGAAACTGAAGAGGCTAAACATATACCGATGAGTGAATAAATAATTCGCAGCCTAAGTTCTTCAAGATGATTAATAAATGACATCTCGCGTCCTTCAGGCTGCTCAATATTTTTCATAATTTAGTTATTAAATCTCCGGATAAAGAGAAAAAGATTTTGTGAAATCTCTGACATCATTTTTTATTTTTATCAGCTCTTCTTCATTCTCATGGCTAATAATAGCTCTATTAATAAAAGCGGAAATTAAATCCATATCATTTTCCTTCATCCCTCTGGAAGTCATTGCCGGAGTCCCGATTCTTATACCGCTGGTAACAAATGGACTTTTCGTATCATAAGGAATAAGATTTTTATTAACTGTAATGTGAGCTTTTTCCAGAGCTTGTTCAGCTTTTTTCCCTGAGATATTTTTATTGGATAAATCAACAAGGAAGAGATGATTATCTGTTCCGCCGGAGACAATATTATAATCCATTTCCTGCATTTTTAGGGCAAGTCGGGATGCATTTTTTATAATCTGCTCAGCGTAATCCCTAAAAGAATCTTCAAGTGCTTCTCCGAATGCAATGGCTTTTGCCATAATAATATGCATAAGAGGACCACCTTGAATACCCGGCATTACTACTCCATCTATAAGCTCAGACATTAGTTTCAGTCTGTCGCCTTTTACAGTTTTAATTCCAAGCGGATTCTCTTTGTCCTTCCCCATCAGGATTACTCCCCCTCGCGGACCTCTGAGAGTTTTATGAGTTGTGGAAGTAACTATATCGCAAAATGGTAACGGATTTGTAAGAAAGCCTTTTGCAATTAACCCTGCGGGATGCGCCATATCGCACATTAAAAGCGAACCGGATTTATCAGCTATTTCTCGGAATTTTGAAAAATCCCAATCTCTGGAATATGCACTGGCGCCGGTAATGATAAGTTTTGGTCTGTGCTTTACGGCAAGTTCTTCAATCTTGTTGTAATCTAAAGTAAACGTAACAGGATCAAGTTGGTAACTTATAAAATTGTAAAGCCTTCCCGAAAAATTAACCGGAGAACCGTGAGTCAAGTGTCCACCTTGATCCAGACTTAATCCCAGCACAGTATCTCCAGGATTCAATACAGCCATATAAACTGCCATATTTGCCTGAGAACCGCTATGAGGCTGAACATTCGCGTATTCAGCCCCAAATAGGTTTTTCAATCTTTCTTTTGCAACTTCTTCAGCCATATCAACAAATTCACATCCGCCATAATATCTTTTGCCCGGATAGCCTTCAGCGTACTTATTAGTCAGAATTGAACCGGCAGCAGATAAAACCGCACTGCTTACAAAATTCTCAGAAGCAATTAGTTCTATATTATGCCTCTGACGGTCAAGTTCAAGGTCATGTATTCTTTTAATATCTTGGTCTTTATTCAAATCAAATTGCATATATATCCTTAGTTCGCTTATTGTACAGTTATAGTCTTTCCAATCCAATCATAACATTTACCTTGTATCTTTACTGCCGTACCCGGTTTAATGTTTCTGAAAAAATAATCCTCCTGCTGAGGGATAAGACTTCTGATACTACCCATTCTCTCAGCTGAAGCCTGAGCATACTGGCCATTTTTTGATCTTGCTCTGGAATAAGTTTCATAAGCAAGCTGATAAACACATTTATCAATAAATTCAATCTTCCCGCCACAGTTTCTAACAGCCGATTCATATAACTGTCCTTCAAGGTATAAAGGATAATCCCAATCAGGATCAATAGCCATTGCTTTGTTAATATAAGTTCTTGAATTTGTTAATTGATTCTGTTTTTGGTAGAGGACTGCAATTCCGGCAAAACTTTCTTTTGAATTCGGATCAAGCTCAGAAAGTTTCTTTAATGCATTCATTGCTTCTGTATCCTTATCAAGCTGAGTATAAACCACAGAAAGATTTTTCCAGTAGTTTGGAACATCAGGATTAGCTTTCACAAGGAATTCGAGTGGCTCAAGAGCTCTTTCATAAAATTTACTTCTCATACATATATTTGCGTATTTCCAAGCTTTTTCAGTATTGTCCGGATTAAGATCCCATGACTTTTTCAGAATGTCTGCTAATTCTTCAGGATTGCTGGTAAGTTTCTGTTGTCTCTCAGGCCACAACGCATTGTCGGGTTCTCTTTCTGAAAGCTTTCCATATAATTCAAGTGCTTTGACTTTTGCCTCAGGATCGGCTTCAGCGTTTTTTGAATAAAGCTGACCGAGTCTGTCAAAATAAAAAGCATCTGCATTTGGATCCAATTCAAGAGCTTGTTCATACATAGGAATTAGCTCTGTCCCCTCTTGTTGTTTCCACTCTTCAAGCACGAATGCCTTCTTTAGCATATAGTAGCTTTTGTTAGATTCATCAAACTTGAGTGCAATATCATAGAGCAAAATAGTTGAATCGGCATAATTTGTCTTTTCTTCATCACTCTGAGCTAAACTGTCATGATATGCCCACATCATATTTTCCATTCTGCGGAAAATATTGAACTTTACAAATGGCGCAGGATTTTCCGATACAACTTCCCAGCCATATTTGTAAGCACTTGTAAAATCGTTATTCTTAATGAACTCGTGAAATAAGCTGTATTTTGCTTCAATAGGTAGATTACTTTGAGCCCAGACAGCTGAAGCGAGCATCAAAAACAAAAATAATTTTTTTGCAGTTTTCAATTTGTACTCCGTTATTAGTTATTTTTCTTCTCTTATAAACCACAATTCGCCAAGATTAAAACTGACGAATAAATTCAATCGGTTCTCTTTATTTAACAGTTCATCCCTAACACCTTTTATACCATAACTTAAACCCAAATCCATATTAAAATTTGCGGCAAAAGGAACAGTTAACCCACCATAAAATAAATATTCTTTTATTCTTTCTTTATTTATTTCCAGATTAGTATTTTCAACACTAAATCCAATTCTATAGGTCATCTTGTCAAAGAAATTACGGCTGTCAGTTTTATTTTCTTTGTATTCAAGCCCAATACTGTAACGCTCAGAATCGACCATTAAATTAGACATATATGTTTCATTATTTGCAGATTTCCAATTTTGATAATAATAATCTGCCAATAATGTATATTTATTTGCAAATTTCATACTGAATCCGGCACCAAAGGCCTTAGGATACTTCGATGTAAATCTTTCCACTGCGGCAGTATCGACCCCAATGTTCGAAAATCTTTTTTCTTTATAATTCGTAGTAAGGTTAGCTTCAGCTTCATATGATAAAGCAATTCTAAATTCATCAATTTCCTTAATATTTAACAATTTGGCAAAGTCCGGACTTGTCATTCCCAAAGAAAGACCGGTACCTTTGTATCCGTATGAATCTGTAAATCCGTAAACATAATCTGAGGCCAAATTATCTTTATACTTTGAGGAGTATTCGTTTCTGCCTAAATAATAATTGAACGAAAAGCCTAATGATAAATCAAAAGGAGTTCTATAGGATGAGGCAATAAATAATTTTGAAAGGCTTCCCTCTCCAGAAATAGTATTTACGCCAAATAATGCATCATCTTTCACAATTTCATAATTTGTTCTCGTAAGAGGAAGAATCCCTCCGGCAAGCGCTATTCCATACTCTCTGTAAACAGGCATTGCAAGAACAGCACCGTTAAAAAACAAGTCAGAATAAAAGGAAGCAGATTTATTATCTCTGATCTTAGCGCCTTTGTAATAAAGTCCTGCTTCAAGAAAAGTAGTTGAGATATCTGTCATACTTGATAGATTTGCAGGATTAAGCGTGTTAATTCCCTTATATGCCAATGCAGTTTGTCCAAGTCCGTAAAGTTTTCCGGATAGTCCGAATGTGGACTCACCCAAACCATACCTGCTGTATATTGAGCCGCCCGAAGCAGATAATACGAGGGTTGTAATTATGGAAATAATAATTATTCTTCTTATTCTCATTTGTTCTTCTTCGTATAATGAATAATTAGTTTTGGTCTTTTTGTAACATCGGCATAATCAGAACCGAAAAACACAAATCGTGAAAGAGAATTAACTTCTTCCAGTGAATTCAATCTGAAACCATAATTGACTTCTCTGTTCACAAGATCCTGAACAGTGTTTTTAATTTCCCCTATGTAAGCATTTTTTTCTCTGTAAAGGTAAGTTACATAAGATGTCCTGAACAATGAGTCCGGTTGATTTTTCAATGCAGAGGGGGCAACAACTATTTGTTCAATCGTTTTTTCAGAGTAGTCTGAAGCAGATGAATCAATTGTCAGAGTAAGTATTGCTGATTCAATAAGAGCTGCAGGTGGAAGCTTCGACAAATCAAAATAAATATATCCTCTGCTTTGAATACCACTATGCAGAATAATTCTATCAGAAGAGGTTGTCTTTAGATTGCCATCAACCACATGAACCATTGAGCTGCTATAACCAAGCGGATATCCCTTAATTGTATCAGGAGAAGCGTCAAAAGCACTTACTATAATACTAATTTCAGGCATAGCTTCATAATCCAGATGGTCTGCAAAAAAACCCATTACTTTATTTGTTTCGTTTGTAGGTTCGAAAATAACGCCGTAATTGAAAGTATTCTCAATTCCTGCAATTTTTCCTAACCATTTTGCAGCAATTTCCTTAGATACATTGAATTTCACAAGCGAATCCGATATTGATTTAGCTCCGACAACTATGCTGGCACCTCTCTCAATTTTAGCCAAACTGTCTTTGTTAAACTTATCTCCGGACCAGTTCTTTAATATTTCTCTTGCCTCGAAGTCAAATTGACCGTTACTGGTGCCAATAACATAATTTGGTTTAGCATAAAAATATGCTTCAAGAATTCTTAGACTATCCTTCTCGATTGCAGAATAATGAGTGCTGGAAACGGCAAAACTGAATCTCATAAGAATACTTGATGAAGTTTCTGAATATTGATCTGATATTTTCCCGAGTAATGCTCTTGATGCGTCTTGAAATGTAGTTTTCTTTCCCTGAAATGTCATACTTTTTTGACTAACGGTATCTTTCTGAGAATCAAGTGTATCTCTGTCGAGAAGCTCACCGAATTTACCGCTTTCGAATAAATCAGCACCAACAGAAGACGGGTCATCACTGCAAGAAACAAATGTAACTAAAATCAAAAAAAGAAAAACAATGATATAATTCTTCAAACAACTCCTCCGGTAAAATCAGAAATAATATAATTACAAATTTCTAAAAATTTATCAGTTCTAAAAGTGGCAGTTTTTCTTTCCAAATGCAATAAATTTATTTCTTTACTTTCATGAGTTGATTCAAATAGTATCGATTTTACGCCGGCATTTATTCCGCATTCCAAATCTGAAAGTTTATCTCCTACAAAATATGATTGTTGAAGATCAATATTGAACTCCTCAGAAGCTTGAAATACCATTTCAGGAGAAGGTTTCCGGCAAGTACATTTGCTTTCAGGAATGTGCGGACAGAAATAAAATTTATCAATTTTAGTATTATAAGGTTTCAGTAAAGCATTAATTTTCATATTGACGGCTTCAACATCACTAAATGTCATCATGTTCCGTTCTATGCCGGATTGATTTGATATGACTATAAGAATAAAGCCGTATTCTGATAATTTAGCTAAACATTCTGCTGAGTTTTCGATAAGGCGAACTTCACCCGGATTTTTAGTGTACCCTTTATCATATATAAGAGTGTTGTCGCGGTCAAAAAATACTGCATGTTTCTTCATCAATCGACAATGATTTCCTTATAAAGACTCACATAGCTTTTTGAAGAACAGTTCCAGTTAAAATTAGCTTTCATACCACTCTTAACAAGCTTTTGCCAAGAATTCTTATCATCTCGGTAAATGCTCACAGCTCTGCGTACAGCCTCTATTAATGCTTCTGATGAATAATCGCTAAATACAATACCGTTGCCTGTATGATCTTCATAATTAAAGTCCTGAACTGTATCTGCTAATCCCCCCGTAGCTCTTACAACCGGTACGGTTCCGTAAATAAGGCTGTACATTTGATTTAAGCCGCAAGGTTCAAAAAGAGAAGGCATAAGATATATATCAGCACCAGCTGCAATTAAATGCGCCAATTCTTCATCATTGCCTAAGTAACAGGAAAACTTATCTTGATAATTATACATGGCATCTTCGAAGAAAGAATGGTATTTTTTGTCGCCCGATCCAAGCAATATAAGCTTTATATCCATTTTCATCAGTTCTTCGAAAGCCTCAGTCAGTATATCAAAACCTTTAGAATCTATAAGCTTTGATATAATTCCAATCAGAGGAATATCTTCACTGTAATCAAGGTTAAACTTATCAGAAAGCGTAATTTTATTCTCTACTTTAGACTCAGGATTTTTTAGGGAGTATTGCTTTGATATAAATTTATCACACTCGGGATTCCAAATATTTTCATCAATTCCGTTTATGATACCGCTTATTTTATCTTTTTTTGAATTTAATATCTGGAAAAGGCCATCACTGAAATTCTGATCGTTACAAATTTCTTCAGCATATTTTTCACTAACGGTGTTTATTGAATCAGAAAAGTTTAAAGCACTTTTCATAAAATTTAGTCTTCCTTTTGATATAACTCCGGTAAAATCATTATTATACTCATCAGGAAGATTTGTTTTTGCAAATGATTCAAATGGGAAACTCCCCTGAACTGCAAGGTTATGTATTGTAAACAATGATTTTATTTTTGAAAAGAGAGGATTATTTGCAGTAAATGCCCTTAGATAAGCCGGGATAAGTCCGCACTGCCAGTCGTTACAATGAATTATATCAGGATACCAACCCAGTTTCGTTATAAGCTCAAACACTGCTTTTGAAAGAAGAATAAATCTTTCATCGTTGTCTTCAAAATCCTCTCCGGTTATGGGATCTGTAAAAAGACTATGACGCTTTCCAAAGTATTCATCATTATCAAGAAAATAAATCTGAACTCTTGCTCTTGTTCCAACAATAAACGAACTTCTAAGAGAAAATACTACCTCTTTATCTCCAATATTTACAGAAAGATCCTTTAATCTTACAACTTCATGAATTTTATGCTTTTTTTCATCCACATTTCCGTACTTTGGGACAATAACTCTTACGTCATGACCCATTTCCATTATTTTTTGCGGAAGTGCTGCAGATACTTCTGCTAAACCTCCTGCTTTACAAAATGGAAATACTTCGGTAGTTACATATAGAATTCTTAGCTTTTTGGATGAAGGCATGTTTTCCCTTACCTTTTATTTTTCGATGCGTAATGTAATAAATTTTCTTTACAGATTCAACTAAATCCTTGATATATAAGCCCGGAATAATGGTCAAGAGTTATTTTAAGATTAAATACTCTGAAGATGAAGCACTTCAAATTGAGGAGTTTTTATGATTACTATATTACAATTGCTTAATCTTTTGCTTTGCCGTAATTAATATGCTTTTGACTATAATTTAAAATTAAAAACCCCGGTGAATTGTACCGGGGTTTTTATGTGGGCAGAGACGGAATCGAACCGCCGACACAAGGATTTTCAGTCCTTTGCTCT
>CAZOZP010000046.1:0-30633 GCA_964584325.1 uncultured Melioribacteraceae bacterium
CATCCAGCCACTTGTCTCCGACATCCAGCCACTTGTCTCCGACATCCGTCCACTTGTCTCCGACATCCGTCCACTTGTCTCCGACATCCGTCCACTTCGTTCCGACATCCGTCCACTTGGTTCCGACATCCGTCCACTTGGTTCCGACATCCGTCCACTTGTCTCCGACATCCGGCCACTTGTCTCCGACATCCGGCCACTTGGATCCGACATCAGTCCACTGGTCTCCGACATCCAGCCACTTGTTGTCTGAACTGTGATTTATATGATTTCTGTGATTTACAGGATTTATTGGATTAAATTTTTAACCCAAATTTGTCATTGAGGAAGAAAGTAATGACAAATCGCCTAACAAAATCTAAACATTTCTGAAAAACGAAATGTAAGATTTTGTAAGGCGGGGTTACCCAAATTATTCTTTCTTTGCAATGGTATTCAGTGATAAAGATTTTCTGACGAATAATTCGGGTTTAATTGTTTCTAAGATTCGGCACCTACGGCGCTGTTTCATCTGTATTTTCAAAATCCTTTTCTCGTCACGCATCACGGTTTTTCGTCTTTCTGGTCACGCGTTACGCTTCACGTATCACGTCTCTGTCGCCCTGTTACTTTCTCATCGTATTTTTGTTTGAGCAATTGACCATTAACCATTACTTTTATTATCTTTGTCATTATTTATGAAATTAGTTTGCAGGTTAATATGGAATGGTTAAAGGTTAAAGAATTCTCTGATATCATATACGATAAATGCGATGGAATTGCAAGAATAACAATTAACCGACCGGAAAAACGAAATGCTTTCCGGCCGGAAACTGTTCTCCAGATGTACGATGCTTTCATCGATGCCCGTGAGGATAGTTCTGTAGGAGTGGTAATTCTTACAGGTGCAGGTCCTGCGAAGGATGGTAAATATGCCTTCTGTTCAGGAGGCGATCAGTCAATTAGGGGAGATAAAGGATACATCGGAAAAGACGGTATTCCAAGACTTAATGTGCTCGACCTTCAGAAGCTTATTAGAAGCATTCCTAAACCGGTTATTGCCCTGGTTGCCGGATATGCAATTGGCGGAGGACACGTTCTTCACGTTGTCTGCGATCTCACAATTGCTGCTGATAATGCTGTGTTCGGTCAAACCGGACCAAAAGTTGGAAGCTTCGACGGTGGATTCGGTGCAAGTTATTTAGCCAGACTGGTGGGTCAGAAGCGCGCCCGCGAAATCTGGTATCTCTGCAGGCAATATAGTGCTACAGAAGCTTATGAAATGGGTCTCGTAAATAAAGTTGTACCTGTAAATGAATTAGAAAATGAAGGCGTTCAGTGGGCAAAGGAAATACTGCAAATGAGTCCGCTTGCCCTTCGACTTCTTAAATCCGCATTTAATGCCGAGCTTGACGGACAAGCAGGGATTCAGGAATTAGCGGGCAACGCAACTTTATTATACTATATGAGTGAAGAAGCTCAGGAAGGGAAGAAAGCCTATAATGAAAAAAGAAAACCTGATTTTTCAAAATTTCCAAGAGTGCCCTAACTAATGAAAGGTAATTTTAAAGTTTGGATTGAAGCCTCGAGGCCTAAGACTCTTTTAGCCGCTGCGGTTCCTGTTATCGTTGGGAGCGCTGTGGCAATTTATCACTCAGCTTTCAGAGCAGATACTGCTCTAATTGCTCTGATATGTTCTCTTTTAATTCAAATTGCCACAAATTTTGTAAATGACCTCTATGATTTTCTTTCCGGCAGCGATAATTCCAACAGAAAGGGACCTAAGAGAGCTTCTGTTTCCGGACTGATAAGCACTTCATTAATGAAAAAAGCTATCTACATTACTTTCGGAACAGCATTTATTTTAGGTCTGTATCTTGTCTATACCGGCGGCTTGCTTATACTTCTTATAGGCATTCTTTCAATTATGGCGGGATTTGCCTATACTGCCGGGCCTTTCCCCCTCGCCTATAACGGTTTGGGCGATATTTTCGTTTTTGTTTTTTTCGGACTTGTAGCTACTACAGGTACATACTATGTTCAGGCAGGTGAAATTACACCTCTGGCTTTCTGGGCATCGGTTCCTGTAGGCGCATTGGTTACAAATATTTTAGTTGTTAATAATTACCGTGATATTGAAGAAGACAGAATATCAAATAAAAGGACACTTGCTGTAATTTTCGGTAAAACTTTCACACAAATTCAATATATTGTGTTTATGTTAATTTCATACATAATTCCGGTTTTTGTGTATATATCTTTTAAAAGTGATGTTTATGTGTTTCTTCCGCTTCTTTCACTGCCTCTTTCAGTGAAACTTATCAAAATGATATTCAGTCTGGAAGGAAGCGACCTAAACAAAACGCTTGAACTTACGGCAAAACTTTCAGGTCTATACGCTATACTCTTTGCTGCAGGAATACTATTATGATAATTACAGAAGCAGATTTCAGAAAGTTTAACCTTCCTCTAAGAGTTCCGCTTATCGGAAAAGAAGGTATTATAAAAAGCCATGCAGGACTAATTCTTAAATTAGTTTCAGATATAGGTTTCTCCGGATACGGCGAAGCCTCACCCGCTGAACCGCTTACTCCTGAATCCTTTGAAGAAGCTAAAGCCGGATGCGATTATATTTGTACAAAACTTTGCGGAACTGAAGTTCCTGAAAGTCTTAATGAAATTGGCGAAGCATCCTCAATTTTCAATCATTTGCCTTCAGTAAAGTTTGCTTTCGAGCAGGCACTTATTTCGATACTTATTCAAAAAAACGGATTCGAACATATTGCGGGTTTACAGCCTGCCGATAAAATTCATGTAAGCTGCAGTATCGGGGCTTTTAATTTGGATGAAGTATTAAAGCTGGCTTCTTCTTATTTATCTGCCGGCTTCTCAACCATTAAGCTTAAAACAGGCCGCGATAACTCAACTGAAGATATTGAAATAATTACGGCACTTAGAAAACAGTTGGGATTTTCATTTAGTCTTCGCTTAGACTGCGGAGCCTCCTACAATTATAACACTGCTCTGCAATTCCTGAAGAATCTCGATGGACTTTCAATTGAATTTGCCGCAGATCCGGTCATGACTGCTTCTGAACTTGTAAGACTTACCGAAACTACAAATATTCCTCTTGCTGCCGGCAATATTCTGACATCTGTAAAAGATGCTGAAAGTTTGATTTCAGGAAGCAATGTCAAATATTTGATTATTAATCCCATACTGACCGGTGCATTTACTGATACTCTAAAACTGATTTCATCCGCTGCGCCTGCGGGTAAGAAAATTATTATTAAATCAGGATTCGAAAATATTCTCGGGAAAGACGGACTTGTAATGCTTGCAGGATATACGGGACATAAATCTGCTCACGGTATCGGCATAATCAGTTATTTCGACGAGAACCTTTTCCCTGACTATTTACAGGTAAAAAACGGTATTTTAATTCCCCCTTACGATAAGTTCTTAAGCAATTTCCATCTAAATAATATGTTTAAATGACCGACTCTGTAAAAACGGCAGAATCATTCAAACCATTACCCCAAACTAACAAAACTGTTATTTGTTCGGGAAATACCGTTTTGACTTCATCGGATATAATCAGATTAGTCAGCAACTCACCGATTAACAGTACAGCCGGAATAAAAGATAAGATAATTGCCGTATATGCCGACTCTCCTGCCGGATTTGTAATTGCCGTTATCTCAGTTTGGAATGCCGGCGGTATAATTCTTCCATTGGATCCTAATCTTACGGAGTCGGAAAAATCTCTTTTACTCAATATTGCAGCGCCTGATTTTATATTTAATGCTTCCGACTTTTATAATTTCGAAGATCTTAGGCCTGAGAATGCGGAATGCAATTTTGAAATAAATATAGATTTCACTTCCGATAAATCCGCGCTTCTGCTTTTCACTTCCGGAAGTTCAGGAAATCCGAAGTGCGTAAGTCACAGTTTGCGCACAATTCGTGCAAGTATTGCTAATACTGCTGCATTGATTAACAACACCGGAAGAAATAAATCAGTCCGGGCTAAATGGCTTCTTTCTCTTCCGCCTTTTCATATCGGGGGATTTCAGATTATTACCCGAACACTACTATTTGATCATATTTTAACAATTCCTGAGTTTGCTAATACCGATGGATTTGAAAAGGCAATCTTAAAACACAAACCGGATTTTATATCTTTGGTTCCTTCGATGATTTTGAAGTTTTGTCAGGAAGCATTAAACAACCTTCGTGAGGCATCAATAATTTTTATTGGCGGCGGAAAACTTACAAAAAAAGTATCCGATACAATATATCTAAATAATTTACCTGTAATAAATGTTTACGGTTCAACCGAAACCTGCTCAATGAGTGCCTACGCCTGCAGTAACAGATTTCCGAATGATTACGCCTTGATTACCAAAGACGAGTTTTATAACTTAATTTCAGCATTTACTCCGCTTCAAAAAACAAACATCAAAATTGCAGACAATTCCGGAAATGTTCTTAACACAGGATGCGAAGGTGAAGTTATTATTAAAACGGATTCTCTTTTCACAGGTTATCATCCCGCAAGTTCTTCTTTTGATAACATATTTATTAGCGGTAATTACAGAACAGGGGATGTTGGTTTTCTCGGAGATGACGGAAAGCTTCGGCTGATAATGCGTCGGACTGATCTTATTATATCAGGCGGAAAGAATATTATTCCGTCTGAAATTGAAAATGAGCTAACCAAAATTCAGTATATAACTGATGCAGTTGTTACAGGAATCAGTGATGAGTTTTGGGGCGAAATTACTGCAGCATTAGTCTGTTCCGGGAATCCTGAAATAATTACCCCCGAGTTTCTGAAATCGATACTGAAACAGAAACTCTCCGGATACAAGATTCCGAAACTTTTTCTAATTACCGAGAAGATGCCTCTTTTTGAATCAGGGAAAGTAAATTACCCGCAGGTAAAGTCTATTTTACAAGATGCTTACTTAAAAAAACTCTGAATTCATCAGTTAACGTTATTTTTTTCCAAAGTGATTTATCAAGAAATACGTGAATGCATTTAACTTCGGCACATAACTCACCATTTCTTAAGAATTTATACTGCATAGAAAATGATGATTGTCTAATTTCACCTACAGAAACCTGCACTTCCAGCATATCGTTAAAAAACACCGGTTTGTGATACTTAGCAGAAACATCGAATAAAGGCATTGCGTAATTATCCTTCCAGAAATAATCTTTCCGGAATTCTGCCGAATAAAGAAATTCCTCAAAAACAAATTGTGCATAATTAAAATACTCGGCGAAAAATATTATTCCCGCAGGGTCGCATTGTCTGAAACCGATTCTGATACCTTGTGTAAACATTTCAATCCGGACTTTTAAAAAATTAAATACCGCCGCAAAATAAAAAAATTCCTTATTTTTAGCCGATTAAAAAAGAGAAATAATGAAAAAAGTAATTCTTTTATCTGCTTTAATTTTATGTTGTTCTGCAGTTTTGGCTCAAGAGATTAAAAAAGAATATTTCAAGAGCGGCAAACTTAAATCAGAGGCTGAAATTGTTGACGGAAAAATTCACGGCATCTATAAAGAATACTATGAATCCGGAGATCTTTGGAAAGTCTGGAATTACTTTGAAGACAAGGCCGAAGGTCTTTCTACCTGGTATTTCCCCGATGGCAAAATCAGTATGGAATGGTGGTATTCCAACAACAAAGTCGAAGGTATCCAGAAGTGGTATTACGAAAGCGGTGAACTTTGGGCTGAGCCTAATTATGAAAGCGGAGTAAGAACGGGAATCACAAAGACATATTACAAAAGCGGTAAACTGCAGGGTCTTCATAATTACAGAAACGATAAACTGAACGGCATATCGCAGACTTTTTACGAAAACGGGAACCTGGAAGTTGAGAAATATTATCTCGACGGAAAGCTTGAAGGAAAGAACAGGGTTTTTTACGAATACAATAAGTTAGCACTTGAAGCAAACTACAGGAACGATAAACTTGAAGGCAACTCATATTTTTATTATGCAGACGGATCTATAAAAGTTATTGATACCTATAAGGAAGGGAATCTTGTTAAGCGTGTAAGATACGATATTGTCGGGAATTATGAAAAAACCGAAGAATCCTTCAGCGAGCATTATCCGGACGGAACCCTTAAATCTGAATCTTCCTTCAAAGACGGAAAGTTAGACGGACCTCAGCGTTCATTCTATCAAAGCGGATACTTAAAATCAGAGAATCATTACAAGTCGGGAGTTCAAGACAGCATCAGCCTCACTTTTCATGATTCCGGCATTGTTGCATCTGAGATTTACTACACTCTCGGCAGAAAGACCGGCAGATATGTTGAATACAGTGAAAAAGGTTCTATTGTGACAGAAAGAACTTTCTTTGACGACAAAGAAGAAGGAATATCCAGAGAATATTATGAAGATGGTAAACTTAAATTAGAAGAATCTTATTATTTGGGATTAAGGAATGGGTCATCAAAGCAATTCTACGCAAATGGAAAAATAAAATCAGATGCGAAGTATATAGATGGAAATCTTGAAGGGTTATTCACTAATTATTATGAATCCGGTGAAATTTCAGACTATGGGACATACAGGAACAATCTGAAGAACGGAACTTTTTATTTTTATAACGAATCCGGAAGACTGATTAGAGAAGAGAATTACACCGACGGATTGTTTATATCGGAACAACGCTTCGATTAACAGTTTTGGCATTCTTTATTTCATCTAAATCCACATTGAAAAGAATTGTGAATGTACTGCCGACATCCTTAACACTCTCCACTTTAATTTTTAGATTATTTATATCCGCATATTTTTTGACCAGTGAAAGTCCAAGCCCGTTTCCTTCAAATCTTCTTGAGTAACCGTTATACTCCTGCGAAAATTCCTTAAATAAATTCGGAATAAATTCTTCTGAAATTCCTATTCCTGTATCGCTTATTTCAACAGCGAGGGTTTCAGGAGTATCCATATTAACAGAAATCTCAACACCGCCAAAAAAAGTGAATTTAATGGCATTATCCACAAGATTGCTGAAAATTTGCTTCAGTGCATAGGAATCAGCATAGACCGGAGAAACATCCGGATTTTTCTCATAGCTGAGGGATAACTTTTTCTCTTCAGCATATGGGCGAGCATCTAAAATAACAGACCTCAGCACATCCTCAATATTCAAAACATCGAATTTTGATTTATATGCTCCTGATTGAAGTTGTGCTAAATCTATAATAAGGTTGATTGTTCTGATAAGCCTCTGACCTCCGGTTGTGATCACCTTAAAGCCGTCCTTGAGATCATCGGGAAGTTTATCTTCAAGCTCATCCTGAAGCATTGATGAAAAACTTAGAATTGAATTGATTGGAGTTCTTATTTCGTGGGAAATCTGAATCAGAAATTCTGATTTAATTCTGTCTGAGTTCTCAAGATCCTTTTTTGTCTTAATCAGAGACTCTTCAATATCTATTCTTCTTCTTATTTCAGATTGAAGTTCATCCGCATATTTGCGCATTTTCATCATTCTGAATCTTTCATAGAAAACAAATATTGCAATAATTACAATTACTATAAGAATAGTTAAAATATTATTGGAAATGTTGATCAATGCTGACAAGTTTAACGGAGTAAATAATATTTCAGATAAAATCATATTAAGTATTCTGATTATTTAAATTTATATATCTATCTTCGAACGAAACCAAAGTTTACTTTATATCTTATTTAAAGAAATTAGGAAAAAGTTTTCTTATTTTCTTTTATGGATAGATTAACAAAGGCTGAATAAATTGTAATTCAAAATCAAGATTCTTTCTTCAGCTCAGTTTTTACAAACAAAAGTGTAAAAACAGAACCCTTATTTTTTTCACTCGCAACTTTAATTTCTGCTCCATTGATTTCAGCGTAGCGTTTAACCAATGCAAGACCTAATCCGGTACCTTCAAATTTTCTTGAATAACCGGTATCCTCCTGGCTGAAAGGCTTAAATAACTGCAGCATGTATTCAGGTGAGATTCCTATTCCGGTATCAATTACTTCGATAACTGTATGTTCTGCAGTTTCCATTAATACAATTTCAACGCCTCCCTGATCTGTGTATTTCACGGCATTATCGATTAAGTTGGATACCATCTGATTAACTGAGAATAAATCCCCTGTAATTATTCTGTTTTTCGTCATTTCGCGGTAGTTCAAAGTCAGTTTCTTCAAATCCGCAAGAGGTTTAATCTCAGAAAGATTATGGTTGATTACTTCAGAAATGTCAAGTTTACAGAAATCAGGTTTATAGGCACCGGTTTGAATTTCGGACATATTGAGAATCAGGTCTATTGTACGTGTAAGCCTTTTACTGCCGGCTTCAACCATTACATAGCTTTCCTTAATGTAATCTTCCACCATCCCTTCTGTTTCTTCTTTTATAAGTGAAAGGAAGCTAAGTATTGAATTTATCGGAGTTCTGACTTCGTGCGACATCTGCGCTAAAAATTCTGTCTTGAGTTTATCTGATTCCTCAGCCTTCTTTTTTGCTCTTATAAGACTCGATTCAGTCTCCATTCTTGCTTTTATTTCTTTCTGAAGCTCTTTATTCAGATTCATCAGTTCAAGATTATTGTTTTCAATATATCGGATTCTTGCCTTGAAGATTATATAAGCAATTAAAAGCAGGGCAATAACAATGCTAACCCTGAAAAACTCTGTTTTCCAAAATGGCGGGATTATTGAAATTTTCAGTACAGCAATATTATCACTCCAGTCGCCATTGCTGTTTGCAGCTTTAATTTTAAGTATATAATTCCCTTCTTCAAGGTTCGTAAAATTAACTGAATTTCTTGTGCCGATAAATGTCCATTCCTTATCTTCCCCTTCAAGTATATATGAATAAGTGTTTTTGTTAAAAGCCTTAAAGTCCAAAGCAGCAAATTCAATCGTTATAAACTTGTCAAGATGGGAAAATGGTATTTCCTTAATATATTCAAGCTGATTCTCGGTAAATACTCTTTTGTTTTTAATTTTAACAGAGGTAAATACAACCTTATGAGAAGCCTTTCTGAGTTTAAGGGTTTCCGGTTTAAATGAGAGTAAACCTTCCAAGCCTCCCATATAAATTCTACCGGATTTATCCTTATAAATTGCACCCCAATAGAATTTATCAAAAGGAAGTCCGTCTTCCCTGAATATTCTGAAGAAATCATTTTTTACCGGATCAAATTTTGAAATACCGTGAGCCGTGCTTATCCAGATATTTCCTTTTGAATCAGGTACCATTCCGAAAACCATATCTGACGAAAGTCCGTCCTTCTCTGTGTAATTCACGATTCCTAATGAAGGATTTTCTATATTAATCCTAAAAATTCCACCACCGTATGTCCCTACCCAAAGATTACCTCTTCCATCTTCCGTAATACTTGTAATTTTCCCGTATGGCACTGACCCGATTTCCTGAGTTGCATTAAGATATCTTTCGAAGCGGCTTTTTGAAATATCCTTTTTATCTGGAATCATCCTGTTAAGCCCGTTCCAAGTTCCAATCCAAAGATATCCTTTGGAATCACGGAAAATACAATTTGATTGAACTTGTGCATTGGATAGTGAATTATTGTCTCCCGGATTATGCTTGAATGAAATAAACTTCTTAGTTTCAGGCTCATATCGTATTAAGCCGCTGAAAGTACCAATCCACATTACATTTCTTTTTTCAGGAAAAATATCCATAATGATATCGTCGGGAAACAGTTCAGGATTATTCTTATCGAATCTGAATATCTCTGTTTTATTTTGCGGAGATCCATCAGGATTTCTTGCAATTTTCACCAATCCGCCGCCCCAGGTACCTGCCCATATATTGCCCAATGTATCTTCTTTTATTACAGAAACCGAGTTGTTATAAATCAGATTATTTTTTGTATTGTAGAAGAAGCTTTTCCCGGATTCCTTATCGAATGCAATCGCTCCGCCGGAATTATGTCCGGTCCAAAGTATGCCCTTTGAGTCGAGATAAATCGATCTGACAAGCGTACCTTGAGCACCCATAGGATTAAGCGCAAGATGCTTGTAGTACTCATATTCGTTACTGTTAGGGGTAAAATTTTTCATTCCGTAATAAGATGTTCCGACCCAAAGCACTCCGGATCTGTCGAAAGTAAGACTGCGTATTACTTCTCTTTTTATGTTTTCAGGATTCCCTAAATGATAGTCAACATTAACGAATTTGTTTTGTTTACTTAAATATTTTATAATTCCTTTTGATGTTCCCAGCCAGAGATTACCGTAATCATCTCTTTTTATTGTGTTTATTATATCTGAATGAAAAACCGGAGTATTTTTAGAATTGAACTTAATAATCTTCCAGGTATTAATGTTAATTATCTCTAATCCTCTTTCGGTTCCTGTAAATAATTCACTTTTATCCCTGTCGAAATATACAGTCCTGATAGAGTCGCTTAACTGACTGCTAATACCTCCTTTAAATGAATCAAGATCAATAAACAGTTCCTTGGTTGTATCGAAAAAAAGGATACCTGCTCCATAAGTTACCAGACAAATCAAATTGTCATAAATGAAAGTAATATCTTTTACTTTAACTAATGCAGGATTATAACTTGAAGGAAGTTTATAAATCGTAAACCTGCCGGATTTTTTATCAAATCGTCTGAGCTCATTATTATCTGATGCAATCCAGAAACGCCCCAGATTATCTTCAATTATAGCTTTTGTACTATTATATGCGTCGGAGAGTATATCAGAAGGTCTGTATGCGGTAAATTTCATATCGCGGAAATTAATTTTATTAAGACCGCCCTTACTAGTACCTACCCAGATTGTGCCATCATAGTCTTCATAAATTGTATGGATATAATTATCGGAGATACTGTTCTCTTCCATGATTTCGTTTTTGAATATCCGCAGATCATTTCCGTTGAATAATGCAAGTCCTTCCTGAGTACCAATCCATAGATATCCTTTGGAATCCTGCATTGCCGATACAACGGAATTTTCCGAAATGCTCGTACCGATATTAAGACTTCCTGCCTGATAAACCTGAGCATATTCCGAAGAACTTAAAATCAGGCACATCAGTACAATATATTTCAATTTCACGGAGAAGTTCAATTATTAAACATCCATTTATATTCTATATGTAAACGATGTATTAAAATAACATATAAATATGACTTATAAAACTATATCGAAGTTATTAACCTGATTTTTTCAAAATTACGGTAAATACCGAGCCTTTATCTTTAGTGCTTTTTACTTTTATTTCAGCACCATTGAGTTCACAGTATTTCTGAACCAGTGTAAGACCCAATCCATTCCCTTCAAATTTTCTGGAATAACCTGTTTCTTCCTGTGAGAATGGCTTAAACAAATGAGGAATATATTCTTCTGAAATTCCAACACCTGTATCTTCGACTATCAAATATACTATTTCCGGGTCTTCAACAATTTCAACTCTTACCTTACCTTCCTTAGTAAACTTTACTGCATTATCAATCAGATTTTGTGCAATTTGCGCAACCGAATAAGAATCCGCAAAAATCGGTTTAAGATTCTCGTCCGGTGAAAATTCCAATTCAATGCTTTTTGTATCTGCAATGCTTTTCAATTCACTCACTATCTGATAAACGATGTTATTTAGATCCACCGGACCGAATTTTGCCTTATAAACACCTATCTGTACTTGAGATACATTCAGAATAAGATCTACCGTTCTGATAAGTCTTTTGCTTCCATTCTCAACTATATTAAATCCTTCTTTTATATAGTCGTCCACTTTATCGGAGGCCTCTTCTTTTATCAGTGAGAGGAAGCATAGAATAGCATTTATCGGTGTACGTATCTCGTGTGAAATCTGCGCCAAAAATTCTGATTTAAGCCTGTCAGATTCTTCTGCTTTTACTTTGGCTTCTTTCAAGTCTTCTTCTATTTTTTTTCGCTGATCAATTTCGTCTTTCAATTCACTATTTAGGTTTGCTAATTGTTCATTCTTCTTAACAAATAATCGTAATCTTAACTCGTACACTGCAGTTATTGCGATAATAAGTCCTAATACTGCAATGATTCTGAACCACCAAGTTGCATAGAATGGAGGAATAACCTTAATATTCATAGCTATTCCTTCAAGATTCCAGACCCCTTTACTGTCGGCACCTCTTATTCGAAGTCTGTAATTTCCCCCTTCAAGATTATTGAATGCAACAAAACCTCTGCTTCCTATATAATTCCAGGAAGTATCAAGTCCTTCGAGATAATAGGCATACTGATTTTTCTCAGTTGATTTATAATCCAGAACAGAAAATTCTACAGAAAAATAATTTGTTTTCGGTTCAATAACAAGTTGTTCGGGTTTAATAAGTTGATTCCAGCGTCTGAATGATTTTCCGAGAATGCTGATATTTGTAAAAGCAAGAACCGGAATTACCTGTTCGTCTTTAATGTATTCCGGATAAAATGAAGATAACCCGTTATACCCCCCGAAAAACAGTTCACCGTCTTTACCTTTACAATAAGCTCCATAAAAAAATTGATTACTCTGAATTCCATCTTCTGCATAATAATTTAGAAACTTCTTATTTTGTATATCATATTTTGATAAACCATTATTCGTACTGCACCAGATATTGCCGTTATTATCTGTCAGAATACCGTAAATAATTGAACCCGGAACTCCGTCATCTGAATCAAAAACTGTGTATTCCGTGTGAACATTTTGGATGCCTTTATTTTTTAGTTTTATGATACACCCATTCTGAGTTCCAAGCCAAATATTTCCCGACAAATCTTCTGTTATACAAATAACAGCAATTTCCTGATGTGAATTCTTCTTTTTATGCGAAACCGGCACTGATTTAATCCGCACGCCACCGGTTTCCCGTCTCAGTGCAAAAAGTCCCTTAACAGTACCTATCCAGTATATTCCTCTGCTATCTTTAAATATCTTGTGAACAGAAAGATCTGTACTTCCGGAATTTAATAACTGCAATGATGAAAAACGCGACTCACCGGCATTCTTTCTAAACAATCCTGCATCTGTGCCTGCCCATACATCTCCTGAAGAATCGCAATAGATATCGTTAATTACATTGGCTGCAACAGAATCGCTTACGTTTGGATTTGTGATAATATTTTTACTTCCCCCCTGTGAATTGCCGGCTGTTTCTTTATTTAATACATATAAACCTTCTCCGTTCGTACCTGCCCATATACTCCCGTCGGGAGCTTCTTCCAGGCTGTAAACTGATGTATGTTCTTTATCTTTTTCTCCAATTATGATAAAATCTGACTTATCCTTTGTTCGATTGAGCCTGAACAGTCCGTCTTCATTCATACCTATCCAGATATTTCCGGTTCTGTCTGCCAGCACAGATCTTATCGTTTTGTTTCTATAGGATGATTTAATATTCAGGAAATCTTTGTAGTATGAAAATATTAGAGAATTAGGATCAAACTTGCTTACACCATACTGAGATGTACCTATCCAGATAAGACCGCTTCTGTCTTTATAAAGTACTCTGAGAGAATTACTGTTGGCATCATCGGGATCGCCGAAATTGTACTTTAAATTAAATATTTTTCGATTAGTTAAGTTGTATCTCGACAATCCTGCATCCGTCCCGATCCAAATATTATTTAATCCGTCCTGTAAAAGGCTGTAAACTTTATCCGAACGCAATTTCCCGGATTGTGCTTCTCCTTTGTAAAAAATCTCAACAGCCCCTGTTTTGGTATTCAAAAGATTAAGTCCTTTATCAGTACCAATCCACAGCATCCCGTTCTTATCAAACAACAAACTTCGAATGTTATTGTTGCTCAGGCTTCCTTCAGGCACAGAGTGAAAATGTGTAAATACCCCGCGTTTTACATAAAGTTTTTCAAGCCCGGCATCTTTTGTTCCAAGCCAAAGATTTCCCTCTTCATCCTCAGTTATAGCTCTTACAAGATTACTGCTGATAGATTGTGGATCGCCGGCAACTGATTGATAATAGCTGAATTTCATATTTGTGCGGTCAAGACGGTTGAGTCCTCCGCCGTCCGTTCCAATCCAAATAATTCCTTTCTTATCCTCATAAATAACCCAGGCACTTTTATTACTTAGAGAATAACCGTCAGTTTTTCCGTACGGAATTCTCTGAAAAGTACCGTTTTTATAATCGAATTTGTTTAACCCGCCGTTGCCTGTACCTACCCAGACATCTCCCTGAGAATCAGAGTAAATACAATGTATGTAATTGTCGGAAAGTGAAGTGGTGTCATCCGGAATGCTTTTATAGCTTACCAGCTCAGTGCCGTTAAATACTTTTATTCCGGCACTGGTACCAAACCAGATATATCCGTATTTATCCTGGCATACGGAAAGAATGGTATTCTCAAAAACCGAGCCTTTTACAGTGAGTTTATCAATCTTAATCTTCTGCGCAACTGCTAACGAGGCTCCAATACATATAATAACTATTGCTCTGAAGATTTGTTTTCGCATTAGATTTCCATTTATTTAAAGCATTATCGATAATATTTCCTACGGATAAACAGCCGAGGATAGAAATATTTATCTATTCAGACTTTAAATAATGGATAATTAATTTAAAACTCAAATTATTCATCTTCTATTTTTTCAAAAACATTGCTGTAATTCTTTTTTTCTTTTCTATTGGCAAGAATTGAAGCAGATACTCCGACACCAAGAATAGCAATAATTATTACCAAAGAAACTTCAGTTGGTATCGGATAATGATGAGTCATAATCATCTTCACACCTACGTATGCCAAAAGAAATACAAGACTTACTTTCAGGTAACGAAATTTATCCATAAGAGCGGCAAGTGCAAAATAGAGTGATCTAAGTCCGAGTATGGCAAAGACATTCGAAGTAAATACAATGAACGGATCGGTTGTTACGGCAAATATAGCGGGTATTGAATCTATCGCGAACATAAGGTCAGAACTTTCTATTACCAGTAAAACAAGGAAGAGGGGTGTCATAAGTCTTTTACCGTTTTCAAAAGTGAAGAAATGTCCGCTTTCCATGCTGTTTGTTACCGGATAAAATCGTTTAAAGAATTTAATAAGCGGATTTTTATCAGGTTCAACATTATCGTGTTTAGAAATAAGCATTTTCACCGCAGTTGCCACAAGCAAAACACCGAAAACATATATCATCCAGTCGAATCTCTGGATAAGCGCGGCCCCTAAGAAGATCATGACGCCTCTCATAATAAGAGCTCCGAGAATACCCCAGAAAAGAATTCGATGCTGATATAATTGCGGTATTCCGAAAAATGTAAATATCAGAGCAATAACGAAAATATTATCTAAGCTCAGTGACTTCTCTATTATATATCCTGTAAAATATTTTAATGCAGCTTCCTTTCCATTTAGCTGAGGAGTAACATGTGTCCCGATGCCGAACCAATGATTCTGATAGGCATAATAAATAAAAACGTTAAAAAGCAATGCAAGAAAAACCCAGAAGACAGTCCATAACAAAGCTTCTCTGGTTTTGATTACATGCTGATGTTTGTGAAATACGCCTAAGTCCAATGCGAGTAAAAGGCATATTAATACTAAAAAACCTACCCAAAGTATAATTTCCATAAATATCCTAAGCTATGATCTGAAAATAAAATAAACCGCACCAACAAGACATAAACCCGCCCATAAATAATCAAGCTTTAAAGGTTGATTCATATAATAAACTGCAAAAGGAACAAAAACGGTAAGTGTAATTGCTTCCTGCATTATTTTTAGCTGGGCAATAGACATCTGAGTATTGCCGATTCTGTTTGCCGGAACCTGAAGCAAATACTCAAACAATGCAATACCCCAGCTTATTATTGCCGCAATGTACCACTGTCTGCCCGATAAATTTTTCAGATGACCGTACCAGGCAAATGTCATAAAAACATTAGACAGAGTCAGTAAAAATCCTGTCTTATAAATCACGGGAATTCCTTCCCACAGGGATAACATAATTCCTCTAAATTAGTTTATTTATTACTTCTTCAACATTACTTAAAGCCTCCGGAATTTTTCCGGTATCTTTTCCGCCTGCTGTAGCTAAATGAGCTTTCCCGCCGCCGCCGCCGCCAAGAATTTTGGCCACCTCACCGACAATTTTTCCTGCTGAAAGATTTCTTTCTTTTATCAGGCAGTCGCTTACTACACATACAATTCCCGCTTTACCTTCAAATTCCGAAACAAGAACTCCGACACCTGACTTCATTCTGTTTCTAAGGTCGTCGCCCATAGACTTAAGCTGATCCATATTTTCAGCTTCAACTTTACCTTTATAAACATTGATATCAGAAACTTTTGTACTTTCCTTAAGCACTGAATCTAATCCGCCTAGTTTTTCCTGTAGTCTGAAAGAAGCAATTTCTTTTTCCAGCGATTTTTTTTCTTCCAGAATTTGTTCAATTTTGTGCTTCAGTTCTTCAATCTGATGTTCTTTTTCCTCAAATAGCATCTCTGCACCGTATCCGGTAACTGCTTCAATTCTTCTGATACCGCTTGCGATCGAAGTTTCTGCCGTAATTTTAAATAATCCGATTTCGGATGTATTTGAAACGTGTGTACCTCCGCAGAATTCTATGCTTTCATCTCCGAACTGAACAACATTTACTTTATCACCGTATTTATCTCCAAAGAACATTAATGCACCCATTTCTTTGGCTTTGTCAAAAGGTGTTTCTTTATGGTGCTCCAATACAATATTTTTTCTTATTGCAGCATTTACAATTTTTTCTATTTTTGAGAGCTCATCACTTGTCACTTTTGCATAATGGGAAAAATCGAATCTCAGTCTTTCGGGTCCGACATAAGAACCTGCCTGCTGAACATGTTTTCCTAATACTTCCCTGAGTGCTTTATGCAGAAGATGAGTTGCCGAGTGATTTCTCTTGATGTTCTCTCTTCTTTCAGAATCAACGGCAAGAGTTACCATATCACCCGGTTTTACAATTACGCCGGTTTCATTAGAGCATATGTGAACTGTTTTACCTTCAGTTTTTACCAGACCGGCTACTTCAAGAACTTGTGCGTTTAATTCAATTGTCCCTTCGTCTGATGCCTGTCCGCCCGATTCTGTATAGAATGGTGTTTCTTCGGTTATAATAAACACCCTTTCACCTTCGCTTTTTACTCCTGTTACCTTGCTTTTGATAACGAGACTTGCGTAACCAGCAAACTTTGTATCAGTATTATCGGAAATCTCGAATCCTGCAAGGCTTTTTACCTCAATACCTGCACCGGCTATTTTATCCTTCGTGGATTTTCTTGCTTTTTCTTTCTGCTCAGACATAAGTTTATTAAAACCTGGTTCATCAATTGAAAGGCCTCTTTCCTTTGCAAGAATATTTGTAAGATCAACAGGAAACCCGTATGTATCATATAATTTAAAAACATTTTCACCGGAAATAATACCTGATTTAATAGTTTGATTACCTGATACAATCTGTTCAAAAAGCTCTAATCCACGGTCTAATGCCGCATTAAAACTTTCTTCTTCTGCTTTGATAATTTTTTTGATATTTTCAAGATTTGAACTGAGTTCAGGAAATGCCGTTCCCATTCCTGCTTCAAGAACATCTGCCAGTTTATACAGGAAAGGCTCTTTGAGACTAAGATTTCTCCCGTATCTTGCGGCTCTTCTTAGTATTCTTCTCAGAACATAACTGCGCCCCTCATTACCGGGAACGGCTCCATCGGCAATTGCAAAACTTAATGTGCGGATATGATCTGCTATAACGCGCATAGGAATAAGATTTTGCTCTGTATCTGCAGGAACTCCTGAAAGTTCAGATACTTTATTTATTAGTCCGGAAAAAACATCGGTTTCATAATTAGATTTTTTATTCTGGAGTACGGCACACAATCTTTCGAAGCCCATTCCTGTATCCACATGCTTAGCCGGCAGTTCTTCCAATGTGCCCGAATGGTTGCGATTATACTGAATAAACACAAGATTCCATAATTCGATGCATTCAGGAGAACCTGCATTAACCAAAGAAGGGTTATCATAATCATCTGTAAGATTTATATGTATTTCTGAGCAGGGACCGCAAGGTCCGGTATCCCCCATTTCCCAGAAATTGTCTTTTTCTGCGAATCTTAATATATGAGAGGGATTAACATCAGTATGTTCTTTCCAAAGAGAAAAAGCTTCGTCATCTGTTTTGTAAACTGTTATCCACAGCCTTTCTTTCGGGAGTTTTACAACATCGGTAAGAAATTCCCATGCCCATGTAATTGCTTCTTTTTTATAGTAATCGCCGAATGACCAGTTTCCTAACATTTCAAAAAATGTATGGTGGTATGTGTCGTAGCCAACTTCTTCAAGATCATTATGCTTGCCGCTTACTCTTATGCATTTCTGTGTATTAGCGCATCTAGTATAATCTCTTTTACCTTCTCCTAAGAATACATCTTTAAACTGATTCATTCCTGCATTTACGAATAAAAGTGTGGGGTCAGCAAAAGGAACAACCGGTGCACTTTGTACAATTTTATGTTGTTTTGATTTAAAGAACTCCAGAAACTTTTCGCGAATTTCAACAGATGTCATTTTTTGCCTTATATCAAATTATTAATCCACCAAACTTATGCATAAAGAGGCAAAAAAAGAAATTAACACTGATTTTCATAATGATTCATACTTGTATTTTTAAACTGAGTACAAAAAAAACCGGGATGAAAATAATCCCGGCTTTCTTTAGAAATTATTATTACTTTTTTATTTAATGTATTCCTTGTTCGGACTATAAGACGTGTGCAAAAGTTTATGTGCTGTTTTCGAAGCAGGTTCTCCAAGGAACTGATCATACAGCTTTTTAATATATGGATTATCGTGAGAGCATCTTATAAGCTTCTGGTTTTCATCATCTTCATATAATCCTTTAGCCCTTTCCTCTCTTATATGACTGTTTATTCCGAACGGCTGGCCGCCGCCGCTAACGCAACCGCCGGGGCAAGCCATTACTTCGATAAAATCATAAGGAGGGCGCTTGCCTTTTTCTTTAGCCGTGCGGATTTTATCAAGCACTGTTTCCACATTTCCCAAGCCGTGAGCTATTGCCACTTTAACTTTATTTCCGGCAATATCTATTTCCGCTTCTCTTACACCGTCTGTGCCTCTAACCTGGGTAAAATTAACATCGGCCAGGTTTTCTCCGGTGATTAAATAATGAGCAGTTCTGAGTGCCGCTTCCATTACTCCACCGGATGCACCGAATATTGTTCCTGCACCTGAATATGCCCCAAGAATATGGTCTGCAGATTCTTCCGGCAGATTAATAAAATCTATACCTGATTGTTTAATCATTCGTACGAATTCCCGAGTAGTGATTGACACATCTACATCCTGATAGCTTGAAGCATACATATCTTTATTTCTGATTATTTCGAATTTCTTGGATGTGCATGGCATTACGGCAACATTAAAGATTTTAGCCGGATCAATCTTCTTTTGTTCGGCAAAATAGGTTTTAGTCAGAACTCCGTTTATTGCCATTGGCGATTTACACGAAGAGAAATGGGGAATCATATCATGATGCTTCTTTTCCATAAAGTCCACCCAAGACGGACAGCAGGTTGTTATCAATGGAAGTTCTTCCGGTTTACCGGTATATTTTTTTACAAATTCTGATGCTTCTTCCATAATAGTTACATCTGCACCGAAATTTGTATCGAATACTGCTTTGAACCCCAGTTTGCGGCATACAGAGTAAATCTTTCCTGAGAGATTCGTGCCGGGTTTTAATCCGAATGCGTCTCCTATTGCTACCCTCACTGCCGGTGCTATCTGAACTACCGGATACTTTTCTTCATCGCATAAAGCATTATACACTGCCGCAGTTTCATCATATTCATATATTGCACCCACCGGACAGTGTGCCGAACACTGTCCGCACCTTACGCAGGGAGATTCTGCAAGGCTGATATCTCCCGCAGGCCGCATTTTAATGTTATGACCTCTTTCAAGAAAAGTAAGCGCCCAGACATTCTGTAGTCTCTGGCAAACGTCAATGCATCTGCCGCATTTAATACATTTTGATGCGTCGAACACCAATGTTTTTGTTGAATAATCTCTGTCTGCATCTTCAATATATTGCTCATATCTTACATTTCTGATACCGAATTCGGATGTAAGTTCCTGTAACTCGCAAGACCCGTTTCTACCGCAGGTAAGGCATTCGTTTGGATGAAATGAAAGAATAAGTTCAAGAATATTACGCCTCACACTTATGATTTCCGGATCGTGTGTAACAATATCCATCCCTTCTTCAAGCGGAGTAGTGCAAGCTCTTAAAAATTTATTGTTATAGTTTTTAATTCTTACAACACAAATACCGCAAGCTCCGGAAGCATGTAAATCGGGATGTTTACATAAAGCCGGTATTTTAATATTTACTTTTGAAGCTGCATCAAGAATAGTAGTTCCTTTTTTAGCAACAACCGGCATTCCGTTTATATTGGCTTTTATCATATTCATTTTATTCTTAACTGTTTGTAAATACTTTTGGTTTCTTTATGCACTCTTCATATTCATCCCGGAAGAACTTTACCGTTGAAGTAACCGGATTTGATGCTGCTTGTCCCAATCCGCACAATGATCCTTTTTTAAGTGCCTGTGCTATATCAAGAAGCAGTTCAATATCTCCTTCCTTTCCTCTTTTTTTGCTTAATCTTTCTAATATTTTTTTCATCTGGTAAGTACCGATTCTGCAGGGGGCGCATTTGCCGCAAGATTCATCAACACTGAATCCAAGGTAGAAATTTGCTATATCCACCATACTGTCGTCTTCGTCCATGACAATCATCCCTCCGGATCCCATCATTGAACCGAGTTTGGTAAGACTTTCGTAATCAACGGGTGTATCGAACATAGATTCAGGAATTATTCCACCCGACGGGCCTCCTGTCTGAACAGCTTTAGCTTTCTTCCCGTTCGGAATTCCCCCTCCTATTTCATAAACTATTTCTCTGATAGTGGTGCCCATAGGTACTTCAACCAACCCTGAAATATTAACTTTCCCAGTCAGAGCGAAAACCTTTGTGCCTTTTGAAGTCTCAGTACCTATTCCGTTAAACCATTTTCCGCCGTTTTGAATTATTACCGGAATATTTGCAAGTGTTTCAACATTCTGAATAATTGTAGGCATTCCAAAAAGACCTTTGACCGATGGATAAGGCGGTCTTGGAGAAGGTGTACCTCTTTTCCCTTCAATTGAAGCAATCAATGCAGTCTCTTCGCCGCACACAAAAGCTCCTGCCCCAAGCCGGATTTCAAGATCAAAGACAAAATCGGATCCGAAAACACATTCGCCTAAAACCCCATATTCATATGCCCTTTCAATAGCCTGCTGAACCCGCTGAATTGCCAGTCCGTATTCTGCTCTTATATAAAAATATCCTTTAGATGCTCCCACAGTGTAACCTGCAATCATCATTGCTTCTATAACAGAATGCGGATCTCCTTCGAGTATTGATCTGTCCATAAATGCACCGGGGTCGCCTTCATCACCGTTGCATACAATATATTTCCTCTCTCCGGAAGCCTTCATTGTATTCTGCCATTTCAGCCAGGTGGGATAACCTCCGCCGCCTCTTCCGCGTAAACCGGAGATTTTAAGTTCTTCAATTACACTTTCCGGCTTCATTGTCTTCAGAACTTTTTCTATAGCAGAATACCCGCCAATACCTATGTATTCATTTATGTTCTCAGGATCAATAAGACCGTTATGCCTTAGAACTATTCTCTTTTGTTTATCGAATATCCCAATTTCCCTGCTGATTTCATTTTGGCCTTTCTGTTCTTCAAGCATAAGTCTTTCAACAAGTATCCCCTTTTCAATGTGAGATGAAATTATCTCATCCACATCTTCAGGTTTAACATGTATGTAATAAATTTTTTCAGGAAAGAATTTGATTATCGGTCCTTGTTCGCAAAATCCGAAACAACCGGTCTTAACAACCTTATATCTTTCCGAAGTACCTTTTTCCTCAAAGTATTTAGTAAGCCGTTTAACAATTACATCGCTTTTACTGGACTGGCATCCGGTTGATCCGCAAACGAGTATTACGCTCTTGTTTTCGGTATTATTTTCCGGATTAAGCCTTATCTGGATATTTTTCTTTTGTGCTTCCCTGTATAGTGGAAGACTTTCAATGGTAAGTTTTTCCATATCAATCCGTTATTATTTTATCTCTGCTTTGAAGCAGCGGCTTTTTCAAGAATATCTTTTACATTATCCGGATTTACTTTTCCGAATACCTCTTCGTTCACAGTAATTGCAGGCGCTAATCCGCAACAACCTATGCACCTTACTTCTTCTACCTTGTATTTTTTATCAGGCGAGTATTTTCCGTTTATAGGAATATTCAGTTCTTTCTTGAATGCCGCTATGATTTTCGGAGCTCCTTTTAGATAACAAGCTGTTCCTGTGCAAACAGCTATTGTAAACTCCGCCGGCGGTTCAAGTCTGAAATAATTATAAAATGTAATTACTTCGTAAATCCTGGCAAGAGGAATCTTCAACTCCCCGGCCAAAAACATTGCAATATTTCGGGGGACGAAACCATAATGCTTCTGAATTTCGTGCAGAACCATGATAAGATTACCTTCCCGCGATTTCCACTTGTCGGTTATTGCCTTTAATTCCTCTGTAATTTCGGCTGTAATATTTTCCATATAATCATTTTTGTTAATGGGTGGAACTGAGAATCTTTTCTCAATAAATTTTTCTCGATATCCAATTTAATAAAAAATGTTTCCCATGTAAAATTTATTTTATGTTTTTACAAAAAAAAGGGCAGACACTTTTCGTCTGCCCAACTTTGTCACTCTGTTACTCTGTCACTATTTAGCCAGTATCATTTTCCTTGATACAGACTTGTTGTTATGTTTCAGAGTATAAAGATAAACACCGCTTGCAAGATTAGATGCGTTAAATGATACGTTATGTGCACCCCTGTTTTTGTATTCGTTTACAAGAACAGCAACTTCGCGTCCTGAGATATCAAATACTTTTAACGACACTTGTCCGGCCTCAGGTAAAGTAAAATTAATCTTTGTTGAAGGATTAAACGGATTCGGATAATTCTGAGCCAAGGCAAATACTTCAGGTCTCATTTGAGAATCGTCTTCAGTTCCTACAACAACATTCGTTGAAACGAATGCACCTCTTCCGTGTGTTGCCGCTACAACTTTACCGTCAGAAACTCTATGATCAAGATCGGCAACAACAACATATCCGATATTTGATAAACCTTCCTGAGCCCATACTGTACTTCCTCCATTAAGAGCAGTTGTAGAATATAAGCCGGTACTTGTACCTACGAGGTAAGTTGTACCGCCGGCACTTGGAACTATACAGGCTGATCTGATAGAAGGCCCCGGATTTGAAACGTTTCCGGTAAGATTACCTTCTACTGCAGTCCAATCAGTACCGCCGTTGTTTGAATAATAAATACCTGTAATATTATAATTTGAAAATACGGCAATAATTTCGTTGGAATTGTTCGGATTAACCGCAATGTCGTGAGGAAATGCTCCGGATACAACACCGGAAACCGAAATATCAACTATCCCTGAAGTAGCTGTAGTTGCATTCGAAACTTTATACATTTTCGGAACTCCGGAGGAGGAATATGCCCCAAGATATAGAACTGAAGCGCTGTTAGTTTTGCTTACTTCGAGAGTTGTGTATTTATATCCTGCAGGAGCTGCAAAGTTTGTAAGTTTAGTCCATCCCAAAGAAACGCCTCCCTGCTGATAGTTTTCATAAGAGGAAAGCATTCTGTTTCTCCACAAATCTGCACCGCCTAAATAATACATATAATCTTCATTCGCAGGATCAACACGGAAAGGATTAATAAACATCTGTCCTGTTGCTGAAGACGGTGTTACTTCCGTCCAGCCGGAATTCCAGTTCGGATTTCCGTTTGCGTCTATTCCGAGTCTAAGCACTGTTCCCAACTGAGATGAAGTATAGGCATAGTTGGTTCCCAAATAGCAGAAAGAACCGTCTCCTGAACTCATATCTTCAGACGGAGAAGTTGAAGATCCTGTATATCTGAAACCGGGGGTTCCGTTATCCTGAGTTCCACCGAGAATATTGTTATCTCCGGCAGTAGCTTTGAGAGCAACTGTATAAAACTGGGTTACGTTATATCCATTGTTAAGTGAGACCCAAGGAAAATATGTAGCATAACTCGTCTGAGTAATATCAGATGTTGTGCTTAATCCGCCATCGTGACCCAAAATAACTCTGTTTGGCTGATTCAAGTCAAAAACTATTGAATGGAAGTCAGGATGCGCATTCGGATAAAAGAATGATACAGGGTGATAACCGCCAATCCAGCCTAACCTGGCATCTGCAGGTTTAGTTGCGAATCCGTCTGTCGATTTGTAAAGATTTGTTGCCCCGATTAACACAAAATTCTCATCATTCGGTTTAACACCAATAACCATATTGTAGCATCCCTGCGTGTTCATTATACCATGATCATCGAAAGAAGGAACATTTGCACTTCTATCCCAATACTCCCCTGTTGTTGTGTTTATTTTGAACAATCCTGTTATTTCATTATCGTTTCCATCATAATAACCTGTATTTGTAAATGCATATACCATCTGAGGATTGCTTGGAGCGTATTCAATAACTGTACGCAAATGGGTTGCCGGATAACTTGCCGGTGTAATGTCTGTCCAGTTTCCGCCGTCGTTTGTTGACTTATAAATACCCGGTGAATTAACATGAGGCTTGGTCGGATTCGCATAGTAAGCATTATATCCAAAGTCAGAAATTGAAGCTATTACTGTACCGTTCGGAAGAATTATTACGTCACTGTAATAGTGATCGTTTGCGGCTCCGAGAACAAGGCTCCAGTCAGTTCCGCCGTTTGAAGATTTGACAATTCCAAATCCGTGACTTGCTGCATATACACTTCCGCTGGTTGGATGAACAGCTATTTTTGAAACATAATCAAAATAACTATCCCAGGAATTTGGGTTACCTGCTGTTGAAGTAATTAAGTTCCAGGTTTCACCGTTATCTATGGATTTGTAAATACCGTTGCCGTAATACATTGCTTTTCCGCCTTGATCTCTGGCACTGTTGCCGTCAAATTCTCCTGCGGTATAATACCAGATATTTCTGTACCCGGGGCGCGGGTCCTGAGCAATGCTCGTTACAGCAAGCTGTCCGGTAACACTGCTTTTCATTGTCCAGCTTCCACCGCCATTTGTTGATTTCCAAATACCGCCTGAAACACCGCCGGCAAGAATTGTTTGGGAATCGTTTAGATCAAAAGCCAAAGCCCGGGTTCTTCCGCCAACATCATAAGGTCCGGCTTCTGCCCAGGTTGCAATCTTTGCATTTTTATCTTTCTTAAGTCTGTCTTCACTTTTCGGAAGCATTTTCGCAAACTGCAGTTCCATTGCCCTAATGTTTTTCGGGATAGAGTTTGTTGCCGGATCTCTGAGCATATTGAAGAAATAATCTGCTCTGCCTTTCTTTGATTCTACAGTTGCCTTTTTTGAACCTGTTGATTTAACTCTTTTAAATGTATTTCCTTCGCTGAAATCAATAAGGTAAAACGCACCGTAAAGAGCCGCTAAAAAAAGCAATGAATAAACTATTAGATTTCTTTTCATAAGGACCTCTTATTTTTTATATATTTTTATTATTCGCCAAAGTGCCGAATCAGATTCAGGGGACTGAATACCGGATAGCTTTACTACTACTTTCTTGTTTTCTTCATCCGGATTAAACTTGTCGTTCCTTAATGTCTGTTCAGATACAATTGCTTTAACTTCTTCACCCTGGGAAAGCTGCTGAGTTGCCATCCCGATTTCATTTACATTAATTATTTTTATTGTTATTTCATACTGTGTGTCTTTCTTAATGGCGGAAACAATTTCGGCATCTGCCTCAAGAGTTCCGGGAGCCGGACGTTTATCATTATTAAGAATCATTTTGTAATTCTCCTGGTCATCTATTATCTGCCTGTCGGCAGGTGTACAGGCTGCTGTTATAAATACAAACGCAACAACTGTCATAATATTTTTCATAAAAGATCCTCAATAGCTTTTGGTAATAATTTTTTTTACTTAAAATTAAGTATATTAAATATTATAAAAACAAGCACATTGTTTTTGCATTAAAAACACTTTATTTGTGTTTTTTTATTTCCTGTTATATTGCCATAAAAAATATAAGGATTTTATTATGTTTCCCAAAGAGACTTATATCACAAGAAGAAAAAAAATTACTGAAAGTGTAAAGGAAGGTATTGCGTTTTTCCCCGGCCATAAGGAATCTCCCTGTAATTACACCAATAACACTTATAAATTCCGCCAGGATAGCAGTTTCCTTTATTTCTTCGGACTTAATGAGCCTGATATTGCCGCAGTAATTGATCTGGATTCAGGTGAAGAACTGATTTTCGGCGATGAGAGAACTCTTGATGATGTAATCTGGATGGGACAAGATATTCCTTTCAGAGACAAATGCCGGAATACCGGTATCACAAAAATTAAACCTTATAAAGAACTTGCTGATTATTTTGAAACGGTTAAATCTCAAAAACGTAAAATCCATTTTCTTCCCCAATACAGAATTGAGTCAAAACTTCTCCTTGAAGAACTTTTAGGAATCAAGTACTCCGAAATTAATGACCGGGCATCAGATCCTCTTATTGATATAACTGCAACCTTGCGTGCTCACAAATCTGAAGAAGAGGTTTTTGAGATTGAAAAAGCATTGTCTGTAAGCCGGGAAATGTATCTGACTGCAATGAAAATTGCCAGACCCGGAGTAAGTGAGCAGGAAGTTTTCGGAGTAATTCAGGGAATTGCCAATTCAAAAGCCAGCGGAACTTCATTTACAACAATATTTTCTGTTAGAGGGGAAACTCTTCATAATGTTAAATACAGCAATATTATGCAGGATGGCCAACTTGCTCTTATGGATTCCGGAGTTGAAACTTTTTCAGGATATGCAAGCGATATAACCCGCACATTTCCAGTAAACGGCAAGTTTTCCGATAAACAAAAAACAATATACGGTGTTGTGCTTGATGCTCAGTTGAGTGCTATTAAATTGATTAAACCCGGAATTCTCTTCCGTGATGTTCATCTGAAAACTGCCGGAATTATTGCAGAGGGATTAAAGGAAGCCGGCCTGATGAAAGGAAATGTTTCTGATGCAGTTGTCGAAGGGGCTCACGCATTGTTTTTTCCTCACGGACTGGGTCATATGCTCGGCCTCGATGTTCACGATATGGAAGGAATCGGAGAAAACTATATTGGGTACAACAACAAAATTAAACGCAGTCCGCAGTTTGGTCTTTCTTATCTTAGATTTGCGCGCGAGCTTGAACCGGGTTTCGTTATGACTGTTGAACCCGGAATCTATTTCATTCCCGAACTTATAAATCAATGGAAAAAAGAGAATAAACATACTGAATTTATCAATTACTCCAAATTAGAAAAATACTTTGGTTTCGGAGGTATCAGAATTGAAGACGATGTTCTTGTTACCAGGAATTCTTGCAGAGTCTTGGGCAAACCTATACCGAAAACAATTGATGAGATCGAAGAAGCCTGTAAATGAAAAACCGGGGTTTAGAATTTTTCTTATCTGAAGTATCAGGTTTTCTTCCGCCCGAAAATATAATTACCGATCATTTTCGTCGCACGGCATTCGGACAAGATGCTTCCTTCTATCGTTATATCCCTTCAGCTATTCTAAAAGCCGGAAGTGAAAATGATATACAGAAAATAATCATTTCAGCAAACAAGTATATTGTACCGGTTACTTTCAGGGCAGCAGGCACAAGTCTTTGTGGTCAAGGAGTAACTGACTCTGTCCTTATTTCCGCATCACGAGATTGGAATGAATTCAGCATTTCTGAAGATGCCTCCAAGGTAACTATGACGCCCTCTGCAATCGGCGGTAAAGTAAATCTTTCTTTAGCCCGTTTTAACAGAAAACTAGGCCCGGATCCGGCATCAGTAAATTCTGCCATGATAGGAGGAATTGCAGCTAATAATGCAAGCGGAATGACAAGCGGAATAGACTATAGTTGCTATAGTACACTTGACTCAATCAGGGCAGTTTTTTCTGACGGCAGTATTTTAGATACTTCCGAGGATGAATCTGTTGAAAATTTCATGAAATCCGGAAACCGCATTGCCGAATATATTGCTGAACTGGCAGTTAAAATAAAGGCTGACCAAAAGCTTTCAGATGTTATCCGCGAAAAATACAGAATAAAAAATACAACCGGGTACGGGCTTAATTCGCTTATTGATTTCAATAATCCTAAAGATATTATTCAGCACCTGCTTATCGGTTCTGAAGGAACGCTGGGGTTTATTTCACAAATCACTCTTAAAACTGTGCCGGATTTCCCTCATAAAGCAACTGCATTTGTTGTTTTCGGGTCTGTTTTTGAAGCTTGTTCTTTCATTCTGAAACTTGATTCGCAGAAGGTAAATGCCGCTGAACTGTTCGATTCTAATTCTATTAAGGCAGTTAGCAGCCTGCACGAAATTCGAAAGCACATTCAGAAATTCGATAATTCCGCGGCTGCATTACTGATTGAACTGACTGCGGAATCCGCTGGTGAACTCAGCGAGAATATTGCGGAAGTCCGTGAGTATTTTAAGCTTTCGGATATTTCAAATGATCCAGTTTTTGTAGATGACCCGAAAGAGTATTCCGCCCTCTGGAATATTCGAAAAGGTCTTTTTCCTGCAATCTGCAAAAGCAGAACACTTCCTTCAACAGTAATTATTGAAGATGTATGTTTTAAGCCTGAAAATCTTGCTGAAGGTGTAACGAGTCTTAAAGAACTTTTCAACCGTTTCGGATATAATGAAGCCGCTGTATGGGGACACGCAATTTCGGGAAATACTCATTTTGTAATTTATAGAGATTTCACAGATCCTGCCGAAAATCTTAAATATAAACATTTTATGGATGCGCTCGCATTTCTAATAATCAGAAAATTTAGCGGAAGCCTTAAGGCTGAACACGGTACGGGGAGAAATATGGCTCCGTTTGTTGAATTTGAATGGGGTAAGGCACTTTATTCTGTTATGAAAGAAATAAAGAGAATATTCGACCCGAAAGGCATACTTAATCCCGGAGTAATAATAAATGATGACCGTCTGGTTCATCTGAAAAACATCAAAAAACCGGTACTCTTTTCTGAATCAGGAAACAAATGTATTGACTGCGGATTCTGTGAAGATGTTTGTCCCTCTAAAAATCTTACTCTTACTCCAAGGCAGAGACTCATAATGCTAAGAGAAATCGAGCTTTGCAGGCTTTCGGATGATCTTGACTCCGCATCTTCTTTAACGGATTTATTTTCATATTACGGAATTGAAACCTGCGCTTCAGACGGATTATGCGCAAACCGCTGTCCGGCGGGCATTAATACAGGTAATGTTATTAAACTTCTAAAATCCGGGAAGCATTCACCCTCATTTAAGGATATGTCAAAAGCACTATCTGAAAATTTCAGTACCTTGCTGAATTTCTTAAGAATTTCATTACTTGCTTCAGAAGCGGCAGGTAAAATTTTACCGGTTAAACTAACTGAAAAATTAACATTATTATTGAATGAAATTTCCGGGAACCTGATACCGTTTCGCTCAAGGTTTATTCCGCGGACTCTTTTCTTCCGCAAGGGTAAAAATAAAGACTCATTCAGGACTGATTCTCCTTCAGTAGTGTATTTTCCTTCTTGCCTTTCAAGAACTATGTCTCCTCCGGCCGGATCATCACGAACTCTGAGTCAGTATGAGGTTATCACGGAAGTTCTCGGCGAAGCAGGATTTAATATCATCATTCCCGAAAGCACTGACAATCTTTGCTGCGGCATGCCGTTTGCCAGCAAAGGATTGTTTGAAACAGCAGACGAAAAATCCGCGGAACTAACTGAATCGCTTATGTCTGTTTCCGAATCCGGAAAATATCCGGTTCTTTTTGATACAACAGCCTGTTATCTTCGGATGAAAGAATTTCTTGCTCTTCAGAATAATACTTCATTGGAAATTCTTGAACCCGCTTTATTCATTGAAAAATATCTTATGGACAAGATTCATATTGAAAAACTCAACAAAAGTGCAATGTTTCATATTGTCTGCAGCGCAAAGAAAGCAGGTTTAGAAGAATCATATAGAAGACTTGCCACGACTCTTGTTACCAATCCGGTATTCCCTGAAGATATAGAATGCTGCGGTTTTGCCGGCGATAAAGGATTTTTCATTCCTGAGCTTAACCGCTCGGCATTAAAAGATCTGAAAACCTATATACCGGAAGGATGCACCGACGGATACTCTTCCGGCATAACCTGTGAAACAGGACTTTCTGCAAACAGCGGAATTGAATATAAATCTATTTTTTATCTGCTTCACAACTGTATGAAGTAGTTCCGAAAAATCTTAGTTGTTTCCGAATGTAAGCGTAACCTGATAGCTTTCATCCGGATAACTTTCAGCTTCTATTTTAATTTTATAGAAATCGCAAAGTTTCCTTACTATCATTAGTCCCATACCTTTCCCTTGTTCGCTGTAAAAATCCTTATCGCCGCTTTCCTCCGATTCAAATGAAGCAGAAAACTCGTTGTTTACTCCT
>CAZOZP010000047.1:0-30314 GCA_964584325.1 uncultured Melioribacteraceae bacterium
GTAATTCAGCATCAATTTCCTCTTTTGAATGTATATTTCTTTTTTGAAGTTCCTGAGCAGCTTGTTTTTCCATCTGCGGGAAAACAGAGCTTGCTGAAAGAATTGCAAATAAAAACAAAAATACTATTCTCTTCATCCTTAATCCGTTTAATAGTTGGTAACTGGCAAATAAAACTCTTAGTTATAATTGCTTTATTTAATCCGCTAAATTAACCAAATAAGATATTATTTCCAAAATAACTTATTTTTTTAGAAAATTTGTGCTGCTAACTTTTAGGCCATCAAAGCACAAATTGCTGAAGTATTTACTATATCATTGACACTGCATCCCCTGCTCAAGTCAAACAAAGGCTTACGAAGTCCCTGAATAATAGGACCTACTGCTTCTGCCCCGCCTAATCTTTCAGCAATCTTGTAACCGATATTTCCTGCATTCAAATCCGGGAAAACCAATACATTGGCCTTACCTGCAACACTGCTACCCGGAGCTTTTCTTTGTCCTATTGATTCAACAACCGCAGCATCAAACTGCATTTCACCGTCAGATTCAATATCAGGTCTCTTGTTTTTCAGAATGCCTAATGCATTGATGACTTTATCTGCAAGAGGATGAACTGCGCTTCCTTTTGTGGAGAATGACAGCATTGCAGTTTTCGGTTTAATTCCGGTTAGTCTGTAATAATTGTCGGACGTGCTTTCCGCTATATCAGCAAGCTGTTCCGGTGTCGGATCAGGAACAACCGCACAATCAGCAAAGCACAGATTTCTTTCAGGAAAAATCATCAAAAAGAAACTTGAAACAGTGGCAATTCCCTCTGCAAGACCCACGCACTGCAATCCCGATCTCAATACATCGCCCGTAGAAGCAAAAGATCCGGCAACCATTCCGTCAACCAACCCGTTTCTTAACATCATTGCACCAAAGAATAAATCTCTTTTCATATTCTCTGCTGCCTTTTCAGGAGTCATTCCTTTATTTTTTCGTAATTCAAAAAACTCTGCCGAAAACTGTCCCGCAAGCGGATCAGTTAAATGATCGATTATTTCAATACCTTTTAATTCAATTCCTGACTTTGCGGCATCGTCATAAACTTTTGCCTGATTACCAATCAAAACAGGACAAGCAATACCTTCGCCTTTTAATATAGAAGCCGCTTTAAGTACTCTTTCATCGTGAGATTCCGGAAGTACTATTTTTCTATTAAGTTTTGAAGCTTTCGATTTAATTTCATTTAATAATCCGGACATATTTTACCTTAATTGTTTATTACACATGCATTTTTTTATTTATTCTAAAAATAATATTTCTTAATAAACATTTTTTGAATATTTTAGCTTGAAAAAAAGATTTATTATGCCAATACAAGAGAGTCCGGTTTCAGTTTTAGTTAAATTAGTTATAGCTGCCGCTGCTGCGGCATTGCTTGTATGGACTGCTTTTATCTTTTTCGAAATCATAGTTATTATTTTTCTTGCAGTATTCCTTGCTATTTTAATTAATCCGGTGGTCAACTTTCTTAATAAGAAGGGACTCCCCAGACATGGTGCTGTTGTTACTGCTTATGGTCTTGCACTTATTCTGGTAGTTTTTGCATTCAACAGTTTTATTCCTAAAATTGCAGAGCAAATGAACTCTCTTGCTAATTCGGCAAAAGATCAAAAACTTGAGGAAATGTTTTTTCAAATTGAAACCACACTGTCTCAATTCTTACCTTTCCTTACTCCGGGCAGTTTAACTGCTCAGTTGAATGATTTTTTCTCCAATCTCTTTTTTGATACTATAAATAATTTTACCGCAATTCTTTCCAGTCTCGTTTCAGTAATGACTGTCTTTATTATTGTTCCTTTCATTTCGTTTTTTTTGTTAAGAGACAAAAACAATCTTCTGAGAGGCATTATAAATGTTTTGCCGAACCGTTACATAGAAATGTCGTATATGGTTATCAATAAGATTACCGGTAATCTCGAACGATTTGTAATCGGCTGGCTTCTTGATGCTTTGTTTATCGGAATATCTGCAGGTGTGGGACTAAAATTTATGGGGATAGAAAATGCCTTCTCAATAGGTCTTATAGCCGGGGCCGGACATCTGATTCCTTACTTTGGTCCGGTAATAGGAGGAATACCGGCAATTATCTTTTCGGTAATCCAATTCGGCGATTTCTCTATGCTTCCTCAGATTGCAGTACTATTTCTTATAATTTATACTATTGATAACGGATTTGTTCAGCCGCATGTTTTTTCAAAAGCTACTGATATTCATCCGATTATTATTATTCTTATTATTCTTATCGGAAGCAAACTTTTCGGTATATCCGGAATGCTTTTGGCCGTTCCGGTTGCAACTGTCATTAAAACTGCATCCAGAGAAATATACTACGGATTTAAGAATTACAAAATCATTAAAACGAATTTCTATACCTGATAATGAAAAACTATTCCTGTATATATTCTCCGTGTTTTTTTTATGTTTTTCTTCTGACAGTAATCATTCTTATTCCTTTTAATAATTATGCTCAGGAAACTCCCGATTCGCTTAATGTTTTATCTGAGATTGAAAACGGGGTTGTCTATAAATTCAAAAAAGATTTAGATATTTATACTCTTGGTTCAATTCTGAACTATAACTACAGAAGCAGTTTAATAAATACCGGTGTATTCCTTAGATATAATTCTGTTGTTGTTGAATCAGGCTTAAAAAACATAAGGGATGAACTGTTATATAACTTAAGCGGATCCTGGTTCTTTTCGCGGTATTTTGAGCCGGGACTTAATTTCGAAGGTAGTCTTTTGAATGATAACCGCAAGACAGGTATAAATGAAATCCACATTATTAAAAACAAATTTTTCGTAAACTCTACTCCCCTTGATTCTCTAAGACTACAAGGTTTTGCCGGATATATATCAGATAATCAGCTTAACCGGGAAGATTCCGGTCTTCTGTACGGGTTTAAGTCTAATTATCTGCTTGCAATAGATAGTTCCATTCACATCAGCACACGAGGTTTGATAGCCAAAGAAAACATCTCCCCCAGGGAAAACTCCGATGTTAAAGCTGGAATTACTCTTTCCGGCTTGTCCTCAGATTACTTTAGCGATAAACTTGAAATTGATTATTTTTCTTCATCGCGCGATTTTTATTTTGAAGCTGATTCAGCCACCGCATCAATCTTTAATGTTGAGAGCAACATTCAGAAACGCAGGGAAGATGCTTTCATAATTCAAAATAATATTAAATTTTTGGCCTATTCTGATGCAATTGAATTCTTCTCGAACTTCAAACTCACAAAAAAAAATATAAAAAAGGAAAACCGCTACTACATTTATAATAGAAATTCGTCATCTGTTCCCGGTATAACTGTCGAACAATCAGGTCTGGATGTTAATTTCGGAGGGAATGCTGATTTTGACTTCGTCCGGATTTTCATACAGGGAGGTTACTCTGAAAACGAGGAGATGCATCTTCCGATTAATCACAAAAGTATTCCCGCATTTTTTTATGAATCAAAGTTGTATGAAGAACAGAAAAAAAATTTCATAAACAAACAGTCTTTTCTTTCATTGAAAAGCGATTTCAGCATTTCGGCTTCAGACATTCTCAGCACCTCTTTTATTCAACGAAAAATCCAGTTCGATACGCCAAGTGATCAGAATTTCGATGACCGCGACGAATTAATGACACTTGTTAAGGCTTCATATCTCAGGAAATTCAGCAGCCGGCTCGATTTAATTATATCTGCCGAAGGCAGCATTTCCAAACTTGTTTATATCTATTCTCAGAAAAGTGCAAACAACCTTACTAAAAGAAGTCTTAAATATTCAGGAGAAGCAAGATTCTCATCCGGCATTGTTAAGAACAACCTCGCCGGTGAAGTAAACTCAAGCTACAGCGTATTTGATTTCGAAAAGGCAGGAACACTTAATAAAAGCTACCTCTTAAGGCAGCTTATAATTAAGGACTCTCTTGAACTCAAGCTCAATTATTTTCTTAAACTTAAGCTTAATACCGCTCTGCGTTTTTCAGAACAAGGAAATTTCTTTTGGCAAAATTTTTCATCTCAGCCTACAAGATTTTTAGAAGAAAAGTTATTTGAAGGAAAAATCGAAACACAATGGATGCACTGGATTTTCCGTCTCGGGATAAAACATTTTTCACTGCTTACATTTTCGTATGCAAAAGACTATTCACGAAGCAAAATCTCTGACTATTATGTTACATCGCCTATTTTTGAAACAGACTGTCCATATGAAAAAATATTGTTGAATTTTACAGGCAGTTTAGATTATATTAAGACAGAAAATAAAGAAACAAAAATAAATCCGTTTATAGATTTGGTAATAAAATATAATTTTTAACCGATAATTATCCTATAATATTTTTATTTTGGGACACAGACTTTTTGGAGATTAAATTGGATAACAATACTTTTACTAAATCCTTCCCCAGTACTATGGATGTAATTCCGGATGTTGATTCTTTTGTTTTGGATTCACTTGCTTCTTTTAATCTCTCGGAAGAAACACTGACAAATATTTCTTTGGCAACTTCCGAAGCGGCTTCCAACTGTATTTCTCATGGCAATAATTTTAATATAAGTCTATCATTTACTATTGATATTGAGATTTCATCCGAGTCCGTCAAGCTTAGTTTCAAAGATAAAGGTAAAGGCTTTGACCCTGAAAATTTACCTGACCCAACTGCCCCTGAAAATATTTTCAAAGAACACGGAAGAGGTATATTTATTATGAAATCTCTTGTTCGTAAACTCGATTTCGATTTCACTGACGAAGGAACTACTTCCATTCTGTATTTTGATATTTAACACAAATTTTTTATTAGAAAAATCAATGACACATCATAATACAAAATCTAAATACCGATAAATGCGGGATGAGATTTGTATTGCAAAGTAACATAATTTTTTCTTCATTTACTCTAATATCCGCTAATTTGAGTTTAACTTTAATCCGAGAGAATATCAATCTTTAATATTATGCCAACTTTTTTTCATTATTATTTTCCCTAATGACAAATTTGGGTTAAGATTCGTATTGATTCCTGTTGAATAGAGAATTTTTTATTTATATATTTGGCTTGATAATTTTTTAATTAAACGGAGCAATAAATGAGCAGAAAGAAAATTGCGCTTATAGGCGGAGGCCAGATAGGCGGCGTACTCGCACAGCTTGCAGCAATGCGTGAATTAGGTGATGTTGTTTTATTTGATATAGTTGAAGACCTTCCTCAGGGAAAAACCCTTGATATAGCAGAAGCTTCAAGAGTTGACGGTTTTGACGTAAATCTTTCCGGCGCTAATGACTATAGCGCAATTACAGGTTCTGACATAGTTATTATTACAGCCGGTTTACCCCGTAAACCCGGTATGAGCAGAGATGATCTTCTTTCTGTTAATGCTAAAATAATGAAATCTGTTGCAGAAAATGTAAAACAGTATGCTCCTGATTCAATAGTGATAATAATCAGCAATCCCCTTGATGCAATGGTTACTCTATTTCAGAAGGTATCCGGTTTCCCTGCTGAAAGAGTTATAGGACAGGCCGGTGTTCTTGATTCATCAAGATTTTCAACATTTATTGCATGGGAACTCGGTGTTTCTGTAAAAGACATAAATGCAATGGTTTTAGGCGGACATGGCGATACGATGGTACCTCTTGTAAGATACGCAAATGTTAATGGTATTCCTGTTATGGAAATGCTCGAAAGAAAATATAACGACAAAGCCAAAGCTAAAGAAGTTATGGATGCAATGGTAGAAAGAACAAAAATGGCAGGCGGCGAAGTAGTAAAACTTCTTAAGACCGGCTCAGCTTTTTACTCTCCTGCTTCCAGTGCAATAGCAATGGCAGAAGCGGTTCTTAAAGATGAAAAAAGAGTTCTTCCTGTTTGTGCATTGCTTAACGGCGAGTTCGGAGTTGAAGGATACTATGTTGGTGTTCCTGCAGTTTTAGGAGCTGCCGGTGTTGAAAGAATAATTGAACTTTCATTGAACGATGAAGAACAGGCTGCTCTCGATAATTCTGTTAACGCAGTTAAATCTCTTGTTGCTGATATGGACAGATTAGGATTCTAAATATTTTAGATTAAAAGTAAGAAAGCCGGCTTGTAAAAAAATAAGCCGGCTTTTTTTTAGGTTGTCAGGATATTCAATTTAAGATTAAAACAATTTATACTTAGTGAGATCATAATATTTCCGGATTACTTTGCCAGATGGCAAATGTAAGAGCCGAGGCAAACGTTACCCATAATAGATAGGGAATCAGTAATGCCGCTGCAATTTTACTCCTTTTATTAAATAAATAAATTGTTAATAGAATAAGAATCCATAATATCAATATTTCTATGAATGCAAAAAAACCGGAATTCCAAACAAAGAAAATCCACGTCCATAATGCATTTAATGCAAGCTGAAAAAAGAATGTAAGAACTGAAACTCTCCTGAAACTGTAATTCTCTTTTATCCATACAAGCCAGGCGGATACAGCCATCATTATATACAAAACACTCCAGACAGGTCCGAATAAGTAACCGGGCGGTGCCCATAAAGGCCTCGTCAATTCGGCATAAAACGTCTTTGCACTGATTGAAGCAGTTGCACCTATATAGGCCGCCGAAAACGTTACGAATAGAAACAGAAATAACCCCGTATATTTCTTAATATTAAATCTTTTCTGCATATATATATTTCCTTTATATTTCTCGCGGAAAATATTTTTGATCATTCACCACTCGCCCACATTTTCAAAGAATCCATATTTATATTTTCAGTAAACATATTCTAAAGTATTCTATCACGATATTTCTGATATAAATAAGAAGCAGTTATTAATATTATTCCTAAACCGAAAAACGAGAATATTCTGTAAAGTGTTTCCAGGAATGACAGATCGAACAGAAATACTTTCAGAACCACAATACCTAAAACACAAATTGCTGATATTCTCAAGTATTTATTCCGCAGAATTATTCCTGAGGCCATAAGGCTTATTGCATACAACAGCCACATTAGACTCATAATCATTTGCCTGAAATTTTCCGGGTATTCAGATACTCCTTTCTCTGTAACCATCCCTAAATATTGGTAAGGTTCACTCGTAATATAAACGAATATGAGAATCAGCGCCAGTGATATAAAGAATACCGGTATTTCTTCTACAGCCTTATGTCTTCCGAAATATGCCGAAGTAAAAGAAATCGCAATCAGACCCAGCATTAAAACAGATTTGGAATTAAGTACAAGCATATAATCAGCGGGCACCGATATTATGCTAATATATACTGCCGTAAACAATGCAATTAAAGCCGCAGGTCTTAAAACATCTATGTTCTTTTTTAGTATTCCGAAAACCGAGATTCCGGCAATATATACAAGAAGCATTGCTCCTGTGATTATTCGTGAATTATATTCATACAAATCCGTATATATTTCAGCCTTCCCTAAAACAAGGTACCACTTATAATGGTGGATTTCAGTAACTATCCATGCTGCCGCAAATAACAGTGAAAAAATTACCGCGGTACTCCTGTATGCTTCCTCATATTTGCCCGGTGAAAAGAATCTAACGGAAATAAACGCAGTAATAAACATCAGGAATACAGCAACACCTCTTATGTTAAAAAAAACAGCCGCCCCGCTAAATTCAGGCTGTGTTGTTAAAAACAGTCCGAGTACAAAAGCAGAAATTCCTGCAAGTATGTATCCGGTTTTATTTATTATTTGCATTGAAAGACTTTTAGCAATAAACATAATTATCAAAGACTGAATAAAAAGTATCGACAGAAGCTTTTCTTCTTCGAATTCAATAACAGCGGCAAACACAAATATGAGCACACCAAGCATTGCATTATTTCTGTCAATTAAGCCACATGAAGTATTTTTGAGCAGAAAAACAGTTTCGGATAAATAAATAATTGCAATAACCAAAGCAACAAACGAATTCCAGGCATCGTGTGATTCTCCGAAAATATACATCATTGAAATGAAATAAAATATTGTGTTCAGAGTATTTATTGCAAGCGATAAGCCCTCATTAATTTCTATGTTTCTTAATCTTGCAGCAAAATAAGGCAATTTAAAGCTAAGCCAGAAAAGTGAAAAGAAAGCAAGAGCTTCAGGAAAATTTTCATAATTGAAATAATGCAGCAGCCACCCGAAAATGTATAGATTACTTCCAATAACAGCAATTAACGGAAGCAATTGCCATTGTTTCTTCTTAAAAGTAAGCGCAAGCACTCCCCAGTTAAGCAGGAGAAGATAAGAAAATAGGCCGTAATGATTAGGCTGACCCGTACTAAGGAGCACCGGTGTCAGAATTCCGCCCAAAAGACTTAAAATTGCGGCAGCCAAAGAATTATAATATACAGAAAGCCTGAATGAAAGAACAGTAACGCAGGACATAAGAATGAACGCAGTTAATTGTGAAGTTAGATCATAAAGACTGAACGATGCCCACACGGTAAGATAAAGAATTGAAATTCCCGCCCCTGTTAGTCCCTGCGAAAATACCGAATAGCCTCGTTTATGGAATCTGAAAGAAGCAAAAAGCAAAGAGAATCCTGCCGCTGCACCTATTAAAAGTTTTACGGTATCAGAAATCCAATCATTATCGAAGGCGTATTTAAGGAAAAATCCCGCCGCAAACACAAGTGCAATTGCCCCTATTCTGTTAAATACCTTTCCGCCGAGTTTTTCTTCCCAGGATTCCTCGAGGATGTTAGGCGTGACGCGTGATGCGTGATGCGTTTCTTCATCGGGAACATTAAGCGTTTCATTAATGCTGTCATTCTGAGGAGCCTGCAACGAAGAATCTCCTTCAACAGTTGGTTTAATATCTGATGCATTAAATGTTTCTTCATCGTGACTCGTGAAGCGTGATTCGTGAAGCGTTTCATTAATGCTTTCTGTCTGAGGAGCCGGTTCTTCCGGTAACTTAATCTTCGGTAATTCACTTGTTACAGATGCAATGCCGGGCTCAATTGCACGATTTACAGCTGCAGATTGCCTGGTTCGCGGCTTAAATTCAGAGTTCTGGAGAAAATGTTCAATTCTTTCTACCTTACGCGAAAGTTCTTTCATTCTGCCGTGAAGAACAATTAAATACACGGGCACGGCTACAACAACAGCCATAAAGCCGAAGCCTAAGAATCCGAAAAACAGCTCCATTCTTTTCTCCTAAATCCATAATTATTCACACAAAATAAAACATATTATTATCACATCATAGAATAAAATTCTGAATATTTTGTTGCATTTTTGACTGTTTATCATTAAGTTTTGGCTCATAAATTTTGGGCCCATAGCTCAGTCGGTTAGAGCATCTGACTCATAATCAGAGGGTCGGTGGTTCGATTCCATCTGGGCCCACAACAAACCCTTGAAGAATAAACACTTCAGGGGTTTTTGCTTTATAGGGGGAAAGGTTGAAACCACTTAATCAATTAACGTAAATAAAGGGGATTTCTATTTTGCAGTGCGAAAAATAGTGCGAAAAAATTTAGGCACTCTCCGCCTTATTTCCCTTTTGTTTACAATAGCTTGCAAAGTTTTCGTATAATTTTTACCGTTAAAAATATTCCTTTTTGCTTCCAATATTTGAATGAACGATTTTATTAAATATATAAATAAATAGCTATACTGGTCAAGTTTCCGCACTGTTTTAACTCTCTTCATATTTAATTGGGGTTAATTTGTCTTTTTCTTTATTATATTTGAGAATAAACTCAACAACTTCGGCGGTTCTAAAGTGGATTTGACGTTTAATACAGTATCTTTCCCGAATGTTTAACCCTTTAATTCTTTTTGTACTTATAACTTTACTTTTTCATTTGAACAGTTAGGACATTCCATATTATCTATTCCCTTTTTATATTAAGACAAATTTAGACAATTAAAATTATTAAAGCTCGTTTTCGATAACTGGATAAAGGGGCTTCCGGTGCTACAGTGCGAAAATAAACAGTGCATTAAAAGCCTTTATTTCGCTTCTATTATGATAAAAACTAAAGGCAATAACTTTATATCACCTTTGGTTTTTAATCGTTTGTAGTGCGTTTATGTTCGTTTTGAACCAATCCGCCTAATCAATTAAGACTTACAGGAAGTTGGGGGATAGCCGGTTTACAATTTGGATTTTTGTTATTTACAAACGGTCTTAATTCTTTCGGTTCGCTTTTAACTGGTTTATGCTGTTCGGTAAGGTCAATATTATCCTTTCTTAAAGGACACTTATATTTACATTGTTTGCGGTCTTTACAGGTGGAACAAAATTTCATTATAGCACTTATGGGCTTTAATTTCTCTTTTCTGTCTGAAATACCGTTCAATCCGGGAATATGATCCGGGCTTATAAGTCTTTTTGCCATTTTATCACCTCTTAAATTATTAGTAAATCCATTAAATTTTATAATTTAGTGTATAAGTGTATGGTGTGTATAAAAAAATAGGGTTTTCCCTATAGGAAATTATTTTTTTTCCAAAATCGAAAAACCTTGATTTCTGATACACACCATACACTTATACACTAATTCCCCTCATTTTGAAAATTAAACTCGTTAATTCCTGTTATTTCCTGTCTCATTTCGCTTCTTACTGTGATATTTTTCCAATAATTATTGGTATTTGTTCGTATTTTATTAATTCCCAATGCCTGAAGCCTTTGAGTAAAGATTTTATTACTTATTACCCTTTCCCTATTTCCTTCCTGATTTTGTTCAAATAATGAATATAATTCACTGCATTTCGTTTGTTTTCCTGATTTTTCGGGGTGTAGTTCGCAACATTCATTTATAAAAGCCTTTACAATATCCTGTTCCTCAAAATATTTGTCGGTGGCTTCGTCAACTTTAACACAGTCTTTCAATCCTTCCTTCTTCCAAAGTAAAAAACCATTGACACACCAATTTAATATCCCTGATTTTTCGGCTTCTAATTCCTCCATTATTTCGGCTTTTGGTCTCCGCTTTGATTCCGGTATTTGCACTTCAAAGGGAATCAGTTTAACCCTCCGTTTAATTCCTTCATCTGTTCCGGTTATGGTTGGTTTGTGATTGCCGTAAATCCACAATTTAAATTCAGGTCGAAACTCAAAATATTCCTGGTGTAAGTATCGGGCTGTTATTTTATCCCCTCCGGTAAGGTCTTTTATCAATTCTTCATTTAGGGATTTGCCTTCCCCTATTTCACTACAGGAAACAAACCTACTCCCTTTTAACCTTGCTATATCATTCGGAATACCTTCGTTTCTCTTTTTCATTATTACACTGGCTGAAGCTTTCAGGCAATAATCACCGAATACCATTTCTAAGGCTTCAATGAAAGTGCTTTTTCCGTTTTTGCCTGTTCCGTACATAAAGAAAAAACAATTCTCATCCGTGGAAGTTGTTAAGGAATAGCCTACGCACTTAGCAACATAACGAATTAAGTCAATATCTCCGTTAAATATAGTTTCAAGAAATTCAAACCATTTTATCGGGGGTTTTGCATCTTCATCGTAATTCACATTGGATATTTTCGTTAAAAGGTCTCCCGGGCGGTGTTCCTCTTCAAACTCCAAAGTTTCAAGGTTTATTGTTCCGTTTGACAAATTGTATAAGTGCGGGTTATTGTCATAATCTGTTTCATTGGTGGCTATTCCCGGTAAACTTTCGGCTTCAGTTAAAACCGATCTTTTCCAATCGGGGGCATCATAGCGATTTAATAAGCTGTAGAATTTCTTTCTCTCTTCAGGTGCTAACTTCGCATTTTCCACATAACTATTTATTGATAAAATTAGTTTTCTTAATTTGTTGTAAACTTCCCCTTTTGAATCTATTTCCCAAAATTTTCCGTTAAATATCTTCCATTTTTTGGCTGTGTGGCAATACCTTAAATTGTCCTTATATTGCAGTTGAAACATTGAAGCAAATTCCCCTGGTGTTTCGGGGACTGTTTCTAATTTCCCCTTAGATTCTTTATGCCATTTCAAATAACCATTATCCACAGCCTTAACAATTTCTTTATCTTTTAAGGGTGGGGCGTTCTTTTCGTTCCACATTCTTAAGAATTGGGTCGTTACTTTTTTAGGTGTGTTTAACCCTATAAAATGTCCGATTAACCTTATTAGATCGTTGTTCCGGCTCCCTTCATTGCTTCCATTTTCGATAATTAAATCAAGTTCCCCTTGGCGGTTTATTGATTCTTCTTTTGACTGGTTCTTTATGCTCCCGGGCTTTATAATTGTGATTTTATAGGGTTCGGATTGCCAATTAGTATAAAAACATTCATCTTTTGATAAATAAGTTCCAAAGGTTGGGCTTGTGGTTGGGTCAAGTTTAATATTAAATTTTGCTTCTAATTCTGCTAAACACTTTTTATAATTAGCTTCATATTGGTTTATATCTGTGATCTTTTCAGATAATTTTATTCCGAATTTTAATCCATTATTTGAACAGCTCCGAAACAAGAAAAATATTCTCGGGTCTTGTTTTAATCTCATTGATAAATTAGGAATATCCGAAACATTATCCGCATCAAAAAGAAACAGTTCGCTATATTCAAAGTGTTCTTTGTCTTTGTAACCGTTAAACTTATTAAAAAATAGCTGTGGAAGTTGTTTTTTAAGGTCTTTGTTTCCGGCTCTTATTTCGTTTATTGTACTGTTATAGTCTTTGCCGGATAAAATCCCGCTTTTAACTGATTCCCTAAGTTCCTTAAACTCTATTCCTGTTATTTCCCCGGGCTTTGATACATTCCCTAAATAGTAATATTCCATTTTTGCACACTATAAAATGAAACCGGTGTCTTGATCCTAAGGAAGCGGGGACTAACCTTTCGTATCTTAACACCGGTAAAAATTTTGCTTTCCCCGCTTCAGTAATTAACCGCTTAAGGGTAAGCTTAAATCGTGCCTTTACCATTTTACCCTATGGAATAAGGGATTAAGGGTGGTAAAATTAAGCTTAATTTTACTTTTTGTTAAAATATATTGTTAATTTTTTTTAGTTCCTCCCTACTGATTTTAAATTCTTCTATAAGTTGTCTAAAACGAACATAGGATATTCCTAAACTTGATTTGACACTATCTTTAATATTTCCGGTAACTGGTTTCTTTACTGTTTTAATAGCCTTTATAAATTCTTCTTTGTTTTTATACTTCCGTTTTCTTTCCGGGCTTTGTTTCTTTGGTTTTGGTTTCCCGTAATTATCGGCATCCCTCCCGGATATTCCCCCCGCTGATTCTAATAATCTTAGGGCTTCTCTAATATTATTCCGGTTTAATTCTTTTAATTCTTTTATCATTGGGGCAAAAGTAGTATAATATTCTTTTACTGTATCAATGATAACTTTATTAAAAAGCTCCGCCTTGCTTAACTCGTTAAAATACCCGGTTACTTTAATTGTTATTTCTCCGCCTCTCTCTGTAAAACCATTAAAGCGAATTATTTCGCTCGTTCCCTCGATAATTCTACTTAAACAAGGCATCGAACAAATACGGTCAAATACACTAATTGCCGTGTTTAGAATTACAGCTTTATCGGTACTCTTTAATTCTATTGTCTCCGTTCCTATTATTCGCTCCGCCTCTTCTACAGCTGTGGTATCCCATTTAGGTATAAAGGGAACATCTTTAATTTTTATTCCCTCTTCTAATCGTGATCCCATTTCCTCTAATATATCACGGAAATTTATTACCCACTCCCGGGCTTCCGATTGCCTATTGATAAACGGCTCTAATCCCTTTCCCTCGGCTTGATCCCGGCTCTCCATTAGCATTTTTTTTATATTATCGTGCTGACTTGCTAAATTAACATTGATTTTGCCGTTGGATATGATAAAAGTACAATTCTGAAAATTGCCTTTAATTGTTGGCCCCTTCTCGGGTGCTGTTTGGCAATTCTCTAAGCTGTCTTTTTGTTTATTTATTTCTGCCTTGATAGTCTCAATATTCATTTGAGACTTGTTCACAGGAAAAGCCTGTCCTGGTGTCATATTATCCCCGCTTTTTGTTATAATTAAATATACTGATTCTATTTTTGAAATTCTGTAAATATTATTTTGAGTTTTTATAAATACCTTTGTTTGTGTGTTGCTGTCCGGTAGCATTCGGGGCATAAAATAATTATTGTTTCCGCACTTCCGTTAAAATAAACCCTTACTCCCTGGCTTTCTCCGCAATAACAGTTTAATTCCTGTCTCTCGGTATCGTACCCGGGTTTTATTGAATAATCTTTTATTGCCTGGTTCAAGTCTTTACTGGTTTTAACATAATATTTCATTTTATTTTATCTCTTTACTCTTTTTTTTATATTGTATTATAATGTAAGGTTTTAACATAATATTTCATTTTATTTTATCCCTTATAAGTTTATTTTTGATACTGCTTTAATTAGATCCTCCGTTGTGTGGTGGCTGTAAACTTGCTCCGTTATCGCTGTGGAAGAATGCCCCAATATCCGGCTGGTGTGAAATACAGATAATCCACAGCGTAATAAATAACTTGCCCCCGAATGCCTCAGACTGTGGAAATGAAGCCGATTATTTAATTGCTGGTGTTTGATATGCTTTTTGAAGTTTTTGCTCACATAATCCCCTTTAAGTTGTTCCCCGGTGGCTGTGGAAAATACCCAAACACTTTTATTTAATTTGTATTGGTTTATGATAACTTCTTTTATTTCGGGTAAAATCGGAATTATTCGGCTCTTCCCTGATTTCGTTCTAAAATCTTTCCCGATTTCAATAGTTCCTTTTTGTAGGTTGATATGTTCAAATTTTAAGGAAACAATTTCTTTTAACCTACAGCCTGAATAAAAAGCATAAACAAAAAGGGGTTTTAATATTTCAGATTCGGATATATGCACTAAAAAATTATTAAACTGCTCTTCCGTGAAATATTCCGGCTCTGTTTTATCGGTTTTAACCCTCTTTAATTTCTCCATTGGATTTATACCGATAATCTCAATTTCCACTAAATACTTAAAAAAAGTGCTTAAATATCTTTGTGCCTTTGCTCCCGTATGTTTACTAACCATAATTCTGCGGTCTATATATCCCGATATTCTTTCTTTGTTTATTTCGTGAATATTTGTATCTGCTCCGGTGTAACCGATAAACTGTTTAAATTCGGATTTTAGATCGGCTATTGTTTTCGGCTGTAGACGGGTTTCACAGTGGATTAAATACCGCCTGATTGAGTTGCTGACCGATTGTCCGTTTTGCTTCCCGGGTGCTTTCTTTTCCGGTATAATAAAACTTCTTAGAAACTCATTTGCTTCTTTTTTGCTGGCTGTCTTGGTTGATACTGATTTTCTTATTCCTTCCTGATAAAAGAATAAATAATAGATTCCTGTTTTGTGCTTTGATAAAAACATTGTTTCCCCGCTTTTTATCCTGGGAGCAAAACGGGGAATATCTTTAAACAGTGCGAAAAATAGTGCGAAATAAAGGTTAAGTTATTGTTTATTAACGGCTTTTTCTGACTCATAATCAGAGGGTCGGTGGTTCGATTCCATCTGGGCCCACAACAAACCCTTGAAGAATAAACACTTCAGGGGTTTTTGCTTTATAGGGGGAAAGGTTGAAACCACTTAATCAATTAACGTAAATAAAGGGGATTTCTATTTTGCAGTGTGCAATTTAGTGCTTAAATTTTCTGACTTAAAAACCTCTTAGGCTTTTGTCTTCTGTTTCCTAGAGACACCATCTAACAATTTTCATCATATTTCCAAGTGCCCCTTAGAATGTAGTATCGTTGATATTTGTAGAGAAATGCAACATTCCTGGCAGACATAGAGGTCTGCCAGGAATGAAATGTTTTAAATGAGTGTCATTTGTCACTATTTAATTAAAACCATTTGTTTAGTATAAACTTGGGTGCCTGCTTTCAAACTGCAATAATAGACTCCACTAGGGAGAGTACTGCCATCAAACTGAATTGTGTAGTAACCTATATCCTGATTTTCCGATACGAGCTGTTTTACCTTTTGTCCAAGAGAATTTACTACTATTATCTCAACAAAACTTTCTTCTGGTAATTGATATTCAATCTTTGTAGTTGGGTTAAATGGATTAGGAAAATTACTAATAGAAAATCTTTGAGGAAGTGCTTTAGATTTATTATTAACTTCAATAGCCATCATTTCTTTTGAAACATTATAGTTCACAGAAATAATATTGCTTGTTGCTTTGGAATTACTGTTATCCGTCACGGTACATCTTAATTCAAAACCTCTATAATCACCGTTATTGGGAGCAGGTTTTGTGTAGTTTGAGGAATTATTACCGACAGTCAACCATTGATCTGATGGATAAGCTTGTTCTCTGAAATCATATGAATTTTTCTTTATTTCCCATTGATACGAATAAGGAGATTTTCCTCCACAAGCATTACACATCCAAGTATTTGGTTGACTTCTACTTATATTTACATGACCCTTAATACTTGCTGATAAATCAACATAAGGATAAATATAAAGAGGGATTGAAGATTCCCCCGTCAAATTATATGAAGTCAGTTTGTATTCTCTATTTACATTTTTGGCATTATACGAATAATTATTTTGATTATTTGTCAGCGTTGTTATCAATTGCCATGAGGTACCATTTTTATAATAAAGTTTATACCCTGTTTCTTTATTTTGATAACAGTCCGGATAAGAATAAGATTGTGTGGCCCATGAAAAATCTATCTGGTTGCTATTTACAATACTTCCGCTAAAATTTTTGATCTGAGCTGATTGCATTTTTTGAGCAGGAATGTTATAAAGATCATTGTAAACGAAATTAAATAACGCATTGCATGCGAAATTATAATTGGAACCTATTTTATTGTTGAAAAAATAATGCAGATAATTTCTATCTACTAAAGGTAATTGTCTAAAAGCTTCAAAAATTGAAGTTGCTTGATCAGAAATATCATCATTATCGTATAAATCATACATATTATGTTCAAAATCTCCACCATGATAACTGTCATAAGCATTCCAAATATAGCAGGCAACTGCGGCATACTCAGGTTTATTATAATAACAATAAGCATAGCGGATGTTATCATATCTTGTACTACTTTTATAAAAGGGAGCTATTTCAGTATTGTCGTCATAATTATCAAAATAGTCCCCATAAACTTTATTGCCGTAATTTCGAGTTGCAAATGAATAAAATATTGCCCACCCCTCCTTTATTTCAGTAGGCGCTGCACAAAATTTCACTCTGCCCCACATTAAATAATTTATATAATGTCCATATTCGTGTGAAACAGTTGAAAAGTCTGTATAGGAGGGATCAATTTGGATATATTGAACATACCCATTAATTATATCACTCCAGGAAACAACAAACTGACCAGCAACTGATAAATTTGTTAAAGATGCTGAAATCGAGGGTATATTAAATGGACAATTTCCGTTATATCTCTTTATGGAAAGTTCCCTCGCAAGCATCATGTATCTTAAAATTTCACCGGAATTTCTGTTTATCAGACCATTTTTTGTTACCTCAACATTTGGATTAGTCCGGTCTAACTCTATGATAACACCTTCAGCCTCATTAAAATAACTTTTGTATCCATTTGATTCCCATGTTTTATAACCATTTGAAGGAGCTGGCAAACATACAGCTGCGTTTACAGTATTAACAAGAATAATAGCTTGATTATAACTGGAAAGATCCCCGGAAAAATTAAAGTCAAACTGATAATTTCCTTGTGAATCCAAAATATCATAGTGAATGTTTTGTTGGTTTCCGAAAACCGGATGATACCATTCATCTGGTTTATTTGTATTCCTAAACCAAAGGACAACACTATTACCATATAATCCTTTTTGAATTCCATCAATAAGAATTTTTCCTGCAATCTTAATTTTATAATTCTGAGAAGCTGCCATTAAAGTTGATTTTGCTTGAAGAATCTTTATATCTTCACCAATTTTCTTAATAGATTTCTGATCTACAATCATCGGATCAATTATTTGATATTCATTTTTAACTTTTTTTATATAATAATGCTTATAATAAGACTTTTTATACCCTACTGGTGCATCAGGGACATCTACATTTATTGATAACAAATTAATATTATCCTCTCTAAAATTTTCAATCGATAATTTTTCAATCGATTTCTGACCTTTTGCCAAAACTATCTCTTTTCTTTGGGTTCCTTCTATTCTTTTGTTAAATGTTGAATATTTACCTATAGCATTCTCAAGTCCATTTAGTTCAAATACAAATTCAATACCCGTTCGTTTAACTTTACTAATTTTCAAGTTGCCAAAGTCTAATAATTCTTTTTGTTTTGGAATAGATTCCTGAGCAAATTGCGTACTTGCAATCATTAGACATAATAAAATTAAATTAATCACTTTTTTCATACCGCCCCCCTAAGGAATTTGTTTTAATATATATAATTTGGAATACCCTAAAACTCCTTCATTATTAACCCTCCCGCTGCAAAAAACAATTCTTTGCTCATAGTCATCCCACTCAACTGAAAGTTGCACTGAACCACCCTCATTAGTATTTAAATCAAGATGTTTTCTGTTTAATGTTTCGACATCTATTATTCCGGCTTCACTTGTTCCGTTTGTTATGTGGCTATAGGAACCGTGAGGAAAATATGAGTACAATATTTTTGTTGCATTCTTATTATACCTTAACCACAAATTCATTCGCCTGTTTGTTTTTTCAAAAGAAATGTTCAGAGTATCCAGTTTTTGGGTGAGAATATCATAGACTCCTATAAACGGAGGGTTAAATTCGAATTTTGAACCTTTGGTAAAACATATTAAAAGCTTCGTATTTGCGGGGTGAATATCAAATGAATTTATCATTTCGAAAATGCCCGGACCCGAAACATACTTTAAAATTAATTTTTCATTTTTTGTAATTAAATCCAACTCATAATAGCCGGCATCAGAATAATCTAAGTCGATAAACTCATTAACATAATTAATTTTGCCGTATTTATAATATATGAGTTTTGTATCATCTCCATTCATGTATCTTGCACTTGATACATAATTTGTACTGTCAACTAATTGTAGTAATTCATGAGTAACCGTATTGAATTCAAATAATGAACCTGCACTGATACCTCCCAGAATAGTATGTATTAATAATAGCTTAGTGCCGTCTTGATTGCCATCTATATATGACCAATTCCCATAACCCAAATTTAATTCTGAATATTCAAGGACATTATTATTTTGGTCTAGTTGTACTTTATTTAATGAGGCCCCCGGAATATTCCCCGTATAAATATTTCCATTACGATATATCGCAATTTTTCCATAAATATGGTCATTCCCAAAATTATCCAACCCGGGTTTCTTTAATTCTATAATATCTTTATTAATTTCATTCTTTTGAGGGTCAACCGGGGAACTACATTTAATAAAACACAAAACACATAAAAGCAAGAGAATCCTGTTCATATTTCATCCTTCATTTATCTGCCCAAATAGAATTAAAATTATAATATCCCGTATAACATTCTAAAATAATAGAATTTTATCCGGAGAATTTTAACTAAACAATACTTGATTTTAGATTATATCTTTAAACTCCGAATTGAAGCTTGACCCAACTATATCTTGTCGGGGTGCCCTGCCTCTAATTTATTTCGCCCTAAAATAAACTTGCTAATAGTAATATATTTGTTTTAGAAAGTCAACAATGTTTTATTGATTATTTTAGAATAACTGTCCCCCGGATTGCAATAGCTTCAAACTGCAATAGTATTATCCTGATGCATAACCATCCTTCCGGCAGTTTGTATCCAAGCAAGCAGGTGAAATTCTGGATATTCCCCTGCTCGATCATCTTATAATAACAGATGAAGCTTATTATTCATTCTCGGAAGAGGGAGGGTTGTGAGACTTACCAGAAAATTTCCGAATCACAAGCTTTGGTTATCAGAATGATCGTTTAGTTATAAATGCTTATAATAATAAATAAACCTATTGCGTTTGAATAATAAAATATTTACGTTAACACAATTATTTACGAACATATACTCTCAATTCGAGATCCTTATTTTTGTAAAGAATCACAATTTAAAAAAATATCTGCCGCATATATATATATGCCTTGGGAGATCAAAAAATGACAGAATTAATTATATTCTAATTGGTGACATAATTTATCAAATTAATTTAGAGATTAAAAATGAGAATAATCTTTGTATTTATGCTACTATTCGCATCCATTGTTTATAGCCAATCTATTAAAAACAAATCCTTAAATAACTCCCCTTCTGATTTATCTTTGAGTAATGATTCTGAACGCATGAGAAACGAAAGCGGATGGGATCATGGTATTCCGATGATAGAAAAATGGTCGCTAAACAATAAGGAAACCGGATATAATATTGAAGCATTTGATATAAATTCCGATGGGATAAAGGATCTTTTTATTGGAAACAGAAATAGTACTGATGTTCATCTGGGAGAAGAAGTAATTCTTGATAAAATTGTAGATTTAACATTCCGCGGAAGACTGGCAGCATTACTTGATTTTAATGGTGATGGGTTAAAAGATCTTGTTACATTGTATTTTTCAAATTACAGAAGCTCAAATGATCGCTATTATAAAGGAGAAATATTATTCTATTGGGGAAATAATACTGAGCTGAATTCCATAGATACTACAGCTGATTATTCAATTCCTATACCTTATGACACAAATTATATTGAATTGTTCGGATTTAATCCAAGAACTATTAAAATAGGTAACCTGAATGATGATAAATATGAGGATATTATTTTTTATTCAAAAGAATATACGACATTTAATCCGGAAGAAATTGATATCGGGAATGGTCTATATATTTATTTTGGGAATGATTTCCCTGCTCAAAACCCTGATTATATGAATCTTGATCCAAATACTCTTCCTACCTTTTTATCCAATATGAAAGATTATGGAGAGTATTATGATATTGGTGATGTTAATGATGATGGAATTGATGACTTACTGTTAAGTTATTATGAAATAATTAATGTTAAAGATACAGTATCTGTATTGTTAATCTACTATGGTAGTGATTCAACTGATTATAATTATGGGAATGCATCCGTAAGACTATCATCGATTTATAAAAAGGGAGTAATTGGAGAATGGTTCTCCTGGGATTTTTCTCTTGGAGATGTTGATGGAGATGATAAAATAGATTTGGTTGTAGGAGGAAACCGTTACAGAGATATGATACAAAGTAATCTTACTACCACAAAATTTTATAAATTTACCACAGGCATTCCTGATACTATCCCTTTTGCAGTTATTGAAGATATTGATTCCAGTGATTCGAGTATTTATGCAGGAGGTATTGCACAAATGATTGGAGATTTCAACAAAGACGGTTATAATGATTTTCTTCTTTCCCCTGCAGGGTATAAAATTTTTTCTGTTAATCTTGGAGGAAAAAAAATCAACAAATTCAATCCATATTATCTGAGAGGAATTTTAGATTCAGACGGACTAGCTCCTAATAAGGCGATAAATGCAGGGGATCAAAATAATGATGGTGTTGACGACCTTTTAGTTTGTGATATGAATTATTTTCATACAGTATTGCTTTTTACTGGTGATTCTCTTGTTCATACAGATATAAAAGAATCGTTTAATGTAAAAGAAATTGAATCTTTGATTCTTAAACAGAATTATCCAAATCCCTTTAATCCAAATACAGTGATTACTTATACTTTATTTAATGATTCTGACGTTAGACTAATTGTTTATAACAATTTAGGACAAAAAATAACAACTTTAGTTAATGAAAAACAAATGAAAGGTGATCATCAAATAAATTTTAATGCAGGTCTATTAAATCTTTGCAGCGGCATTTATTATTATGAACTTAATTTAGGAGATAACGTAAAAACAAGAAAAATGATGGTTCTTAAATAGTGACATTTAGCACTATAGTAAGTAGCAAAGTATTTTACAAATAATATTTAGGGAGACAAATGAAAAAGTTTATATTTATTATGTTTTTTGTTCCTTTAGTTAATTTATTTGCACAAGATAAATTTGTTATAGGAGCTGATTGGCTTAATACTACGGATCAGACTCGTTCAGGAGGTGGAATCTCTAATATTCATTTAACAAATAACTACTGGAATTTAATAAGAGATTTAAGTTTTAATTTTGGGACTTTAGCTTTTAGAGAAAAAAGTTCAAATGATATACAATTTATTAAAGATGAATTAACTAAGGCTAACAATTATGGCCTCTCTGTTGAACTAAATAACTATCATTACTTAACAAACTTTAAAAGATGGCAGTATCAAATCGAAAATGATTATGATTTCTCAACACATGAAACTGGCATCAGTACTCGTATTTCTTCATCTCAAAATGAATTTGATCCAGAAGTTCATTATTCAAATATACCTGAAAGAGAGATGATTGCTAATCATTGTCTGGTTCTGAGAAAAAATGAACATTTATCCGGTTATGCTGCTAAAAACTTAAAATTTGATTCCGAAATCCCGGATGCTAATTCATATTTCTTAAAAATAAGGATGGCCATCTCATCATCTGTTTATTCTCATACACCTGTTGTGAATGTTATTCTAATAAATAAAAGTAATAACGTACCAATGCAGAGGGTTATTTATGCTGATGAATTTAATGATGCAACATTCAAAGAAATCACTGCTCTAAGTTTTAATAAAACTCCAACTGGTCCTAGTATAGCAACACCCGATCCACTTCCAATCAATTCAAATTCGATTGACATCACTGGTGTTGAAGATATAGATGAATCCTCAGCAACAAATTCACCATATGAAATACAAATATACTGGTATAATCAGGTAACTTGCTATTTAGATTTTATAGCTATTGATAATTATACTTCCAACGAGCTTTTTACTGGTAAATATGATGATGCAATGATAAACTATGTTAATAATTATATTGATAATCCAGGTTTATCGATTATAAAAGTGAGAGACGAACCACCTAAAGAATCTTTCTTGCCCGTCAGATATCAAAATCGAAGAATGTCATCATTAACTCAAAATACCGGATACCCTGGCATTATGTTTTAACACTTCTGGAACTACTACACAGCGATTTTTATCGCAAACTGAAATGAAAATAAACCGTTGTGATATTTACCCTATTGATGCTTCAACTCCAACTCCTGGTTCTGCTGATTACCTAAACTCAATTCAGGGTAAAATGAGTTATTTAACAAGTAAAATGCAAGAGCATATTATAAATTCAAAAATATTTAACACAAAGTATTGGTTTACACCTCAGGCTCATAGTTGGGATGAAACGAATCCAAATCCTGATGCTCATAGATTGAGGGAACCTTCTGTTTTTGAGACAATACTTATGAGCAATTTAGGTATATGTTATGGTGCAACTGGAATACAATATTTTATGTTTTCTAAAGTATGGAATGGTTCAACGGTTTTGCCATACAAAACTTTGCTTGATGATGATAACTATAATTCTCCAATACCAAGATATTATGATTCGTATGGAAATTCTAAATGGGAGAAAATAAAGGCGTTTAATCTCAAACTAAAACAAATTGGCAACGAATTAGTTGGATTAACCTGGCAAAAAAGTTACTTTATAAATAACGGTACTCAACCAATAGGTGAACCAATTAAAACCATTTCTACCACTTCAGACAGTCCTCAAAATACTTATATCCAACTAGGATTTTTCAAAAAAACTAATGAATTAGAGAATCAAAATCTTGATTACATTTATGTAATCAATCGTCGTACCTTACCGGATGAAGAGCGAGCTTTTCAAATCGCAATAAACAAGAATAATTCTCCTTTTAATAATTGGTTAATAAAGGAAATAGGAACAAATAATTCTTGGACGATTTCAAAAAATGGTTCATTTCAATGCACTTTTGCACCCGCAGAAGGAAAATTATTCAAACTGGAACCCGTTATGATAGCAGGAGGCACACTGTTATATGATGAAACTTTACCCTCAAATACAACATTGACGATTAAAGGAAATATTATTGTACAGGGATGCAAGCTTACCCTTAATACAAATACTACACTGAATTTTGGAGGAAATAACCTATTAATCCAAAACGCTGGGAATTTGACTTGTTCCGGTAATTCATCAAATAAAGTTGTCTTTAATTTTTATCCATATAATGGTTCCGGAATAAAAGTTGGTCCGGGTAATATATCTAGAATTAATCTAAACTATTGTATAGTTAAAAATGCCAGCATTGGTTTATATATTAATCAGACCGGATCCTCCGTTAAAAACACAGAGATATCTAATTGCGGGACAGGTATTTATATTTATAAGGTTAGTCCTACTTATGTTTACAATGAAAATGTTTACATTCAGAATTGCAATATCCATGATAATTACACTGGGATTTGGGCTATGTACTCAGATCCATACATTTCAGGAAATACGATCAAAATCAATAACATTGGTGTATTAGTTGAGAATTACTCCAAGCCATATTTTGGATGGAATCTGACTTTTGGAAATAATAATTTTTCAAATAATGGAACAGCGATCAAAGTCAGTAATCAATCTAATCCAATGTTAGGGAAAAAGACTTGCCCAAATTGGATAGGAGGCAATAACACTTTTAATACAAATACTCTATCTATTGAAGCTAAAAATTATTCAAATGTGATAGCAGAAAATAATTTTTGGGGTAGCAGCAGCCCAAATCCGCTTCTTTTTAGTAAAGATAATACAAGTTCAATTTTATATTACCCTTTTAAATATTACCCGTCCACAGAAGATCCTTGCCTTTCTCAAAACCTTTTGGCTTCAACTTCTGCTGGAGAGAGTCAGGAAGTAATACTTCTGAAATCTGCTGAAACAAGTCTAGAGTTAGGCAACAACATTGAATCTGAAATTATCGTAAAAAGATTCATTGGAAAATACCCGGAATCAATATTAATCCCATTCTCTTTAGATTTACTATCAAGATCAATAACAGATAAGGCATCGTATTTGAACTACCTCATATCATTATCCAATAAAAAAAGTAAGGTTCTTAGTACTTTAGCAAAATTACAACTATCTCATTTTGACAAAATAAATAATGTACAGTGGCTTGAGAAGGTTATTTTAGAAAAAAACATTCCACTACTTACAGAAGCTGCATACTATGAGAAATTTATTTATTTACTGAATGATATTTGTGATACTTCTGCCGCAAAAGAAGTTGCAGGAGTAATAAAGAATATTTTCCCAAATTCACATAACCTCGACAATATCGAAATTCTTATGGGGATAAACACAAAATTACCTTATGTTGCTATGAAAATTAATAATCAAGATCAGTTGGATACAATTAATATAAGTTCAAAACCTGCAATTTTTGAATTAAAGGGAAACTACCCAAATCCGTTTAACCCTTCAACCACAATCAGTTATTCACTCCCGGAAGATTGCACTGTTAAGATTGATATTTACAATGTAATGGGAGAACTTGTAACTACTTTAACTGACGGTTTAAAGAATTCAGGCAGCCACAGTGAGATATTTAATGCCGGTTATCTTTCAAGCGGAGTTTATATTTACCGTATAACTGCTAAATCAGTTGAAGGAAGTAAAGTTTATTCTCAAAGTTCAAAAATGATATTGCTAAAGTAATTTTATAACTTATCAAAGGAGGCCTAGTTGCCTCCTTTTTTTTACCCCTCCGCACTACTCCGTAGTGCTCATGCTCCGCAAAGTTTGGAAGGAGAAATTGGGCAGATTATGTCGCGGGTTGCGATACAATTTCAAATATCCATCGATAGAAAAGATACCATACCAATGAAAGTGTTTATTTTCAATTTGAAGTTATTAACGTCAATTGTATTTGCCTCAAGCTACTCATTCAATTTAAGATATTTATTTTTATAACTTATTCTTCTTCCGGAAGCTTTCAATCATCTCTTTAATTATGTCTTTTAACTTAATAGGTTCTACTATTTCAAGCATATCCCACCAACTGATACACCAGGAAGCAAGTTTATTTGTTAGGGGAACCTTTGTCTTTAATATCAAATAGCCGTTTTCATCAATTATCAGCTCAAATTTTTCAAACCAGATTTTATCAAGGATTTCACTTTCAGCTTCAGGTGAAAATTTCAAAACTATTTCGCATTCCTGTTCATCTGTTTGCTGCAGGTCAATTTTCTCAGTATGTTTCCCGGTAAGTCTTAGTTCAATAATTCGGGTAACATAAAAAGTTTGTATCTGTTTCTCGCCTTCTTTAATAGCATGCAAAAGCCAATTATATTCATTCGCAAAAAGTCTTATGGGAATTAAGGAATAATTCTTTATCTGATTATCATAAAATCTTTTGTATTTAATTTCAATCACAGTGTTTTCATTCACAGCTTTTGAAAGTAAAGCAAGATTTGGAAAGAAATCAGATTTGTTCTGTTTACTAAAGACTGATACCTGTTTTTTAAAGACATCTGAATTTAGTTTAAGAGGTAAATAATTAGCCAGGATTTCTATTAAGGGTTCTTGCGGTGGATTTTCCAGCAGTCTTACTCTTTTCCCTCTGCTGAATATTTCGAGGCCGTAAGATCTTAAATTTTCAAGATCACGCTGAATGGTTACCTCAGTTACTCCATACTGCTCAGCAAAATCCAGCTTTGATTTTGTAACTCCATTCATTACAGCGGCTAAAATTTCGGTTTGTCTGATTATATCAGATATGTAGTCTTTCATCAAATAATTTCCATTGAATGATCAGAATCAGTCCGGTAAAAACTTTACTTTAATCTATGTTAATTTTGATTATTATATTTTTATTCTTTCCCGGACTATTCAGATGTCTTGGTAAAATGTTTACAATAATGGTATTACTTCTTATTTTTCTCATAATATTTATAAAATGAATCAATTGAATTGAATACCATTTTAGTATCAACTGTCTCTTTCCAAAGTTCCGGGTCATTATCAATCAACACATCAGCTTCAGGGATTAATTCCGTCCCTTTGGCGATATATCCGGCAGTCTTCCATTCCTGAGCATATTTGCCAATATCCGGATTGCCGGAATACAACACGACCTTATGTTCAGAGATTAAGCTTTCAAGCTTGGGATGCTTGAACCAGGATTTTCCCCTGTCGTTGGTAATAATTGCTGTGTCATCAATGTCCAGAAGTATTTTCATTTATCATAACTTTTAATTTATTTATAGCATTAAGATTTATATCGTTTAAAAATATATCTGACCACCTGCTTATATGGGGTAGAACAATAACTTTGGGTGCGGATTCATTAAATATTTCTACAATTGTTTTATCATAACTCATCTCATATATGTTTATAGTATTAGACTTTGACAAATATTTAATTTCAATAGAATCGTTATGTAATTCATTTAAAAGAATACTGTTTTCTTTCATAGCTTTCTTAAAATGATTAAAACAGTCTGTTTTTCCTAAAATAAAGATATACCTACATTTTGAGTTACTAAGAAGAACCTTCCATCTTTGCCCATTCTCTAAAAGATAATTGTAATACTCTTTTTTACTATCAGGTATCGACTTAAATACTTTTTTATACTCCTCGTTAACATAGGTATTAGTACCCTTAAAGTTTAAAGGGAAAAGATTTGTTATGAAGATATTAGGATCATTCTTATCAAAGAAAATATTATTTTTTTCGTCTTCGTAGTTTCCAAGTCCGAGATCATTGATTAATGTTTTCAGTTTCTTATAATAATATTCTCCTTTTCCTTTATTATTGTCAATTTTGATATCATAATTCAATATCTTAGTTTCAAATTCATCAACATTAGATAAACAATCTTGAGTATTTCCACCAGGCTCTAATCCAATAAACCAGAAAGGGGCGGTTAGATAATTCCCACATCCAGTAAACTTATTGTAGAATTCAAGTAATTCTAATTCCATTCTATCCTCTTTTTATTTTGAATAATAAGGAACTTATACATTTTCACCTAACAATGCAACTTTACTTTGTTTTGATTTTACTGAATTTCACAATAAATTCTGGTTGAAGCATTGAACCGGCCTCAGTAAGACTTTTTTCAAGTATATAATCTCTATCGCCTTCTATAAATTTGAAATCGCAAATTACAAAATCTCCAATCTGCATCTCTGCAAGACTTGTATAAATTTCAGAGTTTGATGGTATTAAAGTATTATACTGCATGTCCGAAAAATTGTTATTCCAGGTTTCTATTTCAATACTGTTAAAACTTATTTCGATATAGGCATCACCATTCGAGGTTGTACCCAAAGCTGTGATTTTTCCTTCCCAATTTCTCATATTCAAACTAGTCAGCAAACTTTGTAATTGATTTTTGCGCTTTTCTCTGACCATTGTTTTTTTTATCTCATTTCTGGTCTGCTGATATTCCTGTTTATATTCGGAAATTATGCTGATAAAAGTATTCTGAATATTTTCAGCCTTAATTTTATTTTGTGCTAAAATTGTGTTAGAACATACTGCCAGCAATATCAGTAAAAAAATATGTAAAGAGTTTTTCATAATGTCTCCATTCAAAGTATTTAATTAGTTTAATCTATCTTCCAATTTTTGATAGTTCAGCGCAGTATCCCTGGATAATAAAAATCAGCCTATTTTCTCTGTAATATATTCCGTCGCACTCTAATAAACGAAAATTGTTTGTTTTCTTATTCCCGTCAGGTTTTCATCCGGTATTTTTTCAACTGAATCTTTTGCAATGGGACAGCTATCTATTGTTAATCCCCCGTGAGTAATAAATTCAACTTCATACATATTATTATATGAATATATCACAGTACCGACAGTTCCTTTTCTTAAACAATAACGGTTTATATCTGTTTTCAGCCTAACAATATCGAATAAGTTTATTTCATTCTTCAATTAGGCTTCTCCTACAATCAGGTTAATGAATTCAACTTCTTTATTTCTTTTGTATATCCACAATGTATGAATCAGTACCGGGGGCTTTTGATTAAGGTGTAGTTGTCCTGTAATCACAAATCTGAACAGAGTATTATTGTCTTGAACAGGCAATGCAGAAGTAACTTTATATTTTTGAGGAAATTGTTTTAGCTGCGGAATTAAAATACCTAAAGCGTCTTTGTCTAATTGATATTCCTTCAACAGACTTGACTTATATATTCCCATAAAATGATCTTTACTGAATATATAATTCAGGAATATTTCTTCACTCATAATAGTATTTATGTCTTCCGGTATCTTCATCACAATTCCAAATTTGACATGGGAATTATAATGATATGCCGGGTTGGGTTCTTATCATTGAATGATTAAAATATTTGTCCGCTGGAAAGTTTATCAAAAGTTAATCTCATGTTAACAAAACATTTATTTAATAATTCATCTTCAAAGCAATCAAGCAGTATATCCGCATAACTTTTACAAATACCTTCGTTAATTATTGTTTTCACTATCTTGCCGTTTTCGTAATAGGTTATACATTTATTTGTTTCACTTTTAGAATTATGATAACTATCCTCTTTTCTAATTAAATTGCCATTTTCATATAAACAATAAACAAGCCTATATTCAAAGTCATTTTTAACCGAGATTTCCGTTTTACTAAGTATATTTCCATTCACATCAAAACAATTACTCCTCTCATATCTCCCATCATCATAATGGGAATTTTCGGCATTTCGAAGTAAGTTCCCTTCACCATCAAAACAATTAATACTCACAACATTGCCATCATCATCCATTTTAGATTCTTCAATTGATTTTATTATATCATTCTTATCATATTCAATAGTTACGACTTTACCCGGAGTATTTTCGGTAACAACTTTTCTAACCATTATATGTTCTTCGTTAATAAAAATATCAGTTTTAATATTTCCCTCTGTATTATAAATAGATTCACTTTCGAATATACCGTTACTTCTCCTAATTGTAGATATTTTTTCCCCGGAATCATTATATTTATATTCGTTTGAAGAAGAATCACAATCTTTAAAATAATAGTGATCAAAAACTGTTTCGTTGTCTTCATTTGAAAATGACCACCAGCTGCTTAACAACTCTGCATCCTTTGTAGATAATCCTGAGAATATCATATTTCCGCTAATTCTCATATCAGGTTCATCCCAATAAACTGTTAGCTCATCTGTACCTTCTTCAAAATCCCTATTGATTATCCAAAAAAACCGATCAAAAATTTCAAGTTCAATGTCTGTAGTTTCCGCATCTTCATTGAAGCTGCAACTAAAATTATACTTATCATTATCTGAAATACCAATTCCACTTATATAAACCTTTTCCTGCATCAGAACAAAGTCTTTGACTGTCGGTAAATTAAGAAAGGTCTCGCTTTATTTTGTGTGTTATAATCATCAAAT
>CAZOZP010000048.1:0-29150 GCA_964584325.1 uncultured Melioribacteraceae bacterium
CCGCGTCAAGCAGTGAAATGTCCGCGTCAAGCAGTGAAATGTCCGCGTCAAGCAGTGAAATGTCCGCGTCAAGCAGTGAAATACCCGCGTCAAGCAGTGAAATGCCTGCGTCAAGCAGTGAAATGCCTGCGTCAAGCAGTACAATGTTAAGGTGAAATGATAAAATGTTAAGGAGTTCCCTGGGCACTTGTTGCTCTCGTGTCCCCCACTTTATAATTTGGGGTTAATAATAAAATTGAAGTGGACAACGGGAAGTTGTTGAGAGTAGAGTATTATATGGACGGGGATAAGATTGGCGTGGTAGTGTTAAGGGAGTGTAAATGCACCGAGTTTGTACAATAATTTATCCCAAAATTGTCATTAGGAAAAATAATAATCTACCAAAATAATATCAGGGCATGATACTGTTTTAAAATATTAATCGATTAAGTTGTTATTAAAATATGAGGTTAATATGAAAATGCGTTACATTTTATTGGGGATAATCGTAATATTCTTTGCCACAGCTTTTACTTACGGCGATTGCTTTAACTGCAACGGAACAGGTATAGTTCAGTGCTACAGGTGCGACGGGAACGGATGCACCGGTGATTGCTATACTTGCGGCGGATTAGGGGTAATCGAAAAGAAATGTTATGTCTGTGGCGGCGACGGACTCTCTTATTCGGGATATACTTGTTTTACCTGCAAAGGTCACGGATTTACGCGTGAAAAGTGCTATCAATGCAAAGGAAGCGGATGCGGATATAAATGCTATAACTGCAAGGGCCTTGGTATCGAGAAATGCACTTACTGCAACGGAACAGGGAAGAGAAAATAATTCCTGCAGTCAGATGCAGAGACTTGCGGTTCAATGATTACACCCAAGAAACATAATCATAGTAAGCGGAAATATCATTGAATAACACTTTGTAAACTTTCCGGAAAGAAACACAAATCAAAATGCATTTGATTTTCCGCATAAAATAATATTTGATTATATGTTGCATTTTCTTTAAATTACAACTTTCAATTTCGCCCGTATTGGGCGTTTTTTATTTGTCAATATGGAAGTTAAAAATATTCTAAAAGAACAGACTATTAAAATCCTGGAGCAAGAGGGATATCTCTTGATTGATTTCATCATTAGGGGAACCAGCCAGAATGCAGTTATTGAGATATTTATTGACGGTGCGGATTTTGTAAAAACAGAAGATTGCGAAAGAGTAAGCCGTCAGATAAAAAATTTCATTGAAGAAAAAGAGCTGTACAAGAACAAATACCGTCTTGAAGTCTCATCTCCCGGGCTCGACAGGCCTCTGAAGTTTTTGATTCAATACAAAAAGAATATTGGCAGGTCTTTTAACCTATCCTACAAAAATGCCGAAGGCAATACAATAAATACCGAGGCAGTTTTAAAGGAAGTGAATGAAAGTATCCTTGTTTTTAATACAGATAAAGAAGAAATAAAAATTGAATTCAACAACATAAATTCAGCTAAAGTACAAATAAGCTTTTGATAATGGAGGAAGCTAAATGAATTACGAAATCGTAGAATCGTTTGCACAAATGGTTCGTGAAAAAAGCCTGGATAAAGATGTTCTTGCCAGTATAATAGAAGAAATATTCGGCATAATGATCAAAAAGAAATACGGCAACGAAGCAAAATATGAGATAGTTGTAAATATGGATAAAGGCGATATCGAAATATTCCTTGAAAGGGAAGTTGTTGATGTTGTTGAAGATCCGGCTGTGCATATAAGTATCGAAGAGCTGAACGAGAAAGGCAATCCGGATGAACTTGAAGTAGGTGAAACCTATTCGGAAAAACTTGATTTAGCTTCATTCGGCCGCAGGATGATAAGTCTTGCAAGACAAAGTCTGAACCAAAAGATTCGTGAAATAGAAAAAGAGCTTATTTACAAAGAATACAATAGTATGATAGGCGAAATTGTTGTTGGAGATATTTATCAGGTCAGGAAAAACGATGTGCTTGTAAATCACAACAAGACAGAATTACTTCTTCCGAGAATTGAGCAGCTTCCTAAAGAAAAACTGCGTAAAGGTGAAACAACCAGAGCTGTTGTTAAACAAGTGAAAAAGACAAAAAACGGACCTATAGTAATTATTTCCAGAGCAGATAATCTATTTCTAAAAAGAATGTTTGAAATTGAAATTCCTGAGATTTATGACGGAGTTATACAGATAAAGGGAATTGCAAGAGAACCCGGTGAAAGGGCAAAAGTTGCAGTTGAATCGCTCGATAACAGAATAGATGCAGTAGGGGCATGTGTTGGTATGAAGGGAGTAAGGATTCATGCCATTGTAAGAGAACTCAATAATGAAAACATAGATGTAATTAATTACAGCGATGATCCGATTGAATATATACAAAGAGCGCTCTCATCGGCTAAGTTAAGACAGATTGAAATTGACGAAGAAAATAAAAAATGCAAGGTATATGCAGACAGCGACCAGGTATCTTTAATAGTAGGCCGTCAGGGAGTTAATATAAGGCTGGCAATTAAGTTAACCGGATTTGACATTGAAGTAATTCGTGTTAAGAAATCCTACGATGAATATGATGAAGATATTGAATTATTTGATCTTCAGGAAGAACTCGGAAAAGAAATCTTCGAAATTTTAAGAGATAACGGAAAGGATTATGCTCTGGAAATATTGCAGGGCGGACCGGAAAAGCTTCTTGAGATAGAAGGAATAGATATTAAGAAGGCAAATTTCATTATTAATGTATTAAAAAATCAATTTGAAGAAGAATAAAGTTTAAATATAAGGTAGTATATGTCCGAAATGCAAAAGCCACAGAAACTCAGATTGTATAAATTCGCTGCAGAATATAATCTTTCGAGCGATATGATTGAAGAGTTTTTGAAGGGTAAAGGTTATCAAATAAATTCGCAGAACACGCCTCTTACAAAAGAGATGCTTGAAGATCTTAATGTGAAATTCAAAAAAGAAATTGAAAAAGCGGAAGACCATTACCGGAAAGTATCTGAATTTAATAAAATGAGGCAGGATGCTCCGTTGCCTGAAGAGGTAACCGAAACTGAGGTAGCCGCGAAATCTTCAGAGATAAAGGCTGAAGAAACAGTTGTTGCAGAAGTGCAGGCCGAATCTGTTGAAGAACCTGATGAAATTGGAGCGGAAGCCGGTCTTAAGGAAGAAATAGAAGAAGAACCTGCAGACGATGAGGCCGATTCTGAAATAGTTCAATCTGTTGAGAACGAAAGCGAAATAGAGTCGGTAAAGCAAAGTTCGGAAGATCAGGGTTTCAAAACACGTGGTGAAATAGAACTTGATAAAAAGAAAAAAGGTCTTACGATTGTAGGGCGTATTAATCTTATGAGCGATAAAGAGGCAGTTAAACAGGCTGCTCAGGAGCGTCCGGCAGAAGAAAAGGCTCCTGTTGTGCATTCAGACAGACCACATAATGAAAACCAGGAAGACGAACCTGCCAAGAAGAAAAAACTCAAAATAAAAAAGAAAAAGAAAAAAGAACCGGGAGAAGTTACCGAAGAACCCTCAACAAAAAACAAGAAAAAGAAAAAACTGAAAAGACCTGAAGTTGATAAACAGGTTGTTGATGCTGCCGTAAAAAGAACTATGCTCGGACTGGATGAGAGTGTTGTTCAGGATAGGGCTAAAATCCGGAAAATGAAGAGAAAAGAAAAACAGGAAATTCAGGATCAGATAGATGAAATAAGAAATCTTGAAGAACAGACAAAAGTGAAGGTAACGGAATTTATTTCCGTAATTGAATTGTCTAATCTGATGGGTGTTTCAGTTAATGAAGTAATTCAGAAATTTATGTCGATGGGTTTAATGGTTTCCATTAACCAGCGTCTTGATAAAGAAGCAATAACTCTGGTTGCTGATGATTTCGGTTTTGAAGTTGAGTTTCAGGATGAATTTGCTGAAGAACTTCTCGAAGAAAAAGAAGATGAAAATGCTGAATTTGTGCCAAGATCGCCTGTAGTAACTATAATGGGTCATGTTGACCACGGAAAAACTTCGCTTCTTGATTATATTCGTAAAGCGAATGTTGTTGCAGGGGAATCCGGCGGTATTACACAGCATATCGGGGCCTATAAAGTTAAAGTTAAAGAAGATAAATATATTACATTTCTTGACACACCGGGTCACGAAGCATTTACCGCAATGAGAGCCAGAGGTGCAAGCGTTACTGATATAGTGGTACTTATTGTTGCTGCCGATGATGCAGTAATGCCTCAGACAGTTGAAGCTATTAACCACGCAATGGCAGCAGGGGTGCCGATGATTATTGCAATCAATAAAATTGATAAACCCGGTGCAAACATTGAGAAAATTAAACAGCAGCTTGCCGAGAGAAATATTCTTGTTGAAGATTGGGGTGGAAAATATCAATGCGCTCAGATTTCCGCAAAAGCCGGACTTAACATAGACGTGCTTCTTGAAAAGATAATTCTTGAAGCAGAATTGCTTGACCTCAAAGCGCCGGAAAGAAGACACGCACGAGGAATAGTTATAGAATCGCAGATTGATAAGGGTCGTGGAGTAACGGCAACCATTCTTGTGCAGAAGGGTACTTTGCGCGCAGGAGATCCTTTCGTTGCAGGTGTTTGTTCCGGAAGAGTAAGAGCTATGTTTGATGAAAGAAACAAGAAAATTGCAGAAGCAGGACCTTCAACACCTGTTCTTGTTCTCGGTTTTGAATCTGCTCCTCAGGCAGGAGATACTTTCATCTGTATGGAAAGCGAGCGCGAAGTAAGGGAAGTAAGTATTAAAAGACAGCAGTTGAAACGCGAACAAGACCATCGTCAGGTAAGACTTATTACACTTGATGAAATTGCAAGTCAAGTTGGTTCCGGAGCAATAAAGGAACTTCCGATTATCGTAAAAGGCGACGTGGATGGTTCTGTAGAAGCCCTTGCTGATTCTTTAATGAAACTTTCAAATGAAGAAGTGAAGGTAAAAGTTATTCATAAAGCTGTAGGTGCCATATCCGAAGGCGACGTTCTTTTAGCTGCAGCATCCAATGCAATTATAATCGGATTCCATGTTAGACCGAATGTTAACGCAAGAAGACTTTCAGAATCCGAAAAAATTGATATCAGACTTTATAACGTAATTTACGATGCAATCAACGAGGTGAAATCTGCTCTCGAAGGAATGCTTTCACCTGTGCTTTCGGAAGTGAATAAATCTACTGTTGAAGTAAGAGATATATTCAAAGTTCCTAAGGTAGGAACAGTAGCCGGATGCTATGTGCAGGATGGCAAGATTGCCCGTTCACAGAAAATCAGGCTCTTCAGGAACGGAGTTGTTGTATATGAAGGAAGTCTTTCATCCTTAAAGAGATTTAAAGACGATGTTAAGGAAGTTGATGCAGGTTATGAATGCGGTTTGAGCATTTCCAATTTCAATGATATTAAAATTGGAGATATAGTAGAATCTTATCAGATTGTTGAAACTAAAAAGAAGTTTGAAGACTAATGTCAGTAAGACTCCAAAAAATAGAATCGCTTATTAAAGAAGAGCTAAGTCTGATAATTCTTTATAAGATGAGGGATCCGATCTTCGGCTTTCTTACTCTTACGAAAGTAAAAGTAACGCCGGATACAAAGATCGCAAAAGTATATATTTCATCTTATGAAAAGGAAAAGCGACAGGCAATACTTCAGAAGCTGCAGTCGGTGAAAGGTTTTCTGAGAACCGAACTTGCTAAAAAAGTATCGTTGAGAGCTGTACCCGATCTTGAATTCTTCATAGACGATACAAGCGATTATGTTGAAAAAATGGAAATTCTCTTTAAGATGATACATGAGAATGATAGCAAAAAACCTGAACAGAATTGAAAATATTGATTTTGCACTCGGAGAAACTGTTCTTATTGATAAAAATAAAGGCTGTTCTTCTTATTATGCGGTTCATAGAGTTAAAAGAACTACCGGAATAAAGAAAGTAGGTCACGCAGGAACGCTGGACCCTATGGCAAGCGGTCTGCTGATAATATGTACCGGAAAAGCAACCAAAACAATTGAAACTTTTCAGGATATGCCTAAGGTTTATACCGGAACCTTCTGTCTCGGACAAACAACTGATTCTTTTGATTCTGAAACTGAACCATCTGAAGTTACTGAAACTGATTATATTACTGAGGCTATGCTCGATGAAGCACGGAACAGATTTATCGGCGAGATTTCTCAAATGCCTCCGATGTATTCGGCAGTTAAGCATAAAGGGAAGGCTCTTTATAAATATGCAAGAAAGGGAGTAGAGATAAAAAGAAACGAAAGGATTGTTTCTGTTTATGAGTTTGATATCAAAACTGAAAATAAGCCTTTTGTGGATTTCCGGATTAAATGCTCGAAAGGCACTTATATACGAAGTATTGCAAATGACTTCGGAAAAGCTTTGGGGTGCGGAGCTTATCTTTATTCGCTAAGAAGAGAAAGTATTGGAGAGTATAATGTACGGGATGCTTTTTCAGTAGATGAATTTACTGAGAAATTCCGAACTGATTCAAAAGGGAAGACGGAAATAAATACAGATGAATCTTTATAATAATATTGCTGATATAGATCCTGCATCAGAATCGGTTGTCACTATAGGCACTTTCGATGGAGTTCATCTGGGACATCGGAAAATAATCGAAAGTCTGAACAAAAATTCCGCCAAAAGCGGAAGAAGAAGTTTTCTTGTAACCTTTGACCCGCACCCCAGAACGGTGGTCTCGGATGACAGGAAGATTAAAGTTCTTACAACAGTGAATGAGAAACTGGCGGTCTTAAAAAAGAACGGACCTGATAATATTCTTGTGGTTAATTTCACAAGGGAATTTTCAGAACTGGATTACAGGGATTTTATTGAGAAATATCTCATAAAAGGAATGAACCTTAAAACTCTTGTAATAGGACACGACCATAAACTTGGACGTAATAGGGCGGGTGATGAAATCAGACTTATTGAATTGGCCGGTGAGTTCGGATTTAGTGTTGTGAAAGTAGATTCAGTTACAGAAAATGGATATAAAGTAAGCAGTACTCTTATACGCAATCTGCTTTTTGAAGGTAATGTGAGCAAAGCTTCTGAGTTTTTAGGAAGAAATTACTCCCTCTCCGGAGTAGTAGTAAAAGGTTCGCAAAGGGGAAGAACAATAGGATTCCCTACGGCAAATATTGAAATTCAGGATAATTGTAAACTCGTGCCGGCAAGAGGAGTTTATCTCTGTAAGGCAAAAATGGATCAGAATGAAGAATACGGAATTATAAATATAGGTTACAGACCTACATTTAACGAGTTTGACAAACTTTATCTGGAAGTGTATATTTTCGGATTAAGTAAAGATATTTACGGAGAACACATTGAAATTGAATTTATTGAAAGGCTCAGAGATGAAATAAAATTTGATTCTGTTGAAAGCCTTATTGAAAGAATAAAAAAGGATATTGAAGAAGCTGAAATGCTATTAAAAACACAAACAAATAATTAATTCCGGTTACGACTGGAGTTCAATCTTAAAAAAAGGAGTAAAAGATGTCAGTTACATCAGAAAAGAAACTTGAGTTGATCAAAAAATTCGGAAAAGATGAAAAAAACAGCGGTGCCGCTGAAGTTCAGGTTGCCATACTTACCGAGAGAATTAATGATCTCACCGAACATTTCGGAATGCACAAAAAAGACCATGCATCAAGAAGAGGCTTGTTGAAAATGGTAGGTAAAAGAAAAAGACTTTTAGATTATATAGCTAAAAGAGATATTGAAAAATACAGAGAACTTATCAAAGAATTGAAGTTAAGAAAATAAAAAGGATTTTTAATGATTTACAAAAAAGAAGTTGAGATAAACGGTAAAACTTTATCTCTTGAAACCGGACGATATGCCAGACAGGCAGATGGTGCCGTAATGATCAAATACGGCGATACTATGGTGCTGGCTACCGCTGTTGCCTCTAAAACCGCACGAGAAGATATGGATTATTTCCCGCTTTCCGTAGAGTATAGAGAGAAAGCTTCCGCAGCCGGAAAATTTCCCGGCGGTTTCTTCAAAAGAGAAGGAAAGCCTACAGATAAAGAGGTACTGAGTTCAAGGCTAATTGACCGTCCTATAAGACCGTTGTTCCCTGATGAGTTTACAAATGAAACTCAGATAGTTGCAACAGTTTATTCATACGATTGCGAAAACGACGGAGATGTTTTAGGTGCCGTGGCAGCTTCAGCAGCCCTGGCAATTTCTGATATCCCTTTCCTTGAACCAATCGGTGAGGTTAGAGTAGGAAGAGTTGAAGGCAGATTTATCGTTAATCCCACACACAAGGAAATTGACCAAAGCGATATGGAACTTGTTGTAGCCGGAACAGAATCATCTATAATGATGGTGGAAGGCGAATCAAAGGAAATATCAGAATCAGAACTGCTTGCGGCGTTGCAGTTTGCACACGGCGAAATAAGGAAAATAATTGCAATACAGAATGAACTTAGAGAACTCTGCGGTAAACCTAAGAGAGAAGTCCGGAAAAAAGAAATAGATTCTGAACTTTTTAATGAAATTAAGGAACTGGGTTATGCAAGATTTTCTGAAATAGTTGCTTCTGTATTAACTAAGGAAGAAAGAGCCGGGAAAAACAGTCAGTTAACTGATGAGGTAGTTGCAGCACTTGCGGAAAAATATCCTGATAGCGAAAAGACTGTAAGAACTGTAATGCACGACTTTGAAAAAGAGTTAATGCGTTCAAGGATTCTTACCGAAGGAATCAGACTCGACGGCAGAAATACTACGCAGGTAAGGCCAATTACAATTGAATTAGGTTTGTTGCCGAGAACTCACGGATCTGCTCTCTTTACAAGAGGCGAAACTCAGAGTCTTACAACTATTACACTTGGAACAAAGGATGATGAACAAATAATTGACGGACTAAGAGAGGAATACACAAAGCGTTTTATGCTTCATTATAACTTCCCTCCTTTTTCTGTTGGTGAAGTAGGAAGAATGTCAGGTGTTGGAAGAAGAGAAGTTGGTCATGGTAATTTAGCTGAAAGGGCGTTGAAATTCGCTATGCCTGAAGAATCAGTATTTCCATATACACTTAGAATTATTTCCGATATTCTGGAATCAAACGGATCTTCATCTATGGCAACTGTCTGCGCGGGTTCTCTTGCAATGATGGATGCAGGGGTACCGGTAAAAAGCGCTGTTGCCGGTATTGCAATGGGACTGATTAAAGAAGAAAGCGGGTTCGCTGTTCTTTCGGATATACTCGGAAATGAAGATCATTTGGGCGATATGGATTTCAAAGTTGCAGGAACTGAAAACGGAATCACTGCATTCCAGATGGATATCAAAATTCAGGGAATTTCATTCGAAATAATGGAAAAAGCATTAGCCCAGGCTAAAGACGGAAGACTGCACATTCTCGGTAAAATGAATGAAGCTATCAAAGAACCGCGAACAGAAATCTCTGTTTACGCTCCAAAACTTATCACAATGAAAATCAATCCGGAGAAAATCGGAGCCGTGATAGGGCCGGGCGGAAAAGTTATTCAGGGAATGCAGCGCGAGTTCGGAGTATCAATCAATATTGATGATTCCGGAACAGTGAATATTGCCGCTACCAACTCTGAATCAGCCAGACTCGTTAAGGAAAGAATAAAAGGACTAACCTGTGAGCCGGAAATTGATTCAATCTATGAAGGAAAAGTTGTAAAAATAGCAGAGTTCGGAGCATTTGTGGAAATACTTCCGAACATTCAAGGTTTACTGCATATTTCTCAAATAGATGTTAACAGAGTTAATAAGGTAACAGACGTGCTTAAAGAAGGCGATGTTATCAAAGTGAAACTTATCAAAGTTGAAAACGGTAAGCTGTCACTTAGCAGAAAAGCGCTTATGACTGAAGAAAAGAAGTAATAAAAATGTGAATCTATTGAGGCTGACTTAAGTATCGAATTTGAGTCGGCCTCAGTTTTTACCGGGAACAGGCATGCAAAATGCTGTATTATGAAAATTGGCAAACTTGATTTAACCGATAAACTTATTCTTGCTCCGATGGCTGAAATCACAGATAAGCCGATGAGGAGAATTTGCCGCGACTACGGTGCAGGTCTTACTTTTACTCAAATGGTAAGTGCAGCCGGAGTTATTAATAATAACATTACAACTTTAAGGTTTCTGGTATTCAATAAAATTGAAAAACCGATAGCAGTTCAGATACTTGCCAATAATCCTTCCATTGTAGCAGAAGCAGTAACCCAGATTTGCGATTATAAACCCGATCTTATTGATTTGAATGCCGGGTGCCCGGCAGAACAGGTTTGCAAAGTAAATATGGGATCAAAGCTTCTTGATGACCCTTCGCGTCTGGGAAAACTTGTAAAAGCTATGAAAGACAATGCAGGCAATATACCTGTTTCAGTCAAAATGCGGTTGGGGAGTACCCCGAAGAGAATTAATATTCTTGAAAATGCCAGAATTTGCGAAGATAACGGAGCCTCTGTAATTACTGTTCACGGAAGAACCAAGGCGGATTCATACGAAACCGAACCGGATTATTCCTGGTATGAAAAATTGAGACAGTCTGTCAGCATTCCGATCATCGGAAACGGTTCAATGTTTGAACCTGTTGAAATCAGAAAACTGATTAAATCAGGACTTATTGATTCAGCAATGATTGCAAGAGGAGCATTAGGCAATCCGTTTCTGTTTTCCAGGTATAACAGTCTGGTTAATACGGATAAAGACCCGGGAAATCCTTCGCCTGAAGACTGTGTATCAGCGGCCTTGAGGCATCTGGACTACATGCTGGAAGAATACGGCGAAGACAAAATTGCCGGTAAATCACAAAAACACTTAATATGGTATTTCCGTAAACTGCCTGGTATAACTTCTTTCATTCAGAATATTTCATTATTAAAGAATTACGAGAGTATTAAATCCTATATACAGGATCATCTCAAAAATATTTTGAATGGAAGTTATCCGCAGGAAAATATCGCTGAAATAGATAAACAATTTAATAATAAAGCTTTATTCTGGCTCGAAAACACAAAAGCCGATGCCTGATTAAAAGGAATAATCTATAAAATGGAAAAAATTATTGTAATTAATTCTTCGACATTGCAAAATAGGGTTGCAATAATTGAAGATAATAAACTCGTGGATTTCTTTGTTGAATCCTCAGAAAAACAAAAAATGGTTGGCGATATTTATTTAGGAAGGGTTGCTCGTGTATTGCCCGGAATAAAAGCCGCATTTATAGATATCGGATTGAAACATGATGCATTTCTGCATTTCTCTGATATCGGGAACCGCCTTGAAAGTCTGAAAAAAATGATGGGTGAAGACTCAATTGAAGACAGATTCGATGATGAAGACCAGGACGAACCGCTCCTTAGAGAAAGACAAAACAGAGAGTTTAAACTTCCTAAACTAAAGAAAGGAGAACCTCTTCTCATACAGATACTTAAAGAACCTCAGGAAGGAAAAGGAGTCAGAGTAACATCCGCAATATCATTGCCCGGAAGATTCTGTGTTCTGATACCTTATGACAATAAAATAGGTGTTTCAAAAAAGATAGCAGATTTCAAGGAAAGACGCAGATTGAAAAGACTTGCGGCAGGAATTATTCCGGATAACTGCGGACTAATAATCCGAACCGCAGCTTTAGAACAGACTGAAGAAAATCTTACGAATGACCTAAAGAACCTGGTGAAAAATTGGGAAGAGATTCAGAAAACAGTAAAGGAAAATGATCCTCCGGAGCTGGTATATAAAGATTTAAGCACTACATCAAGCATTATCCGCGATCTTTGCGCCCCTGATGTTAACAGAATTTATGTGGATTCAAAAAAAATGTATAAGGAGATTAGAAATTACTTTCAAACTTATCAGCCTGAAACTGCTGAATTTATTGAACTATTTAAAAGTGATGTTCCTATCTTCGAACATTTTGGTGTAGAAAAACAAATTGAATCTACAATGGGAAGAAAAGTGGCTTTGCCTAGCGGAGGTCATATTGTTATTGATCATACCGAAGCCATGATTGTTATTGATGTAAACAGCGGGAAATATGCTGCAAAAAAGGAGCAGGAACTTAATTCTCTTAAGACAGACCTTGAAGCATCAAGAGAAATTGTAAGACAGTTAAGACTAAGAGATATTGGCGGATTAGTTGTTATAGACTTTATTGACCTTGAAGAAGAGAAGAACCGTAAGAAAATATACGATGAAATTAAAAAGGAGTTCCGGAAAGACAGAGCTAAGACTTCTGTACTGCCTATGACAGATTTCGGACTGATTCAGATAACAAGACAGCGAATACGGGAAAATATACTTCAATCTATGAATGAAAGCTGTCCTTATTGTAACGGAACAGGCAAACTAAGAAAGCGTTCGAATTTTGTACATGAAATTGAAGAGAGGATTAAAAAAATTAAACGCGAATTAAAAATAAGAAAAATTATACTGAAAACTCATCCGTTTTTAGGTATGAGTCTGAGAGACGGAAAAATTTCGACTCTTTTTAAACTCCAGCTTAAGCATAGGATAATTATTAAACTTATTGAAGATGAAAAACTTAAACAAGACGAGTATTATTTTATTTCTCCTAAAACCAATGAGGTAATAAAATTATTGTAACAAACCAATATTTTATTAAAAATATTTTTGTTATGTTGAGTCATTATTAAGAATTAAATGAGGTTTTCCATGAAATTTTTTATCGATACCGCTAATCTGAATGAAATTAAAGAAGCCGCTTCATTAGGCATACTTGACGGTGTTACAACTAATCCGACATTAGTAGCAAAAGAAGGAATGAATTTTACAGACCTTCTTAAAGAAATCGTAAAGATTGTTGACGGTCCGGTTTCTGCAGAGGTTATCTCCGTAAATTATGAAGGTATTATAGCTGAAGCAAAAGAATTAGTAAAGATTCATGACAATATTGTGATAAAAGTTCCTCTTATTAAAGAAGGTCTGAAAGCTGTTAAAACTTTAAGCGATATGAACATTAAAACAAATGTTACTTTATGCTTTTCGGCATCACAGGCTTTGTTAGCGGCAAAAGCCGGAGCATCTTATATTAGTCCGTTTGTCGGTCGTCTGGATGACATAAGTCACGACGGTATGCAGCTAATTGATCAGATTGTTCAGATTTATGCAAACTACGGTTACGATACCGAAGTGCTTGTTGCAAGTATCAGACATCCGCTGCATTTAGTAGATGCGGCTATGATGGGTGCCGATGTTGCCACAATGCCTTTCAGCGTTATAGATAAATTGTTCAGCCATCCTCTTACCGATCTTGGTTTGGAAAGATTTCTTAAAGACTGGGAAAAATTAGGAAAGTAATGAAGATCACAAAATTAAATAGAATTCATAAAGCCTTGAATGCTAAAATGGTCGATTTTGCCGGATTTGAGATGCCGGTTCAATACAGTTCGATCATTGCCGAACATAAAGCCGTAAGAACAAAAGCCGGGCTGTTTGATATTTCTCATATGGGTGAGATTTATATAAAAGGCCCGGGAGCTGAGAATCAGGTTAACTATTTGTGTACAAACGATGTTTCAAAGTTAAATAAAGGCGATGTTCAGTATTCTGCATTCTGCTACGAAAACGGCGGAATTGTTGATGACCTGCTTGTTTACAAAATAGACTCTGAAGAATTCCTGCTTGTGGTGAATGCTTCAAACAAGGATAAAGATTTTGAGTGGATCAGAGCAAATAACAAATACGGTGCTGAAATTATTGATAAAAGTGAAGAAGTATCACTTCTGGCACTTCAGGGTCCTGAATCCTTAAAGATTATTTCCAAACTTATATCCGGTAAGCTGGATCTTCAGTATTACAAATTCACTTTCGCTGAAATTGCAGGGTTGAAAATGCTCGTATCAAGAACCGGTTATACAGGTGAGCTCGGATATGAATTATATTTTGAAGGAAATGAAACCGTTGCGGAAAATATCTGGAACGAGATAATGAAGGCAGGTGAAGAATTCGGTATTCTGCCTGTAGGTTTGGCTGCAAGAGATTCCCTCAGACTTGAAATGGGATATTGTCTTTACGGAAATGATATCAGTGCCGAGACAAACGTATTTGAAGCAGGTCTGGGCTGGATAACAAAACTTCAGAAAAAAGAATTTATTGGAAAAGATGCCCTTGCGGTAATTAAGGAAACCGGAGTTAAACGCAAGCTTAAAGGAATAACAACAGAAGAAAAACTTGTTCCGCGTAAAGACTATGAACTGGTAAAAAACGGCAAAAAAATCGGAGTAATTACCGGCGGAACTATGAGTCCGGTATTAGATAAACCCGTGGCTCTTGCTTATATTGATTCTTCTGAAGCATTTGAAGAAAACGAAGTGTTCGTGCTTATAAGAAACAAAGAAGTAAAAGCAAAAATTGTCAAACTTCCATTTATTAAGAATTGATATGAAATTAAATGTATTGTTTTCGCCCCATAATGTTGATGAATTGTATTTCACCGGAAAAACAACGGTAGTTATTGATGTGCTCAGAGCGAGTTCAACAATTACAGCCGCTTTAAGCAACGGCGCAAAGGAGGTTATTCCGGTAGGCTCCATTGAGTTTGCAATGAAAGTATCCGGCAATGCTTTCGGCGGACAAACACTGCTGGGCGGAGAGCGAAATACAAAAATGATAGAAGGATTCAATCTGGGAAACTCTCCGCTTGAATATACAACCGATTCAATTTTCGGCAAATCTATCATACTGTTTACTACAAACGGTTCAAAATCTGTTGTTAAAGCCAAGTTCTCTGCAAATCTATATGTGGCTTGTTTCAATAACCTTTCGGCAATAGTTAAGCATCTTCTTATTACCGGAGATGATGTCGAAATTCTTTGTGCCGGTACCGGCGGTATGTTTTGTCTGGAAGATACAATCTGCGCCGGATACTTAATAAAAGAGATTACAAGCTATAAAAGCGATATACAAATTACCGATGCGGCAAGGGCAAGTGTTGTGTTGGCAGATACAATCGGGTCGGATATCTACACTATGCTTACTGAGTGCGAACATGGCAAGCTTTTAACAAAAAATGGGTATGAAGCTGATTTAAGCTATTGTTCAGTGTTGAACAGTACTGATGTTATAGGAAAATTTAATACGGGTGTAATTAAAAAGATTATTATCTGATAATAATCATCTAAAAATATGGCTCCTAGAAAAGCAATAAAAAAAGAAACAGATTATTCTGAACCTATTATTTCTATGGAGAAGAAAAAAGTTCTGATAGGCATACTTGCCTGTACCGCAGCTTTTATTCTTTTTCTTAGCATATTGTCTTATGCCGCCTCAGACCTTGTAGCCTTTTCCGACTTGTTTAATGTGTTCAGAACCGGATCGGATGCTGCAGTAAAAGCATCCAAAATAAGCAATTGGATGGGAATTGCCGGTGCCTTTTTTTCAAAAATAATTGTTGAAGGTTCACTCGGGTATTTTTCAATTGTTTTCCCTGTTATGCTTTTTCTTTGGGGTTATTCGCTTATAATAAATAAGGGTTTGAAAACAGTTGTTTATATTTCGAATATTCTTACACTTTCGGCACTTGTACTTGCTTCGTTTTTTGGTGTATTAAGAAGTGAAATGGAAATATTAATTAGTTTCCCGGAATTATCAGGGAATCTGGGCGATTTTTTCGGGAATGCTTTAGGTAATCTGCTTGGTGCGATTGGAAGTATTATTTTCCTCTTTGTTGCCGGGTTTATCATTGCGTTTTTTGTATTTGATATAAAAGTAGATGAACTTGTAGAGAGAATAAAATTATTTCTTGTTAATCTTTTCGCTGATTCAGAGGAAGAAGAAATAACTGAAACAACTGAGGAACCGGCCTCAGTAAAAAGTATTGAGATTGTTGAGAAGAAACGTCCGGTGCGCAATGATGCGAAAACCTCCGAAACATTTACTTCTTCAGGTGAGCCTGAAGCCCCTGTGAAAACAGAAACAACAATCCACATTGTTGGCGAAAACAAGAAAAAAGAGGAGGAACCTATTTCCGTTTCGCGGGAATTTGTTTTTGATGCAAAAAAGGACAATGATAAAGAAAAAGTTAAGGACGCCGCCGATCAGAATGAATCAGCCAATGTGCAATCAGAAGAAATTTCTGCAGAGTTGCCTGAAGAGGAGGAAGTTGTTTCTGCTCCTAAGGAATTACCGGAACAGTGGGAAGAAGATATTCAGTTTAATATGCCCGGATTGGATCAGCTTGAGTTAGAAGCGCAGGTACAGGAAATATCAAACGATGAACTTCAGAGAAATGCAGAATTACTGAAAGAAAAACTTTCCATTTTTGATATTCAGATTGAGAAAATTACTGTTACTCCCGGTCCTGTACTTACGCTATACGAAATTGTACCTGCACCCGGTGTTAAAATAAGCCGAATCGTAAGTCTTGAAAACGATATAGCTCTTGCTTTGGCAGCTCAGGGAATTAGAATAATTGCTCCGATACCTGGGAAAAGTGCTATAGGGGTAGAAATTCCGAATACAAAACCTTCGCTTGTTAGTGCAAAACAAGTTATGTCGAATTTAAATGGATTTAAAGGAGAGCTGCCTTTAGCCTTGGGCAAGACAATAAGCGGAGAAATATATTTAGCCGATTTAGCCTCAATGCCGCACCTTTTGATTGCAGGTTCAACCGGTTCGGGTAAAAGTGTCGGTATAAATATGATTATTACATCTATTCTTTATGCAAAAAAACCTGCGGAAGTTAAATTTGTTATTATAGACCCAAAAAAAATAGAGCTTTCATTTTATCGTAAATTAAAAAGTCATTATCTGGCAGTATCACCAGATATTAATGAAGAAATTATAACTACACCGCAGAATGCGATAGTTATTCTCAAATCTGTAGAACTTGAGATGGAAAAGCGGTATGACAGGCTGGCAAAGGCAAGCGTAAGAAATATTGTTGACTATAATATAAAAGTATTATCAGACAAAAAGCCTCAGGATACAGATCAAATAAAACATCATCCTATTCCTTATATAGTTGTAGTTATAGATGAACTTGCAGATCTTATGATAACTTCAGGCAAGGAAGTAGAAGAGCCGATTGCCAGGCTTGCTCAATTAGCAAGAGCAGTAGGAATACATTTGATAGTTGCCACACAGCGTCCGTCTGTTAATGTAATTACCGGTGTTATTAAGGCAAACTTCCCGGCAAGAATTGCATATCAGACAGCAACAAGGATAGATTCGCGGACTATTCTGGATATGAAAGGGGCGGAACAGCTTTTAGGCAAGGGAGATATGCTTTATTTGCCTGCAGGAATGCCTAAGCCCGTCCGAATTCAAAATGCATTCATCACAACAGCTGAGGTAGAGAAAATTACCGAGTTCATTCATAAACAACGCGGATTTTCAAAGAAATACATGCTGCCCTCTGTAGCGGAGAAGAAATCTGAAGAAGGAAGATTAACCAAGGATGACCTGGACCCTATGTTTGAGGATGCTGCACGTGTAATTGTGAGAACACAACAGGGATCAGTTTCATTGCTTCAGAGAAAACTTAAACTGGGATACTCTCGCGCTGCAAGAATTGTAGATCAGCTTGAAGATGTAGGAATCGTTGGTCCGGCTGAAGGAAGTAAAGCAAGAGAAGTAATAATAGAAACCGAAGATGAACTTGAAACTATTTTAAGATCTCTATGAAATATATATTATTGTTAATTGTTTTTTACACAGTAAGCTTCGGACAGTCAACAGAAGTACTTGAAAAAATTCAGGAAAAATTTCGTACTGTTGAAACGTTTAAAGCGGATTTTTCTCAACAAGCAATGCAGGGTAAAAACAGTAAGCCTTCAGGTTTTTCCGGTAAGTTTCTTTATAAAAAAGGAAATAAATTTAGAGCAGAATTCGGTAATTATCTTCTCATATCAAACGGAACCGATTTCTGGAATCTTCACAAAAAAGAAAAGAAAGTCATAATCAGCACATTGAGTGATGAACCTTCTTTCTTCTCATTTGAAAAGTTTATACTCGATTATCCCGATTTTCTAAAATCGAAGGTCGAAAAAACTAAATCAGGCTGGAAAATAAAGCTGCAGCCTGATAAGGGTAATTATTCTTTTGAGCATATCTATATTTTCGTGGACGAAGGTTATATGGTAGAAAGTCTGGAGATTCTTAATTATAATGATACCAGATTTAAAATTGATTTGAAAAACCTAATTACCAATGTTGAAATTGAAGAGGCTGAGTTTAGTTTAATTCCTTCGGCCGGAATTAAAGTTATAGATTTAAGGTAAACTTGAAACTTCATAAATTTTATAGAGTTTTTATAAACTATGTGCTCCCAGTTATCTTTGCAATAGTTTTAGTTTATTGGAGTTTTAGGGATATTGATTTTACGGAAACCTTTAAGCTGTTAAATGAACTTTCGGCAGGTAAAGTATTGATCTTTTTGGTAATATTCGGTTTTTCTCATTATCTTCGTGCTCTGAGATGGAAATATATGCTTACCGAAATTAAACCTGAAGTAAGCATTCTGAATACATTTGGCGCCACTATGATAGGTTATGGAGTAAACTGTTTTGTGCCCCGCCTGGGTGAATTGTACCGGCCGTTTTTTCTTGGTAAATGGGAGGATATTTCCAGAAGTTCAATTCTTGGGAATACAATAATTGAAAGGATATTCGATATACTTGCTCTAGGGGTTTCTGTTATAATTAGTGTGTGGATATATAATGGAAATTTATACACTGAGTTCCCATGGCTGAAAATGACAGTTTATATTGTTTTTTCTTTGATAGCAATAAGTCTCGTTTTTGTTTATCTGGCTTATAGAAATAAGCAGAGATTTCAGTATTTAATGAAGATGATCTTCGGCCGGTTTTCTGAAAAACTTTCAGAAAAAATCAATTATGTATCAGGTATGATAATCGAGGGATTCATTACACTAAAGAACTGGCCTGACAGAGTGAAAGTATTTCTTCTGACAGTTGCGATTATGATTGTTTATGGCTATAATGCCTACTGGGGAATGCTTGCAGTGAATATGGATTCAGTAAAACAAGTAGATTTCAGTATGGCCTGGATACTTATGACCATAAGCGCATTCGGAATAATAATTCCAACACCCGGCGGACTCGGATCATACCATGCGATTTCAATTCTTGTTCTGACACAGTTGTACGGATTCGGGGCTGAAATAAGTGCAGCGTTTGCATTATTTACTCACACAATAACTTATTTTGTATTTGTATTGGCAATGCCTGTTTTTCTTAAGCTAATAAACAGCAAGAGAAAAAACCAAGGGAAGCAGATAGAGACATTTGTCTCAGTTCTTAAAAACAACGGGGAGCCGGCATGAGAAAGATGGTAATCTTAATCCTGATATTTACGGGTATTTCATTTGCCCAGTATGAGGTTACAGGTGCATTCGGAATTGGGCAGGTATATATGCCCGGACTTGCTGACTATATAAACACTCTCGGTACTCCCGATAAAGTGAACAGCTTTCATACTGCCGCTGATTTCGGCGGAGAAACATCATTGGAATTATCAGAAAAATGGATGATGGGACTTGATTATAATTATTCAATGTATAATTATAATTCCTCTTATGCGGCTGCCCAGAATTACTCAATCAGCTATAAGCTTCATAAACCTTCAGTAATTCTTTACTATAAAATCGGATCAGGGGTTTATTACTTTAAACTAGGAGCCGGAATTGGTTACAGGCATATTAGTCTTACTGAGAAAATTTTAGAAGATAAAGACTATTCATCTTCAGGCGCAGGATTGATAATCAGAGCCTCTGCTCTTACCGCACTGAGTGAAAACGCTTTCGTGAACATAACCGGAAGCATTGGGGGTGATATTTACGGCAACCTGAAATCAGACGGGCTAATTCTGTACGATAATGCCAAAAAGGAGAATGTTTCTGCGTCGTTGCTTAGCTTTGGAATCAAATTAGGGATAACATACAAACTATAGGATAATTATGACAATTATTGAATCAATTGTTTTGGGTATCATTCAGGGACTCACAGAATTTTTACCAATAAGCAGTACCGGTCATCTAACGTTAGCAGGTAAACTGATGGGATTAATTGATGAAGCAAATCCGGAACACTGGACTGCCTTTATTGCAGTTATTCAGCTAGGCACTATGGTTTCCATATTAGCATATTTCTGGAAAGATATATTAAATATCAGTATTGCATTCATAAAAGACAATTTGATTTCAAGAAAAAACTTAAAAGAGCAGTCATCCGATTCCAAACTCGGATGGTATATAATACTTGGTTCAATTCCGGTTGTTATTGTAGGATTAGGGTTTAAAGATGTTATTGAAGGTGCATTAACAAAAAATCTTTATGTTATTGCCGGAAGTCTGATTATACTGGCCATAATTCTTGCGATTGCCGAAAAGACGGGAAAATTCAAGAAAAATATTTCAGACATGAATTGGAAAGATGCATTGCTGATTGGTCTAGGGCAATCGCTGGCTCTTATTCCGGGTTCATCAAGATCAGGTACCACAATAACGGCTTCAATCTTTCTTGGGTATGCAAGAGAATCAGCTGCAAGATTTTCATTTCTGCTAAGTATTCCGGCCATTTTCGGGAGCGGACTCCTTCAGCTTAAGGAAGCCTTGGAATATATGACTGCGGATATGGCTTTAACTCTGACAATTGCAACAGTTGTTTCAGGTATTAGCGGTTATCTTGCTATTGAGTTTTTGTTGAAATACTTAAAAAATCATACTACTTTTATATTTGTTTATTACAGAGTAATAGTAGGACTACTAATATTACTTTTTATTGGTATGAAAATGATAACTGCTTAGCAAAATGAAAATTACATAATGAAAACTTATAACAAAAATATTCCAAAACCGGGTTCAATTTATGATGTACCCAAATATCTTAAGGAAGATAGTCTTCTGCCAATCTATTTCTTGTACGGAGAAGATGCCGGAACTATTGATAACGCAATTAAGGCTATAGAAAAAGCGGTTATGCCTCGAATTGGCTCAGATTTCAACAAGGAGGTAGTTTATTCAGACAGTAAGCTGAAGATGCCTGAAGTTATCGATATGGCCAATTCCTATCCTTTCGGAGGAGAAAAAAAACTTGTTATAGTTAAAAATTATGAGAATATTAAAGAAAAGGCAGGGAAATCCAAAGATAAGAAGAAAGACGATTTCATTGAATATATTCAGAATCCGGCAGATTTTACTGTATTGATTATTCGTCATCTTAAGAAACTGACCAAGGATGAATTAAGTAAAGATCCAATAAAGACTTTGATAGAAAAAAAGTATGCTTTTGAAGCCGGATACCTTACCCCCGATGCACTTAAGAATTTTATAATCAGATATGCCAAATCGCTCGATCTTTATATTTCTGACACTAATGCTGAAATACTTCTTGATTTAACAGGCGAAGAAAAAAATCTTCTTGAAATGCAGATAAATAAATTTGCTGAATCGGCAGGCAAGGGTGGTGAAATAACGGAAGAACTAATAAGAAATCTATCAATAGATACTAAAGTTTATACTGTATTTCAGTTTCAGGATGCCATAACACGGGGTGATAAAGAAACCAGCATAAGAATATTGTTTAATTTGTTGGATAACGGTTCGGAATTTTCTGCTATAACCGGTATGCTTAATAAGTTTTTCATAACAAAAGCCGCAATGTATGAATTACAAAAGGGTAAGAGCGATGATGTAGCAGTTAGACTTGGGTATAACCCATATTATCTTAAGAAAGTTAAAGATGTTCAATTATTCAGGGATATTGACAAACTCAGAGATATACTAAGTGCATTACTTGAAACAGACGTTAAGATTAAAACAACTTCAGAAGATCCAAAGACATTGGGTGTAATGCTTATTCAAAAAATATTAGACTGAGTTGAAACAAAAACATATATTAAAGGTAAAAGCAACTTGGAAAAAAAATTGACAGAAAGAACAGATGAAGAGCTGATAAAGGAATTTCAGGATAACAGCACTTTAGAAGCTTATGAAATACTTGTTCAGCGGTACAAAGATCAGCTGGTTAATTTTGTTTACAGGTTTCTTAATGATAGAAATGCAAGTATAGACATAGTTCAGGACACTTTGATAAAACTGTATATAAATAAAGATAAATACAGGGAATTGGCAAAATTTTCAACCTGGATTTATACCATAGCCGGAAATCTTGCAAGAAATGAACTGAAAAGAAGGAGAAGAAGATTTATTTTCTCAATTCATAACACAGAAGACGACAGAACAATCGACATAAAGGATACATATTTTCAATCTCCTGAAGTTTCAGCCGATTCAAGCATAAAAAACGAAATGATTCAAGATGCATTGGCCAAAGTAACTCCAATTTACAGAGAAGCTGTTATTTTAAGGGATATTCAAGAATTATCATACGAAGAAATTGCGGAGATAACAAATCAAACTATCGGTACTGTAAAATCAAGAATAAACAGAGGAAGATCGCAACTCCAGAAAATGTTAAAAAACATCTATAACGAGTAAGCCATGGCAAATAAAAAAACAAATATTGAAGAACGCGAATTTGAACAAATATCGAATTTGCTAAAATCGTTGCCTAAAGTAAAAACTCCTGATGATTTTGAATTCAAACTGATGACAAAAATAAGAAATAACCGGTTTGAATCATCAGGAATTAAAGAATCCGCTAACAGGAAAACATGGATATATTTACCTGCAGCAGCATTCGTATTCAGCGTAGTACTTGTACTTTTCTTTGTGAACAGGAATTTAGACGAAGAAGTACAGCCATTGCAGATACCTATGGCCGCAGAAATTGCTGAGGATTCTTACATTAAGAATGAATCTGGCGGAGATGACAAAACAACAATCAATGCTAGTGCTTCAAGTCAGAACATAGCACAACCTGCCTACAGGGTAGCCGTAAATAATAATGATGCAGTAATTATGCAGGGCAGACCTTTTTCAAGCAGGGAATCAGTTAATCTGGATGAATATATAGAAAACGATTCAGCTCTCCCGATGCAAGGAAGTTCTGCATTAAGGTCAGCAGGGACTGCTTCAGACTATAGAGAATTCCGAGGCTTTGATGTTGGAAAACCTGACGGTAAATCAGTAGAAATATTAAAAGCCAAATTTGATTCATTAAGAAAAGAATTTGAAGCGGGAAAATTAAGATAAATTTGAAAATAGCAATATTCTTTTATATATTTATTGTCTAAAATTTTTAAGGAATAGTAAAATGAAAAAGAACATCCATCCGCAGTATCAGAATTGTGAAGTGACTTGTGTTTGCGGAAATCATTTTATAACCAGATCTACAGTAAGCCAGTTAAAAATAGAAATTTGTTCAAATTGTCATCCTTTTTTTACAGGCAAACAGAAACTTATAGATTCCACTGGTAGGGTTGAAAAGTTTAATAAGAAATATGGTTTTAAGCTAAGCTAATGAAAAGGGCAGTTCAAACTGCCTTTTTTTTTGTCATTCCTTTGCATTACTCTCTGTTTACAAGTATTTTCTCTTTATATATCGAAAAAAAATCATATATTTAATTTTCTAAATATTTGATGTCTTAAATATCCGGACAACCAATGGAAGTAGATCCAGAGAAACAAGAAATCGGACTGTATGAAGGCGTTAGAGGTAAGGCTGTTAAGATTTTAAACAGAATTGACAGAACAGACGCTTACCTTGAAAAGCTGCTTGAGACAGAACTTAAATCTTCTGAACTTTCAGGCAAAGATAAAGCCCTCTTGTATGAAATTGTACATGGTGTTATAAGGCATCTTGGCCGAATTGACTGGATACTTACCGGGTTTTACAAGGGACAGTTTTCCAAAGGTGTTCCAAATATCAAAAACTCACTAAGAGTTGCACTATATCAAATAATGTTTCTTGATAAAGTGCCTGATTATGCCGCCGTAAATGAATCGGTTGATTTTATCAAGAAACTTCAGGGACAAAAACCTGCAGATTTAATTAACGCAATTCTCAGGAATATAATCAGAAATAAAGAAAACATCAGGTATCCTGATGAAAATGAGGACTTGCCCGGATATCTGACAGCTTATCATTCACACCCCTCCTGGATGGTAAAACGCTGGCTTAACCTTTACGGAAGAGAGTTTACTGAAAGCCTCATGGAAGCCAATAATATGAAACCGGCTATGTCCATTAGGGTTAACAGACTTGTATCTGATATTGACGAAATGAAGCGGCTTCTTAATGAAGTATCTCTCCCGTTTGCTCAGTCTCCCTATTTCCCGGAAATTTTAAGATTAAAAAGTTTGACTAATATTACTGACTGGGAATATTTTCAGAAAGGTTATTTTACAATTCAAGATGAAAGCACTGCTATACCTGTTGAACTTTTGGATGTTAAACCGGGAATGAAAGTACTTGATTTGTGCGCCGCCCCCGGAGGTAAAACCGCTTTCCTGGCAGATAAAATGAATAATACAGGTCAAATTACAGCAATAGATAAATTCGGGAGCAGACTTAAAATATTGGAAAAAAATCTTAAACGTCTGCGGATAAAAAATGTAGAGCTTGTAGAGAGCGATGCAATGGATTTTTATGAATCCGGATTTGACCGTGTTTTACTGGATGCTCCGTGTTCAGGACTAGGAACGCTGACGAAGAAACCTGATATTAAATGGAAACGGGATCTCAACGATATACGAAAACTTCAGGAAGTTCAGCTGCGATTATTGAAAAAAGGAGCCTCACTGCTCTCAAGCGGAGGAATAATAGTTTACAGTACCTGTACAATTGACCCTTCGGAAAATAATGAAGTTGTAATGAAGTTTCTGGAGTCTGAAAAGGGGTTTGAGGTAATTAGACCTTCTCAGCAATTCAGCGAAATGATTACAAAAGACGGATTCATTCAGACTTATCCGAATATTCATAAAATGGATGGCGCTTTTTCGGCAATAATTAAAAAAGTATAAATAGAAATGTCAAAAGAATCATTAAATGCATTTTCGCAGGATTTAAAGGAAAAACGTGAATCCGCAAAAATAAGTCTTGAAGAAATTGCAAAATCTACAAGACTGGATATTAAGTTTCTCAGAGCAATTGAGGATGGCGATTTTGAAATACTTCCCGACTTTTATCAAAAAGCATTTATTAAATCATATGCATCTTCAATTGGTCTGGACCCAGAGGAAACAGTAAGCAAGTTTCTGGCGGCAAAGGAAGCTAAAATTGAGCAGACGGATGTATCGGGTAAAAACCGAAAGAAAGCTAAACAGGCAACTGAGAAAAAGGCGGAAGCAGGAGAGAAAAAACAAATAAAAGCACTGCCTTGGATAATCTTTTCTGCCATAGTGCTGATTGTTGTTGCAATTGCCGGATATGATTATTTCTCTGAAGCATCTCTGAAACCTGTAGATTATTTTTATGATACGATTAATGAAGACAGCCTTACAGGAAATTCTGATATAATTGTTGTTACATCAAAAGAAAAAGATCCGGTGAAAAGATTATATCTTACAATAAAATGCAAACAGAAATCTTGGATAAGGCTTATTACGGACGAGGAAACTGCAAGCGAATTTATGATGGAGCCCGGGCAGGAACTTAAATTTGAGGCTGTTCTTAATTATTATGTTTTAATAGGAAATTCAGCAGGTATATCCATTGAATTAAACGGCAATGATACCGGATTTGAAGGAGAGCCTGAGACTGTTAAAAGTGTTTATCTGGATAAAGACGGAATTAAATATATCAGAACAAAGGATTTTCCTGAAAATGGATAACAACTCCATAAAACGTATTTCTGAGTTAAGAGAAATTATAGAAGAACATAATTACAAGTATTATGTGCTTGCTGCGCCTGAAATATCAGATTATGAATACGATATGCTCCTAAAGGAACTTGAGAAACTTGAGTCTGAAAACCCTGATATGTATTCTCCGTTTTCGCCCACTCAAAGAGTTTCCTCTGATATTACCAAAGAATTTAATACTATACCTCATAAATATCCAATGCAGAGCCTTGCCAATATATATTCTTTCGAAGAGTTCAAAGAATTTAACAGAAGGGTACTCGGCTTTCTTTCCGGAATACACGAAGTAGAATATGTCTGCGAGCATAAAATTGACGGAGTATCTCTAAGTCTTGTTTATGAAGAAGGGAAATTAAAACATGCACTCACTCGTGGAGACGGAGTATCGGGCGAGGAAATCACAAATAATATAAAAACTATTAAATCTGTTCCTCTTAAAGTAAGAAAATCGGAACTTTTGTCAAATTATCAATCATCATTTGAAGTAAGGGGTGAGATTTATATAGAAAAAGAAGAATTTGAGAGACTTAACGCAGAAAGGGAACTTAGCGGCGAGAAATTATTCGCCAATCCCAGAAATTTCACCGCCGGTACAATAAAATTACAGGATCCTTCCGTAGTTGCTGCACGTCCGCTGAATGTATTCATTTATTCATTGCTGACCGATGATGTAAAAGCCGTTTCGCACAGCAATCAGTTGAGCATGATAAAAAATGCAGGTTTCCGGACCAATCCCGCAACCAAGCTTTGCCGGTCGCTTGATGAAATAAAAGATTATTATGAGTATTGGGAAAACAACCGGGATTTACTTCCATACGAAATAGACGGGATTGTTATAAAGGTGAACAATCTGGATTTTCAGAAGAGGGTAGGAACAATAGCCAAATCGCCCAGATGGGCTTGCGCTTTTAAATTCAAGGCAAGACAGGCACGAACAAAACTTATGGCTATTACCTGGCAGGTGGGCAGAACCGGCGCTGTGACTCCAGTTGCAGAGTTGGAGCCGATATTTCTGGCAGGATCTACTATCAGTCGTGCAACACTTCATAATTATGATGAAATTGTAAGAAAAGATCTTAGAGTAAATGATTTTGTAATTATCGAAAAGGGCGGAGATGTTATACCAAAAGTTGTAGAATCTGAAAAAGGATTAAGAAGCGGTTTTACCGGGGTACCGGATCCCCCGTCAGAATGTCCGGTATGCAGATCGGCATTGAAGCAAACGGATGGAGAAGCCGCTATTTACTGCGTCAATTTCAATTGTCCGGCACAGATTAAAGCCAGAATCGAACATTTCGCTTCCAGACCGGCAATGAACATTGAGGGATTAGGTAAATCACTTATTGAATTGCTTGTTGACAAGGGATATATAACAACTTTTGCAGATATATATAATTTATCTGCAGTAAAAGATGAATTGGCCGCATTAGAAAGACTGGGTCAAAAAAGTATAAACAATTTGCTTGACGCAATTGAACTTAGCAAGAAACGGCCATACAGAAAAGTTTTATTTGCTCTTGGGATAAGATTTATAGGAGATGGTGCTGCGGCCAAAATTGCCGAAGCGTTTCCTGATATCGAACGCCTGATTTCTGCCTCCGCCGAAGAGATTGAAGCTGTTTACGAAATCGGCAGCCGTATGAGCGGAAGCATTAAAGAGTTTTTTTCGAATATGGATAATTTAGTTCTGATTGAAAATCTCAAAAAGGCCGGATTAGCATTCAGGGCCGAGGAAAGACAATCAAAAAATGCATTGTTAATCGGGAAAAGCTTTGTTATTACAGGTACTCTAAACCGAATGTCGCGCGATGAAGTTAAAGATTTAATTATATCTTTGGGTGGAACAGTACAGTCTTCTGTTTCTTCAAAAACAGGCTATCTTCTATGCGGTGATGCTCCGGGGTCAAAACTTCAGAAGGCTGAGAAACTTGGTGTGAAAATTATGTATGAAGATGAATTTTACAGGATAATCGAGAAGAATGTTTAGCTTTGAAAATATTTACGGCAGAATTTGTCTGTTTTTTATAAAAAAAAGATACGGAACAAAACCCTCCCAGGCAAAAATCAGCGGTTCATTCCTAAAGCGCGCGGAAAGTATTCTTTTTATACTTCCTGAAAATGAACAGAACTACACAAATTCGCTTGAAGTTATTTATGCATTCCAGAAGCAGAGGAAGAAAGTTTACCTTATGCTGCCTGAACACAAAGTGAATAATTTGGCTGTTAAAAACACAGAGGGAATTATCAGATACGATTTAAATGATCGGACAAGAGCAGGACTCCCTTCGCATAAGTTTGTTTCCGAATTAAAAAAACATAGATTTGATGTAGTAATCGATTTAAATATTGAAGAGAACAAATTCCATACAGTTGTTGGGCATATAATTAAAGCAAATTACAAGATAGGTTTCAGAAGAACAGCGATGAATGATTTCTATAATGTTTTGTTTTCTATGCCTGAGAATTCAAAAGATGATTGTTATTTAAAATTCTTAAAATATTTATTGATGTTTTAATATATTAGGTGTACTTTATTTTTTAATTAAAACAAAGATTTAACAGACTATGGCAGAGAATATTAATTTTGAACTGAAGCGCCAGGATGATATTATTATCTTTAAGATTAATGAGAGCAGGCTTGATGCTTCCGTAGCCGGCTTCCTTAAAGGCGAATTTACAATAGTACTTCACACTGAAGAAGCAAAAAAATTTATTGTGGATATGTCTCAGGTTGAATATTGCGACAGTTCCGGATTAAGTGCAATCTTGTTGGCATTCAGAATTCTTCAGGCAAAAGAAGGAAAAATATATATAGCTTCCCCTACAAAAAATGTTCAGTCGCTGATAGAAATATCCCAATTGGACAGAGTTCTGCCGGTAAGAAATACAGTAGCTGAATCTATTAGGGAATTATCGCAGGAAGGCTGATAATTGCTGTATCTGAATCTGTTTTCTTTTTGATATCCCATTAAAGAGGATTTACGGTATTGCATCATCCAAAGACTTTTCCTGAAAATATCAGATGTGTGGTTCTTGATCTTGATGGTACATTTTTAAATAGCTCCGGTGCTGTTGATGAAGAATCACTTCCATTGCTTGCAAAGCTCAATTCAAAATTGGTTAGGTTTGTATTCGCAAGCGGAAGACAGATAAACTCAATAAAATCCGTTCTCGCTCCGATCTCTATACCTTATTATGTAATTGCCTATGACGGAAGTCTTGTTAAAAAGCCTTATGACGATTCAACTCTTTTTGAATCATTATTAAGTAAAAGATTCGTAAACCGTGCAATAAATTTTGCAAAATCAAATAATTCTGCAGCCGGACTTTTTTCTCATGACGGAATTATCTGCAGTGAAGATTCTTTCTGTCTCTTAGCCGTATGTGCTAGGTT
>CAZOZP010000049.1:0-28675 GCA_964584325.1 uncultured Melioribacteraceae bacterium
TCACGCTTCACGCTTCACGCTTCACGCTTCACGCTTCACGCTTCACGCTTCACGCTAAATACTGCCGTACTTTTTATCAAGATAACTTGCTCCGGAAGTTTCGTTTTTAGGAGCCTTTTTCTTTTTCTTCTTTTTGGATTTTTCTCTGATTTCAAAAAACGGACAGTTCAATGCATAAATTTTTTTTCTGGCCCTTGTAATTGCAGTATATACCCAGCGTAAGTAACTTAAGTTATCATGACCTATTGGCGATCGGAAATCAATAACCACATTATTCCATTCCCCGCCCTGCGCTTTATGTCCGGTTATTGCATAAGCCGGTTTAATTCTCAAAGCATTAAAATAAGGATCTGCAAGAAGTCCGCTAATAAACTCCCTGCTGCCTTTCTTCAGGGTCTTATGTCTGTTTGCAAAATCAACATACAGCGCAGTTTTCATAAGCTGGGATATATCGGAATAGTTTGAATAGAGGAAGTCTTCCAGAAAATAGAACTCACCTTTAATAAAACTGAAATCAATAAATGCTTTTCTGAAGCAAATTTTTATTGTTTCGGCGGTTTCTTTATTTTTCACTTTGAATCTTACCGTTCTTGAAATAGTTTCATCTGATAGTTCACGAATTATTCCGGTTTCTCCGTTATAAATTTCTTTTTCCTCACCATAGTAATTAGAACAAATAATTACTTTATCGCCGGAGCAGATTGGTTCATTAAAATTCAGTATTGTTTCTCTTACAAGTTCATTAAAAAGCGTAACATTCGCATTCTTGTAAGTAATAATCAAAGGGAAATCCGGGTGATTCAAGTCAATTCCGTCAAAAATTTCTTTAAGCGATGCTTCGTCTGTTTCAATAAAATCATCTGCTTTTACAAGTTTATCAAATTTAATGTCATCCGAAATAACTTCTCTTATTTTCAAAGAATTTTCCATAATTGTACCGGTTACGCTTTGTCTGAAATTTTCGGTAAGTTCAAATTCTTCAACGTTAATTCCGTAATTGATTTTAAAGAATTCCGGAGAAAGTGCGCAGGAAAAATCTGATCCTACCGGCGGGAGCTGTGCTTCATCGCCGGCAAAAATAATTTTTGTTGAAAGCCTTGAATTATGCACGCCCGTAAACTCAAGCAAATCGCACAAAAGTTTTCCTGAACCGAATTTATATACACCGCCGGAACTCTCATCATCGGAAATCATTGAAGATTCATCTATAATGAATACAGTATTTTTCTTTCCCTGAAATTTTCTCAGATTGAATTTAATTGAATAAATACCGCTGTCTTCTTCATCAACAGCATCCGGACGGTAGCTGTATATCATTTTATGAATTGTTACGGCATCTTCGCCTGTTTTTTCTCTAAGAATTTTTGAAGCTCTCCCCGTCGGAGCCGAAAGATAATAATCAACACCCGAAGATTTCAGCCGGTCTATTATTCCTGAGATAAGAGTAGTCTTACCTGTTCCTGCTTTGCCCTTTAGTATGCAGATTCTGTCGTCGCTTTCCTTAATAAAGGAAGTAATTGAATCGAGTATTTGTTTTTGTTGTTCAGAAAACTCGATATTCCGGAAGCCCGGTAACTCAATTGGAAATACTTTTGCCATGTTGCACACTCTGTTATTTGTTTATTATATCAGAGTGTAAATGCTTTTGATTTTCCGGAATAAGAAGCGTGAAGAAATCTCTTTGTTTACTCTTTTATTTTTAAATATTAAGAGGTTAAGCAAAACACCATAATTTCTAATTGCCACGAGCTTTAGCTCGTGGACCAAATGGAACTAATGACCTCCCGGACTTTAGTCCAAATTAGATATATTTAACCCAAATTATTCTTTGTTAATTATATGACCACCGAATTTGATTGCTCTAACGAATAATTTAATTTTAAGATATTTACTAATACTCTGAAACCCAAGTTCCGAACTTTATCCTATTTTTTAATAAACAATGAATATTCTTCAGCAAAACTTTTTTTCTTGTGATGGTCTTCCTGGTTCTTAATATAATCCCTTACCTTTTGGGCAATAGATTCACTAACAGATAAAGCAATATATTCATCCTGCCATTCGAATTTTGTTTTACTTAAGGCATTCTTGTTCCACCAACACGAAGACTCTCCTTTAATATTTCCAACTACTTTGCTGATTGTCTGATCTCGGCTTAATGAAATAAGAAAATGAATGTGGTCTGAAACACAGTTTACGGTATCAATAAATATTTTTTTTTCAAGTGAATTTTCTTTAATATGCTTTAACAAGAAAAACCTATTTTCAGGTGCGATCAGTTTCTCTCTTCTTTTTGTTGACCAAATAATATGAACTAGTATTTTAGTAAACGGCATTACTTTCCCCCTTCCCAATTTTCTAAAACAATTACAGATATATTATAAATATAAATAAAACAACAAACACATGATAGTTTGGGCTAAAGCCCGAATCTTTTAATTAACTCTGATCCACGAGCTAAAGCTCGTGGCAATTAAATTTTTTATTTATGTAGTGACAGAAAAGGATGGCTTCACTTCAGCAATATTAAGCTAAAGCTCGTGGCAGTTATTATTTTTATTTTCAGCCTCTTTATCCGTGGGATAATTAAGGAAAGAAACATCCGACACTAACGGTTTTAACCGTTTTATTTTTTCATTCTTCCATCAATATATACCGGAGGGAGACTATTCCTCCCTCCGTATTATTTTTTAAGTTTTTTCCCTTCAGTTTCCTGAAGTCAACCAGGATGTCAAGGAGCAGAGAAGGTTCTGTTAACTATTATTCAATAACTTAAAATACTTCCATCTTGTATTTACCTAATCCAAACACTGTATTCTTCCCTATGTGAAGGTGTTCACAGGCAATTAAATAACCAAGATAGTTATTGAACTCACCGGTAAAGATTATATTTCCCAAAAATCCGCCCATTTCAATTTTTCTTTCCTGGCGGTTGGAGTATCTCTCCCAATCGTGAAAATCTAACATATTTTCAACCGTTTTTACTGTTTCAAAGTCTTTCGGTTCATCATAATTGTCATCTTTATTCGGTAACCCGAAAAGAGTTTCCAATATCTTGTATCTTCTGAAAGCTGATCTTAACAATAATTCGTAATTCACTTTAGCTTTGTTTGAAAGTATGACTGAATCGGCCTGTATTCTTGCCGGAGTCTTAAAAGAGATTTTGATAGTCTTTGTGTTTGAATAGTTTTCAATATCGGAATTTATTTCTATTGGAGCATACTGCCCTTTCAAAATATTGTCTTTTGAATCAAATATTTTAGCAGATTCATTACTTCCATCAATATTATAAACACTCAGCACCTCAAAAGGAACACGTGATGCACCTATTCCGGATTTCCCCATTTGCTGAAATGCATAAAGAACAAAAGGAAAATATTCGGAATACTCACCGAATAAAGTAATTCCGATTTCCAATTCCGCACCTGTTTCAAAAGTTCTGTTCCAAGTAAGAGGCGGATGAATTATCATCGGGTGGGGCAGTTTTTTTATTCCTCTGAGTATAGATAATTTGTTTGCAGGTAATTCAGTTTCAAATATTCCGAAATAGCTGCATTGATTCTTAAGTATGCAATTATCGCAAGTTTTCTGCTTGGTAATACATACGGCATTTCTAAAAGCCCATCCAAATGCACCACGGAACATAGAACCTTTATATTCAGGCAGTTGAGCATTCCGCATCAATTGTATTTTAATAATATACTTGTAAATTTGTAACATTAGTTCCCCAATACTATGTCATTTTTGCACAGATAATCGGTAATCGATTCTATCTCATTAAATTCTGTCGGGATTCCGTAAAAAAATAGTTTTCCGTTGTCTTCAATAACTTCCAATCCTGCACTTATACTCTTATGAAACAATTCTATATCAGATTTATTATATTTAAGATCGGGCGAAAAAAAACGCTGATTAGATGAACCGCGCCATAGAAATGAACCCGTTAAATCTTCCTTAAATCTACCCAAACACACTAAACTAAACTTAGACAAACATTCATTTTGTTCAATACTTAATTCATTATTTTCAAAGCCGGTAAATAACATCTTATCCAATTTAGGAGGAAGTAAATCTATGAAACCGGATAAGGCTTTGTATTGTAATAGAGGCTCTCCGCCGGTAAATGTTATCCCGTTTATTTCTTCGAACAAATTCTCTATTCGCGCAAACAGCTCATTTATATGGATGTCTTTACCTGAATCCGAATTCCACAGTCTTTGTTCAATACAGCCCGGACATCTATGATTACATCCGGATACCCATATTGCTAATCTCTTACCAGGGCCCAAGGTGTTTTGTGCAATCCCGGCATGATATACTTTAAGAAAATCATCTTTATATTCTATCATGATCAGTATTAATAGATGTATTATCCGGAATAATTATACGTCCGGTTTTTTGAATCTTAATTGAATCTACAGCTATACCGGCAGAATTCAGTTGATGATTAAATACATCCAAAGTTCCGCTGCAATCTCCTTTACTCTCATCAATATTAATAATTATTTTCTTAAGAGTTCCTTCTTCAGAAACTGAAAATGTGAACGGAACACCATTAATGGCTTTTCCTTCACCGCCATCAGTAAAAGATGATATGGTTTTTTTTACAAAGTCTTTCTCTGCTGATTCTTTATTTAAGTTTTGCCTTAATTCTTCAACATTATCAAGAAATATTTTTATTTGTTCTCTGATACTATCATCAGCATATACAGAATTTTTAAAATGTTCTCTGAAATATTCTACTCTTTGTTTAATTCCGTCATTCATAATTTCCTTTTCTTTAAGTACTGACGAAATCTGATCATTAAGATATTCAGCTTCCAATAATTCTTCTGATTTTTCTTCAATAATTTTAGGCTTATTCCTAAGGTCTGCCTCAAGTTTATCCATTCTTTCAAGATAAGATTGAATTCCGTTAACCTTATTCCTGATAAACTGCATTCTGTCGTTCAGTGATTCCGCTTCTTTTAGCCATTTTTTTACCCTTTGAAGCTTATCCTCTTGGACTAACTTATAATTTTTTACTTTTTCACGAAGGGTATTAAGTATTTTTCTATTATCTTTTTGTTCCTGAAGCCTTCTTTGATTTTCAATTTCTTGTCTTTTAGTATCTCGAATCCGGTAACGCACATCCTTAGGTCCAGACATTTTTATCTCCTTACATTAAATGATATTTATCCAGAATACCGGAAACTATCTTGTCTAAAGTTTTTTTATTCATAGGCTTATTCAGTTTCAAAAACTCTTTATAGAAATATTCTAGTTCTGTATTTGTATTTATCCCCGGAAATAAGTCGAGAAATTTAAAATTTTCCTTATTTAAATACGTCTCTATGAAATTCAAAAAATTCGTAAATATTTCCGGTTCAGCATTTAAAGGATTTTTTTTATCTGAGTATTTTAAGCTGTACAACCAGACATAAATTGCTTCAACATAGTACCTGTCCTCTGTAAAGAAATTGATACTTTCATACAAAAACGAATTTCCCGATAATATTTGGCCATGTTTATATTCAGAAAGAGCTTTATAACAAAAAGCCCATCCTAGAGCAAATTTGTCGTAAGTTCGATAATTACCCGGATCCGCAAATTCTTTAAATTTAGAATTAAACAGTTCGTTATCATTAGTATAATAATAGAATAAAAGATAATAGAATGAAGAATATGACTTATATTTACTTGAAAGCAAATCGTAATCCTTGATTCCCTGGTCTAAATAGGATAAAGCTTCATCGTATCTCCGCAGAAACATACATACTTTCGCAAGTGAATTATATGTCCTGTTCATTTCGGATAATGGAATCTTCATTGCAATTTGTTCCAATAAACTTTGGCTATAGTACTCAAATGCATTTTCGAAATCACCTTTTCTAAACTTTATATAACCCATTAAACCCAATGTATCATATTTTTTTGCCGGCATATACTTCGATCTGATTTCAAATGCTTTTTCAGCAAGTGTCTCTGCAAACTCCAGATACATGGTATCTGAAAAGCAATTTGCTGAAGTATTCAATATGTCAGCTTTGAATATCTCATCTCCTGCATTGTTATAAGCCTTGTATAAATCGTCTAAAGCTTTAACGAACTCTCCGTTATGGTACTCTCTTCTTCCTTTCAGATAATAGTAATAACCAGAATTTTCTTCAATATCTTTTTCAGAATAATTTTCAAGTAATAACTTAAATTCTGCATCCACTTCTTTAAACATTCTATTATCTTCAAGATATTTAATAAAATCAAGCTTTACAGACAAAATATAACTTTTATCGTAAGAATAAGTTTTAGTTATAACATCATATCTTGCTTTAATAGAATCATGTGATTCAGAATCTAAATGATAAAAAAGTTTCAGTTCTTCCCGATCAAACTCTTTTTTTTCTGCAGACGAAAGCGTGTATTTTTTAATTAGTTCCCGAGTTTGTTCAGCTTGCTTGTAGTCCCGGTTCTCGATCTGATAGGAAAGTTTAAGTATAAGAGAATTAGATTTAACATCTGTTCCTGAATCTGTTTTTTTCTTTAACAGTTTTACCAAATCTTCTTTTACTCCAAGAATATCAAGAAATGCAGTGATATTTCTTGTAAGTTCAAACTCAGGATATTTATATTTAACCGATTCTTCATCCAGAAGATACAATATCGCAGATTTAATAATAAGTAAAGCTAAACTTCCGGATTCAAAAGCAGCTCCGGCGGCCATTAGTTTTTCCAAATCATTTGATATTATTTTAAGAGATATATTCAAAAGAGAGTATTCAGGAACAAGTTTACCGAATTCTTTTTTAAATAAACCGTTTACTTCACCATAGAGTTCTTTTGAATTAATTAGTTTTTTTAATTCTTCAGCCTCAGTAAATCTCACCGCGTTAACATTTACATCTACTGCTATTTCAACAAACTTACCGTTCGCCAATTCTGCATTTATTTTTCCTTTCATACTAAACCTCCTTAACAACAGTATTTTCAATAATCTTTACATAAGAGGCACCGGAAGGTTTGGAACGCGACTTATTAATTCTCCAGAAAAAATTACAAATAAAATCAACGGTTTCAATTCCTGCAATATTAACCGATTTGTCGTTTTTTCCAAGATATTCGATATTAATTTTACAATCATCATTAATCCCGAAATCTTTACTGAATTTGTATAAGTTATCTTCAACTTTGCCTCTAAAAAGTTCTCTGAGCTTAACATTTTCATCTATATAAATCGCCATCTCGGAAAAATCCCAATCCTTTAATATTTTTTCTAATTTTTCTCCATCAGCTTTTTCAAGCATAGCTTTGAAATCTTTTACATCCTGTGAATACATCTTATTAAACTTTCTACTCAAAATTTGAGATTTTCTAAGCTCAGTCTTATCACTTTTTATTTCATAATTATACATTAAATTTCTAAGTTCATAAGGATATGCTTCCTTTTTTCTTATATTTCTTATAATATTCTCTGCATAAGTATTATGAAATTTTGGATCAAAATAAATCTTTCTATCATTATCAGCAATTACAATTGAACTAATCAAATCCGAAGCTATATCAATATAAATCTTATCCAGAGTTTTTACAGATTGCTCCATTATTATCGTAAATTCAGGTATCAGCCTTACAAAAGCCTTAAATAACTTCTGCTCATACATTGAGGCAAATGTATTGACCAATTCTTCATAAAGAGTACCTTTAATATCTGTAGAGTGTAGATTAGACATTGCATTTTTAGCTTTAAACGCATCCAATTCAGATTTTATTTTATAAAGCTCCTTTTCGGAATTAACTATAATTCCCGCGATAATTCTTGTTTCTTTATTACCGGTTTCCTGCCAGTTGCCTGATTCATCAAAATAATAAAACATTAGTCCTCCTTTGATGCTTTTTTAGCACTTTCAAGTGCAATTCTGTAATTGGGACTTGCCATTCTTTCCTGAAACATTGAATAAATTGGTCTTATTCCGGAAACTGCCTCTCTTATATCCATTTCGTTAGGCTCTCTGTCCTTATCAAATGCATTATATTTTGCTTCAATAATAGACTGTTCAATTTCGGCACCTGTGTTTCTATCCATAAAAATAGAAATTAAATTATTGATATTGAAATCATGTACATTGAGCTTATATTTTTTAAGTTGAATCTCTATTATTTCTTTTAATTCCCGTCTATTCGGCAATCCTACAAAGAATAGTTCATCGAATCGTCCTTTACGCAAATATTCCGCCGGCAATTGTGTAATATCATTAGCCGTGGCAACAATAAATATTTCCGATTGTTTTTCCTGCATCCAAGTTAAAAAATTGCCAAGCACCCTAACCGTAGTTTCATGTCCGCCGGATGCACCTGCAAAAGCTTTTTCAAGTTCATCTATCCAAAGTATGCACGGAGCAACAGACTCAGCCGTTGCAAGAGCTTCTCGCAAGTTTCTGTCGCTTTCACCTACAAAACTGCCGAAAACCCTTCCAATATCAAATCTTAAAATCGGGCGTCTCCAAACAGAAGAAATTGCCTTGGCAACTAATGATTTTCCTGTACCCGGAACACCAAAAACCAGAATAGCTTTAGGTTCAGGCAGTCCTTTTTCTCTTGCCGCAGGCATAAAGGCTTTTTGCCTCTTACGTATCCAGTCTTTGATATTATCAAGACCTCCGACTTCGGTCATACTAACGCTTTCATCAATATATTCAAGAATTCCGCGTTTCCTGATAATCTGTTTTTTATTTTCCAGCACTTCATCCAAAGTTTTTATACCTATATTGCCATTCTTTATAAGGGAAAGAGCGATACAATCACGAAACTGATCTGCAGTTAGGCCTTTAGCCGATTTTACTATTTCATTTATTTGTTCCTGATTGGCTGAAACGTGCTTAGATAAATTATTTGAAGCTATAAAATCAATGAATATATCATTTAGAAGCTTTTCATCCGGCCGTTTATGCTGAATAATTTTAAAATCATCTTCAAGTTCGGCCGGCAAATCAAATCTTCTGCCGCATACAATAATAGTTTTATCGGTGTTCTTCAAAGAGTATTTAAGATTTTTAAGATTGCGAACCAACACAGCAAGATTTTCACGTTGTGTAGTTTGATGAATGAAAAATGAAATATCCTTAATAAAATACACAGCTCTGTTATTATTAGATTTGCTCCCGATTTCACCCAGCATCAGGAATAAATCACTGATAGTACTCATCGGAGCTAAAGGTTTAACCACGTTTTGAGGGGTTATATCTTTATAATTATCTATCGGATTCCATTCAACAAGTCCATAATTAATAACGCGACATACATTTTTTATTACACCGGCAAGTTCTTCCTCTTCGGTTGTTTCAACAAAAACAAGAGTATTTTTTGCTTTAATCGCTTCAATTAAATCATGATACATTATTACCTCTCAATAATTAATTTTGTATAGATGCCGGAATTATAATCAGCCTTTTTGCAACTAGTATTTTCATTTAATATTTTATATTTGTGCGTAAAAGAGGTCAGACTTTGCACCGGATGATGTTCCTTTGAAATTCTACAAATTGAATGTGAAAACATATATTGCATTTGAGTATTCGATAAAGCTTCAATTGAAAGATTAACCGCTTTCCCGAAACGATATTCATTTTCTGTTTTGTTTAAAGGACTGAGATTAAATTTTGCCGGAAAACTGGAATTCAGCATTGAAGGTTTAAAAGAGAACCTCTGAATATCCATCAAATATTGCCGTTTAACATCAGGATCATTCTCAGAAGAATAACAACTGCTCAACAATGCTTTTTTCTCCGATAAAAGAGTCATTCTATCCAGGTTCTTTATACTTAGATCCGCTTCTATTAGTTTATCAACAGCTTTAAGTCTTAATTTACCTGCAGTATTTTTATTTTTATAACAATTTATAAGCTGCGATATTTTATTTTGATTAACCCTGTAAATTTCCACATTCCGTCCTTTCCCATAAATATAAAAGATATCATCAGGTAAAGGCTCCTTAAAATTAATAAAGTCTTTCTCGAAAACCGGGAAAGTCTCAGTTTTTGTTTTAAAATAATATTTGGACGACTCTTCATTATTTAGGAACTCCGTAACGGCAAGGCCTTTTTCGCCTTTTGACATTGTAAATCTTACATTTAATCCCTCTTCAGGCATTTTCTTGAAACAATTCTTATAATTTGAAAAATGGAAAAACACATTATCTTTTTTATCCGAGCGAATGAATCCAAAACCTTTATCTTCATTATATCTGATTATGACACCCGAATGAACAGCATCCTGTTTCCTTCTTGAGATATTTTCACTTATAACAATTTCTCCAAAGTAAGGTGATATAGTTTTTCTAATATTTTCTTCGCTAACATTTGCAAGTAATTCAATTTCTTTAGCAGTAATATTATCTTTATCTTTATGCAATTTAAATCTGACTAATACGAACGAACCTTTCAGAATAAATTTCTTATCTTCAAGCGGTGTAAAATGACCTTCATCCCTTAACAGCCTTTTGAATTCATCGTTATTCTTAACTTCTGATATATCAAAACTGACAGCATTATCAAGAAGCTTGGGAAAAGAAGACAAAATCAAGCCTTTATTCATTCTTATATTGAAATTAATAATCCTGCCGTAATGCCATTCTTCTGAATCAGAATGCAAAGAAATGATTTTTTTTGAAGGATCGTCATCAACAAAAACTGCTTTTACTTTATCGCCATCTTCAAAATTAGCAGGGAACTCCATCAATGAAGAGTTCCCTCCCGAATCAAGTTTAATATTTCCGGTATTGTTTTTAGACCTAAGAATTACAATACTTCCGCAGTAAACTTTCATACTTATTTCACATCACTGGGTTTAGGGAGAATGTGTCTGCCTTTAAAGTCTTCTAACCCCTTATAATCTGTTGAATGTGCATGATTAAATATCAGCATGGTTTTAAGTTCCTTCAATCTATCAACATTCCACAATGTGGTCTCAGTTTTTCCAAGCTTATCCATCACATATTTTTCGAATTGTGCTTTTATGGATAGGACTTTATTTCCATCTTCAAATAATGGCGCATCCCATTCGGAATTCAACTGTGTATAACGATTTTTCCTGTCTGATAAAAATAATTTTGAAACAACAGCAATAGAGCCTAAACCCAGGGGTTTACCCATTCCGATTTTATGGCAACATCCGCCCGGCAGTTCCAATGCAAATAGTAATGAACCTAATTCAACATCCGACAAGTTTTCGAAGCGAATTCTTCCGTTTGTGAATACCGCACCGGTATTTACAGGTTTGATTCTGGTATACTGTGTTCCATGAGCTCGGATCTGGCTTTGGTCCGTTTCCTGCCACTTTGGATTATTCTTGTGCCAGTATAGTTTATTGCCTCTGATAACAGTATTATCATTGTAGCTTTTTAATCCTTTGTAGCCATTAACTTCACCTTCATTATTTCTATTTATGGTAAAATTGTCCTGCACCAGATAATGTTGAAAACAAGTTGCCTTGGGAGAAGCAAGAATTTTCGGAGAGCTTTCAGCCATAATAGTACCATTTGTCATCTCAGCATCCTCAAAAAATACTCTACTTGAAAATGTTGTTTCATTTCCGAAAATCGCTTCAGCAATATCGATTTTTTTAGTTTTATGAGAAGTTGGTAAAAAGCCGTCAACTGTTTTTGAGTATGGAATTCTGAAATTACCCGTGAACCCAAAAGCTACTACTTTTTGATTTTCTGTAACATAAAAGCATGGAAATTCATTACGATTATCTATTTTCTTGAATATGTCCTTCACCTTATCGATTGAATAAGTTTCATAATCATCTTTAGTACTTTTATACAATTCAGCATTTAAAGATAATGTTGTATCTGATTTAGGGCCTATAATCCAATGCATATGTTTGCCCGGTTTGTTTCTTCCACCACGCATCCAGTTTGTACAAACAAGGTATCCTTCTTCCCAGCCAGCCGGCTTTGCACCTGCTCCTGCTAGAATTCTTTGAACTTTTGCATATTTCAGCCGTTGTGAATGTCTATGAACCGCAACTGGAGCCGGTTGAAAAAATACTTTTACAGGAGAAATCGGATATGGTCTGTATCCTTTGTTTTCATCATATCTATCTCTATATTGTATCGACATAGGCTGAATATTTAATGCTGCGGGTATATCAGATTGTTCTATTCTGTAAAACTGTGTATTATTTATTATTCTTGCAGGAGTAATTTGATAGCTATCAATTCCTGTTTTCTTTATATATCCGGCACTAATTTTATTGTAAAAGCCTGTGCCCGGGTCTCCTCCAACAATGTAATCTCTGTATTGTTTTTCGAGATTTTTTGATGCATCTGTAAATTTCCTGTAAAAATATTGCGTAGGCGATTGTTCATTGTTTGCAATAGAACTCCCGAGTTTACTGAAGCTTACAATTTCAACCAAATTCCTGATCATTCCCCTGATTGAACTTCCGGGAATTTTATATTTGCCGCCGGGTGAGAAAAAATCCGTTGATTGTTTTCCGTCACTGTCATTATCCCTTATATAAATTGGGGTTTTAGCTGTAATGGTTAAATCTATATATCCTGAATATCTATTGTCATGGTATTTATCAAACCCAAGTTCTGCAGGATTTGTATCAGCTTCCACGACAATTTCATTTAATGGAATAAAATTATACGGGGCTTCGGACGAGCAATTATGACTACTATGTTGAGGCAATGAGCTTTTGTTTTTAACAGCCCCATCCGGGTTACCAATTATTTTTTTTACAGCTGAAATTTCCCCTGGGAAATTTTTTTCAAAAACAATTTCTTCCCCATATAAAATTTTTACCGGTTGTCCGTTTACTCTTTCTACGTGAACCGTTTTATTATTTATTGTTGATAAAACATTAGCTTTAAATCCATCTGAACTAATTGTAAATTCCTTCTTATTTTCAAAAACTAATTTTATGATATCTTTCCCTTTTTGAGATTTACTAATTATTATAACAGCTTTTTCCATCTCAACCTCCTACTTGAATAAGTTCAACAAAACGGCTGTCTTTAATATCTGCCAAATAATTCCCGGTATAGGAAATATAGTTTCTTACTTTTACAGCAATCCGGTTTTTCCCTTTATCAACATTATATCCATTATCCGGAAGAATTAATTCAGTACCTCTATCCTCAGAAATTTTAATAAAATCTCCAGCCAATTTTTCAGATAAGGTACCAAAAAGTATCTGGTTTGAATCAAAACAATATTCTTGCTTATCAGACTGTCCATCAGCTTTGAGCCTTCCTTTAAATGAGCCGTTATTACGCCAGATATGAAGTTCTTCTTCAGAATTAAAAATTCTCATCTCTTTCAGATATTCTTCATTCAGTTTCTTGTTATCATAAAATGTAAATATTCCGTTTAAGAATTTGCCACAGAGAATTTCATTATAAAAGTAAGCAATAACAAGAGATTCTTGCTTTATATAGTTTGGAACCTGATTGATTTTGATATCATCAATTAAAGTTGAAATTGTTTTCATTGATTTTATTTTATCTTCCATCATTATTCTCCTGTTTTACAAATTTATCAATACAAGACTGAAGGAAATTCTTATCATCTATACTTAACGCAAGTATTCCACTGCTATCGAGCTTTATTAGTCTATTTTTGTATTTTATTTCAGCACCATCAGCTTCAAGAACACCTCTGCCTATATTTTTTTCTCCGCCTATCGCTATATCACCTGTCCAAATATCTTTAAGCAGCAGAATAATCAGGCCGAGATCTTCGTCCTTTGCCTTATTTACATTAATAAATATTTTTGAAGTTTTGCTGTCTTTTGCAAAAAGGGCCTGCATATCAAATAGAGCCCCATTTATTGTACCGCCGGTAAATCTATCGTTTTTTATTCGGTGCTGTACTTCTTCTACAACATTGGGGATAACGTACTCTTCTATTAAGAACCTGCCTTTTTTAGGTTTAACTTTTGGATTTTCTACATTAACATAACCGAATAATGATTCAACATAGCTTTGCGGTAAATCAAGAGTGTTACAAATTCTTACAGCCCGATTTCGTAATGCACCTTTGAAAGAAGAACCCGGAATTATATTATTGCCCCCTGATTTTATGCTTACAGCATCAGGATCTTCAGGCTTCTTTGAATAAGAGCGGACAATTAGTGAGTTCTTAACTCTGGCATCAATAAATAGACATACTTCATCTGCAAAAGGAATCTTGTAATCATTTTGAATAGAGTAGGTGTATTTTGAATAATCACGCTTAAGCCAACAGATAAACTGTTTTTTTTCGGATAAATCCAACCTGTAAATTTTGCTTTCCATTAAGTCTATTTTTCCTAGGCCGTTATTGGTTTTAGCACCTATCCTTATTTTTCCGGAATTTATTCCATTCTTAATAAAAGAAATAACTTTTTCTGCATCATCTTGTGTTTTGATATCAGTATTTACGATAATTATGAATTTGAATCGGCTTCCCTTTTCAATTATTTCATAATCAAATTTTTTCTTATCTTCTACCATTCCGGTTTTATTGTCGATTTTAATGCCGTCCCTGACCACTACGTCTGCTTGTTTGTTAATCATCTCAAAATCGGAGCAAACTAATGCACTTTGCATTGAGGATTTCTTCTTCGAGTATCCAAATACACGTTCTGCTAGAGTGCTGTCAGCATCTTCAATCAGATGCCGTATTATTCCCGTAAATGTAGTACCAGGGATATATGGCTTTCCATCTTTGCCAAGCAGAATATCATTGTCGGTATTTTCGCTTTCCCCACTTCCAATTATTATCGGAGACATCAAAAGAACTGTTCCTTCAAAGATATATTTTATTTCTTTCATTATTTACCTCCGGATTTTTTGCAATTTTTTCTAAGTGTTATAAAAAACGCTTTAAAGTATTTTTTATAGATTAAATCGCTTTGATTAATAGGCGGTGTGTAATTAGTATCTTTCTTTAACTTATCATATTCATTGGTGGCGTTATATTGGGTGTTATTCCAATTATCAATAAATTCTTTCAAAGATTCATTTCTGTTATTACAATCTTTCAGACTATTCATTGCAATATTTTGCAATGAATTCAATTTTTGTTTAAAGCCTAAATAATCAGGAACAGATTCGGAAATTGCATAAAGTCTTGAAGCCAAAGATTTAGAGATCATCTTTTTATTAAAAGTTTCAGCGTCTTTCATTGCCTCTAAAGCAACATTTGAAAGTATTTTCTCATTTATAATTGCATTTATTATAGTCTTTGTAAGCGCAGGTGCTGGCATAGACGGTTTGACCGTTTTCTGTGCTTTATTTGCAACAAATTCAATATTTTCATTTACATTCTGCCAATTAAGTGCAACTTGACCATACCCTTCGTTTCTTCTTATTCCTATGCCTTGTTTAATTATTTTATCTGAGGCCACAGGCTCTTTTTCCAGCAAAAAACAACTTCCGGCAATAAATGCTGTTTCTTCAGGAACTCTTAGGCCAATAGCATTATTGAAACTTTCAATTTTTGTAGATTTCACAAAACTGTTGATAATTTTCACACCCAGTATTTTTTCAAGTTCTTTTATATCAATAGTTGAATTACCGTGATTATCCTTAATAATTACATCAGAAATAAATGTTAAAATAGGTTTAGAACTCTTTGGATTATAAAACAAGTCCAAATCCTCCATATCACTAAAATAAATTCGAGCTTCACCGTATTGCGTAGTCTTAGATCTGCCCAATCGTATGTGGTCCGGACTTAACAAAGGTCTCAGTAACGCAAGTTCAGCCTCAGTCCCAACAATTCTTCCGCAGAATAATTGTCCGCCCAAAATTGACTCATAATTAAAAATAAATCCTGTTTTTGTTGAACCGGTATTACGAACTCGTTCATGGTGGAAATTTAATCTGGTAGCAACACCCTTAGTTTTATTTAATGCTCTATTGACAAAAGCAGTTATTCCTCTTGTCTGTTCATCAAAGTCATCATCTTCAGTTAATAAATCATATACTGAATTATCATCACTTTTCTTTTTCTGGATTGATAAAGGACATGGATAAAATTCAATTATTTTATCATAATCATCAGTTTCGTAAATATACCCGTTATTAAATAAAACCTCACCGCTTAAGAAAAGCTTAAAAAAGGTTTTATCTTTATGAGCATCTTCCATTTTTAATTTATTTACTTTAATAAACTTATTTGCGTAATAACCAAGAACTGCATTACCGGGTACATATTTTAATGTACTAACCATATTCGGGTCACTATCAAAAGAAGAAAAAATTAAATCGTTTACTGCTTCAATATAATATTTTATCTGTTTCATTTTTTTCCCTCCTCTAAATCTAGTGCAGATAAAGCTTTTTGGTTAACGCTATTGCCTGCGTTATCTTTAAGTGTTAATTGGATTTCACCAAGCCCTCGGTTTCTGTTACTCCCTATATATCTCACATTCTGGCAAATAAGAGCTAAATCGTAAGCTGTGGTTGAATCATTTATCTCAATATTGCCTTCGAATACAAAACCCTTACAAATAACTCTTACTTTTCTCAACGAATGTTCTTTGGTAATTCCATCTTCTATGGCAGTGTTAATTCTTACGGCCGTGAAATAGTCCAGAATTAAATCTTTTGTGATAGTTGATTCTTGATTTATAATATAAGAAAGCCATTTTTTGTTATTTTCATAATCAGTTATGTGTAGATTTGGGACACTGATTTTTCCGCTATACTTACTTCCTTTTGCACCAAATATCTCAGAAATATTGATACCTTTCTTTAAGTACTCATTAATTTCATCAGCAGAATCCCGCAGAATACCTTTCAACCTTTTTGCCGGAATATACGGCAAACCTATTTCATCATAAATGATGTCGGTATCTAAAATAGCTCCAAAACCTTCACTGGATCCGATCAATGTATCGGAAAGCAGTTTCATTTCAATTTTATAATTACTCATCTTTATGCTCCTTTTTTAAAAGAGATGCCGGATAAAACTCCATTAATTCAATTACATCAAGATAGGGGGTTACTTGATCCACAACTATAGCATCTTCGAATTTTGATTGTGCCTTAGGAAAAACAGGCAGTTTCCTTCCTCTGAATTTTAATTCCTGAATGAAGTTACTTCTATCAAGTTTACTTCCAAATAAAACATCTCTTAGAAGTTTAATCTTAGAATTTGGCCAATTTTTTTTATCAGAAAAAACTTTAGAGGCATTAATTATATCTTCAATACCAAGTTTCGTATCTTCTATTCTGTATGGACGCAATGTCAGAATACTATTATCAGTACTCTTAAAATGCTTATCTCTAATTTCTTCCACAGAACCGGTAATTCCACCGTATGCAATGTTAAAATCGATCCAGGAACCATTATCGTTTTTTACTTTTCTCTTCATTTTTGCAGTTTGGCATAAATCTTCAGCATTTTCATAAGCTCGATAAAAAGGGTATTTCTTTTTAACTATCGATACACCTGCACAAGCCGAAAGTGGAATATTATCAGAAGCTTGCTTTTTCGCGAACACCTCTAAATACTTTTGTGCAAAATAAATTCCCAATCTGGCATCGCAGACAAAAGTAATATCATCACCGCCTATAATAACAGGCCTTATAGGTAATACACTTTTATTTCCCCTCTTGGTAATTTTAACATCACTTAAGATTGCATCATTTAATACCCTTTCACTAATAATTTCCCGGAAACTTTCTTCGACTGCAGTTTCAACAGTTTGTGATAATGCCTTTATTTCAGATGCGGTTCTGCATGCCTTAAAACGATCGCCCATTCCATTGCCGTCAATATGAACAACCGCTATATAATCTGTATCATTTTCACTTCCTCCAAGTTCATCAAAATCAGAACTAAAACATTTATCGGTATTCAGTATCTCAGCATAATTATCTTTTAACTCACTATCTGACATAGCCGCATATTTTATTTTTGCTGCAGCTACAGAAGAAATGTACTCACCATCATCATAAACTTCAGCTGAGAACCCAGTTCTTGGGCATTCAGCAGTTATACCATAGCTTTTAATTCTTGTTAGGGGAAAGTATTTGTTTTTATTCCTGGCCAGTTCGTTAAAAAGACTATTTAATGATTCTTTAAAAGAACCATCCTGCAACTCAAAATTTTCGCTAATTGCACTTGCAATTGAAAGTCCGGGAAACTTAATTAAATTATCTGTACTCCAATTCCTTAAAAACTCCTTAGCTTCTTTGGAATCATCAAAACAAACCAAAACATTTCCGCCACCTTCGTAAATAATTTGTGCAGTTTTACAGTAATCTAGAATATTCTTATATAGATTCTTTACTATATAAGAGGCTCCAAGGTTTTCCCTCAGCTTATTTGAGCCGAACACATACTTTTGAATCGATGCTGTGTCCAATAAAACAGCTGTTTTGGTCATTTCAATTTTCTCCTATAAAATCTAAAATGTTTATTTCAAAATTTTTCTCACTTAAATCTTCAATTCCAAGAACAACAATTTTTTCTCTACCGCCTGTAACCTGCTGTAATTCTTCTTGTAATAATTTTGAAGTAGTTCTCTCACTGTCATTTACCGGAAGCAATGTAACGAGCATTGCCTTTGCTTCATCGCCCCCAATTTGCTGAACCCTATGTACAATTTCAAATCCTTTAGATTTACAAAGATGTTTTGAATCGGCTGTAGTAACAGAAATACCAAATAATTGATAACCTTTTATTAAAATGATATCAATCTCAAATTTTTGATTATTATGGCCGGTATTTGAATTAATAATTTCAAAATTACTAAGTATTTGGAGTTCATCTTGTTTAAATATATTTTTAAGCTTTTTTACTAATAAATTCTCAAGCCATTTGCCGTCAAAAAATTCACAATACTCACCTAACGCTTTACCAATTTTTTCATTAAATTCAAATTTATCCGCAGTTTGAATAAATAGCCTTCCGTTTTCAGGCAATGCATTATTTAATTCTTGAAACAATCCTTTTGGTTGAAAAAGCTTTAATAAATCATAATTATTTTTTAATAGTCTTCCCTTGCTATCAAACATATTTTCAGAATATTTAATGGCCAATGAATCTTTATGATCTAAGAAAAGCTCACGATTAAAACCATTCTCTTTGTCTTTATATAGAGAATTAGTATTATTTTTTTCAATTGAATCTGCTAACAGTGCGAAGACTTCATCTCCATAACTTTCAAAACTGTTATTGTTCCCATCTTTTTTTATTGTGAAATTATGAAGAGAAAGAATTTCCTCAAGTGAGATTTTAACATTATTTCTCAAGTCCTCTGAAATAGAGTAACCTTTTTTATTTACATCAAAAATTAATCGGTGTTTTCGTGCATCGAGATATGAAAATGTCACACTATTCATTAATTGCCTTTCAATTTCTCTGTAGGCATGAATTACCATTGATTTTGTTCCACCGGTATAATTAAAATGAAAAGAAGCTCCATCAATATTTAATAGTTCCGAACATAATTTCGACAAACAATCGATGATTGATTTATCTTTCCCAATATCACTTATTTTATAACTGTAATTTATTAACAAATCACTTCTTTTTTTGACAAGAAGTGATTCTATATTTTCCGCATACTTTTTCGTCGACTCCTGATTCCTTTCCTCATTTTTCTCAGAAACAATCAACCATATTCTTTTAAGATTAACATTCTCTTTCAGAAAATAATCTGCAACTATATAATTGGGTAAAGGATTTGTGCCTACAAGAAGTATTAAATCGGTAAAATCATATTGATTCATTTTTTGCCTTTAAATGTTGTAATAATCAGACACTTTAACTCATTAGTATTACATAACAAGTTATTTTTGTGCTCAAGTTACTTAATCATTTATTATAATGTCAAGTAATAATTACATATTTCTGAATTTATTTTATCTTTCCGGTGAAAAACAAAATAAGAACTATTATAATTACAATTGCCATTACCGGAAAAAACGGCAAGCCGAATAAAACTATTGCCGTACCTATTAATCTGGGATCGATTCTCATATTATTTTCCTTTCCATTATTATTAAGTTAAACCCAAATTATTCTTTCTTTGCAATGGTATTCAGTGATAAAGATTTTCTAACGAATAATTTGGGTTAAAAATTAAACTTTGAGCTTACTGCCATATTCGGTTATTTTTCTCATTATCATTTCGCTTTTTTGTTGAGTAAATACATAAAACTCTTCCAGGCTCTTTCCAACGAATTTCTGCACATATTTATGATCAAGTTTTGCTTCAACAAACCAAATCATTCTTATCAATCTTACAGACTCAGTTAAATCCGGAAATGTACTTCTGCAACATTCTAAATATGAATCAAAATGTTCATCAAATTCATATTCCATTTCATTAAGATAGTGTTTGAATGCTTTATTGATTTCCATTTCTTCGTTCATTGCGCAATCTCCTTTTTCTTATTATATCAGAGTAATTATTCTTTTGTTTTTCCGGATAAATGTGATTTATTTTCCGAATATTTTTCCCAACAGCTTTCCGGTTAGTCTGCCGGTTACTCTTCTTACGATCCTTTCGCCTGTTTTTCCTCTTTTTACGGCATTTATATCTCCTAATACTCTTGCAAGTAAATAAAGCATTCCTCGCGTTTTGTTGATGTTCATTTTATTTATCCTTTAAGATTCTTTTATAAATCTGCTTAATACTTTTTTGGTATTTGCGGGTAAATCAGTCTTTACTATTTTTACCGCATCGGCCTTAATGCCCATTTCCAATAACCATTTGGTCCAGAACTTTCGGATTATATCATAGTCTGCAGGACTCTCGTTTCCGGGATTCACCTCAACTACTATTACTTTCAAATTCTTATAGTTCTTGTTTATTTTTATGAATCCAAAGTCTTCTTTGTCGAACTTACTTTCCCAGTTGGGGTCTTTTCTCAGTTTGTTCATTACTCCGGACTTCTGTACTATATAACTGTATCTGTTGCCATTCTGAACCTTCCCTTTCTCCCAAAACATATAACCGTCTGTTACTACTATCAGAATGTTTTTGAAAATTGAATCTCCGGCAATACATTTATCTTCAATATCATCGGCAAAAAATCTGAAAATGTCTGAACCGGGATATTTTTTGCTTGCGGTTGCCAGAGTGTAAACTTTGTTGTAAGTATGCTTTACTCCTTCTTCAAAATTCCTGAAAGCCTGTTTTTTCTCTTTTACTTCCATTTCGGCGAAATCAATTCGCAGATTTTCTGAGAGTTTCAGCATTTCCCTGTTCTCGGGCTGCGGATGAAAATAGAAATTCAGTTTCCCCTTTGCCTTAAATGTTCCTTCGGTTACTAGTTCCTGCTTGAATATATCAATTACGGAATTAATAATTGCCAGATCCTTTTGAACTTGAAGCGGATTTGCTTCGGGATCAATCCTGTCTGAGAGGTCGGTCAATACGCTTATGTTCAACTGCTTCCCTGTGATTTCAACTTCCGGCTCCTGACTGCAGGAAACAACTGCTAACATTATGATGAATACAAATAAAATATTTCTCATTTTAGTTTTCCTCTATCTTATTAAAACTTTTTATCTGCTCAAAAGCACGGTTTATAATAACTTCATTTTGTCCGGCATTTTTCATATATAACAGCCAACCTCTTCCATAGTCGTTTATCCTGGGCATTATTTCGGAAACATCATAATGGATAGTGAATACTTCCGAATTGATTTTCTCTATTTCTTCAGTGTTCGACGAAATATTTCCGTGTAATTCCTTTTTCTTGTTTTTAAGTATTTCAATTGCGGATTTATGTTCTTCTATTGTGCTTTCGCGTGAATCAACCAGCACTTTTACTTTATCCAATGAGTTCCTGGCATCGTTAAAAAATGTAAATATTTCGCCCCAGATTAAGTAAACCACAAATCCCGCAAAAAGTATAAGCCAAAAATTAACATCCGTAAATGCTGTATATAATGTATAGGCGGATACCTCGGCAAAAGAATTTGAGGCCTCTATGTCGGCTATTTTCTTGCATATTTCGTAAGCCAAGATTCCGTCAAAAACAAAAGTTATGGTTAGAATAACAATAGTCTTCACCTTCACTTTTGCTTCTCTGTATCTATGGTATAAATATCCTATTCCCAGGAACACAACAGGTGCAATCAGAATTAGCAAAAAGGCAAGAAACCCGGCTTTGAATGATTCCGTAATTGCTTTGGGATAAAAAATGCTGTTTACAACAATATTTTCATCAAGAGTGAAACTCCTGAAAAAAGCAGAATACATTGTTGATGTATAATAAACCCAGAGGTAAGCAGTTATTCCGGTTATAAGTGTAAGAGTGATATAATATGTAAATTTATCCGGCTTTTCCGAAATATGCTTTTCCGGTGTCCGCTTTATCGAGTTTATCTCTGTCTTGATTTCCTTAATATGCTCCTGCTCTTCAATAATTTCACCATCAAGCTTTTCGATTTGCTCATTAACTTTTGCATTCTGCCTTGCAATCTCATCAGCCCTGGATCGCATCTCATCCTGAGTTTTTTCCTTAGATGAAATCTCGGTCCTGCGGATTTCCATAAACTCGTCCCATATTTTCTTTAATCCTAACTCGAGAGCTGAGATATCGCCTTTATGGGTACCTGCCTCAATGAAACCGCGATTATAGTATTCACTTTGTTCAATACTATCCTGAAAATTTTGAATATTATTAATATTTGCGAGCTGCATATTTATCCTGTTCTTTAAGATTTAATTACTTTTTTAATTGGTTCGGTTTTCTTTTTTGAAATTCTCTCTTTACAGCACATACCTGATTGCAGGGAATGTATTGCTTTTTTGTTGGTACATTCAGAAACACCGAATATCTTCTCAAGTGCCTGTGTACAGGTCTTGATTATTTCATCAACAGGTATTGCTGTTTCTGTTTTCGAATAAAATCCGCCTGCTTTTTCAAGCGACTTCATTTGTGCTTTTTTCAGTGTTTTGTATTTCTTCAATCCTTCTTCTATTATAAGCCTAAGATCATTTTCCTCAACATTAAAACAGAGCATTGCCAGTCTGCGTAAATCTCTTTCATCATTGAAATCATCTATGCGGTGCATATAGATTTCAGCATCCTTTTTTAATTGAGTTATGAGCTTCTTCTTAAGAACTTCCGGATCAGAGATTATATATTTAATTTTTCTTTCCATTTTTAATTCCATACTAAAAGCTTGATAAATATCTGAGTTTATTTACTCAATTGAGATTAAACTTAATTGTTATAGATATTTGACCTAAAATATATTACTTCATAACGACTGCTGAGTTTTAATAATAAAGATTCTCTCAAAATAAAAAAATTTTGGTCCAGTATTGAAATGTCAATACTTTTAAGTTCTCTCATCTCATTCCTGAATTTTAACATACTCTTTACTAATTCAAGATGAACTCTTAATCTAATTCTGCTGTATTGCTCAATAGTCAAATCGTCCAAATCATACTCGCTTAATATTGTTTCCACATTGTTATGTGCATCTTCTTTTATTTTGGTTATAATCTCCATGACATTTGATTCCATAATAACTCCTTTTTTCTTATTCTATCAGAGATGGTATGTATGGAATTTTCCGGGAAATTTTAAGAATTATTTTCGATGCAGTTTTCTTGGAAAACTAAAGACAGTTATTCTGACGAGCTTGCGATGAAGAAACTCTTCGCAAATAAAGCGGATAAGATTCTCTAAACAATCTGCGTAACCAGAAAGTCATTATTAGATAGCCTCTTTTTATGAGAAAGGTTACATTAGCTACTTTCGCAGCAGGCTGAAAGCCTTCCAGCCGAGTTCATTCTTTTTTTTGTTATAAGCCATCACAGCTTCGCCCTCAACCGCTTCGCCGCCTGTTAAACCGCCGGTGGCAATCAGCTCGGGACCAACAAATATTTTATCCACTAAGCCGAAGTTTTTATTTTCGGTAATTGTTATTTCACCGCTGAATTTTTTGTATAACTTTGGATGATTACCCTTTTCGTCTTTCTTTGCTGAAAGAGCTGTATATCTCTCGCCTTCAGGAGTGCTTAATCTTACTTTAAGAATATCTCCTTCGTGCGGATTATCTATGAGTCCGCGGTAATTGAAAAAGCCCCTGGTTTTAATATCTTTAACGAAATTTAAAATTTTCTTTTCCGTATTAACATATTCAACTGCTACTGCAATTTCTTCTACTTCACCTAATAGTATTTCTTCCGCTATTGCTGTATAACCGGTATAAAACTCGTTGTTATTCTTAAAGCTTTCTGTTGCTTTATACCAGTCCGATTGCTGAAGATAGGCTAAATCATCAGGAATTTTCCAATTATTTGCGGCTCTTACTTCCATAATTTTCTCAATTTCCGTTTTTGCTTCGGCATACTTTTCCTCAGCAATGAGTATCTCTGCAAGTTTTTCCCTGATTTTTATCAAAAAGTCTTCCTTTGTCTTTAGCGTCAAGGCTTTACACAGACATGCCGTTTTTCTCTCGTCTCCGTCAGCAAATGTATCCGAAAGCACTTCCCATACCCAAAACTCGCTTCTCTTTTTCCTTGCAAACGGAAGAAATTCACTAACTGCTTTTTCGGCCTTTCCGGTAATAATAAGAAGTTTTGTTTTGTAGTAGATAGGGTACTGATACTCGGGTTGTTTTTTAATCAGCTCATCAAGCTTTAGGATAAATTTTTCTATCTTTATCTGAATAGTTTTTGTCTCTTCACCGAAAACTTCGGAATATTTCTCTATAAGTTTTTTTGAATAAGCTATATATACCCTTTCTGCCAGGGACAACATTTTTTTTCCGTTGTACTCTTCCGATAAGTAATCTTCTTTTCTGAAACTATCCCATCCCCACCACTCAACAAATTCAATATATTCATTCCAGTTCCCGGCACTTTTATTAAATGATTTCAGCATAAATGAATAGCCTTCCGTATGCTTTGTAAATTTCACATCACGGATCATTTTGAATAGCTCATTTAAATAATTTGTTTTAATATTGGGCGATTTGCAGATTTCATTAACCATTTTCCCGACCTGAAAAGCAATGCTGTCAACAAGAATAGTTTCTCCCGCCGGCAGTTTTGCGTGCACGATTTTTTCAAGATAAAATTTGAATTCAGGATATTTTGATTCCTGACTGTTTTCTTTCAGGAAATCATAACACACCCAAGCTAATCCGCGTTTAGCCCAGATATTCTCCGGTTCTCTCGATAATTCATTTTCGGTTAATGCCAGAGCTTCTTCCTTTTTACCCGCTTTTCTAAGCGCTGAAATATCTGTGAATGTCATAATTAGTCCTCAGTTTTATTTCTCTGCACAATAAAGTATTTCAGCACACAAATGCCGAAACAATATCTTAATATAATCTAATAATTTATCAGTATTTAATGAAATTTTTAACTTATAATAAAAACCTCACTGCTTAAACAACATTGATGAGTTATACATTTAATTCATATAGAATACTCTATCGGAATTACCATCGTTCTCAACCGGTAACAGGAGCCGGTATTGCTTAATATAATAGTCGTAGAGCTTATTTGCATATTTTGAAAAAGAAGAATATTCTTCAAAAGTAAGAGCTTGCAGGGATTGAAGCGACTTATACTCAAACGCAGTTATAACCCCCCACAAGTTTACAATTTCCTTATCAATGATTGCTTTCGTAATATACTGTTCACTTCTTAGCTTGTTTTCAGAAAAACTGAATGCTTCAAATAAAGTAAATGTTAACTCATTGAATATTATTTGAAATGCACTTAAACTTTCCATTGTAACTTCCTCTTTTTATATATCTAATTATTAATCAGAAAGTTAAATTTCCGGGCGTTTCCCGGAAATTTCCTTAATTCAGATTCAAATAAGGAATTATATTAATAACCTCTTCATTCCTTTTTTTCTTACTCTATCAGAGATGAAATGATTTGGATTTTCCGGAATTCCATGAAAATATTTTAGATCGAAAACATTTTTGTTATATGATCTGAGCAGATATCTGCGACTTCAAGGGGTGTAAGATAAGTTGTATCTATAATTATCAGATCTTCTTTTTCATATCTTTTATTTACTTCCTTAAGAAAGCTATGATCATTTTCCAATCTGTCATAATGTAAGCTGCAGCATCTTCTTTCTAATCTATTTTCGATTATCTGCAGATTTGTTTTCAGCAAAAATGTTACATCTGCATCCGGAGGAGAAATCCTCTGAAAATTATTAATGAGCTGCGAATTCAGGATACCGCTTCGTTCCAAAAGTATCTGGTGGTAGATAAGTGTTGAGTTTTTATATCTATCGTAAATAACCGGTAGTGTTTCATTTTCATAAAGTCGGAATGTTTCCCAAAGCCCCGATAAATAATATAGCATTCTGCACTCCACAGTTCTTTCGGCAGAATCAAAAAAAGACCTTCCGGACTTATCTTTATCAAGAACTGTTGCAACATAAATACCTCCGAGTTTCTTGGCAAGAATTCCGGCAGTTGTTGTTTTGCCGCTTCCGTCAATTCCTTCAATTGCTATTTTTAATTTATTCTTAAGCATTATTTTATTTGATATCAATAAATTTTAAGGAATGATTAAATACCTCCTGCTGATTTTCCATTAATACACATCCGCAAGAGTAAGTAATTTTCCATTCGGCATTCTGATTTTATCACCTTTTTTCTTGCCTCGTAACTGTGCGCCTATTGGTGAGAGCATACTGATTGGTCTATACTCCTTGTTGTCATATTTAATTGTATCAGAGGAAATAGATGCTATCACAAAAAAGTTAAGTACATCTGTTTCCACAATTGCTCCTTGTTCTATTTCATCGCAAATTTTCAACTTAATTGAATTCAATTGCGATTGAAGCTGCATAAGTGAATACAGATGTTTTGCGTGAGCATTTTTTTTATCCTGGGCTTCTTCCTTGAAGCTGTCATACCTGCTTTCCATAGCCCCTTTATGAGAATTTGCCTCTTTCTGAGCTTCAGCCATTGCTTCTTCCTGCTCAACCATTTGTCCGGTTAATATTTCCCTAAACTGGTCAATAATAGCTTTTTTTAAGAATAACTTATCCATTTTTTTCCTCGAATTTACTTCCTGATATTAGTTTTTTCTTTAACGATTCTATTGAATTTTCTTCATAATAATATACATTATCTTCTCTTACACCACAGGGTTTTATATACCAGGGTGTAATTCTGATTGACTCCCAGCAACCCTCCAGGCAATCATTCCGTTTACTGCATGAATTACAGTTTTTGGGTCTTTCATTTACTTCTTCAGGAAGTTTTACAGTTATAGTACCCTTTCCGGAATTATAAATTTTCCTGTGCGTTTTTGTATTTATTGCTCCATCATATTTTTCATCCAGCATTTTAATTACATCGTAAGCATCCATTATTTTGAACATATTCAGAGGTTCGAATATTTTAAGATCTGCACCCGATTCCATAAGACTTTCAGACATATTTAATATTTCCGGAATACTCTCATTGATTATTAAATTCAATGAAAGCTTAATGTTACTTTCTTTTACAGCTGCAATTCTTTTAAGAAATGCTTTTGTTTTAAGCTGCATTTGATTATGTACTGAAAGATTAATCCTATTTATTTGTGAACAGCTAAGCAAATCGAGATACTGATCCAGAAAAGCTCCGTTTGTAGTCATAACTTTTTCATACTTTGGAAAATTCAGATTAATATCATTTAAATTTTCTTCAAGTTTGCATCTATCTACAAATAATGGTTCAATTCTCCCCGAGATATGTATTTTTTTCGGGTTGCCGTTGGTAAAAATTTGGTCGAGCAGATTAATTGATTGCGAAAAGCTTGTAGAATTATTTTCATTAAACTTCTGAGTAACGGGAAAGTAATCTTTATGACAATAAACACAATTGAAATTACATTTTGCATCTTTCCCGTTCAATGCACCAAAATCAAGTCTGTAACTAATTCTTTTCATTTTCTTCTCTGTTTTTATAATATCAGAGAGAGAAAGACCAGTTTTTTCCGGATTTTTTTAAAACTTGATGCGTAAAGATCGTTTAGCAGATACTTCGAAGGCTGGTAAACTATCCATCATCCCAACAGATGAATCTGTTGGTTAGAAGAACTCTTCTTCTTAACTCTGAGCGGTGGATTTATTCGGTGGATTGAGATGGCGCTGATTTGGATATCCGTGGTGTGGGTGTCTTTCTATTAACATTGAGCTGCTCTGCAACAATTAGAAAGCGTAGAGATTAGCTTTTTCTATTAAGATTTCGCACCTACGGTGCTGTTTCATCTGTATTATCAAAATCCTTTTCTCATCACGCATTACGATTCTTAACAGCCCTAATTATTTGGGTTTGCTTGGGAATTATGGTCTTGAATCCCGGTAATTATTTAATCACAAAAATCAGGGGTTCAGATTATTTCACCCCTCGCAGGATTTATGATTTCCCCTTTGTGCCTTCGTACCTTGGTGGTAAATCTCTCTGTCACCCGTTACTCTGTCACTCTGTCACTTCCTCAAAATGCCCTTTCTTCCCAACAAATACAACAGCATAAACTTCCAGATTTTCCAACTGACCTACTTCAGGTTTGGCTAAATATTTCCTTGCCTGCAGAATTGCCGCTTCCATTGTTGACTTAAGCTTCCCTGCTTCACTTTTCTTTAAGTATTTCAGCTCAATAAGGAACTGGTAATTCGGTTTATAAGGCTTGCGGTAGAGATACATTAAATCAGGATATTCCCCTTTTATCTCAGCTTCGCTTTTTATGATATATA
>CAZOZP010000050.1:0-28417 GCA_964584325.1 uncultured Melioribacteraceae bacterium
GTGAAGGTTTTACATCTGCCTTAGCCTCTGTCTTTATACTTTCAGATGATACTTTTACTTCTGCCTGAGGCGCTGTTTTAACACTTGCTTCAGTTCCGGGTTTTACATTCACAGCGGGTTCTGTTTTAACTTTTATTTCAATATTACCTGATTTCGATTTAGCTGCAACTTCTTTGATTGTGAGAATCGGATCAGCATTCTCCTGCTTATTTCCTATAAGTGTGTTAGTCCCGGTGGATTTATTTCCGGAGACACTAATATTAACTCCTGAATCTGCTTCTTTTTTCTCTTTTACATGTTTTAACTCAACCTGGGAACTTCCGGAGTTACTCTCTACCGGCTTATTCAGATTAAGAGGCAGAGAAGCATCTGCATTTACAGGTACCTTTCCTGTCAGCGGGGTTGCCGGATCAGTAGCTGCAGTGTTACCGGCAGAAGCATACACGCCTGTTGGTTTAAGAGAATCAAACGATTTCGCATCCGCTGATGTATTAGGAGTCTGACTGTAATTGTAGCCTTCCAAACCGCTGTTTTTTAATATTTTGGCAAATCCTTTATCGCCGTTCATAAAAACAAGATTATCGTTTGGAATTGACTTCAGACCCGGCTGAGCTTCATCAGTAAGCTTTGTCTCAAAGACAAAAAGTTTTGAAGTACCCTCAGAGGCTTTCATTGAATCAAGAGAAGAATTTATTTCCTTCATAAATGATTCGGATGCAGCTTTCTGAAGTACAGGCATTTCTTCAGTATCAAGATTCACCGTGAGCATATATGTTTTCCCGTTGCTCTTCCCTACGATGTCTTCCATATTAATACTTTGAATATCTTCCGCAGTAAGTTCAGTAAGTTCCAGATTCATAGAAAGACTCTTATCCGCAAACACAAAAAGTACAGACTTCTGGTCATCAAGCCCTTCTAATATTTCCGTTTTAATTTTATTTTGGTTTTTATCGTTATCCGCAGCTACTTTACCCTTTAGCTCGGGATTGGATTTCTGAATCAAGGCAGTAATCCTTTCAAGCAGAGCTTTCATATCTTTTTCGGGCATAACTATGTGCTTCAACATTCCGAACGGAACTGTTCCGGAAGCAATTTCATTTCCTATTATCTCTTTTATTTCAGATGGCAGTATGTCGGGCACATTACTGCCCAAAGATATAAGAGTTTTATTGAACACAGTTTCGCTGGCTGACTTAGCACTTTGAATGCTATTCGAGGGAGGAACAGTTACTTCGGAAGCCGCCAGTTTGCTGATATTCATTGAATTGTTCAGAGCAGGTAAATCCTTGCCGGCGTTAAGAATAAGTGAATTTGTATCAGTATCGGAAACTTCACCCAATTTAACATTAATAATATCTGCAAACAGGTACCCTTTTTTACCCATTTTGCTGACCGGAGCGCTCATTACATTGTCAACAAGCGTAGTATTCTGTAAAAATAAAGTGTTAAAAACCATTATTCCAACCTTGTTAATCTAGTTGCTGTTTCTGCATTTAAATTTGTAAGAATTTCCGCAGCCTTTTTCTTGTTCATTGAATATATCAGACTGCGTGCCGTATCTTCTGAGTATTGTGATAATATACTTGCAGCCCTTTTTGCATCCATGGATTCGAGAAGTTTTGTTGTATTCTTCTTCCAGGCAATAAAGGTGCTATCTGATCCCTGACTTAAAGTTTTCTTCAGACGGGTTACTTCCGTTTCACGCTGTGCAAGCATACTGTTCTTTTTAATCATCTCACTTTCAAGTTTTGCATAAGCTGATTTTATCTCCTTAAGCTCTCTGAGAGCTGTACTATCCCGATATTTCTCAACTATTACTGTATCCGGAAGCACTGTAAATGCCGGACCCCGCCTAATTCCGGAACTGTCTCCGTAAACTTTATACTTGATAAAATCATCAATTTTTTCTGAAGGAGTAACAGCAAGATCAATTTTCGGAATCTCTTTTACAGTCTGTTCAGAATCAGATGTTTCCAGTTTGAATATCTTTACAAAATCCTTATGGAAATAGACTACAGCGGTAATCGATACTGCTACGGCAAAAAGGAAAACCACAAAATATGTTAATTTTTCTTTCACTTCTTATCCCCTGACTTATGCTTGTTTTTCGCAATCTCATCAGTTTCTTTCTGTTCAATTTTATTCTGCTCAAGGCGGTAATTTTCAATATGCTTTTCTTCAAGTGCTTCAAAAGTTTTTACTTCCTTGCTCTTTTTGATAAGTTCCTGCATTTTATATTCCTTTTCCTTTTCAACACTTTGCATCTCGAGCAGTATCTCTTCAATTTTTTCATCGAGCAGTTTTTCATAACTGTTCAGATGCTGTAACTCTGAAACTCTTTTAATCTGAAGTGAGTTAGTTCTCAGTTGAGCTTTCTCTTCTTTAATCACTTCAATCTTTCTTTTCAGTTCCGAAATCTCAAGATCCAGAACCGCGATATCTCTTTGAACCGTCTTTTCCTGAGTTTTTTTTATCTTTTTTATAGATTCAAACTTGTATTTAAAATTACTCATTTATCATACCAGCGGTTTTTCAATTAGAGAGAATAGCCTTTTTACCGACTCATCATATATAGATCTTTCATGCATATCCTGTTTTAGAAATGCTCTCAATGAAAGTATTTTCGCGAGGGCATGATCAATCTGCGGATTACTGCCTTTAACATAAGCTCCTATATTGATTAAATCCTCTGCCTCATTGTAGGTTGCAAGAATGTCGTTAAAAGCCACTGCCCGCATCCTGTGATCCTGCGAAACAATATCCGGCATAACTCTGCTAACACTTTGCAGAGGATCAACAGCAGGAAACTGGCCTTTATTAGCCAATTTTCTGGATAAAACCAAATGGCCGTCAAGAATAGACCTCACTGCATCGGCTATAGGTTCTGTCATATCATCACCATCCACAAGAACCGTATAGAATCCGGTAATTGTTCCTTTATCCGAAGTTCCTGCACGCTCAAGCAGTTTAGGAAGCATTGCAAATACACTTGGAGTATAGCCTTTTGTTGTAGGAGGTTCGCCGATTGTAAGTCCGATTTCTCTCTGTGCCATAGCAAAACGGGTTACTGAATCCATCATTAGAACAACGTCTTTTCCCTGATCTCTGAAATATTCAGCAATTGCCGTCCCGATATAAGCGCCTTTTATTCTCATTACAGCGCTTTTATCTCCGGTAGCCACAATAACAACTGATCTTTTTAAGCCCTCTTCCCCTAAGTCTTTTTCTATAAATTCACGAACTTCCCTGCCTCTTTCACCTATTAAAACAATAACGCTTATGTCAGCATTTGTATTACGGGCAATCATTCCAAGCATAACGCTTTTTCCGACACCGCTGCCGGCAAAAATTCCCATTCTCTGCCCTCTTCCGCATGTTAGAAGTCCGTCAAGCGACCTGACTCCTGTCTGCAGAACTTGTGATATTCTTTGCCTGTGCAGAGGATTGGGCGGATTTCTGTAAATATTAACTGTCTGGATTACATCAATTGGACCCTTGCCGTCTATCGGATTCCCGAAACCGTCAATAATTCTTCCCAATAAAGCATCGCCAACCGGAACCGAAAAGCTCTTACCGCTTGAAATTATTTCGCAGGATGGTGATATGTTTTCCACTTCCTCAAGAGCTATGGAAAGTACTTTACCGTCTTTAAACCCGACAACTTCAGATTTACAGATGGTTCTTCCGGATTTATCCACAATAGTGCAGACTTCGCCTAAACCTACATTTGGGCCTATTGAAACAATAATCATCCCGATTACATCTGTAACTTTTCCGTTAAGCTTAATCGGTTCTGTTTTTTCAACAACTCCGGTCAGGAAATTAATATATTGGTCTGCCAGGTTCATTATTCTGTCTCTTCAAACATACTGCTTTCAAGGTGTTTTACTACTTCCGATATTTGGGTGTTGATTCTGGCATCAACATTTCCTATGGAAGTTTCAATTATACATCCTCCTTGAAAAACACTGCCGTCCTGCTCGAAAGTAATCTTGGAAAAGTTCTGCTCAAGTTCGGCAAATTTACCTAAACCTGACAGATAGCTGTAGTCTGCGGAATTTATTTTAACAATTATATTATTAGTGCCAGTAACTTTATGCAAGGCTTCTTTAAGAACTGCCTCAACAATAGTTTTGCCGGAGATTTCCCTTTTAATAATATGCTCTGCAATTTTCTCTGAAAGTCTAATTATTATTTTATCGAAAGCCTCGCCGTATTCAATTACCTTTTTCTCCATTTCCTGCATAATATATGCAAATTCATTACTCTTAGTTTCCAGTTCTGCCTGGTAGAGATGTGCAATCTCTTCCTGGGCTTTCTTGTAACCTTCTTCAAAGCCGGAACTGAACATTTTTTCAAGTTCGCGCTGATATAACTCTTCAGCTTCATTCACATCAGCATACTGTGTAAGGTTGTCTGTATCCTGTGCAACCCTGGCTTTCATTTTTCCGGTTTTAACATTTACTCTGACAACATCAGACATATACTTCCTCGTTTCCGCCTCTTATACTGATGGTTATTTCTTCCCTTTCCTCGAGCATCTTAATTAAATCCACAACTCTCGCCTGTGCTGCCTCAACATCCTTAAGTTTAATCGGACCCATAAACTGAAGTTCCTCTTTCAGAAGGTCTGCAGCTCTTTCAGACATATTCTTAAACACTTTATCTTTAACCGATTCTTCGGCAATCTTGAGAGAAAGCGCAAGATCTTTACGGTCAACTTCCTTAAGAATTCTCTGAATGTCTTTATCCTGCAGATGGATAATATCGTCAAATATGAACATAAGTCTTTTAATCTCTAAAGCAACTTCTTCATTCTGTTCTTCAATCTCAGCAAGGATTTCCTTACTTACACTCACATTCAGCCTATTGAGTATTGTAGCAAGAGCCTTTGCACCACCAAGCTTACTCATAGCCTGATTAATAGACATACCTGCCATCTCGTCAACAACTTTTTCAATCTGCTTCAATGTTTGCGGTGAAATTTTTCCGAGTGTAGCTATTCTATAGGCAACATCTGCTCTTACTTCATCCGGAAGTTCTTTAAGAGCTTCAGCAGTCTGGTCGGGTGCCAGGTGAGTAAGAATCAGAGCTATAGTCTGTGGGTGTTCTTTATTAAGGAAATTGACAAGCTGAACCGAATCGGCTTTTTTCAGCACATCAAATCCTTTTAATGTTGTAATAGTTTTTACTTTTTCAATAATCTCAAGAGCTCTGGCCATGCCGAATGATTTTTCAAGTACCTGCTGTGCAAATTCAATACCGCCTTCAAGAACATATTCTCTTGCAGTAACCATTGAATAATATTCTTCTATAACCTGGTCAACTACATTCGATGGCACATTTCTAACCTTACTGATTTCCGCTGAAATCAGTTCAATATCCTCCGGTTCAAGATTCTTAAATACCCTTGAAGCCGTTTCTACATCCAGCGCTATAAATAAAAGAGCCGCCTTCTGAATACCCGTAAGGTCGGATAACTGTATTTCTTTTTTAGTACTCATCTTCTCTTAACCACCCGTTAATAAGTTTTGCCGCGTCACTTGGATTTTTCTGGACGTAATTTATAATTCTTTCATGCTGCATTTTTCTTCTTTGTGCTTCGTCTGTAATTTCATCTTCTATATCACCTAAATTCATTGAATCCTTCCTCTTCACCACCGGTTTTGCCGGTGCTGTTAAAGCCTGAACATCAGGCGATACATCTGCGAATGCTTCATCTTTAAATCCTCCTACTGTACCTACAACTATCTTTTCATTCTTAAGTTTGTTCATCAGTCCGCGAAGAACAATTATACCGGCTCCAATTCCAATTAGAATAAGAATGAAGTTGGAGTATTTCTGGAACTGATCAAGAGGACCGGCTATAACTTCATCCTGAACATCATCAAAATTATTAACTTCAAAGGGAATTCCGATTACTGATATTTCATCGCGCCTGTCAGCATTGTACCCTACTGATTGTTTTACTATATTTTCCAATTTTCTTAATTCTTCTTCGCTTCTTGGTTCTGTTACCGTTTTTCTTTCCTCACCTTCACCTGTTGTTTTAACAATATCATTAACTACAGCAGCAAGAGTAACTCTTTTGATGTTTCCTGAACCTTCAACGATTCTTTCTATTGATTTTGAAATTTCATAGTTAGTTGTAGAATTCTCACTTACAACTGTATTGGAATCTGTAATCGATTTACCGCCGCTTGCAGATTTAATAGTCTGTTCACTGATTGCCACCTGGGATTCCGGATCGTATGATTCCATTGTTTTCTCAACCTGCTTGAAATCCAAATCTACATTTACCTTTACAATCGAATTACCGTAACCAAGTACATTATCGAGCATCGACTGAGCTTTATTGGCTAAATAATTTTCTATGGATGCTTTCATTTCATATTGCTTTCCGCTGGACATTGCAAGAGGATCACTGTCTTTCTCTCTTGAGAGCAACTGTCCGCGTGTATCAAGGATTGTTACGTTTTCAGGGTCCATACCTTCTATACTGCTTGAAACCAGATTTGCAATTGCCTCGGCATTACTTTCTGACAGCTTAACACCTAAGCCAAGCTTTAGAACAACTGAAGCCGTAGGTTTCTTTTGGTCATTCTTAAAAATTGCTTTTTCCGGGAACACTATATGAACTCTTACACCTTCAATACCGTTCTGCTGTTTTATGGTTTTTGACAGTTCTCCTTCGAGAGCTCTTTTATAATTCAATTTCTGCATAAAATCAGACATACCAAGTGTGTTATTGTCGAAAATCTCATAACCCACAACACCTGAATTGGGAATACCTTTACCTGCTAATGAAAGTCTCGTTTCATAGACTTTATCCTTAGGTACTTTTATTGTTTGTCCTTCATCTTCAAGCTTAAACGGAATTTTGGATGAAGTAAGATATTCAACCACTTTAGAAGCATCATCCTGAGGAAGATTCGTAAAAAGTACCGAATAACTTGGTTCGTTAAAAATGAATACTACAAAAATCAGCATTACGACAGTTATTACTGCGATACCTCCGAGCATCATTTTCTGCTGCATTCCGAGTTTGCTGAATATACCGAAAATTGCCCCTGCCGGGCTGCTGTTATTCTGTTCCACTTTTATTGCATCCTGGTTAATTCTTTATACATATCTACTGTTTTATTACGAATTTCCATTAAAAGCTCCAGACTAGTCTTAGCCTTCTGACCTGCTACCATCACTTCGTGAATTTCAGACTCACCACCCTGAAGAAAATCTTTTGTTATGTCGCTTGAAGTATGCTGATCGGTATTCACCTGCTTTACAAATTCAGTAAAAATATTATTGAATTTATCTCTATCCCCCAATTCCTTTGACTCATTTACCTTTGGCAGCTGAGGAAAAATTCCTCTAATTTCCTGAAGTTTCATATTATCCTCTCCTGTCGAATAGTGAGCCGACTGTTACACCCTGCATTTTACCGGATTTCTGGTAAAAATGATAATTTCTTATTTCATTTATGTTTTCAGGATACAATTTCTCAAAAAATGCTTTTTCATCTGAAGAAATTACTGCCGGTTCTTGTACCTGAGGTTGCTGTCTGTTTGCAGATGCTTTAACGGTTTCGGAAGTCCCTCTTGCTTCAACTCCCTGCTGAACCTGGTTAATCCTTGAAAAGCTGTAAGGATTGTAATTCCCTGACATATTTGAACTAATTTGCATTTATATCTCCAATGAATCTTTTGCAATTTGCTTAGCAGCATTAAAAGCTGTAAGGTTGGCTTCGAAACTTCTTGTTGCGGCAATCATATCTACCATTTCTGTAACAACATTCACATTCGGCATCATAACATAACCTTCTTCATCAGCATCCGGATGATCAGGCATATATACTTTTTCGCCTTCTGTTGTATCCTTAACAATATCTGTATCAAGTTCTTTTGTATATGCGGAACCTTTTTGTTCAAATCCGAGGTTATCATTAATATGATTCGGATTTGTTTTATTCATTTTAAGAAGACTGCCTTCCCCAAAAACTTCGTTCATATAGTTTTTCTTTTCGGATATGCTTAAAGTTTTTCTTTTATAGGCAGTACCATCTTCGGTTTTCGTAGTACTTGTATTTGCGAGGTTTTCGGCAATAAGATCCATTTTAATCTTCTGCACGCCCATACCTTTGGAACTTACATTAAATGCTGTGAATCTTGGATAAATCTTCATTATCTTGATCCTTTTATTACGCTTTGAAGTGTTGAGAAATGACCATTCAGTTTTCTTGCCGCAAATCTGAATACAATAGAATTTTCTGCAAGATCAGACATTTCCTTATTTACATCAACATTATTAAATCCGGAAATATTCTCATTGCTTTGGTCTTTTACAATACTGTATTCGTCTGATTCGCCATCGTGGCTTCCGAAATGTTTTTCGTTAGTTACTTTCATTTTTCCTGAAAGTTCATTAGAAAGTATTTCATCGAACTCCAGAACCTCTCTTCTGTAATTAACAGTTCCGATATTAGCTATATTCTTGCTTATGACTTTCTGCTTTGCTGCCGAGAAGTTCAGAGCCTGTTCGAGTATTTTAAGATTTGTTGATGACATTTTATTTCTGCTGTTTTTGAATTTCAGGTTCAAAACTAGTGCCAGCGCGAAATAATGGTATGAATTGAGGGGAATTTCCTAAACAGGCTATTGGAAGTGGCTAAATCTGGTCAGTTGATAATTATTCTTCAGTATAATCGAGCAATACGGATTTTGTTTCGCCGCAGGAACAAATAAACTTTATTTCCTTGATATTATCGTCAGCATCCTTCTTAAGAACTATCTTAACACCCTCGTGACTTTCCTCTTCGATAGTGATTTTAGCCATTCCGCCAAGTGTGGCATCCTTAGCTTTAATAAGGTTCCCGCCGCCTTTAATATCGCGATAATTTATTTCCTGGTACAATTGGTCTTTAAATTCGTTTTCCATTACAATGCCTCATTTAATAATTCAGGAATCTTATCCAGCGGTGCAATTACATCCGCAAAACCCGCATCCACGACTGCCTTAGGCATACCGTAAACAATGCAGGATTCCTCATCCTGAGCCAAGCAATAGCCGCCTGTTCCTTTAAGCAGCCTAACGGCTTCAAGTCCGTCTTTTCCCATACCGGTCATAATCACTCCGAGAAGTGATTTTCCGTAAACTTCCACAGCAGAGCCCATCATAACATCCACGGATGGTTTATGAAGTGTTCCTGCAGGTGTATCGCCTATATCAATAATAACAGAACCGAGTTTTTTTACAAATTTCATATGCTGTCCGCCAGGAGCAATATAGATAGTTCCATTCTTAACCGCTTCCCCTGTTTCAGCTTCTTTTACTTCAAGTTCCGATAGATCATTCAATCTGTCTGCCAGAGATTTAGTAAACTTAGGCGGCATATGCTGTACAATGAAAATGGGAGCAGAAATTTTTCCGCTCAGTTTTGGAATTATTTTCTGAAGTGAAAGTGGTCCGCCTGTTGATATTCCAAGCGCAACTGCTTTATAAGGAATTTTAGGCAGTTGTTTTAATGATCCGGATGAATCAACTTTAACTGTTTTTACGGTAACAGGAGCCTTAATAGAGTTGAAATATCTTGATTTTATGAACCTCTTACGGGCAATTGCCTTAACTTTTCTTACCAGATCTTCTTTTATGCTTACAATATTCACGCTTACAAACGACATTTCTTTTGGTATAAAATCCACAGCTCCTAATTCCATGGCCTTTATTGTAGCATCAGCTCCTTCTGTTGTAAGAGATGAAACCATTATAACGGAAGTTGGGCAGTCAGCCATAATTTTCTTTAATGCCGTCAGACCATCCATACGCGGCATTTCTATATCCAAAGTAATTACATCCGGATTAAGTTTCTTAGCCATTTCATATGCTTCTATTCCGTCTTTGGCAGTACCCACAATTTCTATATCAGGGTCAGATGAAAGGAAAATAGAAAGAGATTTCCGCATAAATGCCGAATCATCAACAATAAGCGCTTTAATTGTGTCTTTCAAGATTATACCGAGATTTTGTTAATAAGTTCAGCAATATCAACTATCATAACAACTTTACCGTCGCCCATGATTGCAGAACCTGCAATTCCGTTGATATTTCCAAGATATTTACCCAATGATTTTATTACAACTTCCTTTTGTCCTACAAGTGTATCAACTTTAATTCCAAACTTCTTTTCTGCGATTCCGACAACAACTACATATTGCCATTTCGGAATTTCAGAATTTTTTTCCTGATACAGCAGTTTGTCTATGTTAAGAAGCGGAAGTACTGTATCTCTCAGTTTTATAACTTCATTTTTATTTACAGTATATATTTTCTCTACAGGAACTCTGACAACTTCAATAACGGCATTCAGAGGAATTACTATTGTTTCCTTTACAACAGTTACGAGCAGTCCCTGTATAATGGCAAGTGTAAGCGGAAGTTTAATAAGCATCTTAGTGCCTTTGTTTACTTCCGACTCAATATTTATGATACCGCGAAGTTTGGTCACATTTGTTTTTACAACATCCATACCCACACCGCGGCCGGAAATATTCGTAATGTTTTCGGCAGTAGAAAAACCGGGAAGAAATATAAGATTCAGTGTTTCCTGAAGACTAAGTTCATCTGCTTTTTCTTTAGTGATAAGACCTTTGCTTATAGCTTTATTCTTTATCACTACAGGATCAATACCTTTACCGTCATCTATTATCGAAATTATTATATTATTTCCTTCGTATTCCGCCCCAAGTATAATAGTACCCGTGCGCTTCTTGCCAAGCTTTTCCCTAACTTCCGGAGCTTCCACTCCATGATCAATCGAGTTTCTTACAAGGTGAACCAGCGGATCATTAATTTCTTCGATTAAAGTTTTATCGAGTTCAGTCTCTTCTCCTTTAATAACAAGATCTATCTCTTTATTCGTCTGCTTTGCAAGATCTCTTACAAGTCTTGGGAATTTATTGAATACCTTGCCGATTTTAATCATTCTGGTCTTCATAACAGACAGCTGGAGTTCAGTTGTCATCAGGTCAATCTGTCTGGTTGCATCGCTTAAATCTTTGCTGAGCTTTGTTCCTTCATACTGAAGCGACGCTTCAAGATTTATCTGTGCAAGCATATTTCGGCCAAGTACAAGTTCTGAAACAATATTAAGAAGGTCATCAAGTCTTTCAACATCAACTCTGATGGTATTCTCACCTTTCTTTGCCGCCTGATCTTTATTATCGGCAGCTTTAACCTGTGGTCTTGCAACTTCTTGTTTTATTAGTTCAACTTTTTGAATCTCTTCGGGCTGTTCATGCTCTTCAGTATCTTCGTCACTTTCATTAACTTCCTGAATATCTTCTACAGGTACTTCTTCAATAGCAGGTTTTTCAGATTCTTTAACCGGTTCCTTTTCTTTGGCAGGCGCAGGAGTTTCTGCCTTTTTCGGAGTAGCGGCAGGTACAGGAACATCATTCCCTTCAATTTTATTTACAACTATAGCCAATTGGCCGATAATACCCTCGGCATCATAATCTTCATTTTTCTGAGTTTCAATAACCTGAACTAATTCTTTCATACTGTCAAATGCCGCCAGCACGGCATCTGCTATCATACTGTCAACTCTTATCTCGCCCTTTCTCAGCTTATTAAGAATATCTTCACATTTATGTGTAATTGCCTGAAGCTTTTCCAAACCAAGAAAACCCGAAGTACCTTTAATTGTGTGAAACGCTCGGAAGATTTTATTAAGGAGGTCCATATCATCCGGACTATTTTCAAGTTCTACAAGTTCAACATCCAGCTGTTCAAAAATTTCTTTAGTCTCCACAATGAAACTGTCAAAAATTTCCTTCATTTCCGGGTCTAAAAGCAACGAATAATCAGCCATCTATTATTTCCGAATTATTTCGAATTATTAAATTGAGCATTGATAAGCTTATCAATTTCTTCCTGAGAAGCTTGTTCAGATGCCGATTTCTTAGTCTGATTGATTAAAGCATCAACATCATTCTGGGCAATATGGTTATTTATTATATCGTTAGCGTTATCCTGCCTGTCATCAAATGCATAACGTGCATTCGGGTCGAATGTTGCATCTTTAGGAGTATCCATTGTAAGACTGGTTACATCATCTTTAATGTCGGATTTTTGAATTTCATCAATAAGTGAAGATAATCTCTCTTGAATTGACGATATAAGGTGGTTTGTTGCAGCAAGCTGCTGTGCCGTGATATCCTGAACCTGAAGCGATAAAGTAATTTTATAAGATTCCTCGTTTACCTTGCTTATCTCTTTAATAAGAGAGTCAAAGTATTCAGCTTCTTCTTCCAGATTATGATATTCAGCAAAAGCATCTCTAAGTTCTGCGTTATTGCCGATCATTTCATTGATTGAATCAGCAAGTACTTTTCTCTTTCCATATCTTTCATTACCCGCTTTTAACATTCGTTCCATATTTGTAAGCGATCCGGAAATACTGTCAACAAGGTCAAGAATCTCTGTTGTGGCAAGTTCGGTTGCACTTGTAACATTATTTATCTGATGTGAAGCTTTTGGAATATCGTTAGTACTGTCTGTAATAGACTGGTTAATATTCTCCAGAAGTGGGACCACATCTCTCATAAACTCAATGATACTCTGTATTATCGGAATAAGCTTTTCACCGAAATGAAACACATATTTCAAATCGCTAAGCTTACTAAAAACCTGATTCATATTTTTTGGAATGTTTTCCATTTTAAGCCTACAAATTAGCTAATATTTGATCAATTTTTTCTTTAAGCACCTGCGGTGTAAACGGTTTAACTATATAGTTTGACACTTTAGCCTGCAGAGCTTCAACAATATCTTCCTTCACACCTCTTGTGGTAACCATCAGAATCGGCATTCCGGTTAATGAAGCATCGCCCCGGATAGCCTTTGTAAGTTCCAACCCTGTCATAACCGGCATATTCCAGTCAGTGATAACAAAATTTATTTTCTTATCTGCAGTCAATTTGCCTATAGCATCCTTACCGTCCACAGCTTCAACATAATTCTCAAAGCCCAGATTTTTAAGTGAGTTAACTACGATTCTGCGCATTGTAACTGAATCGTCAACCACTAAAAATTTCAGTTCCATATTCTTAACCCTTGATTAATTTAAGTATTTAGCTACTTCATATCTGATTCTTTTCGGATCGAACGGCTTAACGAGATAGGAATTAGCTCCGCAACTCATACCCCTTTCGATCTCTTCGCTGCCTGCAAGAGAAGACAGAATTATTATCGGAATATCTTTATAATCATCGTTATTCCGAACAGCCTTTATTAGCTCAAATCCGTCCAGATTAGGCATATTAAGGTCCGTAATCAATAAATCCACTTTCTTCTGAGGAAGTAATTCTATGGCTTCCATACCGTCGCATGCAGCAATTACTTCAAATCCCTGCATAGTTAAAGAGAATGCTACGAATTTCCTTATTGTAGGCGAATCATCAGCAATAAGTATAACCTTTTTCATTAAGATTTACTCCTTTTTATAACCGATTGTCTTTGGAAAACTCACTAATTTAAATGCTTTGGAAATTCCGTGAAGTGTTTCGGAATAGCCTATGAAAAGGTAACCGTCTTTGTTCAATGAATTATACAGACTTGTAACCACTTTCATTTTTGATTTTGTATCGAAGTAAATCAGAACATTGGCACAGAAAATAATGTCGAAACTTGACATAGTTTTCATTGCTGAATCATCGAAAAGATTCATTTCCTTGAATGTTACCATAGATCTGATTTTCGGATCCAGTTCAAAATTACCCGCATTGTTCTTAAAATATTTCTTTAGAAAATAAGGAGGTGTATTCCTTACAGAATACTCTTTATAAACACCTTTCTTTGCCATATCAAGAACAGCAAAATTGATATCTGTACCAACAATCTCAACAGACAGTCCGGGGTATTTAGGAAGTATCATCTCATTCAATGTCATAGCCACGGAATAAGCTTCCTCGCCTGAAGAAGATGCGGCGCTCCATATCTTTAACTTTCTGTTGAAAGAAGTACGCGAATCAAGAAGCTGCGGAACAACTGATGTTACCAAAGCATCGAGCTGAGGCTGATTACGGAAGAAAAAAGTCTCATTGATTGTAATCACTTCAAATAGATAACGAAGCTCTGCATCACGATTCGGAGCGAATTTAACATATTCAAAGTACTTTTCAAAGGTACCAAGGTTCAGAAACTGTACTCTCTTCTGAAGCCTGCTCTCTAGAAGATACTTCTTGTTGTCCTGAAAATAAATCCCTGAAATATCGTAAATCATCTGACGCCATTCCTGGAATGACTTATCAGTAAAGCTCGAGCCTGACTCACTTTTCGTTCCGAAGGAAAGATTCATTGGACTGTTTGGTTTCTTAAGAGGTGACGAAAATTGATTAAACATATTCCTAGCCTTAAGTTAAAATTTAATTTATTCCTTTTGCCGATAGAGCTGCTGCAGCTCTTTCAGCTACCATTTCCTCAGAATCAGACGCTAATTTTTGAAGGCCTTCGATAGTTTTTTCATCTTCAATACTTTCAAGTATTTCAACAATTCGAAGTCTGTTCCAGTAATTATCGTCATTCATCATTGTATCAAGGAAAACAAGCGCCATTTCGTAATTAATAAAGAATAAAAGTTCAATTGAGTTTCTTCTTACTTCTTCATCAGTATGTTCAAGGCATACAGCAAATGAATCGCAAAGATTCCTTAAAACCATCTCGCTCATTGAACCCAGGCTTTCGCCTCCGTCGGCCTGAATCATTTCTACCATAATATTCAATATAAGATTGGAATTTTTTGGTTTCTCCTTCAGCAATTCTGCTGCCAAAGGATAGAATATCTGAGGGTTATCAAGAAGTTTGGATTTGATGTTTTCATTAATTTCATCATCACTTCCAAGAATTCTCATACAAGTAGCAACTATGTCTTTATCATCAAAAGCAGTTATAAGATCAGCAGCGGCTCTTTTATACTTAATCTCTCCCTCAATCAGAGTCCTGAGTATGGCATTTTTCATATGTTCATCAAAAGGCACATCTAAGCCTAGCTTATCCTTAAGCATTCTTAACGAATAGACAGCCGCCCAGGTCAATTGGTCTTTTAAGTTTGCCATTTCAGATAACATCATAAAAAAGGCCTGGGGATTTCCAATTTGACCGAAGCTCTCAATTATGGAAAATTTTGTAAGCTCATCTTCTTCCGGATACTTTGCTATCATAAAATTAACAGCTTCTTCTGAACCTATCTTTCCAAGAGCTTCAATTGCTGTCGGCCGGAAAAGTTCACTTTTATCATAAGCAAGAATAATCTCATCAACACCTTCGGCGGCCTGAATATTTCCTAAAGCTTCAAGACAAGCAAGAATTACATTTTCGTCTTTGGATACTTTCAGAAGATTAATGATAGGCTGCATCGGCGACAAATCGCCGATTAGTCCCATAACATCAACAAGGAATTTTTTATCGTCATTGTTTCCCTGATCAAGATAATCCAGCATTGCAGGAATAGATGAAACACCTCTTTTCAGCAGAATTTCTCCTGCTAAATTTCTTGTTGATATTTCCTTGGATGCTACATAAGGAACAACATAACTTGCAATATTTGGATTACTGTTATTAATAAGAGAATTAGCAACCGCATCCCTTACCCCGTTATCCGGATGAAGAAGTTTCTGAGTAAGAATTTCTGCGATTTTCTCAGGCATTTCCAAATCATAATACTTATTGGCAGTTTCCCTGATCAGGGAAGAATCGCCCGATTCAAGATTTTGTAAATCATCCAACATATCTGATGAAATCGTTTTCATTATTGTTTCCCGAATATTTTAGGGTTAAAAAATCACAACTGTATTATCGTATTCTCACTTTATATCTTTAACACAAAAAACCAAAAAAAAGCAGAAATATTTAACATTGTAAAATTTTTTAATCTGTTGGAATTTCTTTCCCCTTAATCTGCTGTACATAAAAGATATATTCAAATAGTTTGCTTTATTTTAGCAATTTATCATCTGGATTTATTAGTGTTTTTTTGATAAATTTGTAAAGACTTTTGCTTTAGGTAACCATTTAGGGGGTAAAATGAGACACGCACTGCATGCTTTGACCGGAGTATTAATTTTTTTTTTGGCAGGATGCAAATCAGATAGTAAGGAAATAACTCAGCCTGAAGACCCTATCGAAATACTTCCGGAAATTCCAAAGGAAAAGGTTGTTGCATCTTTTTACTTCAACGAATCTTTCGCTGCCGATATAGGAAACGGCCTTATACTTGAACCATTTGGTAATCCTTCTTTCTCTAAAGACCGTTACGGATTCCCAAACTCCGCATTGCTCCTTAACGGATCAGAAGACTACCTCTATCATCAGAGAGATAGTGCTTTTCTTCCGGACTCGGAATTCACAATTTGCGTCTGGATATATAATGATGGAATTGACGATGAAGAAGACGTTATTATTTCAACTTTGGATTGGCCGGATAAAGGAGGTTATCAACTCGAATTAAACAAACAGCTTAATGCAATCGTTTTTGATGTCAGAGGTACTTCAAAATACTATATCTCGGCTCCTTATATTAAAGAATGGAAATCACGATGGATAATGATCACGGCAAGATTCTCTGTTAAAGAAATCAGTATTATTGTAAACGATAAAATAGAAGCAGAAAAAAAAGGCGTATTTGATATCCACTATAACGGATCAAATAATTTCAGAATCGGAACCAATCCTCATCATGAAGATTCACGCAGAAGATTTAAAGGAAAAATTGATGATATTATGATTTTCAACAGATACTTAAACCTTCTTGAAGTAAAATCTGTTTATTTTGAAACTAAATATTAGTAACTCCTAAATAATTTAGGAGATGCATATTGCTGTGTGACGAATATCTCTGATTTTAAGAAAGGAACTCCGTTTTTCTTAATATATTTTGTTTTTATTGTTTTTTTTATTAAAATAGTACGGTATTATTTTCAAGTACATGAAAGAATAAATCAAATAAAGGAGAAGGCGATGGCCATTGAGAAAAAAGAACAAAAAAGTAATGTTAAAGTAACATTTTCCATAAGTAAAGAAATCGGCAAACCATACAGCTCAGCAAGCGTTGTTGGTGATTTTAATGATTGGAATGCAGAAAATGGTGTTATGTCAAAGAAAAAAGACGGATCATTTTCTGTCGCAATTAACTTGGAAAGAGGAAAAGAATACCAATTCCGATATGTGCTTGACGGTAATGTCTGGTTAAACGACGAATCAGCCGACAAGACTGTTCCTACAAATTTCTCGGATGCAAACAATTCAGTTGTTGCACTCTAAGATCCCTTTTTTTACGGGGTAAGCATTAAAGGCTTACCCCTCTTCGTAATAACCGCCTATCATTATTATATTAGTTATTTTTTAATAATTTTCTTAATTATTTAATATCTTTTTTATTATTTTTCTTACTGTATAATTTTGCGGAGAGTATTTTATGACAAGAGTTTTATTATTATCGGTGTTGGTTTTAGGTGCAGTTTCATGCTCAGTTCTTAAACTTGCCCCGACCGATTTTTCCTGGCCTGTTGAAACGGTATTAAAACCTGACGCAGCCGGAAATATTGAGATTCAGCGTTATTCATCTTCTTTTAATGTTATCGGATTATTTGTTGAGGAAAAACAAGATTCAACTTCATTCAAAGACAGCGAATTAAGAATAATCAAGAATCACGAAGGATACTATTTTGTTACTGCTTCCGGATTCAAAAATGTTTATGTATTTGAAGAATGCGAATCTGCATTATGTCTGTATTCAAAAATTGCAGTATCCGAAACGCCTTTTTCATCAGTGGCATTCAATCAGAGAAAACCCGTTATTGAACTTATTACCGGCGAAGTTAAGTATAATCTTCAAAAAGATGGAGTAATTAAAGAATGAAAAACTTAATATACTTCCTGCTTGCGTTTATTATTTCATCCGGATTCTATGAAGTAATCGCTCAATCGGATTTTGAAAAAACGGAAAAATTTAAAGACGAAGTTCGTGCTTACGAATCTTCCATTAATGAAGCTGTTACACTTGAAGAGATAAATCAAATCCGCAGACAAATTGAAACATTCAGAAAAAATTCCGAAAAGGACAAGGGTCTTCTTGACAAAGCTTTGTATCCGGACAATTACTCCTCCGTGTTTTCTTCTCTTGAAAAGAAACTGAAATATTCTTCGGATAAAATTGCAGAGATTTCTACGCTTTCTACCGACCTTGATTCAGCAAAATCTGAAATCGTATTACTCAGATCTACAATTGAAGAGCTTTCAGGAAGAATTTCTGAACTGAGTATTAAGAATAATGCCCTTATGCAGGAAATTAAAAGACTAAAAGGCGATCCTGCAAAAAGAGATACTGTTAAGAAGCTTGTAACTCAGCTTAGAGATAATCTCAAAATGCGCGATGATTTCATTGCCGAAGTTGTTGACAGTCTTTTCCTCGGACCTCTGAAAAATTCTGAAAACTTAAACGATGTCGAAAAAGCCGGCATTGCTACTACAGTTAAGAATATCAACCTTATATATAACATAAAAAGACTTATTTCAGACCATACTGAATATATAAACCGTAATCTTTTCTCTACAGATGAAATTGTATCTTTGAAGAAGGAACAGCAAAATTTCCGCCGTAAATGGTCAGAATACGGTTCAAAGTTGGTAAATATATATTCGGAATCTTCTGAAGCTCCTGCTGACCTTACTCAGATAAACAATATGATTTATAACTGGGAACAGAAATTGGACGGAAAGATCTGGGGAGAAATTCACGAAGTATTTAACGGTTTCAATTTTGATCTCGAGCCTTTTACATCAGATACTGAATTCCTAAGCAGTGTTATGAATTTCCTTAATAACGAAATCACTCTTGCCGGAGCAGGAAAAAGTGTTGAATCTCAAAAAAGATTCGGTTTCTTCAGCGAAGATGTCTGGAAAAATCAAATGGAGAAAAAATGGCTGCCATTCCTGATTCAGAATAAAATGTTTACGGAAGCTCAGCAAACTCAGATAGAGAATAAAATTGAAGAATGGGAGCAGATCTCAGGCGGTATGAATCCTATGTGGATATATATCATTATAATATCAATTATGATTCTGATTGCCGTTTTTGTTGTGGTTAAAGTTATATCAGGGAAAAACAAGAAAGAACAGGAAAAAGAATCGGATAATAACACACCCGATATTCTGGTTTAATTCTGATAATAAATTTTTAAAATGGAAAAGCTCGTCTCTGATTCGATGACGAGCTTTTTTTTTCAAGGAAAAAACACTTGCATAATTGTAACTTATAAGTTAACTTTAAATATAAATATTGGATTCGATGGAAAGGATTCGGAAAGTCATTGCTTATAAGAATTATTTCAAAGATTTTCTAATAAAACAGCCTCTGAAAATTCAGGACAAAATTTTCAAAATCATTGAAATAATAGAATTTCAGCAAAGAATACCTGAAAAATATCTAAAGCATATTGAGGGAACAAAAGGACTTTATGAAGCCAAAATAAAATTGGGGTCTGATATTTGGAGAGTTTTTTGTTTTTTTGATAAAGATAAATTTGTGATTCTATTGAACGGATTTCAAAAGAAATCACAGAAAACCCCTAAATCTGAAATCGAAAAAGCAGAAAAATTAATGTATGAGTATTACGAAATACAAGGAGAGAATTTATGGAAAAAGCAAATATAACATCCTGGGCAGATTTGAAGGATGAGGTTTATGGTAAACAAGGGACAGAAAGAAGAGATAATTTAGACAGAGAATTTAATTCTTTAAGAGTTGGTTTGATGCTCAGAGAAGCCAGAGAGAAGAAGAAAATGACACAAGACCAATTAGGCCAAGTCATTGATAAGAAACGCAGTTTTATTTCAAGGATTGAAAACGATGCGAGCAATATGACTTTAAAAACTCTTTATGAAATTGTTGAAAAAGGTCTTGGCGGAAAAATTAAAATGCAAATTGAATTGTAAATCAAAAACTACCATGCTAACAAATTAAATATTCCGGTATCAAGCATTTCATTCTGAAACCTCAATTTCTTTACACATTAACGTTAAAATGTATTTAACCAATTAATGATTTTATCTTCATCATAACTCTCGCCGGCTTCAAGTTCGCCTGTGTTTTTGGATTCAAGCAAATTGCCTTTTGAATCCAGCACAAAGAAATGCGGAAACCCTTTGATTTCCGGATACAGTTTTAAGAACTCTTCATTTTTGTTTTCTTTGCTGTAATTCACTTTTAATAAAATAAAACGCTCATTCAACAATACGGAAATCTTTTCGCTTGCCTTAATAAAGGAATCCAAATGACGGCACCATTTGCACCAACTGCCTCCTACATCAAGAATTATAAATTTGTTTTCCGCGTCAGCTATTTTCATTGCAAGTTTAAGGTCTTCGGAAGGATTTCGCTCGGGGTCGAACCCGGAGGACAGTTCCGGATTTTGGCCGAAACTCGCCGATGCCGCCAACAAAAACATATATAAGAATAATACTGTTTTATATCTTTTCATAATACTTCGATAATAATTTCATAATATGTTCTCTAAATTTAATCAATGCATAACTCAGTGTAAAATTTAATGTTTCTTAAACCAAACATTTTTTATTCTTATTTTAATATAAATCACAATAATATTTTTACAAATTGTTTAATTTTGCGTACATTGGTAATAGTTTTTTGCGGATTAGATTAAATGATCACTAAATCAAAACTTCCTTTCGTTATAGCAATGGCTGATGATGAAGATCCGGAGATTCACAGGGCTGTAGTGAATGATCTGCGAAATTATGGTCCTTCTTTGGAAAAGGATCTTTTTGATTTGGAAGTTTTTCTTGCTCCTGAAATCAACAACCTGCTTGCCCCCATTTTTAGTGAAAACAGAAAAGCGTGGTTCAAACAGTACTGGTTCAAAGCCTTGAATCTTGAAGACGAGCGGATGCAGCTTGAAACCGCAATGAGTCTTATTGTACAGTTTCAATTCGGTTTAAATTATCATGCCCGACTCGGACTTCTTCTTAATGACCTTGCAAAAGAATTTATGCTGAAATACCCAAGCGGAAATGCATTTGAGCTTTCACACTTCCTTTTTGAATATAAAAAACTTAAAGGTGTTGATAAATCTGATTATTATAATCCGCTAAACAGCAATCTTGTTTATGTTCTTGAAAATAAAGCCGGTATCCCGATTAGTCTTGCACTTATATATATATTGATAGGCAACCGGATTAATCTTCAGATAGAGGGTTGCAACTTCCCCGGACATTTTTTAGCTAAAACATACAGGAACAACGAGCTGATTCTTGTTGACTGCCATAACGGAGGCAAATTGATTTTTGAGCGGGACCTTCCGCTTGTTGCTGATGATTCGCTTGAAAGTATTTCCAAAATAATAAGAATGAAAACAAGTTCTCTGCAAATTACAAGAAGAGTGCTTCAAAACCTGATAAATGCTTACGGCCAGTCACAAGACACGCAAAATTCGCAGTTCTTCGCAGGCATACTGAATTCAACCCCTAAAATCTAAGAAAGGCTATTTATATGCCGAAAAATCCCAAAAACCGGCTCACATCGGAAAAAAGTCCATATTTACTTCAGCATAAAGATAATCCCGTTAACTGGTACCCCTGGAATGATGAAGCATTCAACGAAGCAAAAAAGCAGGATAAACAGATATTCCTTTCAATCGGGTATTCTACCTGTCACTGGTGCCACGTTATGGAAAAAGAATCCTTCGAAGATAAACAAGTGGCTTCCATTCTCAACAAGAATTTTATTTCGATAAAAGTTGACCGGGAGGAAAGACCCGATATAGACAATATTTATATGAGTGTTTGTCAGGCCTTAACCGGGGGCGGAGGCTGGCCGCTGACAATTCTTATGTTTCCCGACAAAAAACCATTTTATGCAGGATCATATTTTCCTAAACACAGCCGCGAAGGAAGAATCGGTTTAATCGATTTACTAACGAATGCTGTCGGAATATGGGAAAATGAAAGAGATAAAATCAAGCAGTCAGCCGAAGAAATATTTGCTCATATAAACAAAAAATCACGGACTTCTGAAGAAGGATTAATCACCAAAGACAATTTGGCATCCGCTTATAAATATTTGCATAATAATTTTGATGATTGTTACGGCGGCTTCGGTACATTTCCTAAGTTCCCCTCACCTCATAATTATAGTTTTCTTCTAAGATGGTACAATATTTCATTTGAAGAACATGCTCTTTTTATGATTAGAAAATCTCTTAAAGATATTCGAAGCGGCGGAATTTTCGATCAGATAGGATACGGCATTCACAGGTATTCCACAGACGAAAAATGGCACGTCCCCCATTTTGAAAAAATGCTCTATGACCAGGCCCTAATCATTTCTGCAAATATTGAAGCATTTCAGCAAGAACAGGATATATGTTTTAAGGAAACTGTTTTCTCGGTTTTTGAATATCTTACAAAATCTTTACTTTCTGCAGAAGGAGCATTTTTCAGCGCGGAAGATGCCGACAGCGAAGGAAAGGAAGGGAAATTCTATTTCTGGGATTATAATGAAATTGAATCGCTTCTTACCGAAGACGAATTTGAGTTCATAAAGGAATTTTTTCATCTTGATGAAGACGGTAATTTAATTAATGAAATTCCGGACGAATCCGCTGCTCTAAATCTGCCTTATTTGTTTTTGCCGCCGGATATGATGCTGAAAGAAGAAGAAAAGAACCTTTATAACACTATCAGAATTAAGCTTTACAACCACAGAGCTAAAAGAATAAAACCTGCATTGGATGATAAAATTCTGACCGATTGGAATGCACTTACAATTGCGGCACTTGCAAAAGCTTCTGTTGTGTTCGCGGATAACTTAATGTGCGAATGTGCTGAAAAAGCAGCATTGTTTATCATTGATAAAATGTACGACAAAGATTCAGGCATTCTCTACCATAGATACAGAGAAGGAGAAAGAGCCTTTCCGGGAATGCTGGACGATTATGCATTTTTTGCTGCGGCTTTGATAGAACTCTACCAAAGTACGTTTAAATCTGAATACCTTGTTCTTGCAAAGGAACTTACCGATAAAATGTGCGATTTGTTCAGAGACGCGGACGGCGGAGGCTTCTTCCAGTCAGCTTCTGCAGACCTTCTTTTCAAAAAGAAGGAAGCTTACGACGGCGCAATTCCATCCGGAAACTCTGCGGCATTGAGCGTTCTTTATAAAATGTCTAAGTTTACCGGAAACAAATTCTATTATGATGCCGCAGTTAAAACCGAGTCGGAATTCTTAACTGAAATCAGCAAAATGCCTGCCGGTTATACCGAATTTTTAAACTCTGCCTGCCTGAGAATTATGGATTCTTTTGAATTATCCTGCGGACCGTTCGATTCTGAACAAGAAGCATTGCAAACATTATCTCCGATAAGACAAATGTTCATTCCGGGTTTAATTATAAAAGCAGTTATAAAAAACAAACCATTGCCTGAGAATATTCCTGTTTCTCTCAATAATTATGATAAAATTTCTTTTGTTCTGTGTACCGGCGATAAATGTCTTCCGCCATTCGAAAATATTTCAGAAGTAATTGATGAATTGAATTTTTAACATAGCTGCATCTTTCTTATGTTAATTTTTTTTCATATCTTGTATCAAAAATTATTCCTGAATTATGGCAAAAAGAATTTACGAATTGGACGGCGTTTTAATTAACTCCGAATTATCAGACATAAGATTTACCTGCAACCTTGATAAATGCAAGGGCGCCTGCTGTACATTGGAAAGCGAATACGGTGCCCCGCTTAATCCCGAAGAAATACCCGAAATCGAAAAAATACTTGAGATTGTCAATAAGTATCTTCCTGAAGAAAATATCGCTGAAATAAAGAAAAACGGATTCTGGGAAGCCTACGAAGATATGCTTATGACCCGGACAATAGATAAAAGGGAGTGTGTATTTGTTTATTACAACGACGGCATTGCAAAATGTGCAATTGAAAAAGCATACTTTAATAAGGAAATAGCATTTCGAAAACCTATTTCCTGCCATCTGTTCCCGATTCGGGTATCCCAAATGGGCGGTGATATTTTACGATACTGCGAATTTTCAGAGTGCGATTCCGCTCTCGAATTCGGAAAGGAAACCAACCTTAATATAATTCAGTTTTGTAGAGATTCGCTTATTCGTAAATACGGAAAAAAATGGTACGATAAACTAAAATTCATTTCAGGGAGTTAATATGCTATCCTTAACACAACGCCTGGCATTACAACAGAAACTTTCGCCCCAGCAAATTCAGTATCAGAAGCTTCTGCAGTTAAATACTCTTACTTTAGAGCAAAGAATAAAAACTGAAATAGAATTAAATCCAATACTCGAGGAACAGTTCGAAGATGATATGACAACATCTCTTGATCAGCTCGAAGCCTCTGAATCGGATTCAGACGATGACGCTCCCGAAGAAGCACCGGTATCGAAAGAAGATGAATTCGATTATGAAGATTATATGAACGATTCCGATTTTGATTTTGATAACATAAACAGATCTGCAGATGATGAGTTTGTTCGTCCGATTGCCCCGGACCAGCTTAACTTAAGTGAAATGCTCATCAAACAGCTTTATGAAAACAGCCTGACAGATGAAGAATTTGCTATCGGCGAGGTAATTATATCAAGTCTGGACAGAGACGGATACTTCAAAGCACCTGTGGAAAAAATCATAGACGACCTTATGCTGTTTGAACAGATAAATGTGACAAAAGAGCAAGTTGAAAAAGTTCTTGAAATTATTCAAAACTTCGAACCATTCGGAATTGCGGCAAGAGATTTACGTGAATGTCTTTTAATTCAGTTAAGAAATTCTTCATACGATCCTTATTTTTCCTACATAGCAGAAAACATTCTTGAGCGGTGTTATAACGATTTCGTAAATAAAAGATTTGATGTAATAGAAAAAACACTTAATCTTTCCAGGGAAACACTAAAATCGGCATTGGATATTATTCAGAAGCTTAATCCAAAACCCGGTGAAGGAAATATTGAATCGCAACAGGCAAATCAGATTACACCTGATTTTATTATAGAGAAAGTGGAAAATAATTATCTTATTACGCTTAACGATAAAAATATGCCTTCGGTAACAATCAGTACTACTTATCTTGACTTACTCAATTCAAATAAAAGAAAGAGAAAAATTTCACCGCGGGAAAAAGAAACACATAATTTTCTTCGCGAAAAATTTGAATCGGCAAAATGGTTTATTGCATCCATTGAACAAAGACGCGATACTCTCATAAAGATAATGCGCACTATTTTCGAAAAACAGTACGAATTTTTTGAATACGGACCTAAAGCTCTCAAGCCGATGATATATAAAGACATAGCCGATGAAATTATGATGGATATTTCAACTATCTCAAGAGTCGTGAACGGGAAATATGTTCAGAGTCCGGTAGGTATTCACGAACTGAAATACTTTTTCAGCGAAGGTCTATCAACAGATTCCGGAAGAGAAATTTCAAATAAGCATATAAAAGAACTTATAAAGGAAATCTGTTCAAGCGAACCATCTGATAATCCATACAGCGATGACAGAATTGCAGAAATACTTCAGGAAAAAGGAATTCATATTGCAAGACGAACTGTTGCCAAATACAGGGAACAAATGCTGATACCCGTTGCCAGACTAAGAAAGAAGGCATGAGAGAAACATTTGAAACTTTTGTTATTATTCTGTTATTCTCAGGATTCGGAATAATTCATTCCTTTCTTGCTTCACTTGAGATAAAGAAAAAGCTTGCAGTGGTAATTAAAGAAAAAATTGCCTTCTACAGAATTTTCTACAATATTGTATCATTGCTTCTTTTTTTGGCTGTATATGAAATGTCTCCTAAACCCCAAATTATGATATACGATTTACCTGAGCCTTATGATTTGTGGATACTCGGACTGCAGATGATATCTCTTGTTTTTGTGATTGCAGCGGGATTCTCGGTAAATCTGCGCGAATTCTTAGGTATTGAACAGATAATAAGATATTTCAGAAATGAGTATGACCCGAACGAACTGGACGAAAAATATGAATTCAAGAAAACAGGCTTCTATAAATATACTCGTCACCCAATATATTTTTTCTGCATACTCTTTCTTGGATTAAGACCTGCTATGGATTTGTTTTATCTCGTTTTTTTTATTACCATAACAGGCTATTTTTTTGCCGGTTCGTACTTCGAAGAAAGAAAACTGGCTGAGTTATTCGGCGAAGACTATACTCAGTATCAAAAGGATACTGCCCGGATAATTCCATTTCTAAAATTTATTAAGGGAAACAGATGAAAATCAGATCAACAACCATACTTGGTATTGTACATAACGGAAAAGCCGCCCTCGGAGGCGACGGACAAGTAACTATAGGAAACACTATCGCCAAACACAATTCGCTGAAAATAAGAAAAATGTTCGGAGGAAAAGTATTAACGGGTTTTGCCGGGTCTGCCGCTGATGCACTTACTTTGCTTGACAGATTTGAAGATAAGCTTGAACAGTACAGGGGCAATGTTAACCGCGCCGCAGTGGAATTGGCAAAAGACTGGAGAACAGATAAATATCTCCGCCGGCTTGAAGCAATGATTGCAGTGGTATCAGAAAATGCCGCCTATATTATTTCCGGCAGCGGAGATGTTATTGAACCTGACGACAAAATTGTGGCAATCGGTTCGGGCGGAATGTATGCGCTTGCCGCAGCAAAAATGTTAAAAAAACACAGCGATCTTTCAGCCCCCGAGATAGTTTCAGAAGCACTTAAAACATCATCTGAAATATGCATTTACACTAACGATAAGATAAATATTGAAGAAATTGAAAATTAGGAATTGATCATGAGTCTTGAAAAAAACAAAAACCTTACTCCTTCGCAAATAGTAAACGAATTGGATAAATATATAATCGGACAAAACGATGCCAAGCGAGCTGTTGCAATTGCTCTTAGAAACAGATGGCGCAGACAGCAGGCGGATTTGGGCATAAGAGAAGAAATAATGCCTAACAATATTATAATGATAGGTCCAACCGGAGTCGGGAAAACAGAAATTGCCAGAAGACTTGCCAGATTATCCGAAGCACCCTTTGTTAAAGTTGAAGCTTCCAAATATACAGAAGTCGGTTATGTTGGAAGAGATGTTGAATCGATGATCAGAGACCTCACCGAACTGGCTGTTAATATGGTGAAAGAAGAAATGACCAAGGAAGTTGAAGAAAAAGCTTGGAAAATTGCTGAAGAAAAAATACTCGATCAGCTTATTCCCCCGGTTAAAGATCCTGAAAAAAATGATGTACAGGAACCGGATGAAAATGGAGAAGAAGTAACAGATAACATTAGAAATGAAAAGACTAGAGAATGGATGCGCGAAAAGCTCCGCAAAGGTGAACTTGACAGCAAGCTGATAGAATTCGATACTACCAGCTCCGGCGTGGGAATGCAGATATTCGGACCTTTCGGTACTGACGATATTTCTATGAATATTCAGGAAATTGTCGGTAATATGGTTCCGAAAAAACGAAAGAAAAGAAAAACACCTATCGGAGAAGCGAAGAAACTTATTGCCGCTGAAGAAGCCCAGAAACTTATTGATATGGATGCTCTGCAAAATGAAGCTATCAGAAGAGTGCAGGAAAGCGGAATTGTGTTCATTGATGAAATTGATAAAATTAGCGGGAGCGAAAAAAAGTCAGGGCCGGATATTTCACGGGAAGGCGTTCAACGCGACTTGCTGCCAATTGTTGAAGGATGTTCTGTAAATACAAAATACGGAATAGTTAAAACAGACCATATTTTATTTATTGCTTCCGGAGCATTTCATATGTCTAAACCTTCTGATCTGATTCCTGAACTCCAGGGAAGATTCCCGATTAGAGTAGAACTTAAAAGTCTGACGGAAGACGATTTTGTTAAGATACTGACCATTCCGGAGAATGCTTTGCTAAAACAATATGCCGCATTGCTTGCAACCGAAGATGTAAGTATTAAATTCAGTGAAAGCGCAATAAGAGAAATTGCACGAACAGCGGCAAATGTTAACGAGCAGGTAGAAAATATCGGCGCAAGAAGACTGCATACTATTCTGACAACATTGCTTGAGGACATATTGTTTGAAGTACCCGACAAAATGCCTGATTCTGAAATAGAAATAACCGGAGAAATGGTATCTGAAAGATTAGATAAAATTGTAAAGAACAGAGATCTCAGCAAGTATATTTTGTAAAATACTCCTTTATCGGGGCGAATTTTTAATAATTTGTCCCGATACACTCCCCCAGAACCTATATTTGCTATTTACAAATTTATTTACAATTCATTCCGACCTCCGTCCACTTCGTTTCAACCTCCGTCCATTTGGTTTCAACCTCCGTCCACT
>CAZOZP010000051.1:0-27543 GCA_964584325.1 uncultured Melioribacteraceae bacterium
TTTTGTTAGGCGATTTGTCATTACTTTCTTCCTCAATGACAAATTTGGGTTTAATGATAATGATTTGGATGTGCACAAAAAACGGGACAGAAATCTTATCCAAAAATCTGTCCCGCAAACGGAGAACAATACGAAAGACAAAGCAAAGGCTTAAACTTTAACAGAACTGAGTTTATGTTAATACTTTTTCAGAAAACCTAAGAATTTTCGGATGAGCAAGCCTCTCGAAATCTTTAAACTGCATTTTAATAATTTCTGTATGAGTTCCTGCATTGAATGCGATTTCTTCATCTTCTACAAGGCTTGCAGCAACAAAGACATCCATTCCGTACAGATTTCCGAATGGAGGCATGGCACCAACTTCGCAGCCCGGGAATTTATCTTTGAATTCTGTTTCGTTAGCTAAACGTACTCTTTCTGCGCCAAGAACCTTCTGAAGAGTGATAAAATCAATTTTATATGTTGCCGGCAAGGCGGCAAGACAGATTTTTCCGTCAACTTTAAGAACAACAGTTTTGGCAAAGTTCTTTCCGCGAACATGAGAAGCCGCGGCAATTTCCTGCGAAGTATAGGCAGGTGAATGCCGGATTGATAAGTATTTGACTCTGTTTAAGTCTAAAAAATCCTTAAGCATTTTTGATGGCATAAAACCCTCCAGTTTGTGAGTTTAACATCAGCAACGCCTGTTGAAGAAGAACTATTGAAATGAATTATTGCTTTTAATTTTAAATTATAAACAATTATTGTTATAGTCAAGAATTAAAATTATAATAAATTTGTCCTTCTAATTTGAAGCGATAAAAAAAATAATTATTTTGCGAAACATTCAAATTATTATAAAAGATAATGTCTTACTATATTGGAATTGACGGGGGCGGTACTTCAACTAAATGTGTCGTGGCAGATGAAAATCTTAACCAGCTTTTTCATTTCAGCGGCGGTCCTTCCAATTTCCGTTCATGCGGAATAGAACCTGCAGTTGCAGTAATTAATGATATACTTCAGAGAGCGTATGCAAGTATCAGGGATTATTCAGGTACTCTTTCCGGTATAATGATAGGTGCAGCAGGTGCCGGCAGACTATCAGATGCCGAGTATCTGAAAAATGAAATTATCAAAAGAACTACAGAAGAAGGATTAGCTAAGTCAGCTTTGTTTATAACCAGCGATGCAAAGATTGCACTGGAAGGAGCCTTTGGGGGGAAGGAGGGAATTATTTTGATAGCCGGTACCGGTTCAATTGCATTCGGAAAATCAGATTCCGGTGATACTATCAGGAGCGGTGGCTTGGGAAGAATTATCGGTGATGAAGGAAGTGGTTATGATATCGGGCGAAAAGCCTTGGCTGAATTTGGACGATTTCTTGATGGCAGGAGTAAGCATTCCGGATTGTTTTCGCTGATAACTCAAATATATCAGATTAATAACATTGAAAGTCTAATAGACCATGTTTATGGTAAGGGAGTAAACCCTGCTGAAATTGCACCGCTTGTAATTAAAATGGCTGAAGATAAGGATTCATTATGTCTTGGAATTATTGATAGTGCGGTTGATGATTTAATGGCTTTGCTTAATTCTGTTAAAAATAGGCTTAGGATGACTAAGCCGTCTGTTAGTCTAATGGGTGGATTGCTTTCATCTGTGAACTATTACTCAAGTGCAATACGGAAAAGGCTTATAGAAGACCGCATTGGTTTTTCACTTACTGATGCATTATTCTCTCCTGAAATGGGGGCCGTTATTTATTTAAGAAATATTCTGGCAGAGAAAAATGAATAAATTGAAAAATCTGAATCCTTGGTTTTGGGTGCCTTCTCTATATTTTGCTGAAGGGATTCCTTATGTGGCAGTAATGGTAATATCTGTGATTATGTATAAAAATCTTGATATCTCTAATACAGAAATTGCTTTTTACACATCCTGGCTTTACTTGCCGTGGGTTATTAAACCGGTATGGAGCCCTCTTGTTGATCTTGTTAAAACAAAAAAGTATTGGATTGTTGTTATGCAGATACTTATCGGGGCGGGATTTGCAGGAATTGCATTTACTATTCCGACGGAGCAATTTTTCCAATATACACTTGCCTTTTTCTGGTTGCTGGCCTTTAGTTCTGCTACACACGATATCGCTGCAGACGGATTTTATATGATTGCACTTGATAAAGGAAATCAGGCATTTTTTGTTGGAATAAGAAGTACTTTTTATAGAATTGCTATGATATTCGGACAGGGTATTCTTATAATATTTACAGGTTATGTTCAAAACTCAACCGGACCTGTTCCGGCTGAGTTCGAGGTATCTGTTTTAAGTAGAATGAATTCTGTTTCTACAGTTGAAGAAAATATTAATTACGGAAAAGAGGGAATTACCTCAGACTCTTTGAGTTATCTTATTCCGAATAATTTCATGGAGAAATCTTCTGCTGATTCAATTATTGCGCATTACAAAAAAAGCAATTCTAAAAATGGTTTTACTGAAGAACAATTGACTTCAAATTCTGAAACAGTTGATAAAAATCAGAATCTTGATGAAAAAGGATTATTGGATAGTTTTGCGGAATTTCTTAAAAAGCATTTCGGCAAAAAAACTGACTCTGTTATAGACAAGATTTCAGGCAGTATTGCTGTAATACGCTTAAAAATTAATATTGAAGTAGAAAATGAAAGGCAAATATTTGTAAATCAGTCTTCAGGTAGTTCGGATATAAAAATAATTGAAGGTAATGTTCTGAGAGTTACACCTGCAAACAGAGATAAAGAGGCATATATTGTTATTCAGGCTGATCCTGCCGTAAAAACACCCTCATCAGCCATATTTACAGCCAACTCAGGAAATATTCGTTTATCTTGGGTACTCACGATGATGCTGCCGGCTATTATGTTCATATTATTCGGAGTATATCATAAGTTTGCACTGCCTGATGCTGAGAGTTCCAGAACCGGATTGGGTGGTGCAAAACAGGTACTGACGGAGTTTTTTCGAACTTTTTCACTGTTTTTTAAGAAAGAAAATAAATACCCAATGCTGGCTTTTCTTCTTTTTTACAGATTTGCTGAAGCTCAACTCGTAAAATTGGCGGCTCCGTTCTTGCTTGATTCGAGAGGAGTAGGCGGATTAGGTCTTTCAACAGGGGAAGTTGGTTTTATTTACGGAACCATCGGGATTATTGCATTATCTCTGGGTGGGATTCTAGGAGGAATTGCTGTATCTTCAAAAGGATTGAAATTCTGGCTTTGGTGGATGCTTGCAGCTATAAATATTCCTGATGCTGTTTATATAATCATGGCATATATTCAACCACTTTCGGTATGGACGATATCGGGTTTTGTTGCTATTGAGCAATTCGGGTACGGATTTGGATTTACTGCATATATGCTTTATATGATATACGTCTCAGATGGGGAATATAAAACTTCTCATTATGCTATTACTACAGGAATTATGGCGCTGGGGATGATGTTCCCGGGAATGATTTCAGGATGGCTTCAGGAAGTACTTGGTTATACAAGCTTTTTTATCTGGGTAATGTTTTCTACTCTTATTTCTTTTGGCGTTGCTGCATTTGTGAAAATTGAACCCGGTTTCGGGATTAAGAAAAAAGAATAAGGAGCAAAAATGAATCAGTTTCAAGCAAGAGAATTATTTGAATATATTAAGACTGGAAAAATTTATTTTGACCACGCAAGTGTTGGACCATTTTCAAATCTGCTAGTAGAGGAGATGCATCGGTATGCTGTTCAAAGGAGCCAAACGGACGTAAATAATTGGCCGGGTGCAGGTAAAATAATTGAAAAAACCAGGAACAGGCTTGGTGAGTTGTTTTCTGTACCGGCTTCAGGTATAGCATTTACAGGTAATGTATCTGAGTCGATTAATATTCTTGCATCCGGATTAAGATGGGAAAAAGGTAATCGGATTCTGCTGAATAGTCTTGAATTTCCGGCAAATGTATATCCTTTTTTGAATCTTGCTGAAAAAGGTGTTGCTGTTGATTTTGTAAAATCTGAGAATGGTATTGTGAGCGCTGAAATGCTGATTGAAAATGTGAAGCCAAATACAAAATTGATTTCGGTAAGTCAGGTGCAATTCTTAACAGGTTACCGTATTGATCTCGAAAAGCTTGGAGGATTTTGTAAAGATAACCGAATTATTTTAAGTGTTGATGTGATTCAGGGAGCCGGGGCTTTTCCGTTAAATGCACCTGAACTGAACATTGATTTTCTTGCCGGTGGCTCACACAAATGGCTTATGGGCCCACAGGGATTAGGTTATTTTTATGTCTCTGAACGATTAATGGCAGAAATGAAGCCTTCTGCGGTTGGGTGGACTTCAGTCAAAGATCCTTGGTCTTTACTTAATTACAAGTTAGAACTAAGAGATGATGCAGCACGATTTGAACCCGGAACTCTTAATGTTTTAGGTATTCATTTACTTGAAAAAGCACTTTCGCTAATTTTTAAGATAGGTTATGAGAATATTCAGGGATATATTGCAGATAACACTGATTATATGATGAAACTTCTTGATGCTAACTCTATACCTTATTTTCTTAAGGATACAGGCAGTGAGTTCAGAAGTGGGATAATTACAATAAAAACTAAAAATCCCCGGGAATGTTTTTCTTTTCTAGAGTCAAATAATATAAAGGCCACAGTAAGGGAAGGATATCTTAGATTTTCTCCTCATTTCTATAATACTAAAGATGAACTGGAAAAAGTAATTGAAGTACTAACTCATATCATTTCACTTCCTTAAAAAACATATCAACAAGTATCCTCATAAAAAGATTGAAAGTCGTGTTTTATATTTAAATAATACAAAAGGTCTTGACAATCTCTTCTAGATTTGATATTATTGCAATACAAATCTAAAAATATTAGGAAAACAAAACGCAAGAACTAATATAGTTAGGAAAACAACGTATGTTATACAAATATAAAAACAGGAGGTCGAAATGTTAAGATCAGTATTATCTTTTGCAGCAGCAATAGTAATTCTTTTATCAACAGGAGGAATTGATGAAATAAAAGCTGCTAATCCGGCGGATTATGAATTCAAAAGTAATTCAATCAAAAGTCTGATACAAGGAATCCACTCAGAAAATGAAGGGCTAAGGCAAAGTGCTGTTTTCATGGCAGGCAAATACAAAGTAAGAGCTGCCGTTCTTCCATTGATGGCTGTTTTGCGTAAAGAGCCTCATCCGAGAATAAGAGTGCTTGCTGCAGCTTCATTAGCTGAGATAGGAGACGCGAGAGGAGTTTTTGCTATCAGCAGAAAGGCATTTTTTGAAGACGACGAATTTGTGAAGTCGAGATTAAACAATATTTACTTGGCATTATCAGTTAAATAATTTCGTTCAGGCACCTCTATCAGGCGGGGAATTACCTCCAAAGTTCCCTGCCTTTTTATTTATTTACTTCTTTCAATGCATCTCTTCTTTCTCTGTAAAGCTGAGCAATTTCAGCAGCAATAATAAATAGTACAGAACTGTAATAAATCCAGAATACGACAACAATAATAAGCTCGTAAGTACCATAAATTTTCTGGATGTTAGCAATATTTGTTATATAATAACCAAATAAAAATTTGGCTACCATCCAAAATGCGGTAGCCCAGAAAGCCGCAATTGCCGGTACTCTCTTTCCTAATTTTTCGTAAGGTATGAAATAGTAAAGGCTGTAAAACATTATAAAAATGATCAAAGCAGTAAAAAAACTAAATAACAAATTAGTAAGTATTCCCAATGAGAAGTACTGAAGCAGAGGTATTTTATCAGCCATTGAAAATATGATATTTGCTGCCGGAAAAAGGAAGGTAGAAAACAAAATAAAAACCAGAAGAAGTATGACCATTCCAATATCCCGTAGTTTTGCAATAACCAGATGTTTATCTGCAGTTATTCCAAAAATTTCGTTTAACACCGACCTAAGCGAGCTGAATAGTCCGCTTGCAATGAAAAGAAGACTAAATACACCAACATAAGCTGCAATATCCTTATATTCTACAACTTCGGGTACTCTAGAAATAATAATTTTCGTTACATAGCTGGCATAAGCAGGATAAGGAATCATTGTATCAATGAATGTACGCACCTGAGATTCTACAGTTTCCGGATCAATGATATTACCAAGTATTGAGAAAATTATAAGCGTTATTGGAATGATTGTCAGGAGCATCGAAAATGAAATACCCCCACCGGAGAGAAATACATCATGAGTATCAAGCCGCATAAAAAGTTTAATGATATAATGCTTAAATAATTCAATAAAGTATTTGAGATTGTCTTTACTTGTTATGCGGAATAATTTTTTTATAATCGAAAATTTACTCAATAGTTTCCTCAAAAAAGATTTATTTAAGGGTAAAAATAACAGATTACGAGATAAAAATCTCATTACTGACTTAAATTACTGAATATTAAGGTATTTATCCCATTTCTCATATAGCCTGCAGGAAGCATAAACATCTTTTGCGCAATAGAAGGCGATCTCTTTTCTGCGACCGGCTTTGTATAGTTCTCTTATTTCCATTCCGTTAATTGAATCTGACTTAGGCGTTTTGATATCATATGCTCGGCAGTAAAAATCGAGATTGAATTTTTTCGTAAGTCCAAACATTGAAAAGCATTCGAGCAAATCGGTATGGTATTTGGAATCATATCGTGATTTAAGGAAATTGCGTGATGGTTTTATTTCGAGTATTGAAGAACGCAGCATAAGAAAGGGCAGATCGAAATTTCTGCCATTGAAACTAATTAGATGATTACATTTGTTTACATACTTCCAGAAGCACGATAGCATTTGGCTTTCAGACATTGATTTAAACTTGCAATTCATTTCTTTGGAAAACCATTCATTTTGCTCATTATCCTCATACATCACATAAATACTTTGTCTATCCACTGACATCAAACCGATTGAAATTATTTTACCTGTAAATGGGAATAAGCTCATAAGCCTTATTGATTCATCTTCCTTTTTAGATCTTAGATTTTCATCTTCAATCTTCAGTGCTTCCCGAAGTATAAATTCTCTTTGTGATTCACTGAATTCATTTTCTTCAATAGCAACAGTTTCAATATCAATTACTAATTTCATTTTGCCCCCTGATTGGTTTTATTTTAAGGTATTATTTTGAAAACAACTCCCTCATTTTAATGATGGCATAACTTATATCTTCCATACTGACATCCAGATGAGTAACAGCTCGCAAATACCCGGGCATTCCGGGGAGAATCATAATACCGGCGGCAGCAAGTTTTCTGATTGTATCTTCTGCTGGGATACCGGTAACCTTAAATGAAACGATATTAGTTATCACTTCAGCTGGATCAATTTCAAAAAATGGCAGTTCAGAAATTACATTTGCAAGCATCTGAGCTTTATCATGGTCTTCTCTAAGTCTTCCAATATTATTTGTAAGTGCATATAGACCGGCAGCAGCAAGAATTCCGATTTGCCTCATTCCGCCTCCAAATGCTTTTCTTACACGAAATGCTTCTTTGATGAATGCCTTATCTCCTGTAATAATAGATCCGACGGGTGCTCCTAAACCCTTAGAGAGGCAGGCGGATATTGTATCGAAGCTGGAAGCATATTCCTTAATCGATATTCCAGAAGCCACAGAAGCATTCCATATACGTGCGCCGTCCAGATGAGTATAAAGATTGTATTTGTCAGCAAGATTTTTAATTTCTTTAATATTTTCTATTGGCCAGATATTACCTCCGGCTCGGTTATGTGTGTTTTCAATTTCAATTACTCTTGTCTGAGGCATATAATATGCACTTGCCGGCCTAATCAGAGGTTCAATGTCATAAGCTGAGAATATACCTTTTTTACCGACTACCGGATAAAGCTGGATTCCGCTTAAAGCTGCGGGAGATCCTGATTCATAATGAAAAATATGACATTCTGAATCGCAGATTACTTCATCGCCGGGATTGGTAAGTACATTAAGACATATCTGGTTCCCCATTACACCACTGGGGACAAATAAAGCCGCTTCCTTGCCGAACATATCTGCGGCAAATTCCTGAAGCTTGTTTGCGGTTGGGTCTTCCATAAAAACATCGTCACCGACTTCAGCTTCATACATAGCTTTTCGCATTCCGGCAGAGGGTTTGGTGATTGTATCGCTTCTTAAATCAACTATTCTCATTTTTTCTCCGAATTTTAAGAGTGAGCATTTTCCAAATTATCATAATTATAGTAATTAAAGTTATAAATGCAGACATACCGGGTAGTAGGAGTGGATTAGCCGTATAGAATGTAATATCATCGTTTAATCCGCATTTACTAACAAAAGCATCTTTAGTGAACATTTGTGTCCTTATAATTGTTTTTCCGCTTTTATCAATTACACAGCTTATTCCGCCATTTGCACATCTTACTATAGTTCTTCTGTTCTCAACCGCGCGTAATTGTGAATATGCTTTATGCTGGTAAGGGCCGGAAGAGTTACCGTACCAACTGTCGTTAGTAAGAACAGCAATAATATTAGCACCTTTTTTAACAAATGCCGAGACAAATTCAGGGTAAATTGATTCGATACAAATTACCGATCCAATATTAAATGATGGTCTTTCTGTGTCATTATTTTCAGGAATATTGAAAATTACTGTGTCTTTCCCGACATTCCAACTCGAGATCCCGACATTCCATCTAATGATCTCACCCAGCCAGGGAAGGCTTTCCAAAAAAGGAACTCTTTCTCCGAATGGTACGAGCATTATCTTGCCGTAAAATGGCACTTCAAATTCTCCGGGAGAAAAAAGTAATACAGAATTATATGATGTATAAAATTTGTCACCCAGCGGTTTTGCATCCACAGGTTTGTTACGGTTTCCATAAATAAATGCATGAGGCATTCCGGATATTAAAAACACATTACTTGAATCTGTGAAATTTCTAATCTTGCCCTCCTCATAACTATAACCTCCTGAAAGAAGATAATAGGGAAGGGCAGTTTCAGGCCAGAAAATAATTTCAGCGCCATTATTATTTAAACTTATGCTGGCCTTCAGATAATTTTCCAGAACCGAATTACTTCCGGTACCTGACCATTTATCCCAGGGATTGAGGTTTGGCTGAACTATTCCGGCTTTCACAAATCTTTTTGAAGGAGTGATATTTTCGAGAGCAAAATAACCATAAATATACGGGAAGACCAGAAGCGTGAGCAAAATTGCAGAGAGAGTGATTATTTTTCTTCTAAAAACATATTGTTTTTCTATCAGAATAAGCGCAAATAAGACATTCGAAAACATTAGAATTAGCGAAATACCATAAACCCCGGTTAATTCGGCCATCTGTATGAAGATTAAATTATCAGCCTGAGAATTTCCGAGTGTAAGCCAAGGGAATCTTAGATCTGTTACTGAGTAGAGGTATTCAAAAAAAATCCAAAAAATAGGGAAAAGAAAGTAGGCAGATTTTTCTGAGAGATATTTTCTTGAAAAATAAAACAAAGAAGATGGTATAAGAAAAACACACGGATTAAAAAACATCAGAACTGCACCGCTAATCATCAGAAAAGTATCGGCTTGCTTAGACCAGCTTCCAACCCAGTAAAGGGTTATAAGCGTAAATGCAAAAGCGGAAACATACATCCTTCGGTTAATTTCTGCCAGAGTAGTTCTTTTCCTGAAATCCAAAAGAAGCAAAACAAAAGCAAAAGGCATAAGATAATAAAAGTTAATAGGTGGGAAAGCTAAACCGGCCGAAATTCCGGATATCAATGATGGTAAATAGTACCTGTCGTTAACAAATATATCTTTAATCCGTTTCAGATTTTTTTTCATTTTTTCTGTTGAGTAAATATCGAGCTATAAGCCATCCAACAACTAAAATACTGATGGCAATAATCACATTTGAATAAACTGATAAATAGTAATCGATTATTTTAACATTTGTACGAAGAAAAACTCCCAACCATATAATTAACGCATTCCATAGCAAAGCACTTAAAGCAGAATAAAGAAAAGATTTCCAGACGTTAAGTTCACTCGTTCCGCAGAAAAAGCTGATTATTGATCTGGTTCCGGGAAGGAACCTGTTAGCTACAATCAATGCATAACCATATTTGTCAAACCAGTCGTCAGCCTTTTTAATTAGATTACGGTCAATAAATTTTAATCTGCCGGATCGAAGTATTCTTTCGCCAAATACATAGCCTATTGAATACATAGCAATAAACCCAAGTGCACTTCCGACAACAGAAACTGAAAGCACGGTAAAGAATCCGGATAAGCCGTGATTTATAAGGGAAGCACCTACAATAAGAATAACATCACTTGGAGAAGGCGGGAAAATATTTTCAATAAATGCGGCAAAAAAAACAACAGCCAAAATCCAGAAAGGATCGAGTTGACCCATAAACGTAAGGAGACTTTCAATCATGAATTTTCCTTTTTATATAAAATAGCAATTGCAAAGGCCTCAGAACCTTCTTCTCTGCCAACAAATCCAAGTTTTTCTGCAGTTGTGGCTTTTATCGAAATACAGCTTTTATCAATTTCAAGAATACCGGCAATTACTTCAGTCATCTGCTCAATATATGGTGCTATCTTAGGCTTTTGAAGTACTAAAGTCATATCGGCGTTTCCAACAGAATAGCCGCTTTTATCCAAAACTGTTTTTACTTGCTTCAGCAGCAATTTGCTGTCAATATCCTTAAAACTGTTATCTGTATCAGGAAAGTGTTTACCAATATCCCCAAGAGCTGCTGCACCAAGAAGTGCATCGCACAAGGCATGCAAAAGGACATCGGCATCAGAATGGCCTTTGAGACCGAATTCAGAAGGTATATTAATTCCTCCTAAAAAAAGTTTTCTGCCTCTTTCAAGAGCGTGTACATCATAGCCGAAGCCTACTTTAAATGGAAAACTCAATGTTTTATCTCAAATGTGGAAAATTCATTTTTATATTCCTGCCATTTAATAATGGCACGTTTTACGCGGGAAGATGACGGCCCTTCCTTAATACGCAGAAAAAGCTGTTCCACTTTATCCTTAGGACCTTCAGCAATAGTAAAAACTTCTCCTGAATAAAGGTTTTTTGTATAACCGGTAAGACTTAGGCTAACGGCATTCCGGTAAACAAAGTAACGGAATCCGACTCCCTGAACAAATCCTTCCGCAATTATTTCAGCTCTTGAAAAATTCATAATTTAGTTTTTATGAAAGTATCATAAAGTTCGGATAATAGGAGTCCAATAAAAATTAACAAACATCCTGCAATTCCAAAAATAGTTATTTTTTCATTCAATAAAAAGAATGCCAGCAAAGTAGCAAAAATCGGCTCAAATGAATAAATAATACCGGCTTTAGCAGGAGTTACAGTTTTCTGATATCTGGTCTGAATTGTCGTAGTTATGACAGTTGCAAAAACAGCAGTGTAAACTACACCCCATATAAGAGGAAATCCGGGTTCAATCAGGATCTTTTCTATTCCGGAAAAATCAAAAATAATTGCTGCTACCCATCCACATAAAGCTACTGTTGCGACCTGCAGGAAAACAAGTGCTCTGAAATTAATCTTACGGCTTACTACATCAAGCATAACAATATGAAGCGCATAAATTAATGCACAAATCAAAGTGAGAACATCACCTATATTGAAATCGCCTCCGAGATTGGCAATGGTGTTCGTGAAAGAATCTGACTGGCCGGAAAGAAAAAGAATTCCTGAAAAGACGAGGACTGTTCCGATGGAGGTTCCTGCAGAAGGCATTTTTTTTTCGATTAAAAACTGGAGGAACGGAATAATAACAACAAGACTCCCAGTAATAAAAGCAGACTTAGTCGCGGTTGTATATTTTAATCCCGCAGTCTGAGCAGCAAATGCAAGAAACATCAGGAATCCGAGGAAAATACCTGCTTTAATTTCTTTAATGCCAAGAGGCTTGAAATACTTCAATGCGAAAGGAAGAAGTATAATTGCAGCTAATGAAAATCTTAAAGAAAGGAATACCACCGGCGATGAATCTGCTAATGCTTCCTTTATAATAACGAATGTTCCGCTCCAAAGCAATGTGATAAAAAGAAGATAGGCTTCCCCTTTGTATTTATTTTTTAAGCGAAGAGCCTCAATCGTTTTCTGTATCATAACCAAATCTTTTGAGCATTTCCGGACTGTTTCTCCACTTGGGTTTAACTTTTACCCTGAGATCAAGATAAACAGGGCGGCCTAAAAATTCCTCAATATCTTTTCTTGCTGAAGCACCAACACGTCTTAAATTTTCTCCTTTAATGCCAATTAGAATTGGTTTTTGCGATTCCCGTTCTGCAATAATTGAAGCGTAAATCATATCTTTTCTTCCGGGTTGCTCTTTGAAATCATCGATAACGACTTCACAACTGAAAGGTATTTCTTCTTTATAATATTCAAAAATTTTTTCACGGATTATTTCAGCAGTATAGAATCTTTCCGATTCATCAGTGAACTGATCCTCAGGAAAATAATAAGGATGCTCAGGAAGATTATCCATAATTGCTGATTTTAGTTTGTCAGTATTAAATCCGTTAAGTGCAGAGATTAGGAAGCAATCATCAAAATGACCGGTAATTTCAGACCTGCTCATTAATTTATTCAGGATAGTTTCTGTTGAAATATCTAGTTTATTTACTACGAGAAATGTTTTGGCCTGAACAAATATTCTATTTTGCGATTCCTCAGAATCAAGTCCGAGAATGTATCTGATACGGCTGTCTTGCATAAGTTTTGATGCATCCGGATCATTGCTGATATCCAGCATAATAATCAAAATGTCAGCATCTTTTATTGCCAAATCAACATGTTCCATCATTTTTGTTTGCAGGAGGTAATGGCTTTCAAGCAGACCTGGAGTATCAAGAAAGATTGCCTGTGAATTATTTTCGGTCAGAATGCTGAGTATTTTTTTTCTGGTGGTTTGGGGTTTGCTCGTAACAATCGAAAGTTTTTCACCAATAAGACAATTCATAAGCGTTGACTTTCCGGCATTCGGTTTTCCGATAATTGTAACATATCCGGCTCTGGTATTCATAAAATTCCTGACTAATAGTTATTTAATTATCTTACTATAAATACCTTAGCAATATCTACAAGTAAAGACGGATTGTTAAAAAGGGCAGTTTTGAAAAGATTGCCGAGAGACCTTTTTTCAATAGGGATTTTCGAAACAGCTGATGCTATGCTGTTGAATTTTTCATCTTTGAAGTTATAGATGCCGTTTTTAATTCTATCGAAAATCTCGTGTCTTTTTCCTAATCTTTCAGCCCATGCTTTATCATAAGAAAGCAAATGTTTAGGATCATTCTTTTTAATTGATTCTCCGGCAATTTTTCCTCCAATCATTCCTCCAATCATTCCGCTTACTATGCCGCCACCGGAAAGAGGATTTACCTGCCTTGCTGCATCACCTACAAGAATTATCCCGGGTGCAGAGATTTTACCAAGAGTTACAGAGCAAGGGTCGCCGCCGGATATTCTGGTTAAAACCGGTGCTGAAGGAAAGTTCTCATCCATAAATTCATTCAGAAATGATAGCGCAGACCTTTTTTTACCGACAATTCCTCCAACGCCTAAGCCGATATTAGCTGAGGAACCACCTTTGGGGAATACCCAAAGATATCCGTTAGGAGCAATTTTTTCACCGAAATAAAAATAACAAGTATCCTGATTTACAGGAATGTTGGCGGCAGAAACCTGAGCACAGCATTCCATATCTCTGAAATCAATATGTGTCTTGATTCCCGCCCATCTTCCAACTCGCGATTCCACACCATCAGCAGCAATTACTGCTTTGCACCTTATCTCAATTTCTTTACCTGCGAACTCAGCTTTTACACCGCAGACAATATCGTTCTCAATAATGAGATCGTAAACATAAACTCTTGTCTGAATTTCAGCGCCGGCTTTTGCGGCTTCCTCGGCAAGCGAATAATCGAAGATTCTTCTGTGAAGAATATAGCCTTCTTCCTCAAGGGGAATGACTACTTCCGTTTTATCAGGCGATATAAGACTGAAATTTGTTATAGTTGCGGCAATGAATTTCGGATCAGAAGGAATAAACTCTTCTATGCCTTTTCGGCTTACGGCTTCACCGCATCTTACAGGATAGCCAATGTCTCTATCCTTTTCAAGAAGAAGTACAGAAACTCCCGCTTCGGCCGCGAACCTTGCTGCTGTAGAACCGGAAGGCCCTCCGCCTACAACAATTATATCATAATATTTATTCACTTTTTTCTTCTGCTCCGGGTTTATTGAACTTAAGTACTTCTATAGGACAAACCCACACGCATTTACGGCAATTAGTGCAAAGATCTTCCGAAATCTTAATTTCGGCTTCCTTTAATTCTATTGCATCTTCCGGACAGACGCCTACACAGCATCCGCAGAAATCGCATTTATCAGGCAATATTTCAATCATCAGCATAATAAAAACCTTTCAATTCGTAAATGCAAAGATAAAGAATTAAGGTCTAAGAACAAATCCTGCCGGATACTGTGAATAGTGTATCAATAGTATCAGATTGTATTAATCTTAACATTAGGATTAGTTTGCTGAATCTTAACAAGGAAATAGGCGAAGTTATTAATATTCCCTTTCATTCTGAAAACTTTTCCTTCTGAACGAAATTCAACCAAACCGCCAAAAACACTAATTCCAATTGGAGCATCTGGTTTAATCGATGAAGTTTTACCGAGATTATTGGTTAATAGAAGATTTCGGTTTTTATCAATTGTAATTGACTTAATAAACAGCAATTCTTTGTAAATTAAAAATCCGGTTGCTATGCAAAGCATTACTGAAGCCGCCAGGAGAAGCCATAGCTGCATTGCAAGAGTTTGAGAAATTCCCAGAAATCCTGCAGTGAAAAACAATAAGAGAATAACCGGAAAAACAAGGCGGCTTTTACCTTCAGCATAAGCCGTGAGTGGTAATGGAATATCGAGTTTCTTTTTCTTCAACTATTAACCTCAAGAAAACTGTGGCAGGAAATATAAAGAATTCCACCATAAGAATTGTTTTAACCCAAATTTGTCATTGAAAAAAATAACAATAAATTTGGATAAAAATTCGGATCTTTTTATTTTCGTAAAATTATAATCGGGGAAATATGGAATTTGAAGAAGATATTATATTAACACCCCAGAGAGCTCACTTAAACAGATTAAGCACAATACTAAATTACGAGCTTGCAGGGTCAATATTATTTTTTGGAAGTATTTTTATTTCATATTTCCTTGGGTTACTTATTGTTGCAGCTTACATTATTGTACCTTACGTCGCTTATGTTTTATATATTGAAAGGAAATGGTTTTGGTTTATCATCCTGCTGATGATTTTCCTAATTCCTAATCTTGTTTCACTGATATTTTTCGAAGCAAATTTATATGCAATGGTTGTTTCAGTAGCTCTTTTCCTTTTTTATTGTTTATTATTAAAAGTTCAGGTTCGTGAATGGATTGTGGAAAGGAACTGGAAAATAAAACGAGAGTATGAAAAAAAACTGAAAGCACAGGAATATTAGAATAATTGATGCGGAATTCACTCCCGCATCAATTATAACCATTTATTTTTTCTTTGATGGTTTCCCGAGGAGTTCTGAAAAAAGTGCACAATACTTTTCCGAAGATTTTTTCCAGGAGAAATCTTTCAGCATTGCATTTTTTATAATTTTTTCCCATTCTTTTGAATCAATATATAAATTGCGAGCGCGTCTGACTGTCTTTATCAGTTCGGCTGCTGAATATTCTTCAAAGACAAAGCCGGTACCAAGATGTTTAGACTTAACCTTATTTTCATCCCAATCGGCAACAGTATCTGCAAGACCGCCTGTTTTTCTTACAATCGGAATTGTGCCGTACTTAAGAGCATAAATTTGATTTAGACCGCAAGGTTCGTAGAGAGAAGGCATCAGGAGCATATCAGAACCTGCATAAATTGAATGTGCAAGATGGTTGTCGTAAGCAATTTTAACACTGAATTTTTTAGGATATTTTTTAGAAAAATCGACCAGCATTTTTTGGTATTTAACCTCACCGGTACCAAGAACAACAAAAAGAATGTCGTTTTTCATAAGTTCAGGAATAGCTTCTGTGATTATATCAAAACCTTTCTGGTCAACCAGCCTTGTTACCATTCCAATCAGAGGGATATGTTCAACCTGATGGAGATTCATAATTTGCTGTAGGAAAGCTTTGTTTTTCTGTTTTTCCCGGAAGTTATCCAGACTATATTTTTGAAATATAAGCGGGTCTTTATCAGGATTCCATTCTTTATAATCGGCGCCGTTAATTATGCCTGTTAAATCCTTCTTTCTTTGATTGATAATTTCATGTAGTCCGCCGCCCATTTCTTCAGTCAAAATTTCCCGGGCGTATGTTTCACTTACAGTAGTGAGTTTATCTGCAAAGCAGACGGCAGTTTTAAGAAAACTGAATTTTCCGTAGAATTCACAAGGTCCCATTGGCTCGGTATAACCTTTGTGAATTTCTGCTTTCTCAGCTGATTCCATAGGAAAGAGCCCCTGGTAGCCGATGTTATGAATAGTAAATATTGTCTTGGTATTTTTGAATAGCTTATCCCATGCGTAATTTTCCTTTATGTAAAACGGTATTAAGCCTGCCTGCCAGTCGTGACAGTGAATTAAATCAGGCGCCCATTTAAGTCTCTGCATTATTTCAAGAACAGCCCTGTTAAAGAGAATAAATCTTTCATCTTCATCACGATCGGATGTATAAATATCATCACGGTCATAGTAATAAGGACAATCAACAAAAAATACAGATATCTTAGTCTTAGGTATAACGGTACGGAATGTTTTGATTGTATGGCTCTTGGTTCCGATCTTAATCTTAAAGCTCTTAAAAAAGTTTTCCTCTTCAAGGTTTTGTTTTTTTAAGTCAATGGAGGAATATCTTGGAATAAAAATCCGGATATCACATCCCGGATTGTTCATTGCAATCGGTAGAGCTCCGATAACATCCGCCAGTCCGCCGGTTTTAACGAAAGGTGTCATCTCACTTGCAGCAAAAGCAATATTCATAATTACCTCTGAATTTTGTAATGTTTAATCTTTATGAATAACACTACAAAATACAACGTCGAAAGCACAATACCAATCAAAATTCATAATAAATTAATATTAATTATTAATAAAATTAACAAAGTTAGAGACTTCTTCCTGGTAGTATTGCATTGAATGTGAGTTTCGTTAAGATTATATTTGGCTGGAAAAAGCAGAGTTTTATGAAAAAATTTGATATACCTGAGTATTACCGAAGCGGAATAATTTCAAAATTAAAAGAACTTCGCAAACTAAAAGATCCAAGAAAAAAAGATTATACTCCGTCTATCCTTAATTTCGGTCAGGTGGAAATTATTATGGCCAGGCATTTCGGATTTTGCTATGGTGTAGAAAATGCTATAGAAATAGCGTACCGCACAATAGAATTAAATCCCGGAAAACGGATATTCCTGCTCAGCGAAATGATCCACAATCCGATTGTTAATGAAGACCTGAAAGACAGAGGAGTACTTTTCATTATGCGACCTGACGGAACCCAGCTTATTCCCTGGGAAGAGATAACTAAAGATGATATCGTGCTAATTCCGGCGTTTGGGACTACTGTTCAGATTGAAAATAGGCTTAAATCAATCGGGATTGATATTAATAAATACGATACTACCTGCCCGTTCGTTGAAAAAGTATGGAACAGAGCCGCTACTCTTGGAGAAAAGGACTATACAATAATAATTCACGGAAAGCATCTCCACGAGGAAACAAGAGCAACATTTTCACATAGTATGGCTAATTCACCTTCAGTCATAATACGGGATATTGAAGAAGCAAAATTGCTTGGACTTGTAATAACCGGTGAAATTTCTGCTGATGAATTTTTTTCAATCTTTAAGGGTAAATACTCTGAGGGATTCAATCCGGATAAAGATTTTTTACGAATAGGCGTGGTAAATCAAACTACAATGCTGGCAACTGAAACTCAGGAAATTGCAGATTACCTAAAGTCTGTTATGTCAAATAAATTCGGTTCCGAAAATGTTAAAGAGCATTTTGCAGATACACGTGATACACTATGTTATGCAACAAACGATAATCAGCAGGCAACATATAAACTTCTTGAGACCTCTGCCGATTTTGCGATTGTGGTGGGAGGTTATAACAGTTCGAATACTTCGCATCTTGTCGAATTGCTTGAATCTAAATTTACAACTTACTTTATATCTTCATCAGAGAAAATATTGTCTTCAGACGAAATATTGTCTTATTCAATAAAGGACAAAAAAGAGATTACCATTAAAGGATTTCTTCCAAAAAAAGAAAAGGTTTCAATTATTCTTACCAGCGGTGCTTCTTGCCCGGATGCAATTGGAGAAGGAGTTCTTCACCGCATTCTTTCATTTTTCGGTAATACCAGAAACCTTGATGAAGTTATCCGGGAGGCAGTTCACGAATAATTGTGAATCCGGAATTATTTTTTGATATAGTAAAACCTTAAAATTCATTATCAGCATGTGTTAATAAAACTGATCTGCAGAAAAAATATCCGGGTGCGGTAAGATATTTAAATCCGGCCTTTTCTATAGAAATTTTCATTCTTCTGAATTCTTTTGCTGTTACATGGAAATTGGGTTCAACTATCAAAATTTTACCGCCTGGAGCAAGAATAGATTTAAGCTCCAGGAATAAATTATCGTGGGCAGGCATTTCGTGAATCACATAAAATGCCAGTATAAAATCAAATATTCCTTCTAATTGAATACCGTTCCCCTGACATTTATGAATCTGAATTATTTGGTCAAGTTTCTTTAAGGATGATTTTTTTTTCACAATATCCAGCATTCCTTCCTGAATGTCTGCAGCAGTTACTTTTCCTTTTCCTTTAAGAAGTTCAGCAGCGGCTATTGTAAAAAAGCCGGGTCCGCATCCCAAATCCAATACATTCATTCCTTCAATAATAAAAGGCCTTAATATTTTGGATGGATTTTGGATGATTTTCCTGAAGGTTGTGTCAAGTTCTCCTGCTTTTTCGACCGGACAAATTTTTCTTTTATTTTCGTGTTCCATGAAAAGTCCTTATAATAATGAAAATACTTAAATCCGAATTTGTTATTCGAAATATAAAATAAATACAAATCACAAATTAAACCTAAGTATTTCAAATAAACGAAACGAAGTGTTTTTTAACGGTTCCAGCATTTTATCATTTGTATATATAAAATATACTTTAGGGATATTCATATTATTCAGCATTGTTATCAGTTAAGAATTTCAAAACCAACAACCATAATATTTCCCTTGTCATCCACGAGAGTGAGCTTATGTTTTCCTTTTTTTGCTTTTAATGCAATTTTGTGCTCTCCTGTGGTTGTTCCAATGTAAGATTCATCCAAATGCCAATTTATTTCAGACTTGCTTCTGTGGTGTGCTGCCTGACAAATGATACTGCTTCTCTGACCTTCCAGATTTTTTGGAAGATAAATCTTTGTTCCTGTTTTTGGGTATATCATTTCCATTTCATTCCGGTTTTCATTGCCTGAACAATCATCTCTGAAAGGAGGCAATGTTCGGTATTCAGATGATTTGAACCTATAATAGTATTCCATCGAAGGAGGAAGAACAAACCAACTTTTATGGATGATGTTTTCAGGAGGTTCACAGTCTGCGGTTACACGGAAGTTTTCGGATTTATCAAGATGAACAAGTTTATGATACGGACAAGCAGGAAATTTCAGGCATGCAAGCGGAATCCACTGCTTATAGCTTGCATTACATAAATCAGTTTTTCGGTAACCGCTTTCCCTGCATATATCTGCCTCGGTCATTTCTTCATAAGGTTGAAGAAACCACTCGCTTGAATAAGGAAGCAGATTGAATAAGTCAAACATTACAGGTGCTGCAGAACCGATTCCTGTTATTCCCGGTCTTCCTTCCCCGTCGGCATTTCCAATCCATACACCAACAACATACTTTGCATCAACACCAATTGCCCATCCGTCTCTGAATCCGAAACTTGTTCCTGTCTTCCAGGCAACTTTTCTTGATGAAGAATAGTTTTCCCATGACATATCTTCTTCCGGCCGCTCGACTCTCAATAGTGCTTCGAGAGTTATCCATGCTGCAGAAGCGCTAAGGATTCCGCTTTCACTTAAATATGGTTTTCTTTCTTTGTACGATGTATTAAAATTTCTTTCTCTTAAGAAATTCAACGGGCGGAATTCTGCAGGGTCATACTGTCTTTCATAATCATTATAATGCTTTACTGTTCTTGCCATTCCTGCATACATACCGGCCATATCCAACAACGTTCCTTCGGCACCTCCCAAGATAAGAGCCAGACCGTAATAACCCGGATCATCTTTAAGTTTTGTCATTCCTATTCTTCTGAGAAACGAGTGAAATTTTTCGACTTTGAACTTCTGAAGCATTTTAACTGCAGGAATATTAATTGACCTGGCCAAAGCTCTTGCTGCTGGAACAGCTCCGTCGAATTTTTGGTTGAAATTCTGCGGAGCGAATCCGCCAATCTGCACGGGAATATCGGCAACAAGTGAATTAGGCATTATTTCTCCGGAAGAGAGCATTGCGGCATAAAGAAATGGCTTCAGGAGACTACCGGTACTTCTTGGTGATTGAATTATATCGACATAGTTATCATTCTGGTTCATAGGATCGGTGGTATTGCCTATATAGGCAAGAATGCTCCCTGTTTCAATATCCGCAATTATCGCCGCTGCATTATTTACTCCGTTCTGTTTCAGGTTTTTGTAATGCAGGGCAACTACCTCCGCTGCTTTTCTCTGGAGGTTAATATCAATTGTGGTCTCTGCTCTTGCAATTCCGGATTCAGGAAACTCATTAAGTGTTTTAGCTAAAAGGTGAGGAGCAAGGGTGGGCAATGCTTTGGGTTTACCCGGCAGTTTTTCATCCAGCGAGAGTCGGTAAGTCAGTTCATTTATTATTCCGGCGTAGTACAGTTTTTTCAGGAGCCTGTTTCTCTTTTTAAGAAGAAGATTTCTGTTACGACCCGGATGAATAAGTGAAGGATTATTCGGCAGTACGGCTAAGACAGCAGATTCAGCCCAGCTTAGTTTTGCCGGACTTCTTCCGAAATACCTCCAGGAGGCAGCTTCGAGTCCTACAACATTACCTCCGAACGGAGCATTTGAAGAATACATCTTAAGAATTGATTCCTTTGTATATCCGGCTTCCATTCTCAAAGCCAATATAATTTCGAACAGTTTCTCCATTACCGTACGCGGCGGATTGTCTCTTGAAAGCCTTACAACTTGCATAGTTAATGTGCTGCCGCCGGATATAATTTTTCCGCCTGAAGCATTAATATATAAAGCCCGCAGCATTGCCGAAGGGTCAACACCCGGGTGGTAGTAGAATCTTGAATCTTCAAATTCCACAATGCATTTGCCAAACTTATAAGGAACAGAATCACCTTGCGGAAACCGCCACTGACCGTCTTTTGCAATTGCAGCTCCAAGCAGATATCCGTTTCTATCTTCAATAACAACGGAAAGAGGTTTGTTGAAAAGTCTGCCGGGAAGAATATTCATGAAAAAGAAGAACATAACAAGTATAAACAGAAAAAAGACAGACCTTTTTTCAGATAGCTTTTCCCTCAGCTTTTCCGGAATTGAGTTTTGTACCCGGGCTATTTTCATTTTCAAAAATTTCATTACGAATAATAGTCTGCAAGTTTTGTTATTTCAATAATAAAATCTGAAAGTTTGAACGTTGTTGAGATGATTAAGATTTACTGCTAATTACACTTCTGAAAAAAATTGATTATTTCGACACCTAAAACATTGTTTTTGCCATCTTAAACCGGCTTTTTGTCTTCTTTACATTTTAGAGAAAAGAATCTGTGTTATTTTTCAAAGAAAAAAAAGGTGTAAAAATGAAAAATATTTTCAAACTGCTTTGCCGAAATTCTAAAGTTTTACTTTCGGGTATTATAATTTCTTCAACCGTTTCACACGCCGCTGTTGGGGATTCACTTCAGTTCATCGTTAACGCATTTACAAAAATTAAGTCGGCGGATAATGTTGTCATTTACATTGATCCAACAACTGTCAACTCTTTCAGTGATTCGGCTGATATAGTTCTCATAACGCATGAACACTCTGACCATAACGAGATTAATCGTCTCAAGCTAAAGAAGAATTGTACTATAATTAGAGCGGCAGATGCTCTTTCTGGCGGAGTTTACAGAAACTTTACAATCAATGGAATCCAAATTCAAGCCTTCCCGGCATATAATTCATACCACCAGAAGAATTTATCGGTTGGATATATAATAACATTTAATGGAATTAAGATATATCACTCAGGCGATACAGGTCTGATTCAGGAAATGTCGCAGTTAAAAGATTCATCAATAACATATGCACTTCTGCCTATGGATGGCACTTATACTATGACACCGGCTGAGGCTGTAATAGCTTCTGAAAGAATTGGGGCGGCACATTATATTCCAATGCACACTTCACCACCTTCAGGTTATAACCAGACTAGAATAGATCAGTTTAATATTGAGAATAAATTAGTATTAAAAAACGGCGATTCAATCGAATTAAACTCTGAAAATACATCCGTAGAACCTGGGAAAAGTAACCCTCATTCTTACCGTATAGAACAAAATTATCCTAATCCTTTTAATCCAGTAACAACAATTGAATTTTCATTGCCGAAAGAATCTGATGTAATGCTAAAAGTTTACAATCTACTCGGACAAGAATTAACAACATTAATCGACAGTCAACTGAAAGCAGGTTATCATAAAGTCAAATTCGATGCATCGGGACTGGCAAGCGGAATATATCTCTATATGATTAAGGCAGGAGATTTTTCGGCTGTGAAGAAGCTGATTCTTTTGAAGTGACAGAGTAACGGAGTAACAAAGTGAGATGTAAGAAAGTTTGGGGCAGGCGTTAAGTGTCTGCCCTTTTTTATTAATGCCGCCCGGTGCCTTAAGGTTCTCGAAGGCATCTTAGGGAATTTACCACAGAACTCACAGAGAGGTACTGTACTGTGTTAATGAAAAATGAATTCTGAAAAATCCGGAAAACTTTACTTGATAAATATTTATTTTAACCCAAATTTGTCATTAGGACAAAAATAATGACAAATCGACTAACAAAATCTATACATTTCTAAAAAACGAAATGTAAGATTTTGTTAGTCGGGGTTACCCAAATTATTCTTTATTGGCAAGGCAATTAAAAGATACTATTTTTCTAACGAATAATTTGGGTTTAAAATACTTGCTTCCATAAAGCAATTAATATTATATTAGCAACGTAAAAGGGCTGTGCTTTTGTAACAAAATAAACCACAAGAGCGCAAATATACAAATAGAACACTATGAATTAACAGAAATACGGTTAATGAACAAATATCGTTTAAAAATCTTTTGATTTTCAAAGAATATTTGTACAAAACCTGATTTTCGAAAAAAGTAAATGCAGAATTATTATCAAGCATTCATTTAGGGAGGATAAAAAATGCTGAAAAATATGTTGTGTGGCGTTATAATATTGTTTCTGATAATTTCCTGCAAAGAAAAACCCAATGAGATAGAACCGGATAATGTTATTAATGAAAAAAATGATTGGGAGTTGATTGAAGAATTTGCTGATAAAAACATCAGATATATTGTTCAGGATGATAATTCGTTATATGTAGCTTGTGTGAAATATACAGAAAAAGACAAATTATTAGGATTTGTTTACAAAACAACGGATGGAATAAACTGGAATATGATTGGTGAGTTCCCTGATGAGATAGGGCCGATGATTTATGATAAAGGGCTGTATATTTTAAGAAAGGACAGTATTTACAAATACAATAACGAGAAAAACTGGAAAGGAGTACTGCCTACACCTCTTTTTATGTCTGAGCCACACGCTGACGGAGATATGATATTTATCGATAGCAATTTGTATATAACTCAGACATTGTATTCAAACACACATTCTACATACAGAGTATATCCTGATGGGAGTTCAATAGAAGTTCGCGGACTATTTAACCTGAGCTTTGGTCCAAAAAAATTTTTAAGGAACAGTTTTAACAACAAAGTTTACGTAAGAGGTCATTTTTTCAGGAGAGGCTTGTTTGAATTTGACGGTAATGTTTATCGCGATATAAATACAGGATTAAGCGAACGCGAGCTGGCTTTGGGCAATCCTACAAATTCAATGATTATAAAAGATAATAAACTTGTAGCCGGATTCTGTCCGGCAATAATAAAAGTACTCAGCGAGTCTGAAGTCTGGGAATCTATAACGGATACGATGAGATATGCTGATCAGAACTATTATGATAATTGTGCAACAACAGCGATTACATATTTAGGGGATAGACTATTTGCGGCAACAAACTATTATGGGGTTTATGAATGGACGGAAGAAAGGGGATGGATAAGTTACAATAAAGGATTGGTGATATACTTTACAGATATGGACAGACCTGATAAATATCTGCCTGTAACTTTTTTGGAATGTTTCAAGAGAAGATTATATGCAGGATATGGCTCTCCCGGATATTCTCCATGGCAGTACGGTAAAATCCATTTAGGGTTATATGTAAACAAATTTAACATTACAGGAAAAATGGAAAAAAATGAAAAAAATGAAAAAAATTAAAAGTATAGTATTTATAATTATAATAATTATCATTTCAACATCTTGTTCAAAAAAAATTGATATAACAAGTGCTCCTTCAGATCCAAATGAAAATAAATGGGTAAAGATTCAGGAGTTAGGCGATATTGACGTAAACTATCTATTAAAATACAAGAACACGCTTTTTTTAGCGGCATGTGACCCTCAAACCAATTACAGTGGAATTATTTATACAACTAAAGACGGAATCAACTGGACGAAATTCAAAGAATTCGAAAATCCGATTGGTCCGCTTGCATTAAACGGTGATACATTATATTGTTTATGTCGTGATAGCCTATACAGATACAGTTTCAGATCAGCATTGTGGGAAGGAGTTTGTGTGCCGTTTCCGTTAAATGCTGATGTTACATCTGTCAGCGAGATGATATTTCTTGATAACTCTCTATATGCAATGCAAACCTATTTTTCAGCGACTGTTCAAACCTATAAAATCTTTATGGACGGTAGGATTGAAGAGTTAAAAGTAAGAGAAGACAGGATAAATTTTGGAGGAGCTAAATTTTTAAAGAGAAATAATACTGATAATTGGTGTTATGTAAGAGGACAATATTTTAATTGCGGATTTTACATATTTGACGGAATAAAATTTCATCAGTTAAGAGATGGACTTTCAGATAAAGAATGGGTTAATCCGCCAACGCAATCGATTTGCATAAAAGAAGACACATTATTTGCCGGGTTTAAGTATCCCGCGCATATAAAGTATTTAGATAATAATACCTGGAAAACATATACAGATACTTTAAGACAAAATATCGTTATAAAATATCTTAACAGTCAAATTAAAACTGAAACGACAGATATTGCCTTTGTAAATAACAGAATGTTTGTTGCTACGAATTGCGATGGGGTTTTAGAGTGGAAGGGAGGTGAAGGATGGGTTCAAATATCTGACGGGTTAGTCTCAACAGAAATTTCCGAATATTTATATGTTCCAATAACATTTCTGACATCGGTTCAAAATGTATTAATAGCATCTTACGGTAAACCGGGGTTTGCTCCGTGGGGAGGGGTTGGTGTTTACAGATATATAATTAAATAAAAAGGAGTTTTCTTTTCAAACAACATAAAAAAAGGAGGGCGTATGAAAAAGCATTCGTTTATGCTTTTAGTATTTCTATTATTCATTAGTATTTCGGCTCAGACAACAGATCCGAATGCAGATCTGAATTGGGATTGGATTAAAGGCGATTATCCTGAGTGTCCCTATCCTTCTTCACAGTATAAAATGTATATCCAAAGAGAAAATGGAATTAAGGAAGAACCTAAGAATTCTCCCTGGTGCCAGGGCGATGCCTCAATGCATTTATTGGATATGAAACCTGAAGACGGATGGGTATTAATATCAAGGGATTTCGGTACACCATACAGGCCGATCTTCTCAATTGATCAGCAAGGTTCACCATACTTTATTTTATATAATAAATATAAAGCAGTATTAAGATTTTTTGTGCTTGTAAGAGCTAATGGGTCCTTTTCCTCAGGCGCAGTTGAACTAAAGTTTCACGATAAGAATGTACAACGGACACTAACACTAACTCATCTTAAAAATCGGGCTTATGCTACAGACAGATTGGAAAAAGTAGAAAATAATATGGGGAGCGGATTATGTTATCCAAAGTCTGATAATTGGGTGTGGGCAGATTATCCTATTGCTTATGATCCGAATATAAAATCGAGCGAGTTGGGTGTATGGCTGGATTTTCAAGTTTATGGTATTCAAGAAAGCAATGTACAGATTGATGGAGAAATGCTCGGAATTAGCGGAGAGGAAAAAGATGTAAGACAGTATATGTCGGGATCAAAAAATGCTCCGGTTACAATAAGCGAGGGTATGCCCCCTGAAGGAAAAAGTAAGGATTTGAAAACACTATATACAACTGTGTCAGGAAGCATTGCAAATTGGGACGAAATGAAAAAGCAAATAGCGAAATTTGAGAAAGGGATTCCGGTGGATTACAGTTATTCCAAATTAGGTGGGTTAAATAATTCATTCAAACTGGGACTGGAGAATTTTATGGATTCCTGGTTGTATAAAGGTCTTCCGGTAGTCGGGGCTATTGTCGGTTTGTTTGACTTCTTTACCGGAGGCGGAACAGAAGAAAAAACTCTTACTCCGACTTATTTTGGTCATAACATAAAATTAAGCGGTACGATAACAGCAAAAATGGCTTTATCGAATCCAAAACGAATTCAGGTGCCGACATCTAAAATTGATCCGACAATTTCAGTTTTCGGAAATGCGACACCTTTAGTTTATAATAAGAATCTCGGAATTCTAAATATAAAGAACACTCCTAAAATAAAATTTAAGACTTATATGCAGGACCACATTGGCGGACAAAGTGGCAGAGGGTTTAATGATTTTCAGGTTCAAGATCATATTGAGCTTGTCCTGAATCCGGATGCCGGATTAATACTTGATAGTGCCTTTGCTTATCTTGTAGCCGATCCGACGGATAATATTACTATTGAGAAAGCCTTTGAGGATAAGGACTTAAACGTGATGGCGCATTGGGTAGATAAAAAGAAAATGGAATTGGAAAGCTTTTTCGGAGATAGAATTTCATTCAGATCAGTACCCGTTCCTGTAAATATGTTTAAATATCAAACAATAAAAGCACCTTATGGCACACTTACTTCAGATATCACATTTAAGATTAAAGCATATCTTCACAGAAAAGATAATCCGAAGGCAGAACCTGTTATCTGGATCGCAACATATGAACCTGAATTAGAAGCGGCAGGTGAAGGAAATTGGAATGGTATGGAAGTCTTTAAAGTTGATTACAAGAAGAAATATGAGTTCGACGGTGAAGATGTTCTTCCGT
>CAZOZP010000052.1:0-24845 GCA_964584325.1 uncultured Melioribacteraceae bacterium
AGTATAAATAAGCATTCTCCTTCGCTATTGAGCGGAAAGCCATTTCATCATAGCCGCCCAAAGCTCTTCCAAGACCGCCGGACATCCAGGTTTCCATAAAAACAGCAATTCCTTCATGATACCATCGAGGTGAATACCATCGGGGGGAAGTCCAATAGCTGTAAAGCATCGAGACGGGAAATTCATTGTCCACACTTACCTTTCCGCCGAAAAGTCCACGAAAGAACTTATCGGAACCTGCAGGTTTATCTGCCATAACTATATGAGTCAGCTCGTGATTCATAAGCCAATGGAATCTTTCATTTGCCGGCATAATATCGAAAGTGAACTCAAACGGAGCAATGTTTGCCATCAGCATATTTCTTGGGATTGAGCACGCACCTCCGTTTCCAACATCACTCAGATCATTGAGAAATACCAGAGTCTTTTCCGCCGGCAGGTAATTCCAATATTTCTTATGGAAATTCATTACAGCTTCAAAATTTGCTCCTACATGAGGAACCAAATATTTGTAACCTTCACTGTAATAAACAATTTTTGAATTTTCTGTTTCAAGTTTATATAATTGTGCGGAAACAGTTCCGACAAATACTACAATTAAAATCATCAGTAAGCGGGTTGCAGTCCTTAGAACAAAATTCATTTCTTTTCCCATATAGTTGTAACTTAAAACATTGAAAAAGAGGCTGTCTCAAGAAGCAAAAAGTCAGTCATTTTGAGGAGCTTGCGACGAAGAATCCACCTGCAAATAAAGGGGATGAGATTCTTCAGTTCACATCGTTTCGTTCAGAATGACAGTTTTGAGACAGCCTTTTCATAGAAGTATTAATTAATAGCACCCAATTGCTGTTTGCCGTCAAGAGCTATACTCTGAATCTTTGCCTGCTGCTGTGAACAATAAAAAACGACACCAAGCGAACTGTTCGAGAAAACCTGAGGAACATTGGCAAGATGTGAAAATCCGAGTTGTTCTTTATTGGCTGTAAGATTAATCCACTCGGAAATTGAACCGTTTCTGTGAAGTCCGAGTTGTTCAGTATTAAGAATCAATCCGAGGGGTTTATTTTTAAATGCTTGATTAAACTCTGAGGATTTGATTACCATATCCAATGATACATTGTTTTGGTTTTTGGCTTGAACAAAACTGCTTGCATTCAGTATTTTACTGCAGAATGTAATGCCGGCCAGATTCTCTGATGCAGATGCATTCTTAAGTTGCAATTGTTCCTTGTTGCCGAAAGATTGAGAATTGACTAAGCCTACCATTTTATTAAACAGAACCTGCGACAACAATGCACTATTCTGAATTGTGCTGTTCATGTAAAGATTCAATTTTTCTCCGTTGCCCATTAAATAGCTGTTGGTAAATCCCTCACCAAGCATCTTTTCTCTTACATTTTTCAATTCATTTGCCTGTTCTTTGGAGCTTACCAATTTAGAAAGCTTTGCATCATCCATATAGCCGTTCAGATTAACGAATAACGAATCAATAACTTTATCTTTCTCATTAAGATTGGAAATAAAATTTCCGAAATTCATCAAATTATTCTGAATATCAAATTTATCCTCAGCAATTTCCTTTGTTTGAAACTTTCGCAGAATTGAAGAAATTTCATCCACCGATTTAAGATTATTATCCAGGAATGAAGCCAGTCCGCCAAGTTCCTTAATTTGAGATACCATCTTTTCATCTTTTACCCCTGCCTTGCTCAGGGAAGACTCCCAGGATTTAATGTCGGCTGACAGATCGGTATAGAATGCTTTATAAAAATCGAGTGATTTAATTGTAGCGCTTAAGGCTGCCGTATCTTTTACAAATTCGCTTCTTAATTTAATATCATTCTGTGAAACAGTACTATTGCGGTATTTATCAACTTTTGCAAATGTGCCTTTAGTATCACTTTCATCGGCAGGCGGATAAAGCATAGAGAATACAACTACCGCCGCTATTGCGATTATTGTTGCAGCAATTAAATAAGTCTTTTTCATAATACACCTCATTTTAGAATTTTATATCAATTGAAATATTTGCCAGATTAGTCTGATTTTTATAGAACTCAGCGTTAATTCTTCCGGGATTTTCGTGCAGACTTCTTAAGAATATCATATACCTGTTTGCTTCTGAATTTGAAATCTTTACTGAGCCATAGCCTGAGACAATTTTGCTTTCTTTACTCCCTTCCAGAGTTTTGATGCCATAAATCTTAAATTCTTTAACGTTAAACTTAAGTTCGCAGTCCACTAATTCTCCGGAAGTAAGGTTCACATCCAGAATAACAATATTCTCCGAATAACCAACCTTTACTGCACCATTAAGCTCAGGTTTTTTAATTTGATATATCTCGCTGAAATCAGAATCGGCCATAAAGCCTTTTGTAAAAGAATCATCAATGCTTTGGCTTTGAGGCAGCATTAGGAATATCAGAAAAACCATCAATCCGCCCATGGCAAAAGAAGCGGGATAACCGATTCTCGAGTTGTCAATAAACTCCCCTAACTTCCCAAGCATTCTGTAGAACCATCCCTGTTCTTCCCACTGAGTTATTTCCTTCATTACTTTTGCTTTTAATGAAGCCGGAGCAGTTACAGGCCGCGGCTTTTCAAGATTATTAAACAAAGCCACAGTTTCATCAAAATATTTTTTGTTATTTGGATCTTCAAGCAATGACTTGAGTTCTGTATTTTCTACATCAGATAATTCTTTATCGATGTATTTATTTGTCAGTTCTGATATCCTGTTTTGTTCCATTATTTTATTTTCTCCAGACAAAGTTTTAAATTTTCCCTTGCGGTATATAATCTTGATTTTACTTTACCTACGGGTATATCAAGCATAACTGATATCTCTTCGTAAGAGAGGCCTTCATAGTGCTTCAGAACAATAGGAACTTTATATTTAGGGGGCAGCATATTTACCGCTTTTTTTAATTTTTCGGAAAGTTCATTCAGTCTTTCCTTAGCAGTATCATCTTCAGCCGGATCATTGTTTTCATCATTGTATTCAAGAAATTCGTTTTCCCTTTTTAATGTATTAAGTGCTTCATTTACCGCAATCTTATAGAGCCAGCTGAAAAATTTCTTATCCGGATCAAAGCTTCCGAGTTTTCTGTATGCTTTTAAGAATGCTTCCTGAGAAATATCTTCTGCCAGGCTGGCATCGCGTGTCATCCGGAAAGCAAGATTAAATATTGCATTCTGATATTTATCAACAAGTAATCCGAACATTTTAGTATTTCCCGCTAAAGTTTCTCTTACAATTTTTATGTCATCTTCTATCATAAATACAACCGGCATATTAAAAAGTTGGAAAATTTTTTATTTTATTTCAAGAGTAAGAATTGTAATATCATCAGACTGCTCAACATTGCTTGAATACTCGTGAATTCTCTTAACTGTCTCTTCAGTTACAAACTTCGAATCTCCTGAAGAAAGATCCTGAAGAAGCTGAACCAGCCTTGCTTCGGTATAGAGTTCATCTGTTTCATTCACAGCCTCAGTTACACCGTCTGTAAATGTGAATATTTTATCGCCTTTTTCAAGAATCATTTTCGAAGATTTATACTTAAATTCTTCCATAGCTCCTAAAACAAGTCCGCTTAACGGAGGAATAATTTTCACTTCACCGGAAGGTTTAATAATATAGGGCGGATTATGTCCGCCGTTTGCATATTCAAGTTCACGCGTTTTAAAATTAAGTATCCCGTAAAATACCGTCACAAACATTGAAGCTGAGCTTTCCAGACAAAGCAGATTATTTGCATAGAAAAGACATTCATTAGGCGGAAGTCCTTTTATTGCAGTAGCTCTAATTAGAGTACGGCTTACCGCCATAAAGATTGCCGCCGGAATTCCTTTACCGGAGACATCGCCCATAACAAACCCGATTCTATCGTTATCGATCAGGAAGAAATCATAAAAATCTCCACCTACTTCCTTTGCGGGCTCCATTATTGCATATAAATCAAATTCCGGAATTTCCGGAAACGGAGGAAATACTTTAGGAAGTATTGCCGCCTGAATACTCCGGGCAGTCTCTAAATCGCATTTAAGAGCAAGAAGCTGATCGTGTTCCTGAATGGAATTTCTTGTTGCCTTAAGTTCGTTTATCGTTTTTTCTATCGTTAGTTCAAGGTCGTTAAAATCTACAGGTTTAGTAACAAAATCGTATGCACCGCGATTCATAGCCGTTCTTATATTATCCATATCGCCGTATGCAGAAACAATTACCGTACGCAATGTCGGATTCTTCAGTTCATTAAGTTTTGCAAGAAGAGTTAGTCCGTCCATCTCAGGCATATTTATATCGGATAGAATCAGACCAATATCATTATGTTCAATAAGTTTTGCAAGAGCTTCCAGACCATTTCCGGCAAAAACGAACTCGTATGCTCCTTCTTTGATTTTCTTTCTGAATCTTTGGCGGATTAACGATTCCAGATCCGGTTCGTCGTCAACAACTAAAATTTTCTCGGGCATTATTCACTCGCATTAGGTTTTATTGATAGTATTTTTGATTTCAGTTTCTGAAAATCTATAGGTTTTGTAAGATAATCTTCCGCACCGTAATTCATGGCCTTATCGTGATATTCCTTATCATCGTATGCTGTTATCATGCATACGTGGAGATGTGCGTATTCTTCTTTCAGTATCCGAAGCAGCTCAAGCCCGTTCATCCCCGGCATATTTATATCAGATAGAATCAGAACTATATCTGCGGCGGTAGCGGTATTTAAAAATTCGAGAGCTTCCTCTGCTGAAAATGCAAAGTGAAGCATCAGCAATCCTTCTTTTATTTCCCGTCGAAATCTCTGAAGAAATAGTTCCTTAACATCACGCTCATCATCCACTATCAGTACTTTTATCATTTTCATCTCGCTAATTTTTCGGGAGTATAATAATAAACTCGGCATACTCGCCAACTTCGGAATTAACTTTCAATTCTCCTCCGTGTGCCTTTACAACTATCTCATAAGAAAGCGAAAGTCCCAGACCTGTTCCCTTTCCCGCCGGTTTTGTAGTAAAGAACGGATTAAATACTTTGTCGAGAACTTCCTGAGGAATGCCTTTGCCGTTATCGCGGATTGTAATTATAATTTTATCGCCTTCGGATTTTGTCCTTGTTGTAAGAACCGGATTAAACGAATCCTTTTTCTCTTTTTTCTTTTCGTGAACTGAATAGCATGCATTTGAAAAAATATTCAGAAGCACCCGGCTGATATCCTGAGGAACAATATTTATTTTTCCGATAGAAGAATCGAGTTCTGTATCCATTTTCATATTAAAAGTAGAATCCTGCGCTCTGAATCCGTGATATGCAAGATTGAGGTATTCGCCCACAAGATCGTTTATGGCAGTAGGTTGTTTCTCACCCGCTTTTCCGCGCGAATGAAGCAGCATACCTTTTACAATACTGTCCGCCCTCTTTCCGTGTTCATTTATTTTTCTTACATTATGTTCAATATCACCCAAAATAGCATGAATTTCCTCAATGGAATCTTCATCCATTTTATCTTTATTCTTATCGATTTCGGCAATAAGTTCTTCCGCCAATTCAATAGAAAGTTCAGAGAAATTATTTATGAAATTAAGCGGATTTTTGATTTCATGGGCAATTCCCGCTGTAAGCTCGCCAAGTGAGGCCATCTTCTCAGACTGAATAAGCTGAGCCTGGGCATCCTTCAGCTCTTTATTTGCAGTTTTAATACCCTCATAGGCAAATGCATTATCCAGAGCAATGGCCGTATAGTTCGCAAGGTTGCCGAATATGTCGAGATGACTTTCGTTATAGGCATTTTTATTCAGACTCTGAACGGAAATAACACCAATCTCCTTATCCCCCGCAACAAGAGGAAGATATATTAAAGAAGAGACATACTGCCCCGCTTTAGGAGCATTTCTTGTTTTAATATATTTTGAATATTCATTATCCACATCATTAATAAATACTGACTGTTTGTGCCTGAAGCATTGAACCGCAAACCTGTTTTCATCATCAAGACTGAAACTGAAAGAATCGAGCCTTTTACCGTCTTCAATAGCCATTTTACAATCAAGGCTGTTTGTCTTTTCGTTAAACATCATAATCGAGAAACTGTGAGCGTCAAGCAGTGTATTCACGCTACCGTAAACAGCGGAAAATATCGATTCAAGACTTAGAGTTGAAGTAATATCGCGTCCGATTTTGCTCAGGGTTTTCACATTCTCCAAAGCCTTATCCAATTCTCTGTTTTTCTCATTAAGTGCTTTAGTTCTAATCTCAACTTTTTCTTCAAGAGTCTGGCTGTATTCTTCAAGACTCTTATTTGCTTCTTTAAGCTGACTGATTGTATCCTGAAGGGCTGTCTGCATCGAAGCAAACGAGCCTGTTAAGTCAGCTATTTCGTCCTTCGATTTAATTTTCGGCAATTCAACATCAAAATCGCCTTCTCCGAATTTCCTTGTTGCAAAAGCTAACTGGCGTATTGGCAGCGTAACAGAATTGGCTATCAGAATAATCGTAATCAATAATGTAATGCCTCCTACCAACGCAAGAATCATTGAAATATTCAGCAGTCTGTTCAGTGAAGCACGGAATTCATCCACAGGATATACGATGCCAATAGACCATCCGTTTACAGGTACCGGAGCGTAAGATATCCATGATAATTTCCCTGACGATACATTTTTGTATTCCACTTCGGCAAAACTTGATTTACCTCTTATCATATTCCGGCCAACTTCTCTAAGTATAGGGGTTTTGGATTCCTCAGCTATAGTAAAGACCGTTTCATTCATAATAAGTTCTTTTCTTGGATGTGTTACCACAGTTCCGATTCTTGAAACCAGGAAGGCATATCCGGTTTCATAAACTTTTATTTTTGCAAATATATCGTGCATCCAGTCTAAGGAAATATCCGCAGTTACCACACCAATAAATACCTGATTACCGTTAACCTCTCTGTAAATGGGAACGGAGTAAGTAGTCATAATTAAATCCGAAATACCTTCATCATAGTAAGGTTCGCTCCATACAGATTTCTGAAGCTGTCTGGGTATTTGGTACCAATCCAGGATATGATAATTGAGACTGTCTTTTGCCAAATCCTTAGTAATTATGTTTCCCTGATTGTTATAGCAGTAAAATGAATGAAGAAGAGTATTGGGTTTAATTGCATTAGGCTCAAACGCCACAGCCATACCGATAATTTCCTCATTACCTTTCACGGCAGTATTTATTATTCTTATTATTTCCTCATCCGAAAAAGTGCCGGCTTCGATAATATTGGCAAAATTATCCGGAACTTTCTGAACGGACATAAGAATTTTCTCAACCTTATCAACCGTAAGACTAGTAAGGAGTTTTGAATTCTCTCTGAGGTTTTCATCAATGGTTTTGCTCGAAACATGAAAAATGTAATAAAATATCAACGCTGTTATAATTGCCACATTTGAGAAAATGATTAAAATCATTTTCAATGTCAGACTGTTTTTCTTTATCTGAAATCTCACTTGCGGCCTCCGGTTGTCTGCGGTTTGTAGAATCCGCCGAAATCCGGCACTGTGCTGATCAGCTTATTCTCAATGAGTTTCTCAGCAACAAACTTAAACGAAGTTTCCGTAAGCGTTTCAAATTCTGCAGTCTTTCCTGAAGGAAACATAACTTCCTTCATTTTAGAGAGCATCCATCTTTGATGAGGTTTATTAAAAGGATATTTCTGTTTAGCCATCTCTTTGATAATTATGTTTACCGCTTCTTCCTGATACATAAAAGCATACAACCAGCCTTCGAGCGATGCCTTTACAAATCCGGAACAGATTTCCGGATTATTATTCAGAAAATCTTCTGTAGTATAGATTCCTTCTTCAGGGAAATTCAGACCATAATCGGCAAAGAAGAATGTATTAAGCTCATCAGTATTAAGTCCGGAATTAATAAGAGTATTATATTCATTGTAATACATTGCAGTTGTAACGTCCACACCGTCAAAAAGAAACAGATTAAGAGAATTTCCCTGATGAATTACCTGAACATTAAGATTATATTTTTCAAAAAAAGCAAGCGGCTGTATCTGGAAATCGCCGCCCCAGATTCCTACTGTTTTACCGAACATATCATCCGGTGTTTTAATGCCGCTCGAAGCTTTTGCCACGAGCATTAATGATGAGCGGTTAACGAGCTGTGCAAGGTTAACTACTTTAACACCTCTCGATCTTACCTGGATTGCATTTGTAAGCCACATTAAAGCAATATCCACCCCTCCGCCGGCAAGTAGTTTAGAGTTCAGCACATTCGGTCCGCCAGGAAGTATTGTAAGGTCTATTCCGTATTTTTTATAAAATCCTTTTTCCTTTGCGACATAAAATCCGGCAAACTGAGCCTGCGGTATCCAATGCGGAGCAAAGGTAACTTTCGTCAAACTATTCTGGGCCTGAAGATTTGATACTGAAAAAACTGAGATGAGAAATAATGTTATAATTCGTATGGCTGAAATGCCTTTTAGTTTTCTTAATCGGTAAATATTCATAAATGCCGGGGAATCCTGTATTATTTAAGAATAATTAAATATTTGAATTGTAGAACAAAAACGATTATCGAATGAATTATCGTAAAATAAACGGGAAACTTTATGAAAGAAATTACTTTTCTATTACCTGTACTTGTTATTGATGTAGTTCCTTATTTCTTCATCCTGCTCAATTTCCGAAGTAAAAGGATTTGACATCTGCCATCCGGGATTCCCTGTTAATCGGTAATGCTCCAGGCGTCTTATCGATATTTCACAAAACACCGGTTCAATATCTGATGTAAAGCATTTTCTCCCGTTTTTCTCGCAGGCAAGCAATGTGGTTCCTGAATGAGAAAAAAAATCAATAACTGCGTCGCCTGCCATACTTGAAGCACTTATTATTCTTTCAATTGCTTTAAGAGGTTTTTGCGCAAAGCAGCCGTTAACATTTTCGGACATAAGATGAAAAACCTGTTGAATATCTATCCAGACATTACCTGCCCTTATATATTCTGATTTACTTCTTTCAAGATTCTCGGTTTTAACACCACCTATTTCCTTATAATAGCCCTTAACTGCTTTCGGTATCTGAGTGTAAACAGTTCCTATATTAAATACCGGTTCGCCCTTAACATAATAAAGAAGTTCCTGCCTCAATGCCATCCAGTTTTTGGATGTGCCGTACCCTCTCTGATTCCTCATTGTAATAAAACTTTTAGATTTAAATCCCGATGATTTCATCATAAGAATAAATTCGGGGAAAGGCTCATAATGATGTTTTTGATCTGCTCCTAACCACACATACAAAGAACAATCTTCCTTCATTGATTTTCTGCCGATTTCAATCCATTTAGCAGACCAACGGGTAAATTCCTCTGCATTAAGTTTATTGAATGCTACAAAATTATATGGCGGATCGTGTACGGCAAGAGATGCTTTGGTTCCGTTTAACAGTTTGTTTACTGAATCTTCATTAGTGCAGTCAATACACCCAACTCTGTGTCCGCTTACAGAATCTTCCCACACTTCTCCGGGTCTGAGTCTGCAGTACTTTTCCAGAAGTTTTAATAACTCCCGGTCTTTATCCAGTCTTGGAAGAAAATCCTTTAACATAATTATTTCTTTGTCTCAAATTCAGGAATAAGTATAGGTTCGATGCTGTTTGCCTTCCCGGTATTTTGATCAACAGACACAAAAATGCCGCATAAATGTGAACCCTCGGATGCTGTCTCATATTTTTGCGGTGTTTGATAAAGGAACCTGTTAACCGCCGCATCTGTTTTCATTCCGATTACAGAATCATACGGCCCGGTCATTCCGGTATCTGTAATATAGGCAGTTCCTCCGGAAAGTATCCTTGCATCGGCTGTCTGGATATGAGTGTGTGTTCCCGCAACAACGCTTACTTTTCCGTCAAGGAAATAAGCCAGCGCAAGTTTCTCGGCAGTTGCTTCCGCATGGAAATCTATGAAGATAACTTTCGTTTCCTGACGGATTTTATTGATTGCAACCTCAGCAGCACGAAAAGGACAATCAATAGGCTGCATAAAAGATCTGCCCTGTAAATTAATTACACCAACTTTTCCTTTTTTTGATTCCCCGATATAGTATCCGTTTCCGAATGTACCTTTCGGGTAATTCAATGGTCGGAGTGACCTTGGTTCTTCTTTCAGATATGCCTGCGACTGGTGCTTTTCCCACGAGTGATTTCCGCCTGTAATGGTGTGAATCCCCATTCCCAAAAGCTGCTTACCTTCTTTCTCGGTGCATCCTTTTCCGTCTGAAGCATTCTCTCCGTTGGCAATTACGAAATCCGCGTTGTATTTGCGTATGAGTCCCGGGAGCCACATAGTAAGCATATCCATCCCGGGTTTACCTACAACATCTCCTATAAAAAGTATGTTTATATTCATATGACTCCTTTTCTTTCTTTTATAATATAGACGATTTAACCATTCTTTAACTTGCCGGATATTAAGGATTTATATTATTTTGCACCTTGTTTTCAACACTTTTATTTCTGTTTTACAGTAATAACCAATATTTGTTTTATACGGGCAAATTTAATACGGATATATATGAGTAGCAAAATTAAACATTTTATTCCTTTGTTTTTAATATTTTTCTTTGCCACACAGGTTTTAGCGCAAAGTTATTCGGTGAGCGGCTTTGTTTCAGACAGTCTGACGGGAGAAGCCCTGATAGGCGCCAATGTGTTTTTCAAAGATGCCGGTTTCGGAGCTTCAACTAATGTAAAGGGATTTTGGGTTGTACCTAACCTCCCCTCCGGTAAACACAGTCTGGTTATAAGTTATGTAGGCTATTCAACTCAAACACTGCAGATTGATATTTCTTCAAAGAATCAAATGCTGAAAATCAAACTGCTTCCTTCGTCTGTTGAGACAAAAGAAGTTATTGTTTCGGCAGATTCAATTCCTCTTGCCGAGAAACTTTATTCAAAACCGGTTTCGAAAATTGAGCTTAATGCAATTCAGGTAAACAGCATTCCAAAAATGGTAGAGGCCGATTTATTAAGAGCATTGCAGACACTGCCCGGTATAATGGCTTTGTCAGATTTTTCATCTGCTTTATATGTTCGGGGCGGAACTCCGGACCAGAACCTTTACCTTGTTGACGGAACCGATGTTTACAATCCGGAACACGCATTCGGAATATTTTCTACTTTCAATACCAATGCAATAAAAAAAGTTGAACTTTCAAAAGGCGGATTCGGAGCTGAATACGGCGGAAGACTTTCTTCTATTCTTGACGTAACCAATCTGGACGGCAACAGAAACAATTTTGAAGGAATTGTAAATATAAGTCTTATTTCAGCCTCTGCAACACTTCAAACACCACTCGGACAAAGCGGTTCTTTATCTGGATCTCTTCGCAGAACTTACATTGATCAGACTTATGCTGAATTTGTTGAAGAAATTCCCGACTATTATTTCTATGACGGAAATCTAAAGGCATTTTTCGATTTAGGAAATTCGGATAAGCTTTCATTCAGTTTTTTCAGAAGTCAGGATAATCTTGATTTCAAACTGGATAAAGATGCAAGGGATAGCTTCGGCTTCCTCTACCGCTGGGGAAATACAACCGGAAGCTTAAACTGGACTCACATTTTCGGGAATAATCTTTTCTCCAATTTCATTGCCGCTGCCAGTTATTATAAATCTGCATTCGATATGCCAAAAATTCAGAATGTTAGTGAATTCAATGATATTTCCGACTTCTCGCTTAAAGGCTCGCTTGAATATTACATATTGAATAACCTCAATCTAAAATTCGGACTGGAAAATAAATTCATAAAATCGACATACAGACAAACCTGGGACGATGGATTGGTTGATATTACCGAGACACGAAATCACTTCAACTCATATCTCTCTGCAATCTGGCGTCCGGTTCACGATCTTGAATTTGAAAGCGGATTAAGATTCGACAGCTTTACGGGTAAAAAAGATTTCCATAATTATTCCCCCAGATTCTCGGCAAAGTACAGAATTAATTCTATAAGCAGCGTTAAGTTTGCAACAGGAATCTATTACCAGTATCTGAACAGAATTCCCAGAGCTTTCTTCAATGCTATATGGACTTCTGCAGACGAATATTACGATGAGTCAAGAAGCATTCATTATATTTTAGGTTATCAGAGAGAACTCCCCTGGGCTGTTTCTCTGGAAACTGATGTTTATTACAAAGAATACAATAATATTCATCAATTCAATCAAAATTTTCTTGCTGATGTAACGCCAACCGGACATTCCTCAACGGGTAAACCACTTTTTAATTCCACGCGCGATCTTTTTTCTACAGGTAACGGTGAATCATACGGAGTGGAATTTATGCTGAAAAAAGAAACCGGAATTATTGACGGATGGATTGCCTATTCATTCGCTAAAACTAAATATAGTTTCCCGGGTATAAATAAAGATAAAAAATTCGTTCCCCGGCATGACAGATCATCAGTTGTTAATATTGTATTGAATACTAATCTGACTGAATTATTCAGCAGCTCTTATTCATTTGCAGATAAATCTCAGTCATCTTGGCTTTTCGGAATGAATTTTATTTATACATCGGGTCAACCTTTAACCGTGCCATCTTCAGCATATTATACCATGGCTTTTCCTGATTGGAACGGACAAACCGGTTCAGGGAAAAATACCCCTTCCTTCCGTCTCGATCCTTCCGAAATAAATGAAGTGCGTCTGCCTCCTTATATAAGGCTCGATCTTAGCATAACTTATCAGTTTATGTGGGGTAAAAGTCAGTGGGCTCCTTATCTGCAGATAATAAATGCCGGCAACAGAAAGAATATCTGGTTTATTAATTACACAGATAAAATGGAAGGCGGAGTTGTATATCAGGAAATTGAAGAAGTAAATATGCTTCCGATTTTACCAAGTTTAGGCGTAACTATAAAATTTTAGGATTCAAGATGAAAATAATATTATCATTATTTGCCATAATAATAGTTTCAATGTTCATAGCCGGCTGCGGAGATCCGCAAGCAGATGTTACAGGCGTTAAATACGAGCCTAAAATAGCTGTCGAAGCATTTCTTTTCCCCGGCGACAGCATAAGCGGTATAATACTCAGGCGAAATTTTCCTCTGAATACTAAATACTCAGACAATGATCTTTATCTTACTCCTGAAAATAATTCGGCCTTTGTTGAGATAAACGGAACAAGGCTTAATTATAATTCTTCAAACAGAGAGTACTCAGGCAGCGCGAAGATAGACTTTAATACCAAATATACCATATTTGTCTCTGCTGTAATCGAAGGTAAAAAACTTGAAGCAACATCTGAAACTATTACACCAAAACCAGGCTTCAGAATTGTAAACAAAGACTTGGGAACCAGAAAATACGGTTCTGATCATTTTATCATTGAGTTTTTTCCATCTGCCGGTACTGAATTTTACGGATTCTCAATCATCCCTCTTGACGCAACTTTGGATAATTTTATCTATGATAATAAAATGTTCCCCAATATTAAACGCGAAGATGTTGAAAAGAATTTCAATCAGTTTAAGTTTCAGGCTCAGTTCAAGATGGGCTTAAAAGGCGATTTTGAAGGGAAATACTCCTACGAGGTTATGGATTACGATGCCTGGTTTTATTCAAGGTATCGTGCTATTGTTTATGCAGGAGATGAAAACTACCGTGACTTTTGGGTATCAAACTCGCAGATTAAAGAAATGGACGGAAACTATCATGAACCTGTAAGACTATTTAAAGGAGATGCTTTAGGAGTGTTCGCTTCTGCAATCAGAGACACAGTATTCTTTGAAATAACCAGATAGCAAAACAATCTTGTTTAATATTATTTCTCGGCTTTGTTTAAATCTTTAACAATATCTCTCCTGAAATCCCAAAAGAGATAATCTAAGTTTACAGGCAAAGACAATTCAAGCGAATAAAGGAACTGAATCTCGGCTGTTATTTCTTTAGTTATGCATTCAAGCAGATGTCCGCCTTTGGATAAATCTTCAGAAAGAAAGTGAAGATGCAAACCCGGTACATTAAGAGACGACATAAAAGAAGGTGTATGAAATCCGGCTAAAGTTCCGTTAACATTTTGATATCGGAATTCCGGCTGGTCTTTTGCTACTTCAACTAATGGTCTGTAATTCTCTTGTTTCGGAACAGAACGAGTTCTTACAAATTCGAAATTGCCTTTAATTTTAAAAGCATAAAATATATTCGGTGAAGGCATTAATGATTCGATCCATTTCAAAAAGTCGGAATAATTTAGCCTGCCTTTATATTCTTCAAAACAAACCGGCTTAAAGAATGTGGTACATGCAAAGGGGGTGAGAATTTTGCTATCCATTTCAGAAACTTTTCCGGTAGAATCAGCCTGGTAAATTTTGCCGTCAAGAATAACCATTTCTCCGTCTAAGTCATTAAAAGTTCCCAGTCCGAAATCTCCATGATGAAGGATCTCACTCACAGGTATATTCTGTTGATAAATACCTTCAACAAGTGCATTTACAGGAGTGGAGATGAATATTTTGGATTTTTCCTTACTATTTTGAGATATTTGCATACGCCTTCCTAAATTTCTATAGTTTTGCCGTAATAAAGCACAAAACGAAACTAAACAAGTAAATAGATAAAATCAACAACTGAACAAATATTTCGAAGTAGATATAATATAAGAATGTTTGATTTTTAAGAAGAGTTTTAAGGTGTGGAGCTAAGGGGGTTCGAACCCCTGACCTCTTGAATGCCATTCAAGCGCTCTCCCAACTGAGCTATAGCCCCAAACAAGAATTTTGTGGTTGTAAAACTAACTAAGTTTCCCTAATTTGTCAAATCAAATTTAAGATTACCGGACTAATTATATATGAACAGATTAATTATTATTATTGCTTTTATTGCTTTATTACTAATATCCTGCGACGATACTTTCACAAACGATGACATAGATAATAAAAACATTCCCGACAAAAACGTAAGCTACAGCAACCACATTCAGCCTTTAATTAATCTTAAATGCGGACTTTCGGGATGCCATTCATACGAAACCGGCAACAATCTTGTAACATACAGCGATCTTATGAAAAAAGTACAGCCGTATAATCCTGAAGGGAGTCCGCTTTATTTATCCATAACAGGACAAAGTTTCAATATAATGCCGCCCATAGGTTATGCTTCGCTCACAAAAAATCAGATTGATGGAATTAAGATCTGGATTATTGAAGGTGCAAAAAATAATTAATCTGTTATAACCATTTCATTTTTTTGTACCAATCCACTGTTTCCTGCATGCCTTTTTCTATAGGTATTTCCTGCTTGAATCCCAGGTCTCTTTCAGCTTTACGGTAATCGCATGTCCAGTATTTCTGAACAAAATCTCTGGCTTTTTCAATATTAAAAGTTGCTGCTTTTGAGCTGAAAACTGAAAAGAATTCCGCGACTACCGCAACAGTATAAACAAGGAAATGAGGCAGGCGTAAATTAATTGCGCCCTTTCCGAATACCTTTTTAAATACTGAAGATATCTGAGGCCAGCTGTAAAACTCAGATGATGAAATAAAATATACTTCGCCCGATGATTTTTCTGAAACTGCAGCAAGATACAGTCCGCGTACAAAATCTCTAACATGAATAAGACTTACTTTCTTTTCATCAAAACCGACCATCGTCATTAATCCCTGCTTATAGGTCTTCATCACAAGGAATATTTCAGTATCTCGCTCGCCGTAAATTGCAGGAGCACGGCATATTGTTACCGGCAGTTTATCCTTAAATTTCATCGCTGCTCTTTCCTGGTCAGCTTTACTACGCCCGTATCTTGTAATCGGATTTAATATCACTTCTTCTGTATGATATTCACCCTGAAGAACCGGTCCGGCAGCGGTAAGACTGCTAACAATTACTACTTTTTTAATATTCGGATTACATTCTGAAGTTACTTCCATTATACTTTCTGTAGCCTGAACATTTGCCTTATAATAATCTGCCCATTTCTTGGCTTTAACAAGACCGGCAACGTGGAACAGATAATCTGCACCTTCAATGGCTCCTTTGAGAGAATCTCTGTCGAAAAGTCCGCTGTCGATTATCTCAACAGGTTTATCCTTAAGCCATTGCAAATTGCTGGTTTTTCTCACTATACATTTAACCCGGTGTCCCTTTTCGATTAAAAGATCAACAAGATGACTTCCAACAAGTCCGTTTGCTCCTGTTACCACAGACATTTTTTTTGTATTTGCATCCATCGGCATTAATTCTATATAATATTTTGTGAAATTGATTAACTTTGTAAGTTTGATTTTAGGACACTAATATAGTAAATTTCGGGTTAAAATTTAATTTGTTGGAGGAATAATTTGGATCTATTTAAGAAATGCTACGAGTTTACCCGTGCTGATGATATTAAGGCATTAGGAGTTTACCCATATTTCAGGGCAATTCAGGAAAACGAAGGCCCTGTTGTACAGATTGAGGGCAAAAAAGTTGTAATGGCAGGTTCCAATAACTATCTTGGGCTCACAAGTCACCCAAAGGTAAAAGAAGCAGCTATTAATGCTATTAGTAAATATGGAACAGGATGTTCAGGATCCAGATATTTAACGGGAACTATAGACCTCCATATCGAGCTTGAATACAGACTGGCCAAATTCCTCGGGAAAGAAGCTGTTCTTCTTTTCAGCACAGGATACCAAACTGCGCAGGGAATCATACCCACACTTGCAGGAAGAAACGAGTATGTCATTTCCGACAAAGATAATCACGCGTGTATTGTAGCCGGCAATCTTATGGCAAAGAGCGGATTAGCAGAACTTGTAAGATATAAGCACAATGACATGAAAGATCTTGAAAGAGTTCTCACAAAACTTCCGGCAGAAGCTCCTAAACTTGTAGTAAGCGACGGCGTTTTCAGTACAGGCGGAGAAATTGTTGACCTCCCTACTCTCAACAAACTTGCGAAAGCAAATAACGCCAGAATTCTTATTGACGATGCCCATTCAGTTGGAGTAATCGGTGAAGGAGGAAGAGGAACTGCAAGCGAATTCGGTCTTGTTGATGATATAGACATGACAATGGGAACATTCAGCAAAACATTTGCTTCTTTAGGCGGATTTGTTGCCGGTGAAGCTAAGGTTATTGATTACCTGAAACATCATGCCGCAGCGCTTATTTTCAGTGCTTCTCCTACTCCGGCTTCTGTTGCTGCAGCTCTTGCAGCACTTGATATACTTGAAGCTGAACCCTGGAGAGTTGAAAGGCTTATTTCAAACACCGAAAAAGCCAGAAAAGGATTCCGTGAAGCAGGTTTCAATATTATTGAAGGACGTACCGCAATTGTTCCTGTTATTGTAGGAAGCGATGAATTGGCATTCAAGATGTGGCGCGGACTATATGATGCGGGTCTCTTTGTTAACGTGTTTATATCTCCGGGAGTTCCGCAGGGACGTCAGATGATGAGAACAAGCTATATGAGTACTCATGAAGACGAACACCTTGAATTCATAGTAGAAACTTTTAAGAAAATAGGTAAGGCTATCGGTCTTATTTAGTTCTTTAACAAGTCATGCATTTATGCAGAGACAATAAAACATTGATTTGAAATAATATTATTACATTGTTTTAATTTTAGCAAGACCGGTTATTCCGGTCTTGTCTTTTAAGATTATTTAATTCCTTATCGGGGTATCATTATGAGTAAAATTGAAATTAAGCAAGCGGTAACAAAAAGAGAAATTAAAAACTTTATCTTATTTCCATGGAACGTTTATAAAAATGATCCGAACTGGGTGCCTCCGTTAATTATTGAAAAGAAAATGATGCTCGATAAAAAGAAAAATCCCTTCTTCGAACACGGCGAAATGGATATCTTTATGGCTTACTCAGACGGTAAAGCCGTGGGGAGAATTGCCGCCATAATAAATTATACTCATAATCAGATACATAATGAAAAAGCCGGCTTTTTCGGATTTTTTGAATGTCTTGACAATCAGGACGCCGCAAACGCACTTTTTGATACTGCCGTGCAATGGATTAAAGACAAAGGAATGACAAAAGTAATCGGACCAGCCTCGCCTACTTCCAATGATGAATACGGATTTCTTATTGAAGGCGCTGAGGGCTCACCTGTATTGATGATGCCTTATAATCCCAAATACTATATAAGACTTTTAGAGAATTACGGATTCAAAAAAGCTAAGGATCTATATGCCTATATTATGGAAAGCGATAAAATCTTCTATGATGAAAAAATACTAAGAGGCTCTGAGCTTGTAAGAAAAAGAAATAATGTTACAATCCGTACTCTGGATATGAAAAACTTCAAAAACGAACTGGATATAGTTAAGCAAATCTATAACAAAGCCTGGGCTGTTAACTGGGGATTCGTTCCAATGACTGATGCGGAAATCGACTTCCTTGCCGAGGGACTCAAACCGCTGGTAAATCCGGAATTAGTCCTTTTTATGGAAAAAGAAGGTCAGCCTATTGGTTTTGCTCTTGTAATGCCTGATTACAACCAGATATTCAAGAAGATGAACGGAAGACTTTTACCCTTTGGAATTTTTCATATACTTTTCGGCAAGAAAAAGATTGATCTTGCCCGTACCATAATTCTCGGTCTTATTCCTGAACATCAGAAGAAAGGACTTGATGCCTTGTTTTACCTGGAAATAACTGCAAGAGCCAGAAAATTCAATATTTTCAAGGGTGAAGCAAGCTGGATTCTTGAAGATAATCTTATGATGAACCGCGGGGCCGAAATGATGAAAGCGGATCTCTACAGAAAATACAGAGTATTTGAAATGGATGTTCCAAACTAATCATCACTGACTTCGTTGTATTTTGAAATATGATTAGGATCTACTCTCTTAAGAACTTTGAAGATTGAAGACTTATCTTCTTCGTCCTTAAATATTTCAATCAGTTCTTTATGCTTGGCATCAAAGAATACTTTCGTAAGGATTGCACGTGAAAGCTGTTCCCTTATTTTATCGAGATTGCTGATCAGTTTAAACATATTCTTCATTCCGGCTTCCCTTTTCCTGTGTAAAATATCTAAGCCGTTATAATGATAATTGAATACATCTTCCCTGAACTGATGAAACACTGAACCTGAAAGATCTTCGATTAAAGCTCTCTTATTATATCTTCCTCTCTCAAGATTCCAGCCTTCAGAATTTACACTGTTTGCACCAAGGATACAGATATTATATGCCTGTCTGAATAAGTCAGTACCTCCGTGCATTTCATAAGTATCGGCATCAAGACCAATTATCGTCAAAGCATAAAAATCAAGAAAACTCCTCCAGGCATCAAATGTAAGCGGATCATAAAAGTTGGACTGATTTTTCTCATACTTAAAAGACCATTTATCATCAAGCACCTGAAACATAAGAGTATTACCTTCTGAACCATAAATCGGCCTTTGACTTGTGATAACAGCTTTTGCAGTATAACTGTACTCGCCGCTTCCTGACATAATATAAATATTAAATGAACAATCTATTCTTTCTCCCTCCCAGGTAGAACCGGTAAATTTGTTGGAATTTAGATAATTCTGAACTGCATCTGCAAATCCTGACAGCTTTTCTTTATAAACCGTGGAAACTTGTTCAAAATTCACATTAACCACCGCATTTAATTCCTGGGCTGCATAAAATAAAGGGATAAAAAGAATTGCCAAAAATATTTTCAACATAACTAAACCTAAAGTTTGTTTTATAATCAGAAACCGTTATATTTAATACTCATAATACAAAATTTTTTGTGATTCTTCATCATGAAATTAAAGAGGGCGCTTTTTTTTCTGATATTATTCCATAATTATGCCGTTTTTTGCCAGTTCGGACAAAACTCCTGGTGTAATTCACTTGCCGGGGCAAATATTTCTTGCGGCAAGAACATGCTTAATTCATTGAATCCGGCTGTCTATCCGGATAATTTGAACTTTGGAGCTGTTATTTCCTTCATCCCGTCACTATTTGAAATTGATGAGGTAAACGAGTATTCTGCTTCTTTGGGCTATATGGCCGGTGATTACTATCTGTCTTTTTCTTTAGATAAATTCGGCTTTAATCTATACAATGAAACGATTTTATCACTTGCCGCCTCAACAAAATTATCTTCATTTAGTGTCGGTTTCAGTTTGTCTCATAAATTTACAAGAATTTCCTCATATGGAACCTCCTCTGAATTATCGGTTTCCCCAGGTGCCATTTTCTCTCCGTATAATTATTTAAGTTTCGGGATAGTAATTGTTAACGCAGAAAATTTAATTATTGAAGATAAACAAAACTTATCACAACCGGAAGTTATTGCCGGAATAGAAATAAATCCGGCGGAAAATTTAAGAGCGTATATTTCTTTTAGAAAGACTACAGGGATGAAGACAGCGGAATGTTTCGGAATTGAATACTCACCGGTTGATTTTTTCAATGTTAGATTAGGTTTCGACAAACAAAGCAAGACTTTCTGCCTCGGTGCGGGAATTTCATTATCCGAAACAGGACTAAATTTTGCGTCTTCATTTCATCCGGAGCTTGGAATTACAAATTCATTTGACTTGTTCTTTACTCGGGAAAAGGAATGAAACTGATACTCTTAATCTATTTTTTTCCAATACTTTGCTTATCTGCATCGATTCATTCTGCCGATTCGTGTTTTATCTCCGAACCGCAATTATCCGCATACGAAGATACAGTTTCGTCTATGCTTCTGATTGAACCGGAATCATTTGATAAATACAATCCTGAAATAAGTTTTATGGATTTTAATTTTCTTAACGATTTCAAAATTAAATACTCCGTCGGAATACAGTCTGCCTTTCACCGGGATAATTCATCCGCCAAGACCGGCTCCCCCGAAAGAATATCTCAAATAATGAAGCTGAACATTGCTTCCGGCTGGACTGCAGGTTTTTGTACTGATAAAGACGCCGGCGAGATCAATTGGGCAGATAAATCAGGCGGATACTTGAGCTACTCCCCGAATTCCGGTATCATTCAGTCTGCCGTAGCAGGTGATTACAAGGTTAAATTCGGGCACGGACTTTTGTTTTCTTCGGGTGTAAATTATTTCAGTTCAGCCATAAATGCCGGAGGAGAATGCATTTCAATTACTCCTTACTGCGGACCTGCAGAGTCTAATTATCTAAGGGGAATAGCTGTTAGAGCAGAATCTGCAGGATTTACCTTCCTCGGCTTCTTTTCTAATATCAAACTTGATTCCGGATTCGACTCAACTCAAAATACTCACATCACAATTGACAACAGTGGACTTCACAGAACAGATTCTGAATTAAAAAGGAAAAACACTCTTGTTTATTCGACATTCGGGATGGCCGTAAATTATTCTTTTTCTTATTTTCAATCCGGTATTTTATTCAGATACACAAGGTTTCTTCCATCATTCAGAAAAACAAATAAGATTACAGGATATTCGGCTTTCATTTCATATAAAAACAAAGACTGTTTAGTATCTGTTGAATACCCGCCCGGCTCTTCTTCCTTTGCAGTTGCAGCAAAAATATTTCAAAATAAAAAATTCAGTTATTTCGCATCTTATCTGCACCTGAAAAACAATATTCCTTTCGGGTCATCTTTTTGGAGTAATAATGCTCCGGTAAGTCTAAAGGAATTTCGAGTGGGGTTTAAGGGATACTTAAGCCCATTTTCTTTAAGAGCCGAATATTGTGTAACAAAAGAAAATAAAATATTTGAAGATTGTCTGTTCCCTCTTATAAGCACTTCTTCTTTCTATAATCTAATTTATAAGCTTTCCGGTGATTTCTATATTGATACCGGATTACTCTTAAAACATTCGGAAAAATCAGGCACGAATGAAATAAAGTATTCTCCTGTGCCTTCAGATAAATTGAAGCTCAGCATTAAGTTCCATTTCTCTTTATTAAGAGGCAGTTCCTTTGAAACAGGCTTTTCAAAAACTTTAACCACCTCTATCTCATCTGAAAGCAAAGGTTTTCTGTTTAATTATAAAATCAGATATAATATAACCGAAAGTATTAATTTAGTCTTGGGACAGTCTTTTTATTCAACAGACACATATGATTCAGCTTTATTCGGTTATGAAGGCAGTTCCCCGGTAATGTACAATGGCGAAGGCATTTCATTTTACCTTAACTCGGCTGTAATCATTCCCGGAGGATTTTCGGTTAAACTGAAATACAATCACATAAGGAAACTCTCTGAACGAAGTGTAATGCAGACAGAAAAATCAACGATAAGTTTTCAGGCTGACTACTCTTTATAAACGATTTTTTACAAATCGCCTGCTATTCTTTCAACAATTCTTTCTGAAAATAAAAATATTCACTATTTTGAACAATAGATTAAGATAAATATGAGTTTCAATAAATCTTTTAACCTTATGCATTCTATCCGTCTTTTAGTTTTTTTACTGATTTATTTTGCAAATATTTTTGCTCAGTCAGGAAATTTTAGATTTGATTACATAAGTCTGGAACAAACATCGGCACAGAGCACTGTTTTCTGCATGCTTGAGGATTCTGACGGATTTATGTGGTTCGGAACCGAAGCGGGTTTAATTAGATATGATGGATATAATTTCAGAGTATTCAAGAATTTTTCAGGAGATAAATCCACAAATTTTGTAAACTCACTCTATCAGGATAGATCCGGACGATTCTGGATTGCCACATCAAATTCTCCACTTATTGAATATGATCCGGTTTACGAGAAGTTTAAAGAATACAAGATACAAGGCATTAAAGACTTAACTTCAATAAACATTACTGCAGTTATTGAAGATAGCAACGAAATGATTTGGCTTGGAACTGAAAAAAACGGAATTCTGATTTTCAATCCCGCTACAGGAAAATACTCCCGCAAAGTAATCGGAATATGCGATTCGTTAAATGATAACATTCATATCAGATCATTTGTATTTGACAAAAAAGGTAATTTATGGATTGGAACAAACGGATTCGGTTTAATTAAATATAATCCGATTGACGGAAGTAAAAATGTTTTCACTAATGAAAATACTAAGGAAATACTGCCTCATAATATAGTCTCATCTCTCGGAATTGATTCAAATGACAGAATATGGATTGGAACAGACAATGGTTTCTGTTACTATCAAAACAAAATACGACCGGCCTCGGATTTTTTCAGTAACGGAAATTTAACATACCCTGTTATTACTTCACTTGTTACAGATAACAAAGACAGAATATGGATTGGAACCCTCGACGGACTTAATGTTGCTGACCTTGCAGAAAGAACAGTTCACAGAATAAGAAATGATTTAGACAATCCGAACAGTCTCTCTCATAATACCATCCTCTGCCTTTATAAATCGAGGAACGATATTGTCTGGATTGGAGAATCCGAAGGAAACATCAACAAATACGACCCACGGCATAATATTTTCTCCGGATTATGGCATAGACCATCCGACCCGAAAGGATTACCGCGCCAGGAGATAAGATCTGTCTTTATGGATGAAGTCAACCTGCTTTGGATAGGCACATTAGGAGGTGGTCTTCACATCTATGATATAAATAGTAAATCATACCTTCACTCAGCAGAATTTAAAATCGACGGAGAAAAACCGGTAGTATCTGCAATTGCTTCGGATTCAGATGGCGGTTTGTTTATAGGCACATGGGGCAAAGGACTCATCTATGCAAATAAATCCGCAATGAATAACTTTCGCAAATCATTCAGTTTTTCTGATATAGTATCGTCCAATGTTTTCAGAAAAAGTAATATGGATTATTCTCTCAGTAACGATGCAATCCAAACAATACTTAAAGATTCTAAGGGCAACATCTGGATAGGTACAGATGACGGACTTAACGTTCTGATTAAAGAAAACAATAATTTTTTGAGAATTGGTTATAAAACCTCAGATTTCAAGCTTTCAGATCAGAGAATTCAATCGAATTCAATATGCGAAGACAAATTCGGGAATATATGGGTTGGTACATGGAACGGACTTAATCTAATCCTGAATCCGGGCAAGATTAATGAATTCAACTTCCGGAAACTGAACATTATTCCATATACAACTTCTGATTTAATCCCGGATGCAAACATCATCTCTCTCGCATATACAGGCGGTTCAGTTATTTATGCCGGAACTCACGGCGGCGGACTTTTAAAAATCGAATTCAGCAAAAATGAAATTCTGAATACAGTAAGCTTTACTGCTGAAAACGGACTGGCAAATGATGTTGTATATAATATTCTTCCTGAATCAGAATCGAGACTATGGCTAAGCACATTCAACGGTTTGTCTCTTTATAATTCAGATTCCGGTGTTTTCAGGAATTTCTATAAAGAAGACGGACTCCTCAACAATAAGTACTATTGGGGTGCTGCATTTAAATCCAAAGACGGACGAATGTTTTTCGGAGGCACATCCGGACTGGATTATTTTCATCCTTCGGAAATTAAGGCTAATTCAGTTTCTCCAAAGATATACATTACCGGTTTCCAGCTTTTTAATTCCCCTGTTGATTTCACTTCTGAGAATTCTCCTTTGGAGCATTCTATAATTAAGACAAAAGAGATTGCACTTTCTTATATGGATTATGTGTTTACATTCGAATTTGCCGCTATTGATTTTTCTAATCCCGCAAAGGTGAAGTATAAATATTTTCTTGAAGGTTTTGATAAGAACTGGATAGAGAGCGGTTCAAGGAGATATGCAACATACACTAACCTTGATCCCGGCACATATACTTTCAGAGTAAAAGCTTCAAACAGCTACGGATATTGGGGCAACGGAGAGAGAGTGTTAACACTGATAATTAAGCCTCCATTCTGGAAAACCGGGGGGTTTATAATGCTTGTAGTTTTATCAATTATTGAAGAGATACATA
>CAZOZP010000053.1:0-23509 GCA_964584325.1 uncultured Melioribacteraceae bacterium
ACGGAAGAACATCTTCACCGTCGAACTCATATTTCTTCTTGTAATCAACTTTAAATGCTTCAGGAGGAGTAGGCCAATTACCATAACCGCAATCTTCAAAATCCGGTATGAAAGTTTGAATTATTGACACAGGAAGCGCCCCGGGATCATCTTTTCTATGAAATACTCCTATCATTTTTATATACATCTCCGGTCTTTTATTACCTAGAATATGCCCTATGGCTTCAAAATACCCGTCGGGGCCCTGGATTGTTTTATACTTCATTGCACGTGCATCCACCGGAACTGTGCGAAACATAATACTGCTTTTTGTTGCTGTCTCAACTTCTATTGCTCTTTTTTCTTCTATTTGTCTCGATAGATAATTCAGATTCTCATCCATCCAGGGGTACATAAGATTTACGTGTTTTGATACATCCATACATATATATGCTTTCAAACTGTCAAGCACCAGGCCATTTTCCGTGTTAACTCGGAAATCGAGATTATCCTTCAGCCTGAAATCCCAAAAAGCGTTTGTAGGATATCCGCTTGGCAATACCTGCTGTCTATATTTCTTATATTGAATTACAGGAGTTTTAACTAATGTATATGCCCCAGCTTGATTATTGTATAACAGCGGAGCGCTTGTGCCCATCACCGGATTATGAGGATCTGTCTTCGCCCCCGGAATCGGGATTGTAGCTCCCGCCGGAAGATTTACTTTTGTAGTGATTGATCCGGTCAATCTAAGATTAGCCCCAAAGTAAGTCGGAGCCATTTCCTGTTGACTTTTCTTCCCTCCACCGGTAAAGAAATCAAGAATTCCGGCAACAACACCAATAACCGGTATAGCCGAGCATATCCAGGAATCCTTGAATCCGCCCACTGCTCCGCGATAAGCGTTAACAACTCTCTCATAAGGTATTGTTGTTGATTTATCATAGACAGGAATGCTTTTATACTTTTCATTTACCTGCTGGCTAAAGCTTATCCAATTATCCGCAGTTCCCATTGCATTGACTAACTTATCATTAAATGAAATAGTCTCATCAGCTTTCCTTGAAATATCGGAACCTATGGTAACTTTTCCGTGTGGATCATTGCATAGAAAATCGCGAACATATTTTGCCTGCCCTGAAATTCCTTCCATGATGCCTCTGATTTTAAGTTCGCTTTCTGTTGTAGCGAAAACCTGGAATGTCATCCTTGGACAAGTATCAGAATTTCCGGGAACTATCGTGGGATCAAAGGCAAGTACAAAATCGCCCCAAATCCACATTTCATTTCCTATGTTCTTAACCAATGATGTTGCGGTATAATTTCCGACAATACTTAATTTGTCTGCAGCATAAGCCTTAGGCCGCATATTGTTAAATGTTGCAGTTTTCACTGTACTGCCGAACTCAACAGTGATACCCCCGCTTTCATAATCTCCCTGGCAGCTTACCAGTATAAAGAGTCTTAGCACTGAAGTATATTTGTTATACAATGCAAAGTAAGGACTTTTAGTTTTTGGTGTATTTATTAGCGGTCTGGTTGGCTCTCCGAAATCTCTGACCATAAGCACCCAGCCGTCTTCCTTTCTGTTATCATCCAATAAATCTGTGGCATTGTACTGGCACCAGGGTGCCGAAACATTTTGTGTGACAATTGTACCTAAATCTGTGGAACGGTACATTTTGAATATTGTATTGGGGTATTTGTTAACGGATACATCCCCCGCTCTCCAATCCCAATTTGGATCTGCATTCGGGTCTGTTGTCTGAGCCGAAACAGTAATGAATAATAGAAATACTAAAAGCATAAACGAACGCTTTCTCATACGCCCTCCTTTTTTTTATTGTTTGAAAAAAACTCCTTTTTATATAATTACGTAGTTCCATACCCTCAACCCCGACCCGTTACAAACTTAATTCTCTGATCACTCCGGAATCTTTCTCCTGTAAAGCCCGAAGCCGGCATTCCCCTGTGGATTCATCCAGGGAGCATAAGCCGGCATCCCGTATCCTGCAAACAAATACCCTTTGAAACTCTCCAAAAAATTAACAAGATGATATAGCTCCTCAGACCACTCTTCATCCTTGCATAATCTCAAACCTTTGGATAATTTGACCCACTCGCCCTCTCTCCATTCAAGCACACCGCTATATCTGGTTGAAACAAAAAGCCGATTGCCCGAAAATGTCAGTGCTGTGGTTTCTTCTCTTAATTTAGGTTTGTACAAATCAGATTGCTTATGATTTGGCAGTGTATCGGTAAAGTTTATCCATTCATCTGCCTGATTAAGATACTTTATAACCGCAGGAAAAAGAAATGCAGCATATAGAGTATTATCTTTTACAGTCATAGAATTAGTCGGATTTCTCTGTGAATTTAACTCTTGTTGTGAAAGACCTTTCATACATTTAAGGAATTTCTCTCCGTTAAATTCGAAAAAACAAGTATAGGCTGATGCATCGGGTCTAAGATACACTTTTTCTTCATAATTCTTTTGTACTTTAATAAACTTAAACCCGGAAGTAATATATCCCATCGGATACAAAGTATCCGCCTTACCGTTGCTGTGTATTCTATATGTTTCTCCAACAAATTTTGAAACCATTCCGTAAAGCGTATCCCTCAGAAAAACTATATCACCGTCTAAAGTAGGATCGCTTAACCTATACGGTGTCCTGCAATAGCTTTTCCAACCCCTCCGCCTCTGATAACTGTAGATGCTGTCATCCATAAGAATATAAATCGAATCACCACGTGTTGTCATTGGTCCTACATTCGATTTGAATTTTCTTACTTTTTCCCAGTTAATTCCGTCATCTGTTCTTAGTAGCAGACCTCTGCCTTCAGTCGGATACTCAAGTTTTGTGTCTATGCAGGCTACATACAAACTTCTATCATGTACAAGCATATACCTGACATCAACTGCCTCAAATCCCGGTATCAGTTCCCATTGTTCTTCCTGAGGCACGGTCTTCGGTTCTATCTCATTGGGTTTTTCTTTGCAGGAACTTATCAGAAACAATATTATAACGCCATAAAACATATTTTTCAGCATTTTTTATCCTCCCTAAATTAATGCTTATAATAATTCATTCGATTCCCCTCTCAGGCAAACCGAATTCTGAACAAATATTCTGCGGATACCGGAAAGATATTCACGCGAACTATTCGTCCGGTTGCAGCATTTCTGCTATTTTCATTGTGTATTATTTGTACATTTGCGCTTTTATTTTTTACCCTTACAAAAGCACAGCCCTTTTACGTTGCTAATATAATATTAATTGCTTTATGGAAGCAAGTATTTTAAAATAAATATTTATCTGGTAAAGGTTTCCGTATTTTTAGGACGTCCTTCTCATTAACTGCCTTCGAGAGCCTTAAGGCTCAGGGAGGCATTGTCTGAACCGGGATTTATATGATTTTTGTGATAAACAGGATTTATTGGATTAAATTTTCAATTGTTACTAAGATTCCGCACCTTAAGGCGCTGATTATTGCTTCACTTGATCAAATTATCACAAATAATATAAATGCTGATTATTTTTTCGGTTTTATTTTCTAACTATATTTGACTGACAAAAAGAAAATTTTATGACAAAAAGAATTCATTATATAAAACACGTTCCTTTTGAAGGTCTCGGTTGTATTGAGGAATGGATTTCAGAAAACGGACATTCATTAAGTCTTACTGAGTTGGATTCAGAAACTCCATACCCATCAACTGACGATTTTGACTTTCTGATTATTCTCGGTGGGCCGATGAGTGTTTACGATGATGGGATGCCGCGTTTCGATGATGAAAAAAAATTTATAAGAAGCTGTCTCGCTGCCGGGAAACCAATAGTAGGTATTTGTCTGGGTGCACAACTTCTTGCCGATGCATTGGGGTCTCCTGTTTACCGGAACAAAACGAAGGAAATAGGCTGGCATAAGATATCTGTTACTCCTGACGGAAAAAGTTTGGCACTGCTCACTGATTTTCCGGAAGAGGCTGTAGTGTTTCAATGGCACGGAGATACTTTCGATATACCCGAAAATGCGGTAAGGCTTTTTGAATCTGAAGAGTGCAGGAATCAGGCATTTCTATACAGGAACAATGTACTTGCTCTGCAATTTCATTTTGAGGCAAATCTGCAATCAGTGAGAGAACTTGCCGAAAACGCATCTGATGAAATCGTTGCTGCCCCGGGAATCCAAACGCTTGAAGAAATTCTGACAACCAGGCAATACATACCAGGAAATAATATTATGATGTATGCATTACTCGACCGGCTCATTTCTTAATATCAGTTCCGGTCTATATTTCAATGCCAGCACGTATCCATCTTCCCGGCAAAGGTAATCCTGTAAAATCTTCATAAATTTTGTTACCTAAGTTAGATACCGAAAGATATAATTTAACATTTCCTGCAAAGTAAGAAAACTTGGTATCTATTATTAACCTATCGTTATAGTAATTTCGGTTTTCATAAGAAACAATCCAGCTGCATTCCAGCTTATCGCCAAACCCTAATACTATTGTACCGGTAGCACTGTTTTTCACATTTTCTGATAAATCCCTTGCGGAATATTCTGCCGTACTTCTCCCGACATCAATAATACTTAAAGCTGCACCGATTTTTTTAATCTCTGCAAATCCAAGATTCATTGAACCTGCATAAAGACCTAGTTCAATTCCGTTTATGTTTATTTGAGAAATATTCATTGCTCGAAAAATAGTCACCTCCCGAAGCTTTACCCAGTCAATAAGATTCTTCCCTTTTTTATGAAAGTAGGTAGCTTCGCAGGAAAGTATTCCTGCTGAAGCATTAATACCTGCCTCATAGTTAACCGATTCCTCGCTTTTTAGAGCAGAATTACCCAGACTCGTTCTGCTTACATAATATAATTCCGTGAATGAAGGAATTCGGAAAGCCTTACCAAAGGAAGCAAAGACTCTTAAATTTTCTGAATAATTCCAGGAAATTCCGGCCGATGGCCAAAACTTCCACCCGATTTCTGCATATTTATGAGCATATCCGCTTACATCAATGTATAGATTCCGGAAAGGTTCACTCCTGAATTCAAAAAATGCCCCGCCGCTTTCCCTGGTTCTCTCACCCAAATTGCTGCTTTTCATCTCATCGTTTCTGAAACCGGCGCCTGCAAGAAACTTCCCAAAAGAAAAAGCAACTTGCGAAGATGCTTCAATACCGTATGAATTTGATTTGTGAGAATTATGAAAAAATTCCGGATTGCTTCTTATCAGAAAATATTCGTCTGCATTGTGTCTGTAAAAAGAGTTTATGTTAAAGTCTGTTTTACCAATACTGAATTCTGTCTTTAATATTGTAAGAAATGTTTTAACCTCTTCATATTGTTCTTTATAGACCGGGGTATAGAAACTATTGGCTCCGAACTTTTTATCAATTGCGGCAAACGAAAGTGAATATGTCCTTTCCCCTTCCTCCAATACAGTTTTAACGAATAACGAATTATTTCTATAATCAGTGTTGGCTATATAGCCTTCTGATCCGTTTCGGTTGAAAGAAAGCCTGCTACTCAGCACAGCATCCCGGTTACCCTCCGTCCCGGCTTCTAATATAAATAATTTTGAAACTGAAGCAGATAATCCAAATGATCCGAATGTTCCGCCGTATGCAGAAGCATGAATTCCATCTTTAGCCGGCAGTTTCGTTATTATATTGATCACACCGGAGAAAGCATTCGCTCCGTAAACGCTTGACCCCTGTCCTTTTAATATTTCAATACTCTGAATATCATTAATTCCGAGAGGAAGATTCATATTATGGTGCCCGGTCTGAGGATCAGATACCGCAATTCCGTCAACAAGCACAAGAGTCTGTTCGAATGTCCCTCCGCGTATTGAAATATCCGATTGTATGCCGTCATTTCCTCTTTGCCTTACATCAACACCGGGAATATGCTGAATTACCTCCGGTACGGCAATACCTGAAGAACGGATCACCTCATCCTGCGAAAGAATCTTAATATCTCGCGACTGTGAGGCTTCGGTAGCCTTTATTCTGCCCGATGTAATGATAACTTCACCGGTCGTGTATTTTAATGTATCCTGTGTATATAGCTTTCCTGCCAATAACAGCAGAAATAGGAAATAATACTTCATAATTTTCCTTAAATCTTTTTATAATTTTTGTTTGAATGAATTTGTTTGAAGGGAGGCCCTTCGTAAAGAGTGGATACTGATGAATGTGTTGTGCTGAAGAATAATTAAAGAACGCACTTAAAATTAATATTTATATAGTTAATATCCAAGCCTGATCTACCATCCCTGCCACATTGTTAACTTGTCAATCTGTTACATTGTTTCTAATAATATTTGTCTATTCTTAAAATTCAGGTTATTTTTGTAAAGTTTTAATAAAATTTTAGATGAGAATATGAGATTAAGCAAATCGTTTGTCCCCACTCTGAAGGAAGTACCTTCTGATGCCGTAATTCCAAGTCATATTTATATGCTTCGTGCAGGAATGGTTCGTATGCTTTCTGCGGGAATTTATTCATTCATGCCTCTTGGTTATAAAATCCTGAAAAAGGCCGCTGAAATCATCCGCGAAGAAATGGATGCAATCGGCGGACAAGAATTTCACTTGCCGGCATTAAATCCGCGTGAGATTTGGGAATCTACCAACAGGGTTGAAGCTTTCGGCGATACAATGTTTCACATTAAGAACCGTGACTATGTTCTTGCTCCGACACACGAGGAAATTATGACCTATCACGCAAAGGGTCAATTGAAATCGTACAAGGAACTTCCACAGATTTGGTATCAGATACAAACAAAATTCAGAAATGAACCAAGGCCCAGAAGCGGTGTAATCCGCGGACGCCAGTTCCTGATGAAAGACTCATATTCTTTCGATTCCACCTGGGAAAATCTTGATGCATCTTATGATCTTCATGCAAAAGCTTACAGGAGAATATTCGAGAGATGCGGATTGAAGTTTTTCATAGTTGGTGCTTCAAGCGGTGCTATGGGCGGAAGCAAATCCGAGGAATTTATGGTTCGCTCTGATGCAGGTGAAGATACTGTTGCATACTGTGAAAAGTGCGGATATGCAGCTAATGTTGAAGTTGCTCAGTCAATTATTCAAACTATCGTCCGCGATTCTGAAAGCAAAGAAATTTATGAAATCAGCACTCCTAATGTTAAATCAATTGATGAACTTTGCGCATTCCTTCAGATATCTGAAAACCGGTGCGCTAAATCCAGAGTTTATATTAATGACGAGACTCCTGTGCTTATTCTGATGCAGGGAAATGATGAAGTAAATGAAGAAAAACTAAACGGACTTTTAGGCGGACAAGTTCGTCCGGCACACCCCGATGAACTTAAAGCCATTTCAGGAGCAGATGCGGGATCTATAGGACCGGTTGGTTTGAAGATAAGAATTATTGCCGATAATAAACTTCGAAACAGAAACAATCTGTTCAGCGGTGCAAATAAAAACGATTACCATATTGGCGGCATTGATCTTGACAAAGATGTTCCACAAATTGAATATGCCGATCTTAGGATTGTTTCCGCTGGCGAAACTTGTGTTAAATGCGGTGCAGCACTCGATGTATTCAAGGCAATTGAACTTGGGCATATCTTTAAGCTCGGAACAAAATATTCTGATTCAATGGGTGCAAATTTCCTTGACGAAAACGGAAAGGAACATCCTTTAATAATGGGAAGCTACGGAATAGGTGTTGAAAGAGTTGTAGCCTGCTTTATTGAGCAAAACCACGATGATAAAGGTATAGTCTGGGAAGGAGAACTTACTCCGTTTAAAGTACATCTTATCGGACTTAATATGAAAAGCGAACCGGTTTCCGATCTTTGTGAATCTGTTTATTCTAATCTGAATAAAGCCGGATATGATGTTGTGTTTGACGACAGAAAAGATGCTCAGGCCGGATTCAAATTCAACGATGCTGATCTTCTAGGAGTACCGGTTCAGATTATTATTGGAGAAAAAGGCTTAAAAGAAGGTATTGTTGAGGTTAAAATCAGAAAAACCGGCGAGCGTTCGAAAATAAAACCTGAGGAAATCAATAGTTTCGTTTCAAATTATTTCGGTTAAAAGATGAAGCATATACTTCATCTGGTTTCAACACCGATTGGAAATTATAAAGATATTACTTTCAGAGCTGTTGAAATTCTTAAAAGTTCTGAACTTATTGTTTGTGAAGAATTAAAGCCTGCAAGAAGACTTCTTTCTCATCTCGGAATTCAGGCTGATTTGCTTGAACTGAATGAACATAACGAGAAAGAAGCCGCTTCGGGTATAATCGAGCAAATACTTTCCGGAAAAAAAGTATCACTTATTTCGGATTGCGGTACTCCTCTTCTCTCAGATCCCGGCAGTTTTCTGGCTGAACTCGCAATAGCCGGCGACATCAGCCTTGTACCCGTTCCTGGTGCAAATTCAATAATTCCTGCTTTAATTGCTTCCGGTTTCAGTACTAAGAATTTCTACTATTGCGGCTGGCTTTCGCCCAAAAAAGATATTCGGAAGAAAGAGCTTCTAAAGCTTAAAGCAAGAAGGGATTTACTTATTATAATGGAAACCCCGTACCGTTTAGTCCAACTACTTGAGGATGTGGTCTCGATATTCGGGAAAACAGCTTCAATATGCATTTCTTACAAAATAACCATGCCGGAAGAATATCATTATCGGGGGCCAGCTTTTACTGTTTTGAATACTATCAAAAACAAAAATCTCAAAGGCGAGTTTGTTCTACTCATTGAAAACAGGTAACACTATTTTTGCCTGTATCCTTAGCAAAAAAAATACTATATTTGCACATAAATTTGTTTGATCGGAGGAAAAATGTTATTAGTTCAAGATGTAGATATGACCCCTAATCCGCAGGCACTTAAATTCTTGCTTAACGAAAAACTGTTAAGACGCGAATCCAGGAGCTTTAAATCAAAAGAAGAAGCATCATCAGACCCTTTTGCAAGAGGTCTTTTTGATATAGAAGGTGTAGTTTCTGTTTTCTATATGGATAAATTTGTAACTCTGGAAAAAAATCCGGAAATAAGCTGGGGCCCTATTCAGAAGGCTTTAGTTGCATTTTTGAGAGATTTTGATAAAGCGGTAATCCCGGCTGAAGCTGAGGTGGAAACACTCAGTAAAGAAGAGGAAACTGAACTCTACAAGAAAATTGTTGAAGTTTTGGATACGCGTGTTCGTCCGGCATTGGCAAACGACGGCGGTGGATTGGAAGTACTTGGTTTGGAAGGCTACACTTTATCTATCAGATACCAGGGTGCTTGCGGAAGCTGTCCTAGTGCAATCCGCGGAACTCTTGTAGCAATTGAGAATCTTTTAAGACGGGAAATTAATCCGGAAATTGAAGTAATTCCCGGTTGATATTTATGCCATTCTAAAATCTTTACCTTAATCCTTATCTCAGGAGGAAACTTTTGGAATGGCATTTACTTTACCTGCATTTTTCTGCTGTAACACTTAACTGAAGTCCGCCTCTAATATTCTGTGTTAACACAACCTTTACCCAAAGCGGCTGAATAGTATTGTAAATGTGAGCTACAATTTCATCTGCCAATCCCTCGCCAAATATTGCTTGTTCTCTGAATGACCACATATACAGTTTCAGACTTTTGCTTTCAATGCATAGTTTGTCAGGTGCAAATTCAATAATGATATGGTTGAAATCAGGCTGACCGGTAACGGGACAAAAGCTCGATAGTTCATTTGATTCAAATTTAATTGTTTTCACATTATCTGGTTTAGGAAATGTATCTAAAATCTTTGAAGGTTCAGTTACTCTTTTTCCTAGAAACTTAAAATCGCTCATAATCTCTCCTTATTACTTTGAGAAACCGGTTCTTCGTGAGTAAGACAATGAAGAGTACCAAGTCCCCACACTAAGTCGCCAGCATAGATCCCTGATACTGTTCTATCCGGAAAACAATCCTGAATTATGTTCAGTGCCTTTCTGTCATTAGGATCATTAAATACAGGAACCAATACTTGCTTATTGCATATATAAAAATTAGCATAACTTGCAGGAAGTCTCATACCTTCAAACCTTAAAGTTTCAGGCATTGGTATTGAGATTACATTCAGCGAACTATCGTTCGCTAGTCTTATTCCCTGCAGGCGTTCAAAGTTCTCTTCAAGAATTGAATAATTTTCGTCTTTTGAATTAGTTTCTCTGCATAATAATACTGTATTCTCATTAACAAAGCGGCATAAATCATCTACATGTCCGTGTGTGTCGTCACCTGCAATTCCTTTTCCTAACCAGATTACTTGGTTAATCCCCAGAGTTTCTGAAAATATTGCATCATAATCAGCTCTTGTTAAACCAGGATTCCTTACTTGAATCTTTTTATCAAGAAGACATTCCTCTGTTGTAATAAGACATCCCTTCCCGTTATGGTCTATTGCTCCACCTTCGAGTACAACAGGATTTCCATTATATACTGCCGTAACAAGTTCAACTTCAGCGGCCTTTGCAATTATTTCCGGTAGCCTTCTGTCTTTCTTCCAATTGTCATATTTTGCCCAGCCGTTAAATTTAAAGCTTACTGCCTTCTTAACTCCATCTTCGTAAACAAACTGAGGAGAAGTATCTCGCATCCAGCCGCGATCTGATTCAGAAATAAGAAATTCAATGTCGTGTAATGATATCTCAGCTCGTGTAAGGTATGATATAACTTTATTCTTATAATTTTCAGATTGAACAATAATTCTGACTAATTCATACTTTTTCAACTTTTTAACAATTTCAGTATAAACCCAATGAATCGGTAGAAACTTACCGGGCCAGTCTGCCTTCTGATGCGGCCAGCAGATAATAGTAGAATAGTGGTCTTCCCATTCAGCGGGAATTCTCTTAACAACATTCATTAATCAATATACCTCTTTGTGATATCACCGTAAGCGTCAATTCTTCTATCACGAAGAAAAGGCCAATTTCTTCTAATAGTCTCAATATGATCAGTACTTATTTCAGCCATAATTATTTCTTCTTTATCTTCTGAACCTTGTGCAAGAATAACTCCCTGCGGATCGCATATAAAAGATGAGCCCCAGAATATAATCCCATCTTGCTCCTTTACAGGCTGTTCAAATCCAATCCTATTCACAGATGCAACATAAACACCATTAGCAATTGCGTGTGACCTTTGAATTGTAACCCAGGAATCTCTTTGTGCATTACCATATCTTTCTTTCTCAACAGGATGCCATCCGATTGCAGTGGGATAAAACAGAACCTGAGCTCCCTGAAGAGCAGTAATTCTTGCACCTTCCGGAAACCACTGATCCCAGCAAATAAGTGTCCCGATTTTTCCGGCTTTTGTATTAATTGCCTTAAATCCCAAATCTCCGGGGGTAAAGTAATATTTCTCATAAAAACCCGGGTCATCAGGTATGTGCATCTTTCTATAGATGCCGGCCATACTTCCATCGTTATCAATTATAACAGCTGTATTATGGTAAACTCCAAGTGCTCTTTTTTCAAATAATGGCAATACTATTACGATATTATTTTCTATTGCAATTTTAGAAAATGCTTCAGTGGAATAACCGGGAACAGTTTCTGCTAAATTAAATAAGGAGGAATCTTCCTTTTGACAAAAATAATGCGACCCATATAATTCAGGAAGACATACAATATCAGCGCCGGCTTTTGCTGCTTTTAAGATATATTCTGAAGAATGCAGTAAATTATTTTCGATATTATCATTCAAAAACATTTGAAGCAAAGCCACATTAATTCTGTTGTTCATATCATATTAATATTTATTAAAGATTGGCAAATATATTGAAATGTTGCAGCTAATACAAGTTGAAGAATGTCAAATAATAAAAAGGCCCCCTGAAAAGGGGGCCTTACAAAAACATAGAAAGTTAATTACTTAACAAGCATCATCTTAGCTGTTGAAGTAAATGAACCAGCCTGAATTTTATAAATGTACATACCGGATGTTAAATTAGAAGCATCAAATCTAATATTGTGTGAACCTGAATTCATCTGACCATTGATTAGGGTAGCAACTTCCTGACCAAGAAGGTTATACACTTTCAATACAACATTGCTTGCTTTTGGAAGAGCAAAGCTGATTGTAGTTGAAGGGTTGAATGGGTTAGGATAGTTCTGTGACATAGAGAATTGAGTTGGTACAAGTTCAACATCTTCAGTACTAATATAAATGTCAGCAGGTTTTTCTGTCATAACATTAAATGTATCAGTAACAGTTGAATATGTGATATCATTCTGTATAGTAACAAAGTGATCTGCTCCAACACCGTTTTCATTATCATTGGCACCCTGATTATTATCAGCATCACCATAGTTAATACCATATTTATATTGTATTCTTAATGGTGAATACCTATTGAAGTTAACATCTGCTTCAAATATTCCATCTTCATCAGCATCTGTTAATTCAATACCAAGATTGATTTCATCTGATGGCCATCCGCCGCCCGGCCATTTTAACGGAGCAAGAGCACCGAACATATGAACAGTATTTACAACTGTAAAAGGCTGATTGTTAGCTGATGAGATAGGATCTAAGTTTGTATTTACTCTGAATCTCAAAGTAAATTCATTCTGTGTAATTGTTCCTGGATCAAGTTTCCCAAACGCACGAACTACTTCCATAAATTCAGCAGCCATATCATCTGCAGTTACTGTCTGTGTATAGTTTCCTGTTTCAGGATCGTCTGGTTCCCAACTAACATTAGAACCGTCAGCATCTGCATAAACGAATTTATGACCAGGTAGAGCATCGCCTTCACCTAACAACTGAACTGCTTCATATTCATATTCATTTGGATTCAATGGATTAGCAGTCATTTCAGGAGCTGTAGCATCCCAGTTAAAGAAAGCACCGCGAACTTCAACAATCTGAGTATTAGGATCAAATCTTCCTGAACCTATTTCATATGTCATATCGCAGATATAGAGAACTGTAATGTCTTTTCTTTCGAGAGGAGGAATTCTGTTGAAATAATCAGGGTCAACAGTAACATCAACATCAGCTACAACAACTTCTCTGTTAGGATCACCTTCCCAACCGTCTGCGCCCATAACAAACTTATATGAATAAGTTGTGTTAGGAGCAACTGCTAAAGTTGCGGTGTAAATCATATCACCATCACCGTCAAGCAAGTCAGTAGCTGTACTCCATTCTGCTTCAAAAAAGCTACCTTTTACTATTACTGTACCGGTAGCTGGGTCAAAATTACCTAAAGTTTGCTGAACAGACATATCAACCTGAAGTGTCAAGTTAACAGTTTGTGCATTTAATGTTACGGCAATAAAAGCTACTGCCATGAAGAAAAAGAATAATTTCTTCATATTTCTTACCTCCATTTAATTATATTTTTGTTATTTGTGGGTCTCATATTAAACATCTTTTTTCATATCAAAAATACAAAATTAAAAGTTAATTCCAAGGGAAAAATGCTGTGCATTTCCAAATACTTTAACATCCTGGTATGCATAGTCAAAATATACGCCTAAGTTATCGGCTATATCATATTTTAATCCGAAACCAAGAGTAAGTCCCTCTTCTGAATTATCCAAAAATAATGATTTATATCCTCCTCTGAGAGAAAGAATATTGAACATCTGATACTCGGCACCTAAATTAACATATTCATCATTATCATTAGGATGCATAATATCGGCAGCAAGTGTAAATTTGTGGTCTTCAATATCAAGAATGTCAGAAGCTAAACCAATCTTAAATGTAAGAGGAAGAGGGAACTGATCTGTTTCCCATCTTGCAAGTATTCTTGAATTGTTACCATAATTGTTTGGATCAATGTCGTGCTCAATAAATAGATTCTTGCCGTTAAGCTGCATATCAGGGCCAAGATTTGTTATTGTAGCACCAAGGCGAATACCTGCAAAATCAGAATAGAATAGTATTCCGAGATCGAAAGCAACGGTTGAAGCTGAAACTTCCCAGATTTTGTTCTCTATATATTTAACACTACCGCCAATTGAAAATCTGTCAGTAAGATTTGCGGCATAAGTAATACCGAAAGCCATATCATGAGCAGAAAAATATTGACCTGTTCCTTCCTGATCAGACATAGTTGTTATTTCCATATCACCGTAATCCAGATATGTAAGGCTGACACCGATTGTTCCTAAGTCGCCTATATCCATCATACCGGCAACCCAATTATATTTTATGTCAGCTATCCAGTTAGACTGAGTAAACATGGCACTGTTTGTTCCGACACGTGACGCGCCGGCAGGGTTCCAGTAAAGAGCACTGATATCATTGGCAGTTCCTGTAAAGGCACTACCCATACCGATAGCTCTTGCCCCATTCCCTATGTTAAGGAATGGGGAGGCTGTTGAACCGACTTTTGACTGAGCAAAGACTGCAACAACAAAAGCAAGATATATGATTATAATTTTTTTCATATTGAAACTCTCCGCTATTTAATAAGAGCAAATTTATCGATTTTTGTACCCACTTCAGGCACCTCAACTACATATATATACACACCGTAAGCTACATCAATATTTTCTTCAGTTCTTAGATTCCACTTAACATCACCATTATTTATATCATTATGATATAAAGTTTTGATCTTTTCACCGCGAACTGTGTAGATGCTTATTTTTGCTCCCGGAGGAATATGAGTAAATTTAATTGTTCTTTCACCACGGCTTGCAGATGTTGAAGTAAAACTGGAAAGTCTTGATTCCATAACATTAGTAACAACATATGGATTTGGAACAACTTTAATTTTCTTCAAATTTTCTGAAGCAGATGCAGCATCAATTTTCGGAGCTTTCATTTTAAATGTAAGTTCATCAGCATCATCAAACGGCTTTAACATTGATACAGTGAATGTACCATTCTTGTATAATGGTGTACCTGGAACAGGGAATACGAATGTTACACGCCATGTTCTTCTTTCTACACCATCAATCATTTCCTTAAAGTAAACATTGTGCTGCATATTCAAACCGCGCAGAGTATCATAGACAACATCAATATACTTATTTGTTGTAAGATTCTTAACTCTAAATTTAATATCTTTGGCTGTAGTTGTAATAGTATCAATTCTTGATCCTCTTACTCTTGGTAATTTGTCAACAACAGACTGACCAACAACTACGTCACTGAATTCAAACATATAATCGTTAGGCAATGCGTAACCGTTATACTTTTGAGGATTATCGCTAACTAACCATTCCCATCTTGCAATTGTAGGAATCTTAAAAGTTGTGTCTGTTCCTGCATAAACAGTTTTTGCAGAATCAAATCTTACAGGATCAACAAATACATCAACTTTAAATCCCTGATGAACTGGGGTACCGCCTACAAATTTATCAAGTCTATTAACAAGAGTATCCTGAATAGCTTTATAGGTATTTGATTTTACTGCCATTTCAACACTATTTACAACAATGGTTTCAACACCGGCAGGAATTGTAATTGATTCACCGGGTTTAACAATGAATGTCTGATTAGTTTTAGGAATATAGACAGTATCAGGTGACTGAAGATCAATAAGACTCCAGCCTGATGTAACGAAATGATAACCGTCATGAATTCTTCTTCCGGTTCCGTCAACACGGAATCTTTCTTCTATTTTGCTTTGGAATTTAACCTTGTATTCATAACCGTCGTTCACTTTAGCATTATCAACAACGTTTACAGAAATATTTCCGGTTCCAACAAAATTAGCTGATTTAGTAACATCAGTAACAGATCCGGCAACAAAACCAACCGGTCTTGCACCAGGTGTAATGGAACCTGTGTTTTTCAGGAAGGAAATATTTCCTGTTTCATCTCTGAACAGAGTTTTCGGATTTTCTTCAGGAAGAATATCTGATGATTCATCGCCTCTGTCATATGCGGATACTGCATAATAATATGTAACACCCGGAACAATGCCTAAAGAATCAACATATATATTAGTAATACCTTTTAACTGACTTGCATTCTGATCATCAGGATTTCCGAAACCGTTGTCATTCTTACCCATATAAGGTAAAATACCGCCTATTGATTCAGAAAGAGCTCTTGAAGGATAAAAATTTCCGGATATTGAGTCAATAAGATCATACTGTGCAATAGGTTTATCAAAAACGAGATTTCCTCTGTTGTTTGTTATAGTTCTGGAATCTCTGAAGTTTTCTTCTGTAGCACGATATATTTTATAACCCTGGAAATCTTTTTCTTTAGTAATAAAGTCAACCGAATTCTCAGATCTGTCACCATCCCAATAAAGAACAACTTTACCATCTTCATGAGCTAAATGAAGAATTGGTTCAAGCGGAGGTTTCGGGAAGTTGTATCCGGCATTATAAATATTCTGAACTGTTCTTTTATTTCCTTCAATTTCCTGAAGGTCAGCACCAAATACAAGTGCAGTAGAGAATCTTTCAATTTTTTTCGGAAGCAACGGGAAATAACCTGAAGCAAAAATAAAGTCACCGTCCATTGGTCTTGGATCAACAAGGTCAAATGCACCGGGTGTCATTCTTGTCCAGAGGTTTTCGTCATTGCTTAAGTTAGGAGCAATAGTAAGTTCAAAATAGTCAAAAGAAGTAAGACCAATCTGATCTGATTCTTCTGTGTCAGTTACACCGTAATTAGGTTCGCCTTGATCAGGTGTACCGTTATTTTCAGTACCGTCAGCATCAGGACCGGGATAGTCTTCATCAAGCGGACTTAAACCATCGCTTCCAACGTCATCGGCAAGCCATCCGCTTTCGTTGTAGATCCACTCTCCTGTATTCGGGTTACGGCTCCAGTCGCCATCTTCGTCAGATGCCCAACCGTCCTGAGCGAATGTATTATCTCTCTTTTCATTTATAAGAGGATCGCTTAATCCAGCACCGGTTTTATAATTAATATATCTTAACGGGTCAACTCTTTTTACAACACGGGCTTTGTAGTGAATAGCCTCGTTTTCGTCAATAAGACCGTCGAGGTCATCATCCTGACCGTTGTTTGCTGTAACATCAGGAATGTCAACACCATTTCTGTTACCGGCAATATGACCTTCTCTAAGAACAGTTGTAGCTGTCAAAACGTAAGTTTTTCCAAGTGAATTCGCAGTGAAAGGAAAAGCATTTATTGTTCTGACTGTTCTCTCGTAAGTAACAGGATCTATTTCAACAATCTGATCACCAATTTTATATGTAACAGCGGCAAAATCTGTAGCAGTGAACATAGGGCTTGAGGCATCTCTTGAGTCGCCGTCATTATCGATTCCGTCGTAAGGATTTCCTGGAGATTCGAGGAATGCATAACCGATATAACCAACTTTCTGGCCGATATTTCCTAAACCGTCAAAGTCGTAAGAATAAATAATTTGATCATCCGGACGGAAGTCAGCCATATCATCATTACTGTCGCCATCTCCACCTGCAAGAGTTCCCACAACAACACCGAAATTAGATTTTGCGTAGGTATGTGTACCTTCGTTAGTAATGTTGTATAACCAGAAAATACAATCCTGAGCTAAAAAGCTTGACCACTGGAAACCTCTCTGAGCCAATTTCAGACCCATCCCGTGTCTCATCGGATCATTTGCATCAGGTATAAATCTGGTAGCCGGACTAGTTCTGTCAGAAGTTGTGCGTTCAGTTGCAGGAAAGTTGAACTCATCGGATTCCTGATCAGTAGCAAGGAAAAATGATTCCTGCGTAGCATTTGTAATACTGCGGCCGAAATAACCGAACCACTGAGTTGCACCATTTTCGTCTTTCCAGTCCTTAGCAACTGCATCATTCCATCCTTCAATAGGCCAGGTATCAGGTAAGTGACTCATAGCAACCGATTTACTGTTTGGATTTCTGTATCCGGAAATCGGGTTCCATGCCCAGGCATAGTTTGCAATCGGATGGCGTTCATCAAACTGCCCTGATCTTGGACCTCTTGATATTTCAATAGAATGAAGAGTATCCGGACCCATTACGAATTCAACACCAATAAGCGGAATACAGTCACCGATATAGTTTTCGCCGGAACCTAAAGGCCACTCGCCTCTTATATCGATTTCAGTATTAAAGCCGGCTATCTGACCATCATTGTAGAAAGACACAGCGGCACGGTTACCTGTATGATAGCCAACGCTGATCAACTTTGAATCAACATCTTTACCGCTGGCATATTGAGCAAGGATAGGAACTTGCACAACGATTGCCAACATCATAAAAATTTTGAGTAATATTTTCATACTTAGTTCCTTCAATTAAAAGTTATATGAAAAACCTACTTCCACTCTTCTTGGTGAAGCAAAGAAAGTCGGGTTAGTATAAATTTCGTCAACAGTATTCAATTCGTTACCGACTAATCCTCTGTTTCTGTAATCAGTCTTTGCCTGAGTTTCAAAAGGATCGCCTGTATCACCGTAAACATTATTTGCATTTTCGAAATCAAATAAGTTAAATACTTTTGCAAAAAGAGAAAGTCTTGTATTTCCAATCATTATGTCTTTATATAGTCTCATATCGAAATTGAAAACAGTTTGCTTGTCACCTGAATTTGCAGGGAAATCACCGCCAATTGAAGAGTATTTATTCAAAGTAGGAGTATATGGCTGTCCGGCATAAATATTTCCTATGAGAGAAACACCGAATGCCCCCGGATCGCTGTAGTTAACTGCGAGGTTAAGAGTATGAGGCTGATCCCAAGACAATCTTCTTATAAATGTTTCTGGCATATCGCTTCCGGGAAGCTTTATGAATGACCCGCGGGGATCAGATGAATTACCTTTTGTTTCACTATAAGTATAGTCGAGGTTAACCGAGAATCCGTCACCAAGTCTTTTTTCAAATTTAATGATAAAGCCTTTTGAAAATCCGAAGTCAGAGTTTTTAATAAGAGTATATGTCTGTCCGGGCATAGCAGTTTTAACTTCTTCACTGGCAGTTCCAACCAAATCACGGAAGTCTTCAAAAAATACTGTTACATCGATCACCATATCATCGCTGAGAGCCTGCTGTAAACCGATTTCACCTTTAACGGTTTTCTGAGGATTAAGATCTGCGTTACCAAGTCTTCCAACATTACCTGAAGTTGAATTAAGTTCAAATTCAGGATTTTCATATAAGAATTCATATCTCGGAAGCTGGAAGAAATGACCGTAGGATAAGTGAATTACGCCTTTTTCAGTAATTGGGAAAGCGATACCGATTCTTGGGCTGAACTGAGATTTATCAGAAGCATCTTTGAACCAGTATTTTTCTCTATCGGCAACTGTCTTTACAGTTTCACCGGCATCTTGGACACCATTCCCGTTTGCATCATTAAATCTGTTTGCAGGTTTAATCGGGTCTAGAATATTAGGATCTGAAGGATCATTTAATATTTGGCCGTCAGGCATAAAATAGTCAAATCTTAATCCGGCATTTATGATGAGATCATAAGCTTCAATTTTGGTCTGAACATAGCCAGCTATTTCAACAGGATTCTTTAAGTACTGGTCATGGTCAACAGATGTTATAGGCGGAACGAGAACATTAAATCTGTCTTGAGGACGGAGTTCAAGATCATCAAAAAAGATTCTGTGTTTTTTGTAGTCAAATCCTCCCTGAAGTGCAATTTCCCTTGTAAGCTGGGAGGTCATATCGCCTTTAATACCAATTGTGGAAGTATTTCTGGTAAATCTGTTATTACTTGTTCCTCCGATACCGAATACCGGCGTTCCGTTTGAAGAAGTATAACCGGCAATCATGTTTGAGTTCACATATTTTGTTGAACCGTCTGATTCAAATACATTTTCAAACATATAATGTCTGTAATCTTTAAACGCATAAGAACCGCTTAATGTGTAGAATGTTTGACCGAAAGCATGGTTAATTTGTGCAATGTTTGTATGTGATTTAGAAAATCTCTGAAGATTGTTTTCAGGAGTAAGTCTGTTACCGTTATAGTCTTTGTATTCCCTATAATCAAACATATAGTTGTACATTACACGGAATCCCTGGAAAAGACTTGTTGTAAGTTTTCCCTGGGCATAATATCTATCGTCAGGATTCATTGAAACAAAAGATCTGTCGCCTGTATAGAAAGGTTTTGTCTGGAAAAGCTCTTGTGTTACGATTTGACCATCTGCATTTTTCAAAACCATCGGGTTAAGATTTCCTGCAGCGTCATACAATTTGTTACCTAAAGCGACATCATATTTATTTAAGTCAACAAGATATTGCCCTGCCTGGTTATTTGCACCAAGAAGAGTCGTAAATACAGTATTAGGAAGAAAATCGTTTCTTCCGTAGAGATGACCTTCATTTGAAGTATAGCGGCCGTTAATGAAGAAATGCATTACATCAGGAATAATCGGACCTGAGAAACTTCCTTCAAAATTCTTTATTGCTACAGGATTTAAATCATCTATATTCCAGAAAATATCTGTTCTGTTTGAAACATAATCACCGATATATGATGAAACACTTCCTTTAAACTCATTGCTACCGTCTTTGGTCACAATGTTTACAACACCGGAAAGAGCCTGGCCGTATTCAGCATTGAATGCACCTGATACAACCTGAAGTTCCTGAACTGCGCCTGAGTTAACATCAACAACTGATGAACCGTCAAAAGCATCATTCACGGGAACACCGTCAATAGTATAGTTTATCTGATTGGCACGGCCTCCGCGCATATGGAACTCACCACCCTGGCCTTTTACAAGTCCGGCCTGCAGTGAAAGTACGTCGCCGATATTATTAACCGGAAGGTCAGCTATTAATTTGTCATCAACAGCAATAGCTGTAGATGTTTTACCTTTTTCAACAAGAGGTCTTGTTGCGATAACTGTTACCTCTGCTGTAGTATAGCTTTCTTCAGGGAGAGAGAAGTCAACAACCGTTGTATTGTTAACCGTAACTCTTACATTCGAAACATTCTGTGCATTGTAACCAACCACAGATGCGCGTAATGTATATGTTCCGGGGGGAACGTTAACTATTGTAAAATAACCGTCGAAATCCGACGCGGCACCCATTGATGAACCAACTATTAAAACGTTGGCAAACGGGATTGGTTCTTGTGTCTTTGCATCAGTTATTTGTCCGACAACCTTACCGGTTGTCTGAGCATAAAACTGAACTGCGGAAAATAGGAACACAAGAATTAAAAATAGATATTTTTGTTTCATTCAAGCACCTCCAAATGAGAATAAAAAAAAACGTATTTAAGTATTAAATACACACCACTTCTATTTAATTCTAAAGTGTGAATTTAATTAACTCCAAAGAAAAAAACAAAACAAAACAGATGATATTTTATAAATATTTTTGTTTAGGACATAAAAACTCCATTATTTTTCTTTTTTTGAAAAACATTTGTGTTGTTGCGGCAGTTATTATTATTATTAATGAAAAGATTGTCAAAATTATGAAAACCAATGCTTATTTACTGATTAAGAGAATTACAAGTGTATTATCGGAAAATCCCGAGATTATTTCATCCGAAATTACAGAAAATAATTATAATTATTCTGTTGAAGTAACCAAAATATCAGAAAGACTCCGGATATTGGTATATTTTGGTAAACGCGGTATTTCTGTTGTAATTCAGGGCAGACAATCAACCGAATTTTATGAGCAAGTGGTTTCCTCTTTGAACAAGGCTGACATATCTATTGATAGTCGGAGCATTGTGAATCCGCCAAAAAACGGCAACTTTCCTCAAATAGGATCAGACGAATGCGGGAAGGGCGACTTTTTTGGTCCACTCGTAGTTACTGCAGCCTATATTAATAAAGATGTATTAGATTTTGCATTATCACTTGGAGTTGTTGACAGCAAACTTTTGTCTGACTCAAAAATTAACATAATTGCCGAAAAATTGCTAAACAATCAAGAATTTAAGTTTGAAAGTTTAGTTCTGGAACCGCATATATATAATAGATTATTTAACAAATACCGAAATCTCAATCTTATACTTGCAAAGGCTCATTCAAAAGTTATTAATGAACTGTTGCAAAAACACTATTGCAATAATGTAATCATAGACAAATTTGCAGAACTTCGGTTTGATGTTGAAAACAATTTCCCGGAAGTGAAGTTTACTAAAATACATAAGGCCGAGTCATTTTTATCTGTTGCTTCTGCTTCAATTATTAGCCGTTATTATTTTAATCAATGGTTTGAAAAACAAAAACTTTCCGGTTTTGATTTCCCGAAAGGCTCCTCTGCAAAAACAGATATGTATGTTAAAAAGTTATTTTCTTCTGAAATTAGTTTCAATTTTGATATATTTGCAAAAACACACTTTAAGACTTTAACGAAAGCTGAAAACAGACGGAATTATAATGACTGACTCTCATGTAAAAAGAATCGGAATACTCACAGGCGGTGGCGATTGCCCCGGACTGAATGCAGTAATTCGCGGTGTTTCAAAACCGGCATTTGACAACGGATTAAAAGTTATCGGGATTCAGGATGGTTTTGAAGGCCTTGTATCCGGAAAGGCCGTAGAACTACATGACTCGGATGTTTCAGGCATACTTAACCGCGGCGGTACGATTCTGGGTTCTTCAAATAAAGGAGACCCCTTCCATTGGCCTGAAGAATCTGACGGAAAAATAAAAATTGTTGACCGTTCTGAACAAGCTCTCAGAAACTTTCGTGCATGGGATTTGGATGCACTTATTGCCATTGGCGGCGACGGGACTATGAATATCGCTCAGAAAATGCGGGAATTGGGAATTAATGTAGTAGGCGTCCCGAAAACTATTGATAATGATCTTGAAGCTACAGACTTGACATTCGGACACGATTCAGCTGTTTATGTTGTAACTGAAGCTATTGACAGGCTTCATACCACTGCATCATCGCACCATAGAGTTATGGTTATTGAAGTAATGGGCAGATATGCCGGCTGGATTGCTCTTAACGGAGGCATTGCCGGGGGAGCTGATATAATTCTGATTCCGGAGATTCCCTTCGACTGGGATTCAGTTTACGAAAAAGTATTAAAAAGAAATATCCGCGGCAAACGCTTCAGCATTGTTTGTGTTGCTGAAGGTGCAAAAGCCAAGGACGGCAATCTGGTTATAAAGGAAACAGACAAGAAAAGAACCGATCCGATTCGTCTTGGCGGAATTGCCGAACTTGTTGCAAAAAACATTGAAACAAACACCCGTCTGGAAACAAGATACACTGTTCTCGGACATCTTCAAAGAGGCGGAGTACCGACACCCTTCGATCGTATTCTATCAACAAAATTCGGAACATTTGCTGTTGATCTTGTTATGCGTAAGCAGTTCGGCAGAATGGTTGCTCTGAGAGGAAATAATATTTCCGATGTAGATATTACCGATGCAATCGCACATCAGAAGCTGGTTAAGCCAAATGACCAGGGTGTTATTGCCGCAAATGCAGTTGGAGTAAGTTTCGGAACAAAAATTTTATAGTTTTTTCTTGCTTTTAGTTTTTTCGGGGATTAAATTTAGGAACTTAATTTTTGTTCTTTTATACGGGGTCGTAGTTCAGTTGGTTAGAATGCCTGCCTGTCACGCAGGAGGTCGCGAGTTCGAGTCTCGTC
>CAZOZP010000054.1:0-23168 GCA_964584325.1 uncultured Melioribacteraceae bacterium
TTGCCTACATTATTATTACTTTAAGATTTAAGCATCTTATTGCTCTTGAAAGACTCAGAGCTGATATTGCTGCTGATCTTCATGATAATATCGGATCCGGATTAACCGAAATATCCATAATAAGTGAAGTACTAAATAAACTTATAGGCAACAGTAATCCGAATGCCTCTGAATATCTTATCGGGATAGCGGAAAAATCCAGATCGCTGGTTGGAAGCATGAGTGATACTGTCTGGTTAATTAATCCCCGGCGAGATTCTCTGTATGATATGCTTCAGCGTTTAAAGGATAATACGAAAGACATATTGGCGGCTCAGGGAATCACAATGAATACCAATAACAAAGACGATTTCAATAAAGTTTTTCTTCCGCTTGAACATAGACAGAATATATATTTAATTTTTAAGGAAGCTATAAACAACAGTATCAAACACAGTTCTGCCGATAAAATGGAACTAACGGCAGAGATTTGGAAAAAACAAATAAAAATATCATTTTACGACAACGGAAAAGGTTTCGATACAACCGGTCGTTATGAAGGAAATGGTTTATATAATATAAAGAAACGGGCTGCACAAATAGGCGGTGAATTGGAAATCGTATCCGGAAAGGAATACGGAACTAACATCACTTTTATCGGGAGTATCTGATGGAAAAAGTTGTAATTGTTGAAGATAATACAAATATCAGAAACGGTTTAAAAATTTTAATTGATGGTGATACAGGATTGAGCTGTTCAGCGGTTTTTTCAAATTGCGAGGATTTTCTAGCCTCTCTTCCTGAATTAAATCCATCAATTGTGCTTATGGATATCAATCTCCCGGGAATAAACGGAATTGAAGGCATTAAAAAGATGAAAAAAATAGTTCCTGATGTGCCTGTTGTTATACTTACGATATACGAAGAAAACGAAATGATTTTTGATGCGCTTTGTGCCGGAGCAAGCGGTTATCTATTAAAAAACACTCCTCCTTCAAGACTAATTGACGCAATTTATGAAGCACTTGAAGGCGGTGGTCCGATGAGTTCAAACATAGCGCGGAAGGTTATCGAATACTTCAACAAACCCACCAAAGTTAAACCAAGTGAAGAGGAAATGCTTTCGCAGCGGGAACTGGAGGTTCTTGACAAACTTGTACAGGGATGCACTTCAAAGTTTATTGCTGAATCACTTTTTATTAATATTGAAACTGTTCGGTTTCATTATAAAAACATATATAAGAAACTTCATGTACATTCAAAATCTGAAGCTGTAGCAAAGGCATTAAAAGAGGGATTGGTTTAAGGGCAGATAATTAATCCGAGAAATCCGGCTACACCGACAGAATACTGACCGTTGCTTCCTTCCGGACCTGGCGGGGTTGGGTACCTCCCGGTCAACCGGCTCTCGGAAAACTTGTAACGAAATATAAAGAATAATACTCTTAAAATAAATCTAATTATTTATTATCAATCAATTTCAACAAAGCGTTCAATACTGTTTCTGAAGTAATTCCTCTATCGCCCTGCAGGTTGCACGAATGAGTATCCCCGGTACAATGTTTCATACAATATTCCGGTTCAGGAAGTATAAATTCCGGATTATTGCCAAGCGGGCCCCACAGTTTAGGCATACAAGCCGGCAGAGGACAAAATACGGAAAGCGTATTTACTTTTAGCGCTGCTGCAGCGTGCATCGGGCCGGTGCTTGCAGATATCAGAATATCTGCGGCTTTAATAAATACGAATAATTTTCTTAAATCATTATTGTGTTCGGCATAAAACACATTGGGTATCCTTTCAAAATCCTTAAGCGATTCAGGATCAGTAACAATTACTTTAATTTTATTATATTTTGATAAAGTTTCAATAAGTTTCCGGTATTCTCCCACAGGCATATTTGGTGCAGAACGGCCTGAAGAAGGGTGGACTGCAACCAGAAACTCCGATTCTTCAGCAATTTGTTTTCTTACTGTTGCAGCCTCAGTAAGTTCTGATTCGGTAAGAAATATTTCAGTGCTAAGATTACTTGTTTCAACACCCAACCGGCGGGCAAGATCCATACAATAATCAGCTTCGTGCCTTTCTTCAATATACTTTTTACGATCAACGAATTTAGTAAAGGTAAGATACTGATATATTTTATGCCCTACTCCGATGCGGTTTTTTATTCCTGCAAGAAAAAGCATGTAGTTTAGTCTCTCATTAGGAATAAGCATAAGAGCATCAGTAAATTTCAGTGCCCTGATTTCTGATGTCATCTTCCAAAAAGACGAAAATATTGTTTTATCGTTGTAATCGTCAGTAATAATTAAATCAATATTCGGGTTATTTTCATAAACGCCTTTTGTTGCGCTTTTCACCATTACTGCTATGAATGCATCAGGATATTTCTTCTTTAATTCACGTGCAACAGGTGTAGAAAGTATTACATCGCCCAACCGGTCCGGTCGGCAAATCAGTATTCTTCTCATTAAACTGACCTAAAAATTATAAGAGAGTCCGAAACCGTGAGAGTCTCCCAGTCCGTAACCAATTTTCTGGAAAGAATAATCTACTTTAATTCCCTTATAATTCAGACCCAATCCGGTAGAAATATCCTTCGCCTCATAGCCGGTCACATATCCAAGTCTTATTACCGCAAATTGAAGGATTGTTACTTCTGTTCCTAAATGAAGATGACTTTCATTTTCTTCAAAGAATTTTCTGTATCCGGCAAGCAGATTGAAATCAAAATCTCCTGTTTTGAATTTGTAATCTGCAGATAACTGCAAATCAGCAGGAAGCTTAGTTTCTTCATTTCTCAGCTTTGACATTCCCCCCAGATTCCTGACACTTATGCCTGCGTTCAGTCCTTCAACTATTTCGGAATATGATGCCCCAAGATCAAAAGCATAACCGTCTGCGTCATCGGAAAATATTTCTTCATATAGAAATTTAAATGTTGCACCTACGGCAATATTTTCGGTAAGTGTAAATCCGGAAGTTAAAAATCCGCTGAAATAATGTATATCGAAAGAAGACATAGGATCTCCCGGTACTTCTCTCACTTCAAAACCTTTTATCGATGTAGAGTTCACGCCAATCATAAGCGGAATTCCGATAAAATCTGATCCCGCAGCGAACTGTGCCGAGTTAACATCGCCGAACCAGGAAATATTTGAGAACAGTATTTCATTCTGCTGAATATAAGCTAATGAGGCGGGATTATAATAAGCATCTGCTATTGAAACATTACGGATATTTCCAATATCGCCCATTGCGGTATTTCTTGCCGTAAAAGGGTTTTTAAGGAAAGCCATTCCGGTTGTGCCTGCATCTTGAGCAAATACATTTACTAGTAACGACAGAAATAAGATTATTATTTTTTTCATATTATAAATTTAGATTTATTCCTAAAATGTGTTCATCGAATGAAGAATAGGGTTCAGTTACAAAAGCATAATCGACTCCGGCAATACCCCAGCCGAGATCTCTGAAAAACGAGAATCCTGCAGAAAATTTAACCGGTCTGTTCTTATCGGAAATCGAGATTCTGTCTAGACCGCATCTTATACTAAAACTTTCTATTATTGTATATTCAGCACCGATTTTCAGAACACTTCCAATACCCGAAGCATTTTCGAATTCAGCAACTGAAATCAATCCTAATTCTTTGTTTCTGTATGAAGCCGCAAGTCTTTTCATTAGCGGAAATTTATCTTCATACTCATTACCGTCATTCCCGTAAATTGAATTTGTGTTCCATTTGTATGAAGAATTAAGATCAGCAATCACTCCTGCAAGAGTTATATTCTCAGACAATGAATACATAATACCTGCATCCAGTCCTAATGCCGATGAAGTTATATCGTCATACAAATCGAAATAATAATACTTACAGCTTATTCCTATTGCTACTTTATCAGAAAATTTATTGGAGACAGAGATGTAGAACTGATTCTCCGAAACTGAAATGTCGCCTTTTTTCATTCCTTCATTATCTCTCTCCTCGATACCTGAGACACCTGAATTAATAATTCCTGCTGAAAATCCGATTGCCCCTCTTGGTCTTCCGGTTAGAGAGTCTTTCCCGAATTCAAACTTTTTGGTAAACGAGAGATAGTTTAGACTTCTATCAAGCGAAAGAATTGAATAAGAAGCCTGTATTGAATTGCCTTCCTGAAATATTGAAGAGGCAGGGTTATAATAAGAGACAAGATTTCCACTTTTTACAGCGGAAAAAGCATTGCCCATACCGGATGCTCTTGCTCCGAATCCCATTCTTGAAAATGCTCCCGCTTTTCCTCCGGGATTTCCGGCAATAATACTTAATGAAAAGGCAATGAAAACAATAAATACATAAAAGAATAATCTATTCAAACTTCACCTATTTAATAACTAATATTTTACCGTAAGAAATATCATCACCGTTGTCCACCCTGAAAAAATAAACACCGTTAGCAATTTCGGCTCCTGAATCATTCAGCCCGTCCCATGAAAGAAGGACATCAGTTCCCGGTGTAATCGGATAATTCTGTACTACTGTACGAACAAGATTCATTCCGAAATCAAAGATTCTCAGCGTTGCTGTTGAGGATGTGTTTGCAGCTTTAAATTTAATATTTATTCTGCCTTGCTTCGGAGCAAATGGATTTGGAAATGCTATTGGTTTATCGGCTGATTCAATCTTTACAGAAGAGAAGAAAGATTTCCAGTTCCCGCTCCAATTTTCAGCATTACCTGAAAATTTCATAACTCCGAAAGATGATGTGCCTGCCCAAACAATATCAGGAGACAAACTGCTTACTGCAGAAGAGTAATATCGAATTTGCCCGTATTCCGGTACAAATCCGTCAGGATTTATAATCCCTGCTTCAGTCCAGCTTCTGCCATTATCTGTAGTAACAAACAATCCGTCAGTACCGGCGGCAATAATAAAAGATATTCCTTTAGCCTCATCATATGCGGTACTGATATTATGTATCTTTTTACCGGGGAGGAATGTTTTCCAACTTTGTCCCAAATCGAATGTTGCACTTATTCCGTTATATTCATTAGTACCCTCGGCTTGCCAGGATGCTGCCCATAAAGATTCTGAAGCCTTATCAAAGGCCAGTGCAACTATGAAATTTCCGGTTATTCCGTTTGTGAAATTATATTTTTTCCAGGATTTACCGGTATCTGTTGAAATATTTATGCCGGCTGCAGTGCCTGCAACAATCAATGAATCATAAGGTGCAATAACTGAAAACAGCCTGTGATTAAGATTAGATTCTTTTGAGAACTTCCCTGCCACCGGTGATAGAGAAAAACTGTAACTACTGTCGGGAGTAATCTCAGATAAATAATCCGGAGGAAGAACTATTCTTTGCCAATTTTTTCCGGAATCAGTTGACCGTCTTAATCCGCCAGCAAATGACGCTGCCCAAATCCCGCTTTTATTTATGGCCAGATCATAAGTGAGATTTTGAATCGATACTGTTACCGGCAGAGCTTTAATTTTGTTCTTTCCGTAGCTTACAACTGTATCATTTTGATTGTCAAGCGGTTGAGCGATTGAAGTCCAGGTTATTCCTCCGTCTGAGGAATATCTGTATCCGCTTCCTTCAGGCAATGTTTCACCGCTTTTTTCTACAGAATGTGCTGTTGCGGACCAGACTTCGTTTCCGTATAACGCAATTGCAGAAATATCTTCGTTCCCGAAGGAATTTGAACCGTAATAATTCTGCCAATCAACCCCGCCGTTACGACTTATCGATAATCCTTTTCCTGTTCCTAAAATCACAGTATCGCCCAGGGCAATAATATCTATAACCGAATTGCCTACAGGTTCGGATGAATCTGCTTTTAATAAACTCTTCCCAATTCCGTAATCTTTCGGTAAAGTCTGCGCTGTTAAACAAAATGCAGTAATAATAAATGCACTTATTATTTTTATTTTCATAAAGTTATCACAAATTTATGTTTAATCCGGTTACTGATACTTCCGGAGTAATCTTCAGCATTAAATACAAAAGTATATTCGCCTATATTAGCAACAGTAAACTCGATAATTGCCGAAAAGACTTTATCGCCCTTAATGCTGTCGCCGTTTTTAACATTATCGCCATTGTCAAATAACTCAAAGTATTTAGAAGGATTTGCCTCATTGTATGCCCATACCCGCTTAATGTTATCCTGTCCGTTGGCATCAGTAACTTTAATCCTGACATTGGCAGTGTTTGATATCTGAAGGGATAATGTATCAGGAGCAAATAATTGCGAGATAACGGGTGCTTCATTGGGTTTTGCACTAATAAAAATATTCCTGCTGTAAATATTTCTGGTGTTGCCCAGATTATCTTGGATATAGAGTTCTGCTACAACATTTCCTGAATAGCTGTCATCGCTGATTATTCCCTTCCCTGAAAATATTTTATCGCCCGAGGCTGAATCTGAATCAGTTAAGTTGCCGCTGTCGGCCATAGGTATTACTATGTTTTTAAAAGACTGACCGCTTGTGTTTTTCAGTTCAGTCCATACTCCTGCCAAAGAAGAAACTTCAATAAATTCAGCGTGAAGATTGAAAGATGCCCCAGCGGGGGTTACATTAATTGTATCCGGGAATGCAGCTTTAAGAAATGATATTTTAACTTCCTGCGGAGCAATTACTTCATCCGAAATTTTATCGCAGGAAATAACAAAAAACACGAAAAACAGTAATAAATATTTTGTCATAAAAGGTAATGAATGTTAATAAAACTTAATTCTTAAAAAGTAGAATTTCTCCGATAATCATTCCTCTTATTTGAAAGGCTTAAAAGTAATTAAATGAATTACTAATGTCAAGAAACGAATGAATAGAGCAAAAAATTCAAATTTTACAATTCCGAAAAAGGCACCGGCGAAAACGCTAATATGAAAATAATTATTGTTATAATCCCTGTTATCAGCCTCTTTTTATCAAGTTTTTCAAATTTATACACAGGCGGATGTTTGGGTTTTACCACAAAGTACAGAATAATTGCCCAAAGCAGCCATCCCGGCCAGCCGAATCCGAGTTTTGTTTCAAAAACAAAATCTGCCAGTCCGATAAATCCTAAAACAAATATCAGCACTAAAAACACTGAGGATATTATCTGATGAATTCTGTTTCCGAACATAGCGTAAATCACATGTCCCCCGTCAAGTTGTCCTACAGGAATCATATTCATCGCCGTTATAAAAAGTCCCAGCCATCCTGCCAGAAGATAGGGATAGTGATATATCTCGCTCATTGGAGGAATAAACTTTCCGGGGACTGAAAACATTTGTCTTAATCCGGCAAAAAGAAGGTTATCTCCAAAAAAAAGAGTGAACGAATCAGAATCCTTAATACCGGAAAAATAATCCGGATGTATTTTTAGAATGTACTCCGGTCCCGGAAGTGTTGCAAATCCGTATAATAATACAATAACAGTAGCAATGAATCCGGCAATCGGCCCGTATGCTCCGATATCCATCATTTGACTGTTATCTTGTATCCTTCCTTTTGTTTTAATTACAGCCCCCATAGTTCCGAAATTCAGAAGAGATATCGGAGGAAACGGTATATAAAAAGGAAGAGTTGATTCTATTTTATGGTACCTTGATGCAAAATAATGTCCGAATTCATGGCAGGTTATTATGAACATAAGCGAACCGGCATAAGGCAATGAAGCGGAAAGTGACGATATACTCCAGGGCGGAGCCTGTCCGGTAATCCATGGCATTCCGGCAATAAGTGTTGTCAGGAATGTCAAAACAAATAATCCTAAATGTATCCAGATCATATTGGCCTATATATCAATATTAATTCCGAATGCTGAATACTCAGTTCTGAAATCAAAATATTCACCGTGGAAATCATAACCCTGATAATATGTATAATAAATACTTACGGCTGAAGATTCCGGTTTGCCGACTCTGACTCCCAGACTCAGTGAATTATTTCCGCTGTATTTCCCTGCCCGAATAAGTTTCAAATCATAAGCTGCATAAGGTGTAATTGATTCCGATATATAATTTTTCATCATATACTCCGCCCCGAAATGAAATGAAGTTTTATTGATATAATCCGGCGAAGTATTTATCAGATAAGTAATCCCGGTATATAATCTTATATCATACATTTTATAATAAGGCATAAACTCGAAGAACTCCCTGCTGTAAACTCTCGGTTTGTGGTTGTTCTTCCAAACATTAAGAGTACCGTCGAAATGTCCGTCAACCAGATGTGCACTTATATGGCTGAATCTAAGTCTTGCACCGGCTTCGCTTCCTTTTTCAAATCTCTTTATGTAAGAGGCATTTACTCCGAACAAATAATCTACTGCATCCACCGGGAAATGGAATTCCGATTCTGATTTTATTGAAGTATATGTAAACATATCTGCACCGAAAGCCAGGTCTGTATTTGAATCGAGTTTAATCTTCACAAAATCAAGCGAACGCCCTATATCGAGTCTAACTGCATTTCTTTCAAATTGTCTAACAAAGCCCATTCTTGGTTCAAGAATATTTGCCATAAACGGCTTGAAATTCAATTCTCCCGGAAAATACTCTGTAGTCCCCTTTTCTTGTGCAGTTATTGAAATGCAAAACATTACATATAGTATAAAAATAATTTTCATCACATAGGCCTGTATTATTTTTTCAATTTCTGTTTTATAAGTTTATTGTATCCGTATTTAAGTTTCGACATTATGCTTGCGGCTCCGTATAGATTTGTAGGGAATGCAAAAGAAGGTTCGAAGTAACAGTTAACAGTGCATCCCCGGCAGAACCCGTAACGGCCTTCCATAGCTCTAATTGTTCTATATTCTTCGGATTTCCTGATTTCTGCAATTGGTCTGTCTATTTCGATTGTCTTATTACCGAAATGATAGCAAGGCAGAATTATCTTGTTATCAGGCGAAATTACTATCACTCTTGATACTGCCTTACAAACCGGATCTGATATGTCATTTCCTCCTTTTTTTCTTAATCTGAGAAAAGAAGGATTCACATAAGCCTGAATCTTACCTGAAACAAATTCGCTAATATAATCAATGGCTTCGTTGTTAAGGCCCGGATTCCCGAAATATGAAAAAACAGGATTAACTATCAGCACAACATCTTTCTTTAATGCTATCTCGTACATCTCAGGGAGCTTTTTGTAAGTCTCATTTGTAACTGTGAACAAAATATCAGGATGCTCACCTATGGATTTGGCAATATCCAGACTTTCCAAGACTTTATCATAACATTTTATTCCTCTTATAGCATTATGCTCGTCTCTATCCGGAGAATCCAGCGAAAAATGCAGCAGGTTAACTTTGCCGGCAAGCTTTTCTGCATATTTGGAATAAATCAGACAATTAGTTGTTATGCTTGTCTGCATTTTCAAAGAAGATGCAAATTCTGCCATTTTATCTATATTTTTATTAAGCAGAGGTTCTCCGCCTGTCAGATCTATAAATTTCACTCCAAGTGATGCAAGTTCAGTTACATTTCTCCGGAAATCATCAAAGGAAGCCTCACTTGTATTCTTAAAAGCATCGTGGTCAGCAAAATGACAAAAGCTGCAGAAGGCATTACAGCGGTATGTTACATAATAATTACATAAAAGAAGCATCAGTATTTTTCACCTTTCCAGCTGATTTTAGGGTCCATTAGAATTAAAAAAGGTAATATGCAAATATATAAAATGTTGAATAATTCGAATAAGGGTATATATCTTAATTTGTATTTAATGCTTAATCTTCGTGAAGAAATAATTAGAAGGAATGTATCCGCAGATAATTTTAATCCTAATAAAATGAAAAACATATTTAAATATAAAACAGCACTTATTATTATTGAAACATTCAGGAAAAATGCCAGCATCTGCATTGCCAGACCATAAGTTCCGGTATCCATTCCGCCCTTACCCCATCGCTTTCTTTGGCTGATAAATTCTTTGATTCCTTTTAAAGGCTTTGTGGTTATTACAGTTTCAGATTCAGACGGAAAAACAATTCCGGTTTTATCAATTTCGTAAACAGCTTTAAGCAATTGCTGATCCTCGGTAACAGAAAATCCAAGTTTTTCAAATCCGCCAATTGCATTATAAGCCTCCCTTGTGAAAGCCATGTTATTTCCTATACAGCTTACAGGTTTTCCTGAAGAAGCATTCCCTGAAGCAATTGTCAGCAAATACAAAAGATCTAAACCCTGAACCGCATCGAATAATCCGGTTCCGCTTATTTGCGTATAGCCGCATACCATTTTTACATCAGTAGTAAAATATCCCGCTGTTTTTTTTACCCAGGTCTTATTCACCCGGCAGTCGGCATCGGTAATCATGATTATTTCACCGGATGAATTGCAGATTGCAAAATCAACTGCGTTAGCTTTCCCTATGATTTTCCTTCCATCTGCCGGAGTTTGCAGAAGTTTTAGTCTTCCGGGATATCTGCTCTCAAGTTTTTTTAATAATGAATATGTATTGTCGGCAGAATTGTCGTCAACAACAATGATTTCCATTTTATTTTCAGGATATTCACTTTTCAGAACAGATTCAATACACTCTTCAATGTTTTCTTCTTCATTTTTGGCAGCAATTATTACTGAGACTGACTTAACCTTAATATTAGAATTGACGGGATACTTCCTTCCGGAATAAAATGCAAATTTCAGGAGTAGAAAAATATATAGAATTAGTGCGGTTACTGCTGCTGAAATAAACATTCCCCGGGCTCCCCGATTGAATAATTCATTTCAGAAATTCTCTCCGCTGAATACTCAAGCAGATCAGGGAGAATACGAGCTGACTTAATACTATCATGAAACACAATTATTGAATTCTGTTTTAAGTATTTTCTTATTATCTCCCCGGAAAGCTTAAAATCGTTTTTGAAATCATAAGTCAAAAGGCTCCACATTACCGTTTTTATATTCAATTCTCTAAGAAGTTTGGGAGAAAACAGATTGATTCTTCCATGCGGCGGCCTGAAATACCCGGGTGTAATTCCGAAATCATTCTGCATCAGTTTATTAAAATCAATGATACTTTTTTTTACTGTTTCACTGCAGCCGGTAATATTTTTATGATTCATTGTGTGGTTGCCTATAGTATGTCCTTCGGCTATTATTTCATTAACAAGCTGAGGGTTCCTGATAACATTTTCTCCTACACAGAAAAAAACCGCTTTAATGTTTTTATCGTTCAGAAATTTCAGAATTAGTTGAGTATTCCCCGGTATAGGTCCGTCATCAAAAGTAAATAAAAGTTTATTGTTACCGGAATCCCATACAAATTCATTAAATATCCTTTTTATTACAGCCGGCGGATTGCAAAAATATTTATTCATCTTTCCACTTTTCTGTTTTTCCAGGCATACTGTCCGAAGGCTCCGCTCACAGCAGAAACAAGGATATAAGGAATATGAATAACCTGAGCTGGAATAAAATAATCCAGAATGTCCTTATCAAATATATTCTCCGCTCCCTCGCTAAGGATAAAATACTCCATTACGGCTTTCATAATAAATAGAACTATCATTTCAATCCACAGTATAGGGAAATACAGACCTAACATAAGCATTACCGGAAATGATAGAAAAAAAGAGAATATCATTACCAGAATAGCAATAAGCATTTTGTTTTTGTAAAAAAGTCCTTTACTTGCCCATCGTTTTCTCTGCTGATAAAACTCTTTAAATGTATTATTAGGATGTGTTTTAACTACAGCTTCCTTATCATAAGCAAATTTTATTTTATATTTTTTTTGAGAAGCAATTTTTTGCATAAGAAGCTCATCTTCTCCGGAAGTAAGCGTCAAATTATCTGAATACCCCCCGGTCTGTTCAAAAACAACTTTCCTAAAGGCCAGATTCGCACCGTTGCATATTACCGGAAATCCCGCTCCTATTAGTCCGGCACCTGTTAGAACGAGACCGGCAAACTCCGCTCGCTGCAATCCGCCAAAAAATTTATTATTGTTCATAAACTCTACCGGACCCGAGACAAAAGCTGTATCGTAATCAAAACACGAGGCGATATTAGAAAGCCACATCGGGGGCTGAAGGCAATCACAGTCTGTTGTTACGATAATATCTCCCTGTGCGGATTTCAATGCTTCAAGAATGGCGATTTTCTTAAAACCCCTTTCGTGAGATGATTTTGGGACGCTTATAACCTTAATATTAAAAGGCTTTTTTGCATTTTGTATCTTTGCAATGGAATCATCTTCAGAGGAATCATCAACATATATTACCTCGTATCTGTCTTTTGGAAAAACCTGGCCTGTTAAGCTTTCAAGAGAAGCAAGTATATTGGAACTTTCATTGCGGAAAGGAATAATCACGGATATCATATCGTTAAAATCGTTATTAGTTCCTGATAACGAGGATATTTTTAGTTTCTTAAGACCATTTAAAACTTTCAGCAGAAATAAAAAGTAAATGCAGGCAGGAACAAGAAATATGAAAAACAGAATATACAAGCCTTACTTTCTCCTTATAAGCATAAAAGAACCTATAAGGGCGGGAATTACAAGATTAATAAAAAACAAGACTATAGAAGACTGAAATGCAGCAGCTTCGGAAGCCCCAACTAATCCAAAGAAAAATATTGCCGCGGTTTCCCTGATTCCCAGCTCTCCGAATGTAACCGGCGGGAACAATGCTTTAGTAAAAATCACTAATGAGCTGGCCCAGAGATAATTCATCAATTCCATCTTATATGTAAATGCGGCAACAAGAAGTGCAAACTGAGCTGTATATGTGAACACAAAAACAATCGAAATAAAAAATATTCTAAGCAAGAATTTAGTATCAAGTGCCCGCAGGTAATTAACAATCTCAACATTATCTTTTATTATTTTAAGATTTGTTATTTTGCTGAATAATCCGGATTCTGTAAGCTCTTTCTTGAAATAGAACAATCCCGCCGCAGATACAATAATTGCAAGCGGAACAAATACAAGATACTTTAACCCGCTGTTTGATGAATACAGAAAAGTGAAAGAAGAAATCAGACCAAAAACAAGAATAACGAGCAGCGGAATAAATTTATCTATAGCTGAAGCAAGAGAAACATGCAATATATTTCGTTTAAAGGGAATGGCACGCCCAACATACTCTCCTACCCTGAATGGAGTTGTAATACCGGCACTAAATCCATAAAACAAAGAATTTACAATTTTTCCTTGTTCTTTCTCCTCGAGTACCTGATTACAGATAAGTTTCCACTTCACAAACTGAAGAAGAATATTAACCGCTCCAAGAAGAAGAACAAATCCAATAATAAACATATTGGCGCGTATGAATGTATTACCTAATGCAAAAAAATCTATTTTATAGGCAATTATTGAAACAAGTATTATGGCCAGAAGATATTTCAGAATCGGAAATATCACATTACTCTTATTTATGTATGCAAAATATAATTTTCTAGTCAGTGCTGCCATTAAATATCCGATAAATTTAGATTAAGTCCTTCAGTGCAGTTTCTGCACATATCAATTTTACTTCTTCCTTTCAGAATTGCTTTTCTGAAATTATAATATTTTCTACCTTTCCATATCTCAAGAAGTTCTTGTGATTTAAGATTTCCGAACTTTATTTTTGCATCTTTGTCGAAACAGCAGGGAACAGAATAACCGTCCCAAGTTAATGCAATCGTTCTCCAAAGATAAAAACAACTGTTTTTTAATTTGTTTTTAATAACCGGCTTCCCGTCTTTAATCAGATATCTTGAATACTTTTTCAAAGAAGGTAAATATTCTTTAGCATTCTCAATATCGGATATCTGCATAGATTTCAAAGCAACCCGGTTTAATCCCTTAAGTTTCCTAAGTTTCAGTACTTCATCTATCTGATGCTCATTCTGCTTCATCACAATAAACTGAAACTCAACAAAAGGTTTTTTATTTCCTGACTCTTCCTTCTTTTTAAGCACCAGTTTCAGAGCATTCATTGCTTTTTCAAAAGAACCGCCTACTCTGTATTTCACATAAGTATCCTGGTCCATCCCGTCAATAGAAAATATTATTTTATCGGGGGCCGAATCAAATATCGTATCGATATTCTTTTCGTTAATGACCAATCCGTTTGTGCTTACTGCCGTATATATTTTTTTTTCGGCGGCATATTTTATCATACCGGGAAGATTCTTGTTCAAATAAGGTTCTCCCTGAAAAAAAAGCTGCAGGTAAAAAACAGTCCCGGAAGCTTTATCAATATACTGTTTGTAATCTTCCATACTAAGCATTCCTGAATTCCTTGTAAGTGCTCCCAAACCCGAAGGGCATTCGGGACATTTCAGGTTACACTTGTTAGTCGGTTCTAAAAGCATAGTAACAGGCTGATTCCAAACGATCGGCTTACCGGTTAACCTGGATAAAAAGAACGATATAAATGTTAATATTAAATTTATTAATCTCTTTACTGAAATAATCCTAAATAAATAAGTTAGATCCAAGAACAATACTTCATAATATTTTAGAAATTAAGCGTAAATTTGCTAAATTTATAATAAATATGCAACTGCTATTTATTATTTATTAAGGAGATGTGATTTAAATTATATTCACTCTAAACCCGAGTCCAAAATTCTCCATTCCTTTATAATAATACTCGCTGAAATAATTCCTGCCTTTATAATAAGAGAAATAGAATAATACCCCTTTCCCCCTTCCGTTATCCAGGTCAATCCCGGCAATCAGACTATTGCAACCAACATATTCAGGTAGTCCGGTAACCGATAAATCGTATGCTAAAAGAAGACCTGCGTTAGTCCCGATGAACTTTCCGAAAAGAGCTGGAATTTTGATTTCAGTACCTGCGGCAAAATTAAATTTCTTTAGTTCTGCCGGACGCACAAGTACTGCGTATGAGCTTAAAACATAACTACGCATTTCGAAACCTGAATATTTTTTATTTAAGGCAAAAGTTAGTTCCGCATTGTCTTTTGTGAATGCAATCGGGATATCGTTATTAATCCATGTTTTCTTTTTGCGATCCCAATGGCCGTCAACTAAATGAGCACTGTTATGAGTAAACCTAAACCTTAGATCTGCTGAGGAAGAGTCATACTTATGACTGTAAACGGCATATCCTCCGAAGAATCCGTCAAGGGCATCAATCTGCAATCTGTACTCGCTATAGTCAGTTGCAAGTGCATAAGCATAAAACTCGATGCCGAGAGCCAGAGAATTACATGAATCAAATCTATAATTAATCAGGTCGGTGGAATTGCCTATATCTACTTTAAGATCACCGTTAACAAAACTATGAGTAAGTCCAAACTTCGCCTCATGCATATTGGCAATTAACGATTTGAATGATTTGGAGTCAGGAAATATTTCCAAACCCGTTTGTCCAAAAGAAATAGAGATGTTCAATAAAAAGCAAATGAGCGAAATTCTATACATAAATATCAATGTTTTACAAAAGTAATTGTCAAAATAAATAACGGATATTTTAAACGCAACATTTTTTTAACCGGTGACTTCCTCACTTATTTTAAATCAATTTAATTTCTTGAACCAAGCAAAAGTTCTTGTTAAATTAAACACGCCAATTATACAAAGTTGAGGAAATTATGATAGTATCAACCACACCTTCACTGGAAGGGAAAAAAGTAGTAAAGTATCTTGGACTGGTATCAGGTGAAGCGATTCTCGGGGCAAATATTTTTAAGGATTTCTTTGCCGGTATAAGGGATATCGTAGGCGGACGCTCATCGGCTTACGAACAGGAACTTAGAAAGGCAAAGGATATTGCAATTGCAGAGATGATTGAACAGGCAAGAAATTTGGGTGGCAATGCAATTCTTGCTGTTGACCTGGATTACGAAACAATCGGTCAGGGTGGAAGTATGCTTATGGTTTCAGCATGCGGAACTGCTGTGGTTGTAGAGTAAAATTCAATAATCTATTTTTTCTCCGCCCGGGAAGGTTATGCTTTTAATATTTATGATTTTCCTGACTGAATTAGTAAGGATTACTTTTTCAGCTGCTTTAAGATCATCTAATGAAAGAAAATCTTCCCTTACGGAATTATTTTCCATAAAATATCGTCTGTAACAACCTTCAAGTATTCCGCATTCTGTTGAAGGTGTTTTCCATCTGCCATTAATTTTTATAAAAATGTTTGTAACCGCCCCTTCTGCTAAATTTCCCTTCTCATTAAAGAAAATAACATCAAGGAATTTCTTTGAATGCATTCTGAATTCTTCATCATAGATACTTCTCTCCGTTGTCTTGAAATATCTGAATCTGTCAGATGAATTAATTATTCTCTCCGATACCAGGGCTTCACTCAATCCGAAATCCGCTAATTCGTCCATCCGGTATTTCAGATTACCCCATTTGCTTAAAGCGATTCTGAGTTTATACTTTTTTTCGGGCAGAGAATGTTTTATGCAACTTTCAATAATATTAAGAAACTTGTTTTCGTCAAATTTGAAAAGAAAATAATCTGATGTGTTTTTTATTCGTTCCAAATGATATTCTTTAAGAAAAACGGAGTGATTCTCAAGAAGCATTGTTTCAATTATTTCGAAATAAGGCGGCGGATTTCTCAAAAAATCAGCTTTCAAAAGAGTTTCTTTGTATTCTGATTCTGCATCACTATCCCATACTACTCCGCTGCCGGTGCCGATTATTCCTTCTTTAGAATTTTTGTCGATTTCGGCTGTGCGGATTGCAACATTCATTGTTATTTCTTCCGTCGCCATTCCGATTCCGCCACAATAAATTCCCCTCGGCTCTTTCTCAGTTTTATTAATTATCTCCATACTGCTTAATTTAGGGGCTCCGGTTATTGACCCGGAAGGGAAAACGGCCTTTAATACATTATACAGATCTTTTTTCAAGAGTTTACCTCTGGCTTCTGAAACTGCCTGAAAAACTGATTCATATTTTTCAATGAAAAACTCTGATGTTACTTCAACACTGCCCGATTCACAGATTTTTCCGATATCGTTTCTCAGTAAATCAAGAATCATAATATTTTCGGCTCTGTCTTTATGACTTTCTTTTAGTAACGACCAAGTTTTATGGTCACTTATTCGGTTTATTCCGCGCTTAATAGTTCCCTTCATTGGTCTTACCGTAATTTCATCATTACTTATTCTGAACAATAATTCCGGTGAAAGTGATAAAATTAACCTTTCACTATCATTAATAAATGCAGAATATCCTGCAGTCTGAGCAAAAACAAGTCTGAGAAAAAGATCCGACACGCTTGATACTAAGTTAAACCGCGACTTAAGCGTATAATTTATTTGGTATGTATTCCCGTTCTTTATTTGTTCTTTAATTCCGGCAATCTTCTCTTTATATTCCGTGAATGTGGTATTTATGCGAAAACTATCAGTCAATGGTTCATTGATTCTTGTATAGAGTTCTTCAGGAAATATTATATCTTCCGAATTAATTTTCCTGACATCATTTTTTGTGTATATGCAAAATTTCACTTCAGGATTATTTTTATTACCCGAAATAATTGTGGAGAGTTTTTCCTCAAAACAGGCTCCTGCCTCGTATGTCATATAAAACCACATATACATACCATTTTTGTGAAGTTCTCCGGCTTCCTTTATTACTTCTTTAATATCTTTTATTTCATATGCCTTCAAAACATTTGAGGTTCCGGGAAAAATGTATGAAATGCCATGTTTTACTGTCGGCGGAGTAAAAAAGAATGCGGAGTCTGCCGTATTTTTTATAAAATCCAATATTTCATCAATGGAAATCTTCACTTAATTCTGCTTTTTTTAATTTCGGTTTTACAAATATATAATAGTTTATTATTTTATGCAGTTAACTTTTCAAAAATAAACGAGGCAGAAATGCAGAAACCACGACTATCATTTTGGCAAATCTGGAATATGAGTTTCGGATTTTTAGGAATTCAATTCGGATTTGCCTTGCAAAATGCTAACGTAAGCAGAATATTTGAAACACTTGGAGCAAACATTGATGATATCCCGATTTTATGGATTGCAGCACCGGTAACCGGACTTATAATTCAACCGATTATCGGTCATATGAGCGATAAAACGTGGAACCGCCTCGGACGCCGCCGCCCGTATTTTCTTGTGGGCGCTATCTTAGCATCTGCAGCATTGATATTTATGCCTAACAGCTGGGAACTTTGGATTGCTGCCGGTATGCTTTGGATAATGGATGCATCGATAAATGTATCTATGGAACCTTTCAGAGCATTCGTAGGTGACAATCTTCCTTCCGAACAACGTACTTCCGGTTATGCTATGCAGAGTTTCTTTATCGGAACAGGTGCGGTTGTTGCTTCTGCTCTTCCCTGGATGATGACCAATTGGTTCGGAATCTCAAATACTGCTCCTGAGGGTCAAATACCTGATTCCGTAAAATTCTCGTTCTATATAGGTGCTGCTGCATTCTTCTTTGCAGTGCTTTATACTGTGCTAACTTCAAAGGAATACTCACCGGAAGAAATGGAACAGTTCGAAAATGAATCCCCTGTTTTGGCCGAAAGAGATGAAACTTCGATCGCTTCATCCAAACTTTACAAGAATGGTCTGATTTGGATAATAATTTCAGCCGCTCTTTATTTCATTTTTAACAGTTTTATTTATATGGATTTTGGTTTGATGGTATTTTTCTTAGGAGGTGCGGCATTCGGTATCATCCAGCTTTTTGTGGGTTTTATGACAGCCCAAAAAAGAACCGAGAACGGTTTTGTAACTGTTATTAACGATCTCTACAAAATGCCGAAAACCATGAAACAGCTTGCTGTTGTTCAGTTCTTTTCGTGGTTTGCTCTTTTTGCAATGTGGATTTATACAACGCCGGCAGTTACTCATCATATTTTCGGTGCTACAGACACTACTTCAGCTTTATATAATGAAGGAGCCGATTGGGTAGGAATTTTAATGGCTGTCTATAACGGTGCGGCCGCTCTTCTAGCATTCCTGCTTGTAATTATTGCAAAGGCAACTAGCCGTAAAACAGTCCATATGATCAGCCTTGTTATTGGCGGATTGTCGCTTGCATCCTTCTATGTTATTAAAGACCCGAATCTTCTTTTGATTCCTGAAATCGGTATCGGACTTGCCTGGGCATCTATTTTGGCAATGCCTTACGCAATACTAACCGGATCTTTGCCGCAAAAGAAACTCGGTGTTTATATGGGTATTTTCAATTTCTTTATCGTAATACCTCAGATTACAGCCGCTGCAATTCTCGGAGGTTTTGTAAGAAATCTTTTTGCCGGCCAGGCAATTTACGCTCTTCTTTTAGGTGGAGCCTCGATGATATTTGCCGGCCTGATGGTAATGTTTGTTAAAGATGTTGATGAAGTAAAATAATCTATTTATTTTGATATAGCCGGGTATTATCCCGGCTTTTTATTAAACCAACCTTATATTTTTTTTGTCTATGACATCATAATTTATCCGGGAGTGAAATGAAGTATTTTTTTCTATTATTTTTAGGCTTTTCTGTAGTTTTTGCTCAAAAAACTATTTCTGTGACTTACACCTGTAATATGGAACTGGAAATAGCATCAGGAAGATTCCTTCCAAATGAATCAACACTCAGATTGCCTGGTGACGCGTTCACCTGGGATGAAACAGCACCTGCTCTTATTCCTGATCCTATCAATCCAAATTTCTATTTTGTAACAATTGATCAGACACTAAGTCCGGAAGAAAACATTCCGTCTTATAAGTTCTGCTATTATATTCCTAAATATGATATAATTACTTATGAAGGAGGATCATCAAGAACACATAAATTATCTGTTGATGACTATAACAGCGGTTATTTCTTCATTGACAGAACATTTAACGATGCTCTGCCTGATGAATCGGGGAATAACATTACAATCCGTTTTTTAGTTGATGCAAACGGTGCAAAATCTGCAATAGACGGAACCGATTTATCACCATATTTTATGCATATTGCCGGCAACACTTATCCTCTTATGACCCCATCATCATATTGGCCGCCCGAAGAGGTTATTTCTGTTATTCCATTATATGACAATGGAATCGGTGCTGATGAAACAGAGTCTGACGCAATATTTTCATCATACCTTCAATTCCCTAAAGGGACAAAAGCGTTCAACTACAAATTCAGCATAAATTATGAGATACCTTTTCTTTTCGGGGGCGGTGCAGAAAACGAATTACCGGCAGGAATTTTTCACAGTGTTGAACTTCCTGCAAATCTGAGTTCAGCTACAATATTCAATAAGTTCGGCGATCTTAATTCAACTGTAATTTCCAATGTTGTTACATCTGCAGAAAAAATAGAAACCGGCGTAATACCTGAAAACCACTTTATCAGAAATTATCCTAATCCTTTTAATCCTTCAACAAATATTACATTCGGAATTACCAAAAAGGAATTTGTAAGCCTTAAAGTTTATAATCTTTTAGGACAGGAACTCTCAACTCTTGTTGCTCAGGAGCTGACACCTGGCGAATACAATTATAGATTTAATGCTGCCGGACTTCCAAGCGGAGTTTATATGTACAAAATTCAGGCGGGAAATTACTCTGAAGTAAAACGAATGCTTTTAATGAAATAGATTTTTTTCGATTCTAATTTCTGTATTAAAATACAAAAAAAAAGCGGGAATAAAATCCCGCTTTTTTTTATTCTAAAGCTGTTTTGCCAGGACGAGAATTGTTACCGCACTTACTATTACTGCCAGTACATCCTTGATTGTTCCTGAGATATCAACAGAGTCCTTTTCGATTTCAGATATAGGCTTTTTCTTAAAAACTTTGATTATGGCTCCGTCTTTCACTTCCGGATTTGAACCTAAAAATCCGAGACTAATTTTTTCCGACATACCGTTTGCTCTGTACAAAATGGCATAATCGGCATCTTCAGTAATATCACCGGCTCTATTTAAGTAATCCCAAACATTATCACCGAGAATATACTTAAACAAACCTTCGTTATTTACCTCCCCGGTAACAAAAACTGAACCCGGTTTACTTGGAACATATATAGAATCACCATCCATTAAAGCAATATTTTCATCATAGTCTTCATCATAAAATACTTTTTCCAAATCAACAACTACTCGCTTATTATTGCGATTGAATTGTGCTCCGAATAAATAACCTTCGCTTGTGGGACCGCCGCATTCAGCTAAAACATCCATAACCGTCTGGTTCCTTGAAGTAAGTATATAAACTCCGGGGTAGGTTACTTCTCCGGAAATGACGACTCTTCTTTGATTTTCAAAATCCGGATTTTTCCTGACTACAAGAACGTCTTTATCCTGTAGTCTTATCTGATTCTGTGTATTGGCAGAATCCAGAACGATTCTGATACTTCCGTTTTCCAGAGTCTGAGTTACGGGTATTTTAATCTGAATAGTTTCACTGAGTTGTTCTCCTTTATATCCCAGAGGATTTATTCTATTTAAATATACTTCTCCCTTTAATGCGAGTTCTTTAAATCCGCCAGCCTGAAGTATAAGATCAACCGGTGTCATATCCTGACTTAATCTATATTGACCCGGTTTTTTTACCATACCTTCGATTCTTACATATTCATCAAATTTCCTGTCTATATCAGCTTTATAGATAATAATCTTATCCCCCGGCTCCAAATCCATATTTCCGGAATTTCGGGTAAGAACTTCATCAAGATCAAAACTTATTATTCTTGTAGTGATCTTATCCTGATTAATTCTAATGATATCTCCCCTTACTGATAAAGCCTTACTTTTAAAGTAGGGATCCTGAAGTCCGCCGGCTTTGAATATCATATCATACAAAGTAAGACTGTCTGCATATTCAACTGTTGTATTTTCTTTAACATATCCTTCAATTGAAACATTATGTTTACCTTCAATTTCATATATTGAGTAAATTCTTATTTCATCTCTTGGTAAAAGCCTGAAGTTATGCACGGGGTTTCCGTTCATGGCTTCGCTAAGATGAAAAGAATAAAATTCTTTCTTCTCATTTGGAAGGGTTCTTGTAAGGTCTGCCTTTTCCAAATATGCTTCAGGCAGAAGTCCGTAAGCTTCCTTTATTACATCCTTTATAGTTTTACCGTCTTTAATTTCAAACATTCCGGGTCTGTAAACAGCTCCTCCGATTTTAACAAAATTTTCCATTTTATCAAGAATCGGGAAAACTGTAATTTCATCACCGTCGAAAAGCGGGAAATTTGCGGCTGTTCCGGTTAATATTGCTTTCAGATTCACATCAATTACTTCGCGGTCCCAGCTCTCGTTTTGTCTTTTTTCAAACGGAATTATTCGCTTAACCTGAATCCTTTCAACGTATGCTGTAGATTTCAATCCGCCGGCAAAACTGATTAATTCCTTTATTCCTTCGCCATCTTTTATTTCATAAATATAAGTACGAAGAACTTCGCCTTTAATACTGACGGTTTTCAGACGAGGTGGGATAAAAATAACATCATTATTTCTCAATCTCATATCGTTAGCTATTTGACCTTTAAGCAGATAGTCATATAAATCTATTTTTGACACAATTTTATTATCACGTAATACTCTTACCTCTCTTAAGCTTCCTGTTTCAAGAGGTCCTCCAACGCTGTAAAGAGCATTAAATACAGTAGAGAAACTAGATACTTCATATCCTCCGGGACGTGAAACATCGCCGAGAGCAAATATTTTAATGGGACGAAGTTTAGAAATTGATATATCGAGAAATACAGTCGCAGGATTTGCGGCAAGTCCCTCATAGAATCTTGATAAATAACTTACCATTTTCTTCTGCAAATCTGAATACTGAACACCAAGAACAAATACTTGTCCGGCTGTAGGAATGAAAACGTTACCGCTCTGGTCAACAGTAAGTGTATAGGTAAATTCAACATCTCCCCAAATAACCAGTCTTAGCTCATCACCGGGACCAAGTATATAACCGGGATCTACAGGCCCTACTGCAGCAGGTTCAAATGCTTTCGGGATATTTGAGAATATATCGTACCCGAAATATTTACTGGGCTTATCATCTCCTGTCTGCGGAATAACAACAGCCTGAACTGCCTGAGTTTGTTCAGAAGGGATTGATATCTTAGCATCAGGAGTAGTAATTGTTATTGATTCCTGTTTCGGAGCTTCGGCTATTGAGGTAGTACTTGCCGGAACGGGTTTAGTTTCAGATTTGTTTTTCATTACATATTCGCTTACAAAATCATCATAATCCATCCCGTACTGCTGCGCAAGTCGGCGGGCATCGGATTCCGTCATATTCAT
>CAZOZP010000055.1:0-22609 GCA_964584325.1 uncultured Melioribacteraceae bacterium
AATAACGAATAAAGACTATGAAAACATTATATGTAACTACTGCCCTGCTTTTGGTAATCCTGACATCCTGTTCCGGAAACAAAGATGACTTTATCTCGTCCGGCGTTTTTGAATCTGTAGAAATTCTTGTTTCGGCAGAATCTCAGGGAAAGATTACTGAACTCTATATTGAAGAAGGAAGTCTGCTAAAGAAAGACCAAATTGCCGGTGTTACCGATACTACACAGCTTCATCTTACAAAAATACAGATTCTTGATAAAATACGGGCTGCACAAAGCAAAAGAATTGATGTAAGGAAGCAGACTGAATCGCTCCGCCGACAGATTGAAACAGCGGAATCGGAGAAGCAAAGATTCGAAAAGCTTGTATCTGCAGATGCCGTGAATGCCAAACAACTTGATGATATCAACTCCCAGATTAAGATACTCCGCAGCCAGCTTGATGCTCTTGAAACTACTTACACAAGCGCAAATTCAAGTCTCGATGGAGAAGTATCCGCTCTTAAAATTCAGTACAGTCTGACCGAAGATTTATTAAGGAAGTGCATCCTAAGAAGCCCTGCAGAGGGAACAGTGCTTGTTAAATATGCCGAAGAAGGCGAACTTGCTTCCCCCGGCAAACCGGTTTTTAAGCTTGCGGATATGACAAATATGTTTCTAAGGGCGTATATTACTGCAGAACAGCTCACAAAGATTAAGTCCGGCGATAAATTTATAGTAACTGCCGATTTCGGTGATGATGGAGTCCGTGAGTACGAAGGAAGAATAACCCGAATATCGGACAAAGCGGAATTCACTCCTAAAACGATCCAGACAAAAGACGAAAGGGCAAATCTTGTCTATTCGGTAAAAGTGGCTGTAAAGAACGACGGCTATCTAAAAATCGGGATGTACGGTGAATTAAGAAACGGGAAGAAATGAAAGCTGTAATTGCTGAAAATCTAAATAAATCCTATAAGAAAGTTAAGGCTTTGGAAAACATTTCCCTTGAAGTGCGCAGAGGCGAAATTTTCGGAATTATCGGTCCCGACGGATCGGGGAAATCCACCCTTTTCAGAATACTTACCACACTTCTTCTGCCGGATTCAGGCAAGGCGCTGGTTGACGGATTCGATACTGTGAAGGATTATGCCTCTATCAGAAACAGAATAGGATATATGCCGGGCAGATTTTCCCTTTACCAGGATTTAACGGTTGAAGAAAATCTGAACTTTTTTGCCTCTGTTTTTGAAACGACGATTGAGGAAAATTATCATTTAATAAAAGATATTTACAGTCTGCTTGAACCATTTAAGACCAGACGCGCAGGAGCATTGTCAGGAGGTATGAAACAAAAGCTTGCCCTCAGTTGCGCTTTAATTCACAAACCATCGGTTCTTTTTCTTGATGAACCAACAACCGGCGTGGATCCTGTTTCCAGAAAAGAGTTTTGGGAAATGCTGAAGAATCTGAAAAACAAGGGAATAACAATTCTTGTTTCCACACCCTATATGGATGAAGCGGCATTATGCGATCATATAGCTCTGATGCAGGACGGAAAGTTTCTTGAGATAAACACTCCCGGGGAAATAGTAAAAAACTTCGGAGAAGAACTTTACTCCGTAAAATCCGGAAATATGTTCAGATTGCTAAACGATCTGCGGGAATATGAAAACTGCGGCTCATGCTTCCCTTTTGGAGATTCACACCATTTTTATTCAAATTCCGCTGGTTTTTCTCCGGACACACTCGGTAAATACTTAAAACAAAAAGGACACACTGATTTCACTATAAACAGAATTGAGCCTGGAATTGAAGATTGTTTTCTGAAACTTCAGGCAAAAGGAAAAACATGAGTGTAATAATAGCCGAAAATCTCACGAAAAAATTCGGTCAGTTTACTGCCGTAGATAATATCAGCTTTGAAGTGAAGCGGGGTGAAATATTCGGCTTCCTCGGAGCAAACGGAGCAGGAAAAACAACTGCAATGCGAATGCTTTGCGGTTTAAGCATCCCTACATCAGGCAAAGGATCCGTTGCGGGATTCGACATAACTTCAGAACCTGAAAAAGTTAAAGCTTCAATAGGATATATGTCTCAGAAATTTTCCCTCTACGAAGATCTCAAAGTATGGGAAAACATCCGGCTTTTCGGAGGAATTTATGGAGTTCGGGAAAAAGACATTACCCGAAAAACCGAAATACTTCTTGAGCAAATAGGATTCAAAAAAGAAAAAGATACTCTTGTTCGGAGTCTCCCTTTAGGCTGGAAGCAGAAGCTTGCTTTCTCTGTATCAATTTTTCATAATCCTGGAATTGTTTTTCTAGACGAACCCACAGGAGGTGTGGACCCTGCAGCAAGACGGCAATTCTGGGAACAGATTTACAGAGCCGCCGATTCCGGCATTACTATTTTCGTAACAACACACTATATGGATGAAGCCGAATACTGCAACCGTGTAAGCATAATGGTTGACGGCCGCATAGAAGCAATGGATAGTCCGGCTGAACTGAAGAGAAACTTCGGCGGCAAATCTATGGATGAAGTATTTTACAAGCTTGCCCGAAAAGCTCAGAGGGGGGCGGATTAATGAAACAGTTTGCTTCATTCTTAAAAAAAGAGTTCTACCATATTTCAAGAGACAAGTGGACAATGATAATCCTTTTGTTCCTTCCGGTTATGATGCTAGTTCTTTTTGGTTATGCAATAACAACAGAAGTAAGAGGAACAAATATAGCAGTCTATAATCCCTCCGGCGGAATAGAAGCGGAAAAGATACTTCACAGACTTAATGCAAGCAAGTATTTCAAAATAAGAAAAGCAATTGACTCTGAAAACCGGGCTGATGAAGTTTTCCGCCGCGGTGAAGCCGGTCTGGTGATAGCCTTCAGCGAGGGATTCTCGAAAAATCTTTTTACACCGGGTGATGCAGGAATTATGCTCATTGCCGATGCCACAGATCCGAATACCGCAACAACAGTGGTTAACTATGCAAGCGCAATAATTTCAGACCAACTGAAAGAAATGAACAAAAGCGGCGGTGATATACCCGGAATAAGTGTATCAGTTAAACTTCTTTATAATCCCGAGATGAAAAGTTCGTTTAATTTCGTGCCGGGAGTAATGGGAATGATCCTCATACTGATATGTGCAATGATGACTTCTATTTCAATAGCGCGCGAAAAGGAAAAAGGAACAATGGAAATTCTTCTGGTTTCTCCTATGAAGCCGATTTACATAATAATAGCAAAAGCTCTTCCCTATTTCGCACTCTCAATCGTAAATCTAATTACCATACTTCTTTTTTCTGTATTTGTAATGGGAGTACCAATTGCAGGAAGCCTGTTCTGGCTTATAGTTGTTTCGCTTGTATTCATTTTTCTTTCGCTTTCAATCGGACTGCTGATTTCTTCGGTCGTTAATTCACAGCTTGTTGCGCTTCTAATTTCCGGTTTAGTGCTGATGATGCCGGTAATTCTTCTTTCCGGAATGATGTTCCCCGTCGAAAGCATGCCCTGGGCACTGCAGAGAATTTCCGAAATAATTCCCGCAAGGTGGTACATATCAGCAGTAAGAAAACTTATGATTAAAGGATTAGGTTTTTCATCAATAATAAAAGAAATGATAATTCTGGGATCTATGACAATCTTTTTGCTCGCATTGAGTCTAAAGAAATTCAAAATAAGGCTGGAATAAAATGATAAAATTTTTAATAGAAAAAGAGTTTAAGCAATTACTTAGAAATAAGTTTTTGCCCAGGCTTATAATTGTTTTCCCTATTATGACACTTCTTATTCTGCCCTTGGCAGCTAATTACGAAGTAAAAAACATTAATCTGGGAATAATAGACAACAGTCGCACTCCCGATTCCGAAAAGCTTGTAAGAAAAATTATATCTTCCGGTTATTTCAGACTCTCAGATTACTCAGAAAATTTCAACGATGCACTTAAGCAAGTTGAAATGGACGAAACTGATATCGTCTTAGAAATTCCTCCAATGTTCGAAGAAGATATCCGAAACGGACGAAGTGCTAAATTAATGATTACAGCCAATGCCGTAAGTGCAACAAAAGCCGGATTAGGCACAGTATATTTATCGGGAATAATAAATGATTTCAGCAACAGTTTAAATTTACCTGCACAAATAATAACACCCCGGCTTTCGGTTAACAGCATAAAAACCACACCCGGCTTTAAGTATAATCCTACAATGGAATACCCTGTCTATATGGTTCCTGCACTTCTGGTTATGCTGCTTACACAGTTATGCGGATTTCTTCCTGCTCTGAACATCGTACAGGAAAAAGAATCGGGCACAATAGAACAAATGAATGTTACACCCGTAAAGAAATTCACATTCATCCTGGCAAAGCTCATACCTCATTGGGTAATCGGATTTATAGTGCTTACCTCAGGCTTCGGAGTAGCTTATTTAGCTTACGGAATGGTTCCACGCGGCAGTCTGTTTACAATATATCTGTTTGCCTCAATCTTTGTTTTAGGAATTTCCGGATTCGGATTAGTAATATCCAATTATGCCAAAACAATACAGCAGGCAATGTTTATGATGTTTTTCTTTGTCCTAAGCTTCATTTTCCTAAGCGGATTATATACCCCGGTAACAAGCATGCCCGACTGGGCTCAGATGATAAGTAATTTTAGTCCGCTAAAGTACTTCATTCAGGTAATGCGCCGTGTTTATTTAACCGGAAGCACCTTCAACGAAATGCTTTTACAATTTTACGCCCTCACCGCATTTGCATTAGTATTCAACATTTGGGCAGTTTTTAGTTATAGAAAGACAAGTTAGGAATGGTTATATTATCAGCGAACGTTCAGCCCGGATAGAATCTTATATTTAATTTCTTAGCATAATTCTCCGTCTATTCTTCGTCTTTCATTTTGTATATCCTTATATTTAACCGAGTGACAGAAAAATATTGATATTTAACCCAAATTATTCGTTAGAAAATCTTTATCACTGAATACCATTGCAAAGAAAGAATAATTTGGGTAACCCCGCCTTACAAAATCTTATCCCGCATTTTGCGGGATTTAGATTTTGTTAGGCGATTTGTCATTACTTTCTTCCTCAATGACAAATTTGGGTTTAACTGAATTTACGCAATATTGCGAAGAGAAAAAGTTAGCGGCAAATACTTATGCTACATAGCAACTATATAAAATATTGATAAAGCATAGATCTTTCGATTAAAACTCTTGTATATAACTAAGTATTTTATTAGTTTTTATTGTCTTATTAATATAAGGGGTCTCAATGAAAAAGTTATTTCTGATTTTATTTTTAGCTTCAATTTTAATTTCCTGCTCAAAAGATAATTCTCCAACCGAACCTGAAGAAAATATTGTTCAGGACAAATTTGATAAGGCTTTGAAAGGCTTCTGGTACAAACCGGATCACCAAACTTTTTCTCTGCCGCCATTTTTTTTGGTAACAGCGTTCTTTATTGATGATGCCGGCAAAAAGCATCCAGCCGGTTTAAATGCCCAGACAGGGACGCTGGATACAATTAAAAACACGAGTATCTATGATGCTAAAATTACTACTTCAGGCGACAGCCTTTATACAAAAGGAATAAATTACTCAGATAAGTCCAGATATAAAATAGGCCAGGATACACTTTATATTATTAATAATAACAGAACTACCATTTTCATAAAAGGCTCCAACAAAACAAAAATTGCAGAACCAGGTAGTTATCATTTTAGTTGTGTATTGGAATCTGAAGATTCAACTATCAGTATATTTGAAAATGCAAAGGTATGGGAGTTTTATCCGCTTTATGCTGAAAAGAAGAATAACGTCTTAAATATTCGTGCCACATCCGGTGAACCTTTTTGCCATGATAGTTTTATTTTAGAGTTAAGTGATTTTTCAGGAACCGGAAAATATTTGATTGATTCAGGTGCTGTTATTGAAAGTTTTCAACTGGATTATTTTACAAGCTATTTTGTAACAGCTAACTACCCGATTCAAATTCATATAACAAATTACGATGAAACTGCCAAAACGGTTTCAGGAAATTTGTCAGGTTTTTTTATTGAGTATTATGTTGATGAAAATTTACAATTAAAACAGAGAATTACAAAAATCTTAGCCGGCAGTTTTGTTTTACCTCTTTTTATTAAATAATTATTCAAAAAGCCACCGATATTTATTTATGGGTGGCTTTTCAGTTCATATTCTTTTAGTTTAACGCTTTAGTTCTACTTGAGAAACATGGAAATTACCGCTCTTAAAGTATCAAACAATGAAAATAGAAAAAATTACAGAGAATAAGAAACAGTTCCTTGACTTATTATTACTGGCGGATGAGCAGGAAGATATGATTGACAAGTATTTGCCGAACGGTGACTTGTTTGCCCTATTTGACGATGATTTGAAAAGTGTATGCGTTGTTGTGCCGGTAAATAATGAAATCTGTGAATTGAAGAACATAGCTACCTGCGAAAAATATCAATGCAAAGGATACGGCAGAGCATTGATAAATTTCATTTTGGATTTTTACAAAAACGATTACAAAACAATGCTCGTCGGTACAGGCGAAACTCCTGCAATTTTATCGTTTTATGAAAATTGCGGATTTGTAAAGTCACATCGGGTAAAGAATTTTTTTACAGATAATTATGACCACCCTATTTTCGAGGGCGACATACAACTTGTTGATATGATTTATCTTAAAAAGGATTTATTATGAGAGCCAACAAACATAATCTTAAATCCAATAAGTAAATATAAGATCGCAAACCCGAATAACTTAAGAAAGACTACTGAGGAAGACCTTTCAAAAACACTTATTGTAAAATGTGATTTCCGCACTTAGTGCAGCATTACAATAAATCCTGAACTAACCTGAATTCCTAAATCATTTATTGCGTATAACCTTATTATTTTGTAATTATGCTATTAAATAATAATTATTTAGACTGTTCTCTCCTGCTGCAGGGGATAAAGTGTGAACCGAAATAGTTATACCAAAAAAATCAGTTGAAGGATATAATATGAAAACTCAAAATAATCCGATCTTCAACTGCCCTGTCATTGGCTATGCCAATCACCGAATTATTCTTGACGATACGGGCAAAGCCATCGATTATGAATTTCTGGAAGTAAATACAACTTTTGAAAGACTTACCGGACTGAAAAAAGAGAATTTGATTAACCATACTGTAAGAGAAGCAATTCCCGGAATAGAAAATTCAGAATTTGACTGGATTGGATTTTACGGACAAATTGCACTTTATGGCGGAGAGAAGGAATTTGAGCAGTACAGTAAAGAACTAAAGAAATGGTACAGTGTTTATGTATATTCTACCGAGAAAATGACATTTATTACTGTGTTTGTTGATATAACCACTTCCAAGATACAAGCTGAAGAACTCGAAGCCTTTTTTTCAGTAAACTTGGATTTGCTTTGTATTGCTGATCTGCAGGGAAACTTCATCAAAACAAACAAAGCCTGGAGTAGTATTTTAGGTTATTCAAGTGACGAATTGAATAAAAGAAAATTTCTTGAGTTTGTTCATCCGGATGATTTGCAGTCAACACTAAATGCTATGAGTAATCTTAGCAAAGGAGAAGAAGTTCTAAATTTTGTAAATCGTTATATATGCAAAGACGGAAGTTATAGGTATATTGAATGGAGGTCTCAGCCGCAGGGAAATCTTATCTACGCTGCCGCCCGCGATATTACTGAACATATAAAATCAGAGGAAACCCTAAAAAAACAGGCCGGACTCATTAATTCTTTATTAGACAGTACTCCTGATTTAATATTCTATAAAGATAATGATGGTGTATATATCGGATGTAATCCTTCCTTTGCAGAATTTGCGGGCAGAAAAAGAGAAGATATCATCGGAAAAACAGATTATGAACTTTTCAGCAAAGAAGTAGCCGACTTTTTCAGATATAACGATAAAGAAATGCTTAAACAGAAAAAGTCAAGAAATAATGAAGAATGGATTACTTATCCCGACGGAAGAAAAATTTTAATAGATACTTTAAAAACGCCTTATTATGACATAAACGAATCTACAATCGGAGTATTGGGAATTAGCAGGGATATTACAAAAAGAAAGGTAATTGAGGAAGAGCTTAGACAAAGTGAAGAAAATTTCAGAATATTTTTCAATTCTATTGACGACTTTTTGTTTGTATTGGATGAAGAAGGAAAAATTAACAGTGTTAATGAAACTGTTACGAAGCGATTGGGATATTCTGAAAGTGAATTAGCAGGTAATAGTGTATTGTTTGTGCATCCTGAAAACAGGCGTGAAGAGGCAGGAAAAACTGTGATGGGAATGCTCGAAGGTACGGTTGATTTTTGTCCTGTTCCCCTTCAGACTAAAACAGGCGAACTTATTCAGGTGGAAACAAGAGTATATCCCGGGCAATGGAACGGTAAACCTGCTCTGTTTGGAGTAACAAAAGATATTACCAGAATAAAACAGTCTGAGGAGAGATTTTCAAAAGCCTTTCAGGCCGGAACAGCTCTGATGGCAATTTCAGAAATGGAAACCGGCCGATTTATTGATGTCAATGATGAATTTTTGCGAGTAACCGGATATAAAAAAGAAGAAATAATCGGAAAATCTTCCTTGGAAAGAAATCTTTTTTTTGATCCTAATGACAGAGAGCGCATTCTTAAATCAGTGAAAGAAAGCGGCACAGCAAAAAATCTGGAAGTAAAGATTAGAATGGCATCCGGAGACATCAGAATCGGATTGTTTTCGGTTTCACAAATCGAAATTGGAAATACTGCATGCTGGCTGACAACAATGGTTGATATTACAGACAGAAAAAATATTGAAGAAGAGCTGAAATTAAGAGAATCATATCTCAGCACAATATTGGAAAACCAACCCGGTCTTATATGGCTTAAGGACTCCGAAAGTAGTTTTTTAGCGGCTAACACTGCTTTTGCCAAATCCTGCGGAATTGGGGACCCTAAGCTGTTGAAAGGGAAAAATGATTTTGATATTTGGCCGAAGGAGCTGGCAGAAAAATACCGTGCTGATGATTTTGAGGTTATGGCATCAGGAAACTCGAAAATTGTGGAAGAAATTATTTTTGATAAAGGTGATGCAAAGTGGTTTGAAACTTTCAAATCCCCCATCAGCGATGTAAACGGGAAAATAATCGGAACAACAGGATATTCCAGAGATATATCTTTAAGAAAAAAAATGGAGATAGAATTAAAACACAGCGAAGAACAGCTTAGACTCACTTTTGATGTAACAGGAGAAGGAATATGGGATTGGAATATTTCTGAAAATACAGTTCAGCATAACAAGGCGTGGTGTAATATATTAGGAATCGGGGAAGAAAAACTTTTACATAACCTGGAGTTTTTCTCTGAAAGGATTCATCCGGAAGACAAAGACAAAGTTTTTGAAAAAGTTGATTATGCATTAAAGACCGGAACAAAATATGAAAGTCAGCATAGACTAATGAAGATGGATGGAAGCATTATTTGGGTATCCGATAGAGGTGCAGTAGTTGAAAATGACGAAAGCGGCAATCCTTTAAGAATGTTGGGAAGTATTTCAGATATAACAGATAAAAAAATTATTGAAGAACAATTAATAAAAGCAAAACAGCAGGCCGAAGCCGCAAGCAAAGCTAAATCACAGTTTTTAGCCAATATGAGTCACGAAATCCGCACACCGCTAAATGGAGTTATTGGCTTTACTGAACTGCTGAAAGGAACACCGCTTTCGCCTATACAAGAACAGTATGTCAATAATGCCAATGTTGCCGGTCATTCACTTTTGGGTATAATAAACGATATTCTTGATTTCTCTAAGATTGAAGCGGGAATGCTCTATCTTGAGATGATCAAAACGGATATGATTGAACTTCTTGAAAACAGTGCCGATATTATAAAATACTCCGCAGGGAAAAAGAATCTTGAACTAATGCTGCATATTGACCCGGCAATGCCCCGCTTTGCAGTTACAGATCCAATCAGATTAAAGCAGATATTGGCAAATCTTTTAGGTAATGCCGTGAAATTTACTGAAAAAGGCGAAGTGGAACTCAAAGTTATTTATAAGCCGCTAAGTGATGGAAAAGGCAGACTCTCATTCTTTGTACGTGACACAGGAATCGGTATTGCGGAAGAACAGCAGAGAAACATATTTAAATCTTTTACTCAGGCCGACAGTTCTACTACCCGCAAATTCGGCGGAACCGGACTTGGTTTGATTATTTCCGACTTGATAGCAAATAAAATGGGCAGCAGGATTCATATTGACAGTACACCGGGGAAAGGTTCGGTCTTCTATTTTGATATTATTACTGAAGTGGAAAATGGTCAAAAAATCGATAAAAGTTCTATCAACAAAATCAAACACTGCCTGATTATTGACGACAATGCAAACAATCGTCTTATACTGGAAGAAATGCTGACTCACTATGATATATACTGTGAATCTTGCGACAACGGCCTGTCGGCATTAAAACTTCTGGAAACCTCCAGACATTTTGATATAATTATCTGCGACTACCATATGCCCTATCTCGATGGTATCGAAACCATCCGCTTAATTCGCGAGAAACTAAAGCTTACGCCGGAAAAACAGCCTGTGATACTGCTTCACTCCTCATCTGATGATGCCGAACTTCACAGAAAATGCGATGAATTGGGAGTACGCTTCAGACTCACAAAACCTGTTAAGAGCGCTGACTTATTTTCGTATCTGTACCAGATTCAAAATCCGGAACAAAGTGAAACTGAATTTGAATATACTTCTCATAATGAAATTGAATATCCCGAATTACAAAACAAAAATCTGAAGATTTTGATTGCAGAAGATGTAGCTATGAATATGCTGATGATTAAAGCAATGCTTCAAAAACTTTGTCCGGGAACTGAGTTGATTGAAGCAATTAATGGACTTGAAGTAGTAAAACTGTATGAGGATAATGCCCCTGATCTAATTTTTATGGATGTACAGATGCCCGAACTTGACGGATTTGATGCAACCCGAAAAATTCGAAGCCTGGAACAAGAATCCGGTAAACACGTTCCGATAGTGGCCCTGACAGCAGGTGCATTCAAAGAAGAACAGGAAAAATGTCTTGCTGCCGGGATGGATGACTTTTTAACTAAGCCGGTTGAACCACAAAAAATCAAGACTGTTCTTAATAAATATCTTGCAGCTAAGCTAAGCGAGCATGATACAATCCATTTCAGAAAAGAAACTCTTCTGGAACGAACCGGATCCGAAGATTTTGTTAACAAGCTCGTGGCAATTACACTATCTGATTTTCCAAGTTTTTTAAAGAATCTAAATACTTCTATTCAGGAGAGAAATTATTTGGATATCCGGAAAACAGTTCATCAAATTAAAGGTGTAGCCTCAAATATGGGCTTTTTACTGATAACTGAGATTGCTGCCGCTATGGAAGAATCAGCGGCATCTCAAAAGAATTATTCTTTTCTCAAGGAAAAGTACTATGAATTAGAAAAAGAGTGGGAAGTTGTGCAAAATATATTGGTGAACTATGTATAATATAGCAAGTTTCCCCGGAAAATATATTCAGGGAAGAGCAGCAATCCAAAACCTGAAAAGTATTATTAAACAATTTGGCTGCAACGCAATCGTGCTTACTACTCCATCCGCGAAACAGTATATTCCATCTGAATATTTTCAAGTGCCTCTTTCTTCAAGTGTTATAATTGAACCATTTGGAGGTGAATGTTCTGAAATAGAATTGGAGAAACTTTCAAGACGAATCGCACAGACTAAGACCAATGTAGTTGTAGGAATGGGAGGCGGAAAAGTAATTGATACAGCCAAAATTGCTGCAGACAGAGCCTCAATTCCTGTAATAATTGTTCCTACCATAGCTTCAACTGACGCCCCGTGCAGCGGTTGTGCTGTTACCTATTCTCCTGAAGGTGTTTTTGAAAGAGTCTATTATCAGAGATCTAATCCGGCGGTTGTCTTAGTTGATGAAGAAATAATTGCAAAAGCGCCGGCAAGGTTCCTGGCAGCAGGAATGGGTGATGCACTTGCTACCTGGTTCGAAGCGCGGTCATGCAGAGATACTGCTTCAGTTAATGAATGTGGCGGATTAAGTACTTTGGCCGGCCAGAATCTTGCCGAACTCTGCTTCAACACATTACTGAAAGAAGGTATTCAGGCTAAACTTGATCATGAATCTGGAAAATTAACCACTGCACTTAGCAATATAATTGAAGTAAATATTTTGTTAAGCGGCATTGGTTTCGAAAGTGGAGGACTCGCTTCGGCACATGCAATTCACAATGGATTAACTATTTTGCCTGAAACTCACAAATTCTATCACGGCGAAAAGGTGGCCTTCGGTGTTTTGACAGGTCTGCATTTGAATAACGCAACTCCGGAAGAAATCAGCAGTGTTTGCAATTTTTGTGTTTCAGTCGGACTACCGGTTACATTATCAGAAATCGGAATATCTGACTACAGTAGAGAAAATATTATGAAAGTTGCGCATAAATCGACAGAATCCGGTTCTTCAATTCACCATGAAAAAGGAGAAATTACTGCAGAAAAAGTTTATGCTGCACTTATGAAGGCAGATGAATACGGCCGGCGCTATATTGAAAATACTTAACTTCTAGAATTGAAATGGATGCATATCAGCCCAGTTCAAAAGACGTAACTCCGAAAACTTTGTCTGCGTATATCTCGACTTTACCTCCACTATACATACGAGCAGTTTCAAACACGGAAGTCATTCTGTATTTCCGGGCCAGGCGCAAACCTTCTTTATTTACTTCAGGAACATCAAGATAAATTTCCTTTCCTTCGGCTGACTGAGTAAGTGCTAAAAATATTTCCTCGGCAATTTCATAACTATCAGCAAATAAAGGCCCAATTTTATAACCTTTAATACAAGGTCGTATTATACCGTATCCTGTTATTTCTCCGTCGGAAGTTTTTACTTTTCCGAAGATTCCTTTCTGATTGATCCAGTTTTCAAGAAACACATCCCGCTTAAAACCACTTCCATACGAATCGTATTCCGATAATTTCCTGAAATCAATTGACTGCAGATTCTCCAGTCCGCCGGAATCTTCCCCTTCAATCCCCTTCGCTTCAAACCTGATCTGCCTATACTCAAGTTTAAAGCCGGATTTCATATAATTCTCCTGCTGTGCCGGTACTCCGTCTAACCCCAGGATTCTTCCGGTCACGCTTTCAATTGCATGATTCCACAGTTTCAAACCAATGCCCTTATGTCTGAAGTTTGAATCAACTATATAGAGTCCGATAAATGCGTATTTTTCACCATACTTAACTGCAGAAATACATCCTATCGTTTTCCCTTCATTAACTGCTACAAAAAAGCCTGTCCTGTCAGTCTCATAAAAACAGGATGCATCATTCAATCCCGGATTCCACCCCTCTGCTGCAGCCATATCTATTATTCCCTGAACATTTCGTTTGTCGGCAATATGTATTTCAAATTCCATCCGTTCTCCGTTTTTAAGTTTCATTATCGTAAATATCTTTCTATAATTTATCAAAAAATAATCTTGACACGATATCCTTTTATTATTTATATTTGCATTAATTATGAAAAATATAAATAAAAATATCATCCCGGCCGAGAGCCTAATTTGTTGCTGTATGTGTATGTCTTTTATGCGCGGGAAGGATATTATCTGAATCAGATAAATTTTTTGTTTAAAGCCCTTCCCTAAAGAAGGGCTTTTTAGTTTTAAATCATAAATAACGAGGTAAGAATGGGAAATCAACAAGAAACAAATTACAGATTTGAGACGCTTCAGCTGCACGCCGGGCATACTCCGGATTCATCAACAAACTCGAGAGCTGTGCCGATTTATCAGACATCTTCATACACATTCAATGATGCTCAGCATGCGGCCGATCTCTTTGCACTGCAAAAGTTTGGCAATATCTATACAAGAATTATGAATCCGACTACTGATGTTTTTGAGAAAAGAATTGCTGCACTTGAAGGGGGTGTAGCTGCTCTTGCAACATCATCCGGACAGGCGGCACAGCTTCTTGCCATAACAACAATTGCCGAAGCAGGTGAAAACATTGTTTCTTCAAGTCTTTTGTACGGAGGAACATATAATCAATTTAAAGTTGCTTTCCCTAGAATGGGTATAGATGTAAGATTTTCAGAAGGTGAAACTCCTGCAGATTATGAAAAGCTTATCGACCAAAAGACAAAAGCCCTCTATGTTGAAACTATCGGAAATCCGAAACTGAACATTGCAGATATAAGAATTCTTTCTGAGCTGGCTCATAAACACGGAATCCCATTAATAGTTGATAACACATTCGGGGCCGGAGGTTATCTTGCCAGACCAATTGATCATGGGGCTGATATAGTTGTTGCATCCGCTACAAAATGGATTGGCGGACACGGTACATCTATTGGCGGTGTGATTATAGATTCCGGTAAATTCAATTGGGGAAACGGAAACTTCCCCGTTTTTACTGAACCGAGTCCGGGATACCACGGATTAAAATTCTGGGAAGTTTTCGGCGAAGGAGGGCCTTTTGGAAATATTGCATTTATAATTCGCGCTCGTGTTGAAGGATTAAGAGACTTAGGTCCCTGCATTAGTCCATTTAACTCATTCCTGTTACTCCAGGGACTCGAAACTCTTTCTCTGCGTGTTGAAAGACACAGCGAAAATGCTCTCAAACTAGCAAAATGGTTGGAAAAAGATCCGAGGGTTGCATGGGTATGGTATCCGGGTCTTGAATCACATTCACACCACAATCTTGCAAAACAGTATTTGCGTAAGGGTCTTTTCGGGTCGATGATTGCTTTTGGAATTAAAGGCGGAATTGAATCCGGAAAAGCATTCATCAATAATGTACAGCTTGCATCTCTTCTGGCAAATGTCGGCGATGCCAAAACTCTGGTAATTCATCCGGCCTCCACAACACATCAGCAGCTCGAGGAAAAAGACCAGGCTGCAAGCGGTGTAACTCCGGATATGATTCGAGTTTCTGTCGGGTTGGAACACATAGATGACATAATAGCAGATTTTGATAATGCATTAAGTAAATCAGTTAAATAAGAGGATAATATGATATACAATAATATTCTTGAAACTATAGGAAACACTCCGGTTGTAAGGGTGAACAGGTTATTTGGCAGCAGCCATAATGTTTTTATAAAGCTGGAAAGAGCTAATCCCGGCGGGAGCATAAAGGATCGTATCGCTTTGGCAATGGTAGAAGATGCAGAAAGAAAAGGAATTCTAAAAGAAGGCAGTGTTATAATTGAACCTACTTCCGGAAACACAGGAATAGGATTAGCACTTGTTGCTGCTGTAAGGGGATATAAAATTATCCTTGTAATGCCGGAATCGATGAGTATAGAAAGAAGGAAACTTATGTCGGCATACGGTGCTGAATTTGTTCTAACACCAAGAGAAAAAGGCATGAAGGGAGCAATCGAAAAAGCTTCTGAACTTGCAAAGGAAATTCCTGAATCATGGATTCCGCAGCAATTCGAAAATCAAGCGAATCCGGAAATACATAAAACAACCACAGCTAAGGAAATCTTAAATGACTTTCCCGACGGAATAGACTATTTAATAACAGGCGTTGGAACAGGTGGACATATAACAGGCGTTGCTGAAGTTCTTAAATCTCATTTCCCTTCTCTTAAAGTATTTGCTGTTGAACCTGCTTTATCACCGGTAATAAGCGGAGGTCAGCCCGGGCCTCATCCCATTCAGGGAATAGGGGCAGGATTTTTACCCAAAACACTAAATACATCAATCCTTGACGGAACAATTCAGGTAACAAAAGAAGAAGCTTTTGAATATGCTGTTAAAACACCTAAAGAAGAAGGAATTTTTATGGGAATTTCTTCAGGAGCTACATTAGCCGCAATTGCGAAGAAACTTCCTGAAGTACCTGCCGGAAGTAAAATTCTCGGATTTAACTACGACACAGGTGAAAGGTATTTATCCATCGAAGGATTATTCTAAAAAAAAGCCTGCCGGTAAATATTCCGGCAGGCTTTCATTATTACTACCCCTAAATCCCCTTAGCACTTTTTCTTTTTATCTTTGTTTTGATAACAGTCACAATGTCCGGGACCAATTTTACCTTCATTATATTTTGCCAGAATTTCACCGAGCTTTACAAATTTTGCTTTAAGAGTTTTGCTTCCCTTAGCTACCTGTTTAGGTGTATAAGTTTCAAATAAAAGTTTTGCCTCCTGGAAAGCATCGTAAACAACATCCGGTGATGATGCTCCATTCAGCATATTTAACTTGGCAGCAATAAACTGGTGTGCAAGAATGTAATAGGGATTCCCTTTAACAGGAGTCCACAAAACAGCAATATGCGACATTCCGCTTAAGTAGAATATTGTTTTTTCTCCCTTAGGGCCTATTAAGTCCCAAGTTTTGTCATATTTCTTTCCCCAGCAGAATGCTTTTGAATGAGTCTTCCAGTAACCGATAGTGTAAGTACATCCATCGTCAGGAGGTGGTGGTGGTGCAGGAAGTTCAATTGCCAATACTGACGATATCCAGACCAAGGATGCCGGTTTAATATTTGTTGGATCATCCCAGGAAATCAGTTCTGCAGTCAGTTCAGATATCCCTGCAGGAATTGTAACAGCAATTTCAACAGCATCGAAATCTGCTCCGCTTGTACTCCCAAGCAGATTATCATAGAAAGTATCAGTTCCGTTAATATTTATCCGGACTCTGTTTGGCCTGTTTGGTTCAACACTTCCGGAAAAAACAGTAAACTTTGCTTGTCTGTCTTCATTTGCTGATGCAAAGTTAAATACCTGCGGAACAGTTACTTTTCTGTAAGGCGGCTGGTCAAATAAATAGTATGCAAGATCCTGTCCGTCTTTTGCCACTATTTCAGCCTGCTGTCCGTCAATCTCATAAATCACAACAATACCGGCACCGTTATTTTCTCCTGTATATTCAGAACCGCTGATAGAAACGGCATTGCCTCCAGCAGCAACTGCCGCAAGTGCAGTAATATCCGCGCGGAATGATGTGAAATTCAGGAAATTATTGTTCTGCGTATCTGTGTAGAACCAATGCGGACCGCCAATCTGAGTTCCATCAACAGAGGTGCCGTTGACGAAAAGCTGTGAATCGCCGTTATTTGTGTTTGATGCAGGGTCAGAAGATGCTCCAACCCAGTAAAGAAGCACTTGTTTAACAATTGCTTCGGCCGGAACGTTGATGTTGACAACACCAGAACCGGTATTAAGTCCCGTACCCCCGATTACTACTCCCGAACCTTGTGCCAGCGGTATCTCGACAGGGCCTAAGGCATCAATTCCGGGTTCGGATTTCTGCAAAGATGAAGCATTCTGATCGCCGGTATTATCAACCGGGATACTGTTTTCTTTACATGAAATGAAAACAAAAACCAACAAAACGAGCGTTAGCAGTTTTTTCATTTTTTACCTTTCTTATTATAAGTTAATAAACCCTTTTCAAATTTATGGATTTTATATCCTATTTTGCAGTGATTTATATCACAACTATTTATTTTACACTAAAGTTTTTTTTGTTTCTGCCGACAAAATCTTTTTTCTTTTTTTTATGGAATTTGGAATTATTATATATTAAATTTGAATTCTAAATTTTGGAGAGCTGGCAGAGCGGTTGAATGCGGCGGTCTTGAAAACCGTTAAGGATGCAAGTCCTTCCGGGGTTCGAATCCCTGGCTCTCCGCAAAACCCCGAGAGCAATTTCGGGGTTTTTTTATGAGATAGAACAACTTACTTTGAGGGCGAAATGTATTTTGTTTATATTCTGCGAAGTATTTCTTCAGGAAAATATTATATCGGGCACACAAATAATTTAACCGAAAGAATTATCAGGCATAAAGCCGGGAAAGTACGATCTTCCGCCCCTCCGGGTAACAGAAAAAAATAATTACCACTGACACCTCTGAGTACACAGAGAAAGGTATAAACTTATACGCTGTTAACACAAAATATTGTACAACTCGTGGTAAAATCGATCAACTGCCTTCGAGAGCCTTAAGGCCCCCGGGCGAACCTAAAAAAAAGGGCAGACACTTTACGCCTGCCCCCAACTTTGTTACGCATCACTATTTTATCATCAGCATTTTCTTCCGGAAGAAATGATTTTTGTTGCTTGTGTCTGTAATTTCAAGCTGATAAATATATATTCCCGTTGCCAGGTTCAATGCATTCCATTTAACTCTGTGATAGCCTGCTTCTTTTTCACCTTCGAATAATAAATCCACCTGCTGACCCAAAATATTAAATACTCTTAGCGTTATTTTGCTCCTTTCAGGCAAGGCAAAGCTTATTGTTGTTGCCGGATTAAAAGGATTCGGGTAGTTTTGGCTTAACTCGAAACTTTTTGGTTTTTCAGGAGCAATAAGGATTAATTTTTCTCTGTAGCTCCCGTTTTCGCTCCAAATTCCTATTCTTACTGTCTGTGTATCTATTTCTGCAAGGAATGAATATGCAGTAAACTCGAACTTTGCCAAATAATTCTGCCTTATTCCGAGAGTTTCAATCTCAAGGATATCAGAATCGAACTTAATCCACTCCGGGTGCGATTCCACTTCTATTTTCACATCCTTAAGTTCTGTATTTGTATCATTTTTGATATTTAATTCTATTAAATTGCCACCGGTATTCAGAGGAATCTCATAAACAGTTTGGGCTGAGCATAAATAACTTATTGTAACCAAAATTAAAAATATATTCTTCATTCTATCCTCAATAATCAGTTTAAAAAAACTACTTTGGTTTTTCACTTTGTCACTTCCTTTCACTCCTCATAAAACTCAAGATCATCTATCAGAAATGATCCTTCCTTTGTACCATCAATATACAAATAGACATATTCACTTGCGGAAGTTGCAGTGAAGCTAATGCCGAACTGTCCTTCCATACTTCCCGTATAGCTTTTAAGTCCCGCACCGTAATTAAGGTATTTAATTCCCGGATTACCTGAAATTGTCTTAATCTTAAACCTGAACGAATACTTCTTGCCTGCTTCGGTTTTCTGCTTTAGTTTTGTATAAATCATTGGCCGGTTATTCGAGCTCCCGGCTTTTGTTATTTCTATTAAGCCGGAAAAGCTGCCTGAAATTGCATCATCCCCTAAAGCATAAAAGCTGAATTCCGCGCCTCCGAATGTGTTGCCAGTGTACCAGGATGAAGTGTTTTCTGATTCGAATCCGGGGTTTAGGAGGAGATTTTTAATTAAAGTTAATTCACTCAATTTTTCAATTAGAATATCCGTGTAAACATCAGGAAACTTATATGACCACTTAGTCAACACTCCATTATGAATAGATTGCCGGCACAATGATTGATAATCTTTTATTTTCCCCATTGCCAAAATATGATTATTTTGCACTAAATAATTTTTGATTTCGATTAACATTATCCGGCTTGCTTGATAAAATAATTCATCCTTAACCCAACCCACCTCAAATACTTTTGAATTAAAATATAATAATGAATCAATTACTTGCGAAGGACTTAAACTTATATATCTTAAGCTTAAGGGCATAAATCTCGCACGGTCTTTTATTGAATCCGGCAAATCTTTAATAAGATTTAGATAATAATCAAAATTAGAATTGCGCACATATATACTGTCAACTAATTCGTAAGGGAAATATTTTTCCTTTCTTAATACTTCAGAATAAAATGCAACATTTTCAACAGGCACGCATTTGAAGATAACCTTTGAAGCTGAATAACGAACATCTTCATCCGGATCATTAAGAATTGCATATCTAATCTCATCACAGAAATCATCACCGTATAGTTCAACAAGAGATTCAAAAATCGCCTGTTTTTCATACGGACTCCAAGTCTCAGACTCATTATATCTCTGCAGTAACAACTCTTTGGCTTTATCTGAATGATTGATTTTAGCTTTGGCTACCCGGACAAGGAGTTCATTAGGGAATCCATATGGATATTTCCCTGAATTAAGATTTGCAAACAGTTCATCTATACCGGAATTATCGCCGGTGATAAAAAGCGCCCAGGCTATTTCAATATTTCCATCAAGAATAAAATACTTCAGTCTTTCTTTATCATCAAGATTATACCAATCAATATGCTTTGTTATATCCTTAAGATAATCAGTTATTTTATGAATGTTTTTTGACTTCAGGTATGCAATGGCTTCAAGATATGAGAATTTTACATCCAGATCTTCCTGGAGATATATTTGTTCTTCAAGAAATGGAAGAAAGTTTTCACACTTTTGGCTTTTGATTCTACCTATTGCTTCCCATACCCTGATTTTGTCTCCCGAAATCAGTTCTGCTTTCAGGCTGTCCGAATTAAAGCCCGCATCATTGCAGTTGGTCTGTGCAAAACTAATACTGCAAACTAAAATTGCTATATAAAATATATTTTTCATTACGACCTCAATTATTTTTTTTCTTTTTAGGACAAATTGTGCAAGTTTCGGTTTCTGGAATTCTTTCACACAACAATTCCTTTATTTGGTTAAGCCTTCCCTGATATTCTCTTGATCCCTGCACTTTCAGCTTTTCGTAGTCTTCATAAGTTATTTTTTCATCGTATTTATATAATTGAACATACTTAAAAAATGACTGCCATAGCTCCTTTGAATATTCGTTTATTATCTCTTTTACCTCATCATAGTTGTCTTCAATGTCATCGTTCCAATCATCGCAATCAAATTTTTCATTTAACGAGTTAATTACTTCCTTATATTTTTTATTCATATTATTAAAATAATTTTCTTTAGGATTAGAGGCTTTCTTGTTTTCCATTATACCGTTTAATAATTCAATCATATGATCGCGGTGAATATTCTCGTGCAGCCACAGCAGTTCTTCGAAAATATAATCCATAAACACAGTATTTTCTTCAAGCGGATATGATCTTTGTTTTTCCAAATCTTCAATCACCGCACATAGATCATCGTCTTCTATTCCATTATAATTTGTTTCAGCTTCCTTTTCACTAATCCTTCTGTACTTTGATAAGTTATTCGGACAAATAGTTACTACAAGGTTAAACGATAAATCCGGTATTGTAACTTTCATTTTTCCTGTAGATTTATCCAAACAGGCCGAAGGAGGTGTTATAAAATTATGGCTATCGTCTTCGTTTTGAGCTAATCTGATAAACCCTTTAATAGCATCATCTTCATTGCATACATCTACTCCCTTGGCTTCTCTTACGACATTTATTGCTGCTCTTGGTATTATCGGCTCTACAGCAGTATCTTCACATTCCTCGCACGGTTCATCCACAATCAAATCATCAGTGCAGCCTTCTGCCACAGTTCCGTAAATATCAGGCATCCATTCTTCCGATGCCGTTTCTTTCTTTATGGAAAACACAGGGGTATTTCCTTCGATTTCATTATTTATGGCACTTTTCGGTATTCTTATATCTGTTGTATCCGGAGGGAGTATTTTATCTTTTGATACGCTTACCGTTAAGTTTACTCTTGTGCTGTCGCCCGGCAAATTAGGATTAGCTTCAAACCATACCGGCATCTTTACATTATATAAATTCTGTGCTCTTACTCCTGATGAGCTTATCAGTGTTCCATAATTAGAGCCTGATTTGTTTCTTATTGTGAATTCCTGCTGCGAGTTAAACTTTACCTGTGTGCTGTACTTACTGCCTTCCTGAACTCTGAAATACGGCAATATCTCCGTCTTTTCTCCCGGGGCAATCAGACTGTCTGATAAGTTTATTGCTACTGCTCCGATTTCACAGGGAGGAGCAGTGCGCTTTATAGTCATAAATCCAAATCCATTCTGACTGCAATCAGATTCGAATTTTATTTGTAAGGAGCCCGGCGATATCATTTCTTCTGTGTGAAATAAACTACAATCATAGATATAAGTTGTGCACTCATCTATGTCAATTGTTCTGCAGCTTTTCCCTTCTATTGACAGCAGACTTCCGGGAGGGATATCCCGCGCTCCTACTCCTCCCTGCCAGGTTACCCACCAGCGGGCAAGACAAGTGCAGTCATATTCTGTAAGCTTATAATCCAATAGCAATCTGCCATCCGGCGAAATAATATTAAAAGTCCAATACGGACGGTATGGCTGGCCGTTTGTTGAAAAATACATTACTGCTGTTCCATAAAATGGCATTGCTGTTTGATATCCCTTTCTTAATCCTCCGGGACTATTGTTTTCGCCAAGTACAACTTCTTCAGTAATTATTATTTGTGCATTTAATGCAATTGCAATAAACATAAGTGCAAATACCCTGCATATTGAACAGGGGGGGGAGTGCCATCTCAACCTCTATAATAATATACTAATTTCTGCCCGTAATTCTGCAAACTTAGTTTATCCGGATATATTTGTCAAGAATATTATTTTATGATATGTGTAAATAATTCTCCGAACCGAGATTTATATGATTTTTATGATTTACAGGATTTGAGGCAGAGTTATTCTCCTCTGGTATAAAAAGCAGATTATTTCAAATAATTTATTCCTTTAATCCTGTCCATCTTTAATCTTTTAATAGTGTTCAGACTCGCTGGATTTGATTAGATATCGAACCTTAAGGCGCTGATTATTTGTTTTACGCGGAATTATGGTCTTTAATCCTGTTAATCATTTAA
>CAZOZP010000056.1:0-20837 GCA_964584325.1 uncultured Melioribacteraceae bacterium
CGGAGGTTGAAACGAAGTGGACGGAGGTTGAAGCCAAGTGGACGGAGGTTGAAACCAAATGGACGGAGGTTGAAGCCAAGTGGACGGAGGTTGAAACGAAGTGGACGGAGGTTGAAGCCAAGTGGACGGAGGTTGAAGCCAAGTGAAAATAAGTTGTCAAATAGCAAATATAGGTTCTAAGGCAAATATTTGAGTCTGTACAATATTATTTTTTAGGAAATATTAATTCACTTTCGATTATGGCTTATTTTTTGCATAATGTAATAGTTTATAATAAAAAATTGTAAAGGTATGAGAGCTGATGTATGAACAGAAAGAGAAAGAGTTTTTATTCAAGCTTGCAATAGAGCCGGAAAATCCGGAAATGAATTATAGGCTTGGAACTCTTTATTTGAGCCGTGGCTTTTATGGTAAAGCTTTACTTTATTTACGAAAAGCTGAATCTTTTCTTCAAACTGATATTAAAGTTCTTAATCATTTAGGTCTGGCATTGCAGAATTCCGGTATGGTTTCAGAGGCTTTGGAGAAATTTCTTTTTGCATTAAGCTTAGACCCTGAGTATGTCAATTCATATATTAATGCGGCTGTTTGTTACAGCCTTTCCGGAAGGAATGATAAAGCCGCTGAAATGCTTCTTTCTGCTATGAAGGTTAATCCTTACCATAAAGATATTCTTTTTAATCTTGCCATAATCTATGCTGAAACAGGTGCTTACGATAAATCTGAGGGAATATTCCTGAATCTTATTGGCGATGACCATATGAATACAGAACTTCTTTCAGCCTACAGCGGACTACTAATTAAATCCGGTCAGTATTCAAAAGCGGCAGGCATAATTACATCTTATCCCGAGCGTGTATTTAATTTTAATTTATGTTTCAATGGCGGTTATGCTTTTGAGAAACTAAACAATTTGGATATGGCAGAAAAGTATTTACGAAAAGCTCTCGAGTATGAAAATAATCCTATAGCATTGTACAACTTGGGAAATGTTTTGAAGTCAAAGGAATTATTTGAAGAAGCATTGAAGTATTATAGTGAAGCTCTGAAATTGGATCCTGCTTATTTAAATGTTATGAACAATATGTCATTGTGTTACATAAGACTATTCAGACTTGAAGAAGCTGAAAGTATTCTTTTGAAAGCAATTGCTGAAGGTGCAGGCAAAGATGAACAGTTAAATTTGTCATCAGTATATAGTGAACAGTGCAGATTTTCCGAGGCGGAAACGCTTTGCCGAAAACTTGCTTTGCTGTACCCCGAAGATGATGAGATAAAATATAATCTGGCTATAATTCTATTAATCCAAAATAAAGAGGAAGGTTATAACTTTTTTGAATACAGAAAATTGAATTCTTACAGCGATGATATAACCGTATGGTCGGGTGAAGATATAAAAGGGAAAAAACTACTAATTAATGAAGAGCAAGGCTTGGGCGATTGCATTCAATTTCTTAGATATTTCAGGATTTTGAAAGAGCAGGGTGCTTTTATTATTTTCAGATGCAGAAATTTGCTTGCGGATTTGGTAATGAAAACGGGATTGGCTGATCTTACGATTCCTGCAGGAGAAAAAGTTAAGGCCGATTTTCAAATAAACATTTTAAGTCTGAGAAAATTATTGGGAAGACCGGAGATAGTTTTCCCTTATTTGGAAATTCCGGAGCATTTTACTAAAAAATGGAAAGAACTAATCACGTCACCGGATGAAAAACTTAAAGTCGGAATAGTATGGAAAGGCAATCCCGATCATAAATTCGATTATAAGAGATCTATCCGAATCGATGAGCTTTCGGATATTATTTCCGTCAATGGTATAAACATCTATTCCTTACAGTTAAATTGTGATGAAAATGAAAGGAAGTTTATTCGGGGAAAGGGAATAAAAGAATTAATTTCTCCGGGAATTTCATTAATTGAAACGGCTGCAATAATTCAGAATCTGGATATTATTGTAACCGTAGATACATTAATAGCGCATCTGGCCGGCGCTCTGAACAAAAAAACAATATTGTTGTTACCATATGCACCTGATTACAGGTGGCTTAACGAAACAGAGAGGTCAGAGTTATACCCTTCAATCAGAATTATCAGGCAGACATCTCCCGGTAAGTGGAATTCAGCTATTGTCAGACTAACGGATAATTTACTCAGAGATGCCGAATGCGGTGAAAAATTTAATGAAGATGCGAATTCTGTAGATTTAACTCGCTTGAAGGCTGATGCTTTTTATGCACAGACTCAGGGAATGGAGCCGGAAGCTGAAAAACTTTATTTGAAGTATCTGAGTTTTGTACCGGATGATGAGGAAGCGGTATATTGGCTTGGAGTTATGTATTTAACTTTCGGACATATTAAAAAATCTATAGGTCTTCTAAGCAGCTATATTCTTAAGTATGTATCTAAAGAATGTAATGTCTATAATCTTCTTGCCGAAGCTTATCTGAAACAGAATAACAGAGAACTTGCGGAAATTATATACAGAAAGGCAATTGAAAGATTTCCGGCAGATTTGAATCTAATTAATAATCTCGGTCTGTTTTATTTAAATGAAGGTAAAAACAGTCTTGCAAAAAAAATTATGGAAGACGGACTAAAAATTAATTCAGACTACATCCCGATACTTAATAATCTTGGTTTTATTTATGAGAAGGAAAATAAACCGGAAGAAGCTTTAAAATATTATTTAAGGATTAAACCGGAAGAAAAGGACCAGTTGAAGTATTTAAAGAATTTAGCCAATTGCTATATGAAACTGAAAAAATTTTCGGAAGCAAGCGGCTATTTATTGAAAGCATTTGATTTTAATAATAAGGATACAGAGATACTGAACAACTTAGGTTTTTCCTTATATATGCAATCCGAATTCGACAAAGCAGAAGAATATTACCTGAAGGCTTGTGAAATCGATAGGGAAAATGCCGGACTATATTACAATATTGGAAATGTCTTTTATCAAAAAGGCGATCTGGATACAGCAGGCAGTTATTATGATAAAGCACTTAAAATCAATCCCGAATATAAGGATGTGAAGATTTCGCTGGGATTTATAAATTTTCATAAGGGTAATCCAAGAAACGGCTTTGATGCATTTAGTCTTAGTCTTAAAGAGACACCGGAAAGAATAAAACTCTCTGCAGTGAAAAAATGGGAAGGCGAACTGCTTAAGGCTAAAACAATTCTGATATATGAGGAGCAAGGCATAGGTGATGTTCTTCATTTTTCCAGATATATTAAAGTTTTATCAGATTGCGGCGGAAAAATTACCTTTATTTGCCGAAAACCCATGGCAAAGTATTATGAGAATACCGGCTTTATCGAAAAGATAATTAACGGAACAGAAGAATTGCTTCCAAACCAAAGATTCGATTATTTTTCTTCTTTGCTTGAACTGCCGAAATATTTATTAAGATTTAAGACGGATATTCATCAAGTGGTTAATTTTATACATTTTGATAAAAAAAGCCCGAAATATGATTTTCCTCAGGAGAAAACCAAAGTATATATTCAGTGGAAGGGAAATCCGAATCACGGAAATGACTGCTTTCGTTCAGTAAGCTATAATCAGATACGGGGAATTTTGAGTATTAAGAATTGTGTTTATTATACCTCAATATCGCCGGATGAAAAAGCCGAACCTGAAAAATATCCTGAAATTAACATAATACAGGCCGGTTTGGAAGACGTTGCCTCTTTGTTAAATCAGATGGATATAATTGTTTCCGTTGATACGGCTATGGTGCATTTTGCCGGTACAATGAATAAAAAGGTATTTGTTATGCTTGCTTTTGTTCCGGATTGGCGCTGGGGATTATCAGGCGTATCATCTGAATTATATCCTTCGGCAGTGCTTTTCAGACAAGAAAAACCGGGGGACTGGAGTTCAGTAGTCTCGGATATTACAAAGAAAATTGCAGAGTATTCAGAGAATAAATCCCGGCAGCTTTCAGGCTCCGATTTGATTGCTTCTGCCAGACAGTATATTGGTATGGCGAGATATGATGAAGCACTGCAACTGCTTGCATCTGTTTCCGAAAATGACAGACTTGCAGATGAAGCCTATATGCTTACCGGTTATGTTTATCACTTAAATGAGGATCTTGAAAAAGCATTCGATTACTACCGAAAAGCAATACTAATTAACCCGATGAATCACTCATCTTATATAAATTTGGCATTGATTTATAAGAAGATGTACAAATTTGATGAAGCCGAGAAAATGGCAGAAATGTCATTGAAAATTAGTCCCGCAAATCCTTTTGCCTTGAATAATCTGGGTATTATCAATGAGATTAAAGGTGAATTTAATAAGGCATTGAAAAATCTGTTTGAAGCTCTGAAAGTTAAACCCGACTATGCAGATGCTTATATTAATCTAAATAATGTTTATGATGCTATTGGAATGAGCGATAAGGCACTGAATGCTATTAATGAAGCCTGCAGGCTGAAACCCGGAGATCCTGATGCTTTATTCAGCCGTGCAATAATTCAGTTAAAAGATCGGAATTTTCCGGATGGACTGAAGGACTACGAATATAGGAGAAATAAGAAAGATTATCCGGCCAGGAATTTTTCCAAACCTGAATTATGTTCAGATGATGTAAGGGGGAAAAGGATATTGATTTACGATGAACAAGGTCTTGGCGATACAATCCAGTTTGTGCGGTACTTAAAAAAACTTAAAGAGAAAGGGGCTTATATTATTTTGGAATGCCACAAAGCTTTGGCCGGACTTATGAAATACGCCCAAGGTGCTGATTTGGTACTGCAGCGTACTAATATGAAAGATCCGGATACAGAATATGATTATCATTATCCCCTGCTTTCACTGCCTTTTTATTTCAATGATAGTTTTGAAACGATTCCTGATGAAGTACCTTATATTATTTTACCGAAAGATGAAAGTTATTCTTGGCACGATAATTATATCAATTTACCTGTAATGAGAATTGGAATTGTTTGGGAAGGCCGCAGGCCATTGAACAACCTCCAAAGAGCTACAAAACTTGAGTACTTTGAAAAATTGGCAAATAATACAGATCTAAGATTCTATAGCCTTCAGAAAGACGGATTATCCGAGGAAGACAGAATAGTTATGAAAAAATTCGGGATAACAGACTTAAGTGCTAAGCTTGAAACTTTTTTTGATACAGCTATGATAATAAAAAATCTTGATCTTATTATCTCAATAGATACATCAGTTGCACATCTTGCGGGAGCACTGGGAAGCAAAACCTGGTTGCTTTTATCCTCAAAAGCTGACTGGAGATGGTTTAGGGATATTGAGGTTTCGCCTTACTACCCGACTATGAAGTTATTTAGGCAGAAAGAATTCGGCAACTGGAAAGATGTTTTTGAAAGAGTAAATAATTCTTTACAGGAAGAAATAATAAAAACAAAAAAGGGAGTTAATTAAATGGGACTTAAAATCAGATCAAACGACGAAGCGCTTCAGGCGTATCGTAACCTGCAAATTGCTAATAAGCAAACTACGGAAGCTCAATTGAGATTGTCATCAGGTAAACGTATTAATAAGGTTGCCGATGATACATCAGGATTTAACGTAGGTACTTCATTGCAAGGAAAAGTTGCAGTAATGAAAGGTGCTCAAGGCAACATATCAGCTGCAAAGAACATGATCTCCACTGCTGAAGGAGCTCTGCTTAATGTCAATGATCTTTTAACAAAGATTGAAGGAAAATTATCAGATGCTATCAACCCTACAGCAGACAGAACAGCTCTTAAAGATGATATCACTGCTATGGCAAATGAAATTCAGTCAATTCTTCTTAACACGAAGTTCAACAATACCAATTTGTTGCACTCAGCTGCAGGTAAAGGATTCGCATTCCAGGTTGGTGAGTCAGGTAACACATTGAATCTTGATTTTGCATCAGCTCTTGCCAGCACAGGCGGCGGCGGTTATGGTGCCAACGTTTCCGTAAGCTTGGGAAGCTTTTCAAATGTTGCATCCGCAACTCTTGAAAGTTCATCCGGAGCTGCTTCAGTTGCCGGTTTGCAGACAGCTTTAATTAACCTTAAATCAGCTGTAATTAATTCTCTCGGAAAAATTGGTAACTTAACTCAGAGACTCGACATTAAAGACAATAATCTTACCGTTGCTATTTCGAATGCTGAGGCTTCAGTAAACCGTCTCTTTAATGCAGAATCAATTGAAGAACAGATGAATGCAACTAAGGGATCAATTTTGCAGCAATCAGGTATGGCAATGCTTGCACAGTTAAATGTGGCACCGCAGCAAATATTGCAGTTGTTCAGTTAACAATAATAATGAGAACTTCCGGTAGAAGTCAGAAGTTTTTCGCAAATTAAAACCGGTGGGATGTATGAGAACTCAAATGAATACAAAAACAAATAAAGCAAATTCTTATCTAATTAAAGAAATAATGGAAGCTTCACCTGCAAAACTAGTGTTGAAGGTCTATGACTTTGCGATAGCTCAATGTAAACGAAAAGATATGATTAAAACAAATGAAGCTGTAACTGAGCTTATATTCGCACTTAGCTATGAACCGGCAGATGTGAAAAATATTTCTCTCCAGCTTCTTGCACTTTATCAGTTTGTGCAGGAGCAGACACGTGCAGGAAAATTTGATTTAGCTTTGGTAGTGCTCACTGATTTAAGAAACACCTGGGCTACGGTTTTTGAAAAGGAAAAAGCTGTTGTATGACCCTCAATCCGGGAATATCCATTGAATCAGCAGGGATATTTTCGGATTGAATTTTTACTAAAGAATGACACGTAATTAAAGTTTTTTATCTGAATCTCGATTATATGAGAGAAGAAATAATAAAGTTCTTTGAAATAATTAAAAATGGTAGGCTTTAGGAATAATACTCTAAACATTCTGTAAATGATTCCGATAATACTATCAGAAGAAAAAAATTGGGTTAAGCATGGAAGCTTAATCTAATCAAAACCAATATACAAGGAGGTATAAAATGGGACTCAAAATCAGATCAAACGACGAAGCGCTTCAGGCGTATCGTAACCTGCAAATTGCTAATAAGCAAACTACGGAAGCTCAATTGAGATTGTCATCAGGTAAACGTATTAATAAGGTTGCCGATGATACATCAGGATTTAACGTAGGTACTTCATTGCAAGGAAAAGTTGCAGTAATGAAAGGTGCTCAAGGCAACATATCAGCTGCAAAGAACATGATCTCCACTGCTGAAGGAGCTCTGCTTAATGTCAATGATCTTTTAACAAAGATTGAAGGAAAATTATCAGATGCTATCAACCCTACAGCAGACAGAACAGCTCTTAAAGATGATATCACTGCTATGGCAAATGAAATTCAGTCAATTCTTCTTAACACGAAGTTCAACAATACCAATTTGTTGCACTCAGCTGCAGGTAAAGGATTCGCATTCCAGGTTGGTGAGTCAGGTAACACATTGAATCTTGATTTTGCATCAGCTCTTGCCAGCACAGGCGGCGGCGGTTATGGTGCCAACGTTTCCGTAAGCTTGGGAAGCTTTTCAAATGTTGCATCCGCAACTCTTGAAAGTTCATCCGGAGCTGCTTCAGTTGCCGGTTTGCAGACAGCTTTAATTAACCTTAAATCAGCTGTAATTAATTCTCTCGGAAAAATTGGTAACTTAACTCAGAGACTCGACATTAAAGACAATAATCTTACCGTTGCTATTTCGAATGCTGAGGCTTCAGTAAACCGTCTCTTTAATGCAGAATCAATTGAAGAACAGATGAATGCAACTAAGGGATCAATCTTGCAGCAATCAGGTATGGCAATGCTTGCACAGTTAAATGTTGCTCCACAGCAAATATTGCAGATGTTAGGTTAATCTTGGATCTAATATCCCATCTCTTCCGGCGCAAGCCGGAAGAGTTTTTTTTTTATGTTCTATCCAGTAATGAAAAATAAAAGGGAAAGAAATGTATCAGGCTCCATCTCATTTTAGCAGAACAAATAAAGCCAATACATATTTGGCAAAAGAAATACTTGAAGCTTCGCCTCAGAAACTTCTGATTAAAGTTTATGATTTTGCTATTGTAAACTGCAAACGCAAAAATATGGAAAAAACAAACCGTGCTTTAAGTGAACTGATAAATGCTCTAAATTATGATGAACCTCAAGCAAAGGAAATTGCTATTGGGTTATTGAAACTTTATCAGTATTGTCAGGAGCAAATGAGGCAGGGAAATACAGAAATAGTTGCAACAATATTGACAGATTTGAGAGAAGCCTGGTTAACAGTTTTTAACAGAAAAAATGTATAACCGAGGTATGAAATGGATATGCTAAATGCTTCAGGCATAAGTAGTCTTGTAAATACTTTTAAGTATTCTGAGCAAACAAAACTGCTTACTCCCGTTCAGACAAGAAAAGACAAATACAGTAGTCAAAACGCTGCTTGGGGTACTTTGAATTCCAAAATAGATAGCTTAAAGACAGCCTTATCATCACTAAAAATTGCTTCAAACAGTTCCATATTTTATTCCAAGAAAGCAGTTTTATCCAAACCGGATTATTTTACTGTAACTACTAATCAGTATGCTGCCGCAGGTTCTTATGATATTAAGGTAAAGCAGCTTGCAAAAAATGATTTGGCCGTTTCTCAGTCATTAATCTCCGCAACATCTGTAACAAATATGGCCGGGAAGCATTCTTTTAGTGTTACAAGCGGAGACTACACAAGTAATGTTGAAGTATCTCTAACAGATGCTGAAACCAATCAAACTATAATGCAGAAAATTACTTCCGCAATTAATTCAAGTACTGCAACTGTTAAATCCAACGAAATGAATTCCTCCGATTTGTTTACCGGAAGCGGATCGTTTAAGATCAATCTGAACGGGAACGAATCAACTATCAATTACGATATTTCCGGTAAAACTTATTCGGAAGCTCTCGATGAAATTGTCTCGAAAGTAAAATCCGTGAGCGGACTCGAAGCAGAAAAAATTACAGACGGTTCAAATGTTTCACTTCAGATTAAATCTGCAGACTCTTCAAAATATTTGACCATTGCTCAGTCATCTGATACTGGTGGTCTGTTAAGTGCATTAGGAATTAATGCAGAAAAAGTGAAAGGAGCAGCGGGATTGATAAATGCTTCTGTTTTTACTCCATCGACAGGTGCTACTAAAATGACTTTTTCTGCGGACCTGTCGGGATATGACAACCGTATTAATATGTCTGATACTTCAGGTTCACTTCTGAATTTTATCGGTCTTTCTTCAGAAGTTCTAACCAATCGAACTCTGGCTGCTGATGATAACGCGGCGGGATTTAAGTATTCTGCTGCCAGTTCATTAGACAACCAGTTGAATGCAAAAATGGAATTCAACGGTGTAAATGTTCAAAGAAATACTAATATGTTCTCTGACCTGGTAACCGGACTTTCCTTTACTTTAAAAGCTGTTACGCCTGAAACTGAAAACTACATTAATCTGTCCATTGATAATGATTCTGATAAAATTAAAGAAGAAGTTAATAATTTCATAAAGAAATTTAACGATGCATATACCTATATTAAAGCAAACCAGACTTCAGGAACCCAAGGCAGAGGTATTTTTACGGGCGATGCAATGGCCAACTCAATAGTATCATTACTTCGTAACGGTGTAACCGGAAATGTTACCGGCTTGCCTGCAGGAAACTTGTCCAGGCTTTCTGATGTAGGAATTACATTTGATCCTGAAACCGGATTAACATTGTCAGATTCAACCAAATTCAGCAATGCAATAAGCCAAAAGAATGATCAGCTTGCTTCTCTTTTCACAAGTGAAAAAGGAATTGCAGTTCAGTTATTTGACAAGGTTCAATCTTTGGTAGGAACAACCGGAGCCATCACAAAAATCCGTAGTTCATATGACAATAATATTAAATATTTAAATGATAAAATTAGCAGCATAAATATGCGCATTGATAAAAGTGCTGAAGTTTACAGGAAAAAATATGAAGTACTTCAGCAGCAGATGTCAGCACTTTATACTGCATACGGATTCTTTGGTTAATATAATTCCGGTAAAAAATGCAAACTGTTGAGGAAAAAATAATTACATTAGAGCAGAACCTGAATAAGGTTCTGCTTTTGTTAGATACAATTCAGGAAGAGACTTTCGATACAAGTATTAAAGAAATAACAGAGTGTTTAAAAGAGAATTCGGAAATAAAAAAAGAATTAAAGAATTCCTTGCCGGATGGAAAATACTTAGAAATTGTAAAAGAAACTGAAGAAATAACTAAACTTATTAGGGATAAGTTCGATAATATCATAAATGAAAAAAAAGAAGAAATGAAATTAGTTGAAAAAGAACTGAGTATTCTTAATAATAAAAAAAAATTGGCTAATTACAGCAGGTAAAAAAATGGAAATCAATGGCGTAAAAAACAGTTTCACCCCAATTCCGCCAATGGGCAAGGATGCAGTGCAGGAACCTCAGGTTCAGAATGAAACAAATACTAAAAAGGCGGATAAACTCGAAATCTCGAATGAGGCCAGAATGAAACAAGGTCAGAAAACCGAATCTCAAAAAACTGAAGAAGTTATTCAGAACATAGAGAAAGGTTTTTATAACAAGAATGAAGTAATTACTAAAGTAGCTGATTCAGTTTTACAGGAAATTATGGGCGGAAGGTTCTAAACTTCCGCTTTTTGTTAACGAAATTGCTTCATTAAAAATCATTCATTGATAATTTCTAATAAATTAGCTAAAATTGTGCTAAGGATAAACCAATTTTATTAAAGAGACTGATGTCCTTAGAAAAAGAAGTTCAAAATAATAAACTACAGATACTCGGTAAATTAGCAGCAAGTCTGGCTCATGAGATTAGAAATCCGCTCTCGGCGCTTAAGCTAAATCTTGATTACCTTAATTTATCCAAAGAACAGTTATCCTCTGAAAATGCAGAATGTCTGGATGCCTGCATGGATTCAGTAGAGAGAATTCATCTTCTGATTGAAAACACATTGGATTTCAGCCGTAAGACTTCACGTCAGGAAGCAATATATACTCTTAATGATGTTATAAAACAAGCTTTGGCAATTACAGAAAGTGAAGCAAGGCGTCATGGAATAAGAATTCTAACCGAAATATCAGGACGCACTGATTATCTGGTGGATAAGAACAAGATCCTTCAGGTAATTCTTAATCTGCTCACAAATGCAATTGAAGCCAGCGAAAAAAACAGCGAAGTATTTTTAAGATTGTTTGAAAATGAAGAAGGGCTGGTATTGCAGGTTGAAGATAAAGGTGTGGGAATTAAAGACGAACACAAAGAAAAAATATTCAGTGATTTTTTTACAAGCAAAAAGCATGGAACGGGTTTGGGACTAAGTGTCTGCCGAATGCTTCTTCATGAGATTGGTGCTGTAATCAGTTTTACAAGCAGCGAAGGCAAAGGTACTGTTTTTACCGTTATTTTTCCAAGCAAAATATCTGAGGAATAAATGAAACCAAAAATACTTATAGTTGATGATGATAACCTTGTATGCATGTCTCTCAAAAAGATATTGTTGAAATTTGAATATGAAGTTGAAATTTGTATGGAAGGTGAAAAAGTATTTGATTCTGTAGAAACTCATCAACCCGATATAATTCTTCTTGATATTTACCTTACAACACATAACGGTTTGGATATTCTTAAGGATTTGCAGAAGAGGTATTTTCATATTCCTGTGATTATGATTACGGGTTATTCAGATGTAAAGATATCTGTTGATGCAATGAAACTCGGGGCGTATGATTTCCTGCTGAAACCGCTTGATATTGACCAGCTTCAGATGGTACTCAATAAATGTGTTAACCACCTCAATTTAAAGTATGAAGTTGAAAAGCTTCATTCGCTGATTTCACAGTCTGAAATTACCCGGGACTTTTTCGGAAAGAGTAAGTCAATTGTAAGGATACTCAACACAGTAGAAAAGATTGCCAAAAGCGATGATACAACAATTCTGCTTGAAGGTGAGAGCGGAACAGGTAAAGAAGTATTTGCCAGATATATACATCAAATTAGTCCGAGAAGAGATAAAGCAATTATTCTGATAAACTGCGGTACTATTCCCAAAGAGTTAGCCGAAAGTGAATTGTTTGGTCACGAAAAAGGCGCATTTACCGGTGCGGCAGCCAAAACAAAATTAGGAAAATTTGAACTTGCAGACGGCGGAACGATTCTTTTAGATGAAATTGGTGAATTAAGCTTAGATCTTCAGGTAAAACTTTTAAGAGTTCTTCAGGAAAGGAAATTTTACAGACTTGGAGGCGAGAGGGAAGTTTCAGTTAATGTAAGAGTGCTTGCGGCAACAAACAGAAATCTTGAAGAAGAAGTTAAAGCCGGCAACTTCAGAGAAGATCTTTATTACAGACTTAATGTTGCCAAAATATCCATTCCTCCTTTGAGAGAAAGAAAAGAAGATATCCCTACTTTGGTATATTCGTTTATTCATGAATTTTCACAGAAATTCGGACAAAAAATTAAGGGGATTGATGATGACGCTCTCGATCTTCTTAAGTCGCAATTTTGGAAAGGAAATATTCGCGAACTGCGAAATGCCATGGAAAGAGCAATTCTAATGATGGAGGGAGATGTTCTAAAAGAGCAGCATTTTAATTTTCTGCAGTCGGGAAAGAATAAAGATGAACTTGGCGATAAATTTACAATGCGAATACCCCCCGAAGGTGTTAAAATTGATCTTGTAGTAAAACAGCTTATTCTTAAGACTCTGGACTTAACTAACGGGAATCAGGTTAAAGCGGCAAAAATATTGGGACTATCAAGATCAAAACTTCGGTACAGGATGGAACAACTTGGCATTGAAGTTACAAAAAAAATAGGCTGACGGAGGCTCCCGTGGCTGATTTATCAGTTTCATACTTAGGACTAAAGCTTAAAAATCCTATTATTGTTGGAAGTTCAGGGCTTACTGCTAGTATATCGGCTCTGAAGAAGTGCCGGGATGCCGGAGCCGGAGCCGTGGTACTCAAAAGTCTTTTTGAAGAAGCTTTGCTAAGAGATAATGCAGGTTTTGATGATTTGGCAGATGAGCATCCTGAAGCTTTGGATTATTATTACTCTGATGCTGATTTACTTTTGGGTGCAAATGAATACTGCAATTTGATTAAAGAGGCAAAAACAGAGTTAGATATTCCTGTTGTTGCAAGCATTAATTGTTTATCGGTAAACAGGTGGCCGGATTTTACTAAACAAATAGCAGCCTGCGGAGCAGATGCCATTGAACTTAATGTATTTGAGTTTTCTAATGATCCTTTTTTAACATCCGAAAAAATCGAGACCAAATACTATGAAATTATTCGGACTGTTAAATCGAAAACGAGTATTCCGACATCTATAAAAATTTCACCTTATTTTACTAATCTGGCATTGCTGACAGATAAACTTGGAAAATCCGGGGCCGACGGATTTGTCATGTTTAATAAATTTGCCAATCCGGATATAGATACAAAAAAGATATCACTAACCAGCGAATTTAATCTTACTTCACCATCAGATATTTATTATGCACTTAAATGGGCAGGAATCATTTCTTCAAATAGTTCTTGTGATATTGCAATTTCCGGGGGAGTAGCTTCTGGTGAAGATGTAGTAAAATCCCTTCTCACAGGAGCGTCGGCTGTTCAGATTGTATCAGAAATCTATCGCAGCGGATTTCAGACTATTAAAACTATGCTGACTGAAGTAGCTAATTGGATGGATAACGCAGGATTTCACTCAATTTCTGAATTTAAAGGGCGCTTAAATTATAAAAACTCAGGTGTGAAGGAGAATTATCTGCGTAATCAGTTTATTGAGAATACTTCAAAATTTGACAATTAAGGACTTGACAAGAATTAGAATTTATTGTTATATTCGGATGTCTTATCCACAAAAAAATAGGAGAAAAATGAAAACCTTAATAAAAGCAATTCCGGTGATTGTTTTTGCATTATCAGTGATGTTTTTCTATAATGTAAATGCAGCTCCGGCAGTTAATGAAAACACATTATCGACATCTGAATATTCTGCTTGTCCGAACTGCAATATCTGTGTAGAATGTAAATGCGGGGATGCGGCCAAGTGCGATTCATCCAAATGCAGTGATAATCAGGCCGCATCAGATTGCGCGAAGAAATGTGCGGCTGTTAAAACTGATGCATCCGCAAAACCCGGGTGTTGTGAGAAAGCAGGGAATGCTTCTTCAGAATGTGAGAAAAAAGGATAATAACGAGCAAAATTCAGTATAGAAAGCAGGAAAAATTTACTTCCTGCTTTTTTTATAAAAAGTATAAATAATTAATTTTTACGACTGCCGCTCTTTGAACAGTTTGTAACCGAGTTACTGTCCGATTTATTCTCTCCTCCGTGTATTCATTCCTTTCAAGATTTTCATTTAATGCTAAGTAAATTGTGCTTTTAGGAGCAAAGTTATAAGAAAATAAAAAACCTACAAATATTGAGTTCAGTCTTTCTGTTTCAGTATCAACAGTAATATCTGAAAAAAGTCTGAATGTAAGGTTGTTTATTGGAGTAACATTTACGAAGGGACGAAAATTATAAGTGGCTTTGCGAAGAGCAGCGTTGTCGTCCATTTCATACCAGCCGCCGAAATTACTTCCGGTTTTCAGCACAGAAGAAATTTTATAACTGATGCTTCCGCCAAAATTTCCGAAATATCCAAGGTATTCATCAGAATAATTATATGTGTGTGAAAAGCTGCCCCATAAGGAAGCAGAATATGAAGGATGAGTATTAAACCAACTGCTAAGACTCATATCATAGGAATGATATAAAACGCCATCATCTTTTGTTCTTGCGTAGCTGGATGATAACTCGAATCCCCAGTTGCTTCTCATTTGCATATTTATACCTATCAGGAGGCCGTAATCAGTGAATCTATCTTCATAATCATAGAAAAGAGTTGGTCCGGTATATAAAAACAAACTTCGAATCTTTCCGGTATTGTATTTCCAAACAGGTCCTGAGTAACTGACATATTCCGCAGTTCCCTTCCAAGGAACAAAGCCCACCGAACTGACGTCGAAGTGCCTCCCGATAAACCGGGTTCTTATTCCGGTAAGAAAACTTTCTCCGTTGTATTTGAATCCGGAAGAGAACGCAAAATCTTTGAATCTATCTTCAATACTGCCGGCAATCTGATATGCAAGCTGCCAGGATGAGCCCCTGAATGCGCCGTCAAGATTCAAAAGACCGTTTACGGTTTCATTATCAGTTTTACCTACAAAAAGCAAACCTATTGTTGAATTGGACAATATTTGCTGCTTTAATCTGAGTGCAGTAAAAAGAGCACTTTTTTCGTGCAGCAGAGAGTCATCGTCAGAATATTTAACATCTCCCGTATAAGCTGTAAAACCGCCGAACTCCAAACCATTATTCCTTCCTGATGCTTTCGCTCCGAATATTAGCGGAACTTCTTGTCCGTCAGGCAGTTTGCGCCCAATCCTTCGAGAGTAAAAGAATTCAAGCGGACTATAGAAACCGCTGTTGCTCTCTTTACCCGAAGGCATAAAAATCTCATTGCCTTGCGTAAAAAAAGGACGCTTTTCAGAATAGTAGGATTCATATTTGGAGATGTTAAAACTAAAAGGATCAGCTTCAATTTGAGCGAAATCAGGATTGGCAGTAAGTTGCAGATTTAGAGCTTGAGAGGGATTATAAAGCAGATCGATTCCACCGGTTTGTTTTAGTGTATATGATTTATCTGAATTCGAGTAAACTGCCTTAGTAACAGATACAGGGAAAATTTCGAGACTACCACCGTCCGGTTTAGGATAAAAATCATTAAACACTAATTTCCCGAATTTTGAGATTCTCTGACCATCTTTTTCATCGTACTCACACCAGTAAAGATCTTCAGAATTATGAGGAATCCATCTGTCGAAATCCAATCCCCAAGATGAACATTCATCAGCATATTGCAAAGTGCTGAAGGGTATCCGCATTTCAACGACAAACCCGTGTTCAGTAATTCTGGAAGCCGCATCCCAAATACCGTTCCAATTGTAATCACGGTTTCTTCCGTCATCTATCAGTCTGGCATCAGATATAACACCCGCGGCAGTTACTCCAAACTTATAGGCGGTTTTTTTATCATTAAAAGTATCAATCATCAAAGAAACAAAATCGCCCTCAGCATTATCAACAACTCCGGCAGGAGAAGAAATTTTCCCGGACTTATCTTCGCATATAAACAGAGCGTAAATATATTTTTTATCAGTAAATATTTTCACAGATGTTTTTCTTGAAGGTTCTTTCCCATAATAGGGCATCAATTGGAAACTGATTAAAGCTGAATCAGCCAAAAACCATACATCTTCAATGGAACCGTCAATAACGGGCACTGAGTCAATGTATTTTAATTGGAGTGTTTTACTGTCATTGTTTGCAGCTTTGGCAGAAATGAAAGTCAGTATTAAAAGAATCAAATAATACATAATAATCTCAATTTTTGAAAAATTAAGACGAAGTCAGACATTAAAAGTTTTTAAGTTTATGAAAAAAAAACGGTATTCAAGTGATATTGAATACCGTTTGAGAGTAAATTAAATTTCCTTGCAGGATGAAATAGAATTTAATCTTTCTTAAGAATCTCAGTAAGTTCTTTCAGGGTAGCAATAATTTGGTTTTGTTCATGAGCTTCATGCTGTTCAAGCATTTTCCTGAATAAATTCTTCTGGCTCTCGATGTAATTTCTTAAATGAGATTTGCTGTTTTCAGTTAAATGAACAATCACATTTCTTTTATCGATTACATCAGTTCTCTTGGTAACATAGTTTTTGTTCTCAAGTGCTGAGATAAGATGAGTAATTCTTCCTGAAGACAGTCTTAATCCTTTGCCAAGCTCTTTTATGGAAAGAGTGGGTTTTTCTTTGAACAGAAGGAGACACTTAAATTCAACGGGAGTTAATCCCATTTTAGCGGCCATACTGTTATTATGCTCAATTATCTGAGCACTGACGAGGTTTACATACTCGGCCATATCCGAGACTAGCTGTTGGTTTTTCATACTTGAGTTATTCATAGTTCGCTTTTGTTTATTGTAAAAAATTCTTTAATTAAAAATAAAACATTAAAAGAAAAAGTCGAATTTAATTTACAGATATAATCGATAAAAATATTAATTCTTTAACTATTTATTTGGTATTTTTGCAAAAACAATCAAAAAAAGTTAAAAAAATGATATTAATCACCGGGGGTGCCGGTTATATCGGTTCTCATTTTGTAAAATTAATGGTTAATAAGGGATTTGAAGTTATAGTTTTTGACAATTTAAGTCGTGGACATATTGAGGCCGTTCCACCGAAAGTTAAATTTATTAAGGGGGATTTGGCAAATCCGGCAGACTTGGAAAATGTTTTTATTATGTTCCCTATTAAGGCAATTGTTCATTTTGCCGCATTTGCTTATGTTGGAGAGTCTGTAGAGGATCCTGCAATGTATTACAATAATAATGTGGTTGGAACATTTAATCTTATTCAGGTTGCAAAGAATTACGGAATAAAGAAATTTGTATTCTCATCAACCTGTTCACTTTATGGGAATCCGTTAACGGTTCCGATATCAGAAGATGAACCTTTGAAACCTATAAATCCATATGCAAGTTCTAAAAGGATAATTGAAACAATGCTTCAGGATTTTGATTCAGCTTATGGAATGAAGTTCATGGCATTACGTTATTTCAATGCCGCAGGCTGTTCTTCTGATTCAACAATTGGTGAAAGTCACACCCCTGAACCTCATCTCATTCCGCTTGTTATTAAAGCTGCATTAGGAGAAAGAGAGTCGATAAGAGTATTTGGAACAGATTATGATACTCCGGATGGCACATGCATAAGGGATTATATTCACGTTGAAGATCTGGCTGAAGCACATCATAAAGCTTTAAAATATCTTGATGAAGGGAAAAATTCTGAAATCATTAATTTGGGTACGGGGAAGGGTTATTCGGTTCTTGAAATAATTGATGAAGCCGAGAAAATAACAGGAGCGAGAATTAAAACAGAAATGACAGAACGAAGACCGGGGGATCCGGCAATTTTAGTGGCCGACAGTTCAAAAGCTTTAAATTTGTTAGATTGGAAACCGGAAAAGAAACTAAATGAAATTATTCAAACTGCTTGGAATTGGCATAAAGATCAGAGGTATTAATGGAAATAGTAAAAGCTGAAATCGATGGATTATTGATAATTAAACCGAATCTGTTTTTTGATGAAAGGGGCTTTTTCTTTGAATCCTTTTCAGAGAAAAAGTATAAGGAGATACTAGGCGGTTATGAGTTTGTACAGGATAATATTTCAAAATCCGTAAAGGGAACATTACGCGGACTCCATTATCAGGCCCCGCCCAATGCTCAGGGAAAATTATGCCAGGTACTTTCAGGCAAAGTACTTGACGTTGCGGTTGATTTACGTTCGGATTCTCCTGATTACGGAAAATATGCTTCGGTAGAACTTTCCGATGAGAATCATTTTCAGTTCTGGATTCCGCCGGGCTTTGCTCATGGTTTTTTTGTTCTCTCTGATGAAGCGGTGTTTTCTTATAAATGTACAGCCTATTATTCCAAGCCGGATGAAAGGTGTATTAACTTTTCTGATCCGGATATTGCAATTAATTGGGGGCTCGGAAATAAGATCGTTTCTAATAAAGATAGAGAAGGACTAATGTTTAAAGATATTATAAAAGAATTTTAACAAATAAGGATAAAAAAATGAATATTGCAGTAATTGGAACAGGATATGTCGGATTAGTTTCAGGTACCTGTTTTGCTGAAATGGGAAATAATGTTACCTGTGTTGATAACAATCTTGAAAAATTGCAAAAGTTAAGAGCTAATAGGATTCCTATATATGAGCCCGGTCTGGAAGTATTATTTCTGCGTAATATTGAAAAACAAAGATTAAAATTTACTGATGATTTAAAGGAAGCAGTTCTTAAATCGGAAATTACCTTTCTTTGTCTTCCTACACCGCAAGGAGAAGACGGATCGGCCGATCTTAAGTATGTTTTCGGTATAGCCGAAGATATAAGTAATATTTTAAAAGATAACGGGGATAAAGAGTTCCGGATTATAGTAAATAAAAGTACCGTACCTGTTGGAACAGCAGATGCTGTAACTGAGATTATAAAAAAGAATGGGGTGAATAACTTCGAAGTTGTATCAAATCCGGAATTTTTAAGAGAAGGATTTGCAGTAGAAGATTTTATGAAGCCTGATCGTATTGTAATTGGTGCTAAATCAGCACAAGCTTTTCAGAAAATGAAAATTCTGTATTCTCCTTTTGTTCGGCAGGGGAATCCAATTATCGAGATGGATACCAGATCTTCTGAAGTAACAAAATATGCCGCAAATTCCTACCTTGCAATGAGAATTACCTATATGAATGAACTGGCCAATTTCGCCGAAAAGGCCGGAGCGGATATTGATTTAATAAGGAAAGGAATGGGAACAGACAACCGAATAGGCAAACGTTTTCTTTTTGCCGGAATCGGTTACGGAGGTTCCTGTTTCCCTAAAGATGTAAATGCTTTAATTAAAACTTCTGTTGAGAAAGGTTCTGAGATGAGGCTTCTTAGTCTGGTGGACAGAATTAATAAAGAGCAGAAACAAGTTCTGGTAACAAAAATACTCGAACATTTCGAAAATGATATTAAAGGTAAGAAATTCGCAATTTGGGGATTAGCCTTTAAACCAAATACAGATGATATGCGTGAGGCTCCATCTATAGTGATAATTAATGAGTTACTGAAACACGGAGCTGTTATAAGTGCATATGACCCTGCTGCTATAGAAAATACAAGGTTTTACATCGGTAATACTATTGAGTATTCTAAGGATGAATACGCTTCATTAAAGGATGCAGATGCATTATTGGTCTTGACGGAATGGAATGAATTCAGAAATCCTGACTTTGGTATTGTTGAAGCAGAATTGAAAAACAAACTGATTTTTGACGGACGGAATATTTTTGATCCCGCAAAAATGGCAGAATTAGGATATACATATTACTCAATCGGCCGCCAGGCAATAAAATAGTTTTATGAGCCGGGTAGTTGAAAGAATTACCCGGCTCAGTAATTATTTTGATATGTTTTTTCATTCATACTTTTCTTTTAGTATTAAATATAAAATTGTACAATTCTGTGAAAACAAATCCATATTTCGCCTGAATTTACTTAAACAAATTATATCCGAAAGCATAAAGAAGTCTTGCGCTCCCGGGCTAAAATGACATCTTAACAAAGGGTCAGGCTGGATAGAGTACTTAAAGGGATATGCAAGCCGCAGATGAACAATAATTCCTGAATAATTCGGTCCGGAACAACTGCACACCTTACAACCTTTCGAAAATTTGTGTTTAATTATATTTTGAGGATTTAAAAACAACTTATTATTGAGATTAATTTACTGAAAGTACTTATGTCCGTCAACTTTGCGGGGCCGACGAGACTTCCCGAAGCCTCGGGACGACCTCCTGCTATTAAATCCTTAATGAGTTTGCGAGATTTCATTTTCTTAAGCATATATTCTCTGGAGATAGCTTCAGACTTTAAGTTAAATTCTTCATAATAAACAAGTATCCAGGGAATTCCGTGTTTAGTAAATTTACCCCATCCGGCATTGTGCCTTTCGATTCGTAATTCCAGATTATCGGAATAACCAATATAGTATTTGTCAATTTTATAAGAATATAGGATATAGGTGAACCACATAAGAGCCCTCTTAATGTTGACCGGAAATAACAAAAAGCCTTAAATCTTTTCAGATTCAAGGCTTTACTTTGCGGGGCCGACGAGACTTCCCGAAGCCTCGGGACGACCTCCTGCTATTAA
>CAZOZP010000056.1:20937-21038 GCA_964584325.1 uncultured Melioribacteraceae bacterium
AAAAGCCTTAAATCTTTTCAGATTCAAGGCTTTACTTTGCGGGGCCGACGAGACTCGAACTCGCGACCTCCTGCGTGACAGGCAGGCATTCTAACCAACTG
>CAZOZP010000057.1:0-21031 GCA_964584325.1 uncultured Melioribacteraceae bacterium
TTCTTTGCAATGGTATTAAGTGATAAAGATTTTCTAACGAATAATTTGGGTTTAATGATTATCTTGTAAGTTTTTTGTATTTAATTCTATGAGGAATTTCAGCTTTATTGCCAAGACGTTCTTTTCTGTTCTCTTCATAGTCGGAGAAGTTTCCTTCAAACCATACTACCTTACTGTCGCCTTCAAAAGCCAGAATATGTGTACAAATTCTGTCTAAGAACCATCTGTCGTGACTAATTACTACAGCGCATCCGGCAAAATTAAGAAGACCTTCTTCGAGCGCACGCATTGTATTAACATCAAGATCGTTTGTTGGTTCATCGAGAAGAATGACATTTGCGCCTGATTTAAGCATCAGTGCAAGATGAACTCTGTTTCTTTCCCCGCCGGAAAGAACAGAAACTTTTTTTTGTTGATCAGAGCCTGTAAAATTGAACTGAGCCACATAAGCTCTTGAATTTATTTGTCTTGTGCCCACCTGCATTATATCGTTGCCGCCTGATACCAATTCCCATATAGATTTATCGGTATTCAGTATTTCGCGGCTCTGGTCAACGTAAGCAAGTTCAACTGTTTCTCCTACTGAAAATGTTCCTTTATCAGGAGTTTCTTTTCCTGTAATCATCTTAAAAAGGGTTGTTTTTCCGGCACCATTAGGTCCAATAACACCCACGATCCCTCCGGGGGGGAGGGCAAAGCTTAGGTCTTCAATCAGGATATTATCTGCGTATGCCTTAAAAATATTGTTGGCTTCAATCACTTTGTTGCCTAGTCGCGGACCGGCGGGAATGTATAGTTCAAGTTCTTTCTGCTGTTTTTCGTTTTCTTCCTTTAAAAGAGATTCATAAGAGTTTATTCTTGCTTTTGATTTTGCATGCCTTCCTTTGGGCGACATTCTGATCCAGTCAAGTTCTCGCTGAAGAGTTTTCTGTCTGTGCGATTCCGATTTCTCTTCGAGTTTAAGGCGGTTTTGTTTCTGCTCAAGCCAGGAGGAGTAGTTTCCTTTCCAGGGTATTCCTTCTCCTCTGTCTAATTCAAGTATCCAGCCTGCAACATTATCAAGGAAATATCTATCGTGTGTTACAGCAATAACAGTTCCCGGATATCGGTTCAGTTCTGCTTCAAGCCAGGCTATTGTTTCTGCATCAAGGTGGTTTGTAGGTTCATCAAGAAGAAGAATATCCGGCTTCTGCAAGAGAAGTCTGCATAAAGCAACACGTCTTTTTTCTCCTCCGGAGATTACTTTAACAAGTGTATCAGGGGGCGGACAACCGAGAACGTCCATAGACATTTCAAGTTTTGAATCCAGGTCCCATGCTCCCAGCGCATCAAGTTTGTCTTGAACTTTCCCTTGTCTTTCAAGAAGATCATTCATCTCGTCATCAGTCATTTCTTCAGCAAATTTAGCATTTATCTCATCATATTCTTTAAGAGCATCAACAATTTCCTGTACTCCTTCTTCAACTATTTCTCTTACTGTTTTGTTTTCGTCAAGCTGCGGTTCCTGTTCAAGATATCCGATAGTATATCCGGGTGATACAGCCGTTTCTCCGTTGAAATCTTTATCGACGCCGGCAAGTATTCTAAGCAGGGAACTTTTGCCGGAACCGTTTAGACCTAAAACTCCGATCTTGGCACCGTAGAAATAGGAAAGGTAAATATCTTTTAATATAGGCTTCTTGTCATAAAACTTGCTTACGCCAATCATAGAGTAAATTATTTTATTCGGTTCGTTGCTCATTAAAACTCCGGTTTCATTTTAATAAAATTAGTCTTCTTTTCCATAAAGGTATATACTGCCCGAGTCAGGTATATTAATTGTATAACTCTTACCTGCAGATACGGGAAGAGTTGTATCGCGCAGCCAGGGATTAAATCTTTTTAGAAGCTTATAGGAAATTCTGTGTTCCTTGGAAAAATCTATCAGGCTTTTAACGCTTTGATCAACAGTAACTTCTTTTGTTCTGAAAGGAGGATAAAGATCTTCGGGTTTCAGGTTATAGCCGTAATCTCTCGGATTTTCCATAATTATTTTAGCTGCCGCTATTCTGAATACATATCTTGAAGTTTCATCGTTTAGAAGAAGGTCATAATAATTATATTCTTTTTGTCTGTTCTGCTGGCGTTCAACTCCTGCCTGACCCATATTGTAAGAGGCAGCGGCCATTGCCCAGGAGCCGTATTTGTTGTAGGAATCCTTTAGATATTGACAAGCGGCTTCGGTGGATTTTTCAAGGTGATATCTTTCATCAACAAATTTGTTTATCTCGAGTCCGTATATCTTTCCGGTAGCTTCCATGAATTGCCAGAAGCCGGAAGCTCCTTTAGGAGAAACAGCATTGCTTAAATTGCTCTCAATAACGGATAAATATTTCATATCATCAGGTATCCCGTTTTTCTCGAGAATAGGTTCTATTACGGGGAAAAACCTGGCGGCACGTTTGAAATAAAGAAGTGTTAATGAATGCCTGTACATTGTTACAATCATTTCATTGTCGAGCCTCTCATATACTTCAATATCATGAAGCGGAAGATCTTCTCCGCAGAACTTAACATTGTTCGGGATACCGGGGGCAATAACTATGTGAGCATCAGGAACCTGTTCAGATGGTGCACCGGCATTAATTTCCGGATTTCCTGAAAGCGACATATAAACTAATACTGAAGCAGCTGTAAAAACTACCGCTGAAAAAGAAATTACAAGGGGTTTTATTAAAAATTTATTTAACATATTTGCCTCTCATTCGAAAATAAAACAGGAATTTATAAGGCAAAGATAATAATGTAGCGGATTATTTAAAGTTAAAAGAAAAAAAATATCCAAAATTCTTTATTTTTAAGTAGATGTTATTCGGTTATTATTTAATGAACAGATTGCAGAACATATTACTGATTGTTTCGATTTTGTGCTTAGTAGCTTTAAATTCATCCTTTGCGCAGAAGAAAAGTGATTTAACCGGGAAGGTTTCTCTCGGAGCAGAAACAGGAATGTCGTTTTTCACATCTGATTATAAGGAAAATAAACCCGGGTATAATTTCCGTCTGTCTTTGGGATATAATTTCGATAATAAGAATATCGGAATAATGGGTATGAAACTTAGTCTGGCAGCAGTTAAAGTATTTGCGGAGGATAAAAATGCTGCAGTTCCGAAAATATCATCTTCTCTATACTTAATTGGTACTACTATCGAATACGGTACAATTATCGCCGGATTCCATCCTTACGCCGCAGCCGGTGTTAATTTTTTACTGTTTGAACCTATGACCGCTTCAGGAGAAAAATTAAACGGAAACAGATTAAAACAATATAATAAAACCGATTTGGTTTACACTGCAGAGTTAGGATTAAAATATTACATTCAGGAAAATCTGGCTTTATTTGCAAATTACAATTTGTATTTCAGCAGTACAGACAGACTTGATGATATAAATCTGGGTGGTGATAAAGACAGATTCAGCACAGTTAATATTGGAATTTCATATTTGTTCGGGGTAGTGAAGGATGCTGATAAAGACGGTATTCCTGATGATGAAGATAAATGTCCGGATACACCGGCTAATATCGAAACCGATTGCTTTGGATGTCCGGCGGATAAGGATTTAGACGGAGTACCGGATTATCTTGATAAGTGTACCGACACACCATACGGAGCAAGGGTTGATGCTGATGGCTGTCCGAAGGATTCTGACGGAGACGGAGTTCCTGATTTTATTGATAAGTGTCCGGATACTTTACCTTATACAGTTGTGGATGAAAGGGGCTGTGACAAAAATGCATTGCAGGCAAGACCTTACGAAGTACCGCAGCCGGAGATAAACAAACCGGTTGAAGAAAATCAGATTCTGACCGAAACGAACGACAAAGGCAGCAAAAAAAATTCGGCAGTCGGGAAGAATGAAGGTTTTCTTACTGTTACATCAGATGAATCAGGAAGAAAGATAAATTCTGAAGATTACAGACAGGATAAGGAAATTAAAATAAGCGGTAATATCTTTTATGACGGCAGTATGTATTGCCTGCAGCACTCCGCCTGGAAGACAAAAGCCAAAGCGGAAAAAGTTATGAAGGATTTAAGGCTGTTGGGAATTGATGCATTCGTAGTAAAGGCAGAATTAAAGGAAAAAGGAGGTGCCTGGTTTAGAGTAAGAACCGGATGCTTCAGGTCTTTGGAAGAGGCAAGAGACTTTCTATATAAATACAGAAGCTTATTTTAATGAGAAAAAAAACAGCAATATTTATAGGATTATTTGTTTCATTGCTGGCCGGTATTTGTTACGGACAGGATTTCCGGGTTATTAATCCGAAATTTCAGAGAATTACAATTGATCAGGGGCTGTCGCAAAACTCAATTCAGAAAATACTGCAGTCACCTCGCGGATTTATGTGGATTGCAACAAAAGACGGATTGAACAGATACGACGGTTACAAATTTGAGACTTACAGAAAATCCGCTAAATCAGAAATCAGCCTTTCAGATAATTTTATTGAGACAATATTTTTTGATTCAAAAGGTATTCTGTGGATTGGTACAAACAGCGGGGGGCTGGATAAATTTGACATCGAGAATAAAAAAATTGTCAATATTCGTCTTCAATGTAAAATTAGTAATACTCCTGCCAGAGAAATCAGAGATATAATTGAAGATAAATCAGGTTATTTATGGATATCTACTAACGGATGCGGACTTTTCCGATATAACCTGAAAGACGGAAGTTATCAAAATTTTATGGTAGAGATTCCTGAAGAAGAAAACACTCCTGAAAATCAAAGAGTTCTAAGACCAAGTTATAATTTTATAAGAAATATCAGCATTGATAAAAATGGTACTATCCTCATCGGAACAAACCGAAAAGGAATGTTCGAACTTAAAGACGGGAAATTTCAAAGGAATCCGCGCTTCAAGGCTCTTAACGACAAAATTATTACCACGCAGCTTATAGATAAAACAGGAAGGCTGTGGATTGGCACTACGGCAGGTCTTTTTGTTTTCGGGGAAACCGGCAACAGAACATATCAAATAAATCATACAGACAAGAAAAGCATTTCCAGTAATTTCATAAATAAAATACATGAAGATTCAGCCGGAAGAATTTGGATTGCAACAGCAAATGGGCTTGATATTTATTTTGACAGGGAAGACGATTTTATAACTTTCCGAAACGATCCGGCGGATAACACAAGTCTTAGTTTTAATAATATTTCTGACTTGTATGAAGATAAAGAAGGCCTGCTCTGGATAGGAACTGCTGAAAACGGAATCAACAAACTGAAAATACATAATATCAGATTCAGGCATTTTATTAATCAACCTTCAAATAACGGACTTCTTAATAATAAAATTGCCAGAGCAGTATTTCAATATAATGACAGATTCATTCTTGTGGGTACTCTTGGAGGAGACCTTTTTGAAATAGATAAGTTAACAGGGGAAAGACGGCTGCTGATAAAAAACGAAGATATACAGAATGATTACAGCAGTAATTCAGTAACATCAATAGTTCGTGACAATAATGGCTATTTCTGGATGGGAACCTGGGAGAGAGGTCTTTATAAATTCAGAATCGATTCTGTATCCAGAGAAGTAAAAAATCTTGAAAATGTTGATTTGCCGGAAGATTTTCCCGGAAGACTTGTTCAAACAGTATTTTTTGATTCCAGGGGCAGGTTTTTTGTCGGGGGAAACAGGTTAATGGTATATTATCCCGACGGGAAATTTGTTATTCTGAAATATATTCCGGAAAATCCGAATAGTCTTCCTGATTACAGAGTTCAAAGCAAAGGTATTGCTGAAGACCGTGAAGGAAATATCTGGATTGGTACATGGAACGGCATGGCAAAAATTGAACTTCCTGAAAACTCAGATGATGCTGTTGCTGGAAAAGGTATCCGGATTACAAAATTTACGGAAAACGAAACAGAAAGAAAGATATCAGATAACCGGATAATTTCGATTCAGGTAACTAATGACAATGTAGTATGGGCCGGGACGTACGGCGGCGGATTAAATAAAATTGAATCTGCCGGAACTGATAAATTCAGAATAACTCACTACGATGAAGAAGACGGATTGTCTAACAACGTAATTTATGCAATACTGGAAGACAATGAAGGAAAGCTTTGGGTTTCTACTAATAAAGGTATTTCAAAATTTGATCCGCAAAACGGAAGTTTTGTAAATTATGAAGAGAGCGACGGATTACAAAGTAACCGGTTTTATTGGGGCGCCGCATTTAAAAGCAATAAAGGAGAAATGATTTTCGGCGGTACTAACGGACTTACGTCATTCTTTCCTGAAAAAGTAACCAATTCGAAATTTAATCCGGCACTTTATATCACCGGTATAAGTATTATGAATAATCCTATCATATCTGAAAAGGATATCAGTTTTATCAAGGAAATAAATGTTGCCCACGACAGTAATTTTATCCGTTTGGAATTTTCTTCGCTGGATTTTATGAATCCTTCAAAAAATAAATACAAATACAAAATGGAAGGTTTGGATAAAGATTGGGTGGACGCAGGCAACAGAAATTATGCCTACTACACTGACCTAAAAGGCGGCAGCTATATATTCAGAGTAAAAGCCAGCAATAATGATGGTATTTGGAGCTCCGAAGAAATAGCTCTTATTGTTAATGTTTCAACTCCTTGGTGGGAAACCTGGTTTTTCAGGATTTTTGTGGTTCTATTAATTTCACTGATTGTTTTCGTAATATTTAAAACCAGATTGAATATAATCAATAGTCATAATGCTCAGTTACGCAATGAAATTGAAAACCGAAAGAAAATTGAGGAAGATTTAATTATTGCACGCGATAAGGCTGAAAAATCAGATAAACTTAAATCGGAATTTCTGGCTCAGATTTCGCACGAAATTCGCACTCCGGTTAATGCCATTATGAGTTTTACTTCGCTTCTGAGAACCGATCTTGAAGAGAATGTAAACGACGATTTGAAGGAAGTATTCTTTATGATAGAAAACGGTGGACGCAGACTGATAAGAACAATAGATCTTCTTGTTAATATGTCTGAACTTCAGACCGGGTCTTATGATGCATCTTTTGAAAAAATATCATTGTTAAAGGATGTAATTGAGCCGATAATGAAGGACTATATAACGGCAGCTTCAAAAAAAGGGTTGTTATTAAATTTAAACTTCAGTGCGGAAAATGATTTAATTCTTGCAGATGATTACACGGTTACACAAATTTTTTCCAATCTGATAGATAATGCCATTAAATACACTCCATCAGGCCTGGTTGAAATTAGTGTTTATAACATTGGCAATGAATTAATTGCTGAAGTAAAGGATACCGGAATTGGTATTTCAGAAGAATATGGAAAAAATCTTTTTATGCCGTTTACTCAGGAAGAGCAGGGCTACACAAGGAAATACGAAGGAAACGGTTTAGGGTTAGCTTTGGTTAAGAAATACTGCGATTTGAATCATTGTAATATTAGTGTGGAAAGTAAAAAAAATTCGGGGTCAATTTTCACTGTTTGTTTCAAATCGGCCCCGAAAGAATAATTTATATTTCTGAATTGATGCTATTTCAGCTAATCCCCTTCGACTTAAAAAATTCGCTGTATGCTTTATCTGTTTTCATGATATGATTTGTCAGCCAGTCTTTCAGGAAAGCTCCTACTTCGGTAGAGATTGTAAGAGATCCGTTTTGTCTGTTTTTGTCCAGTTCCATAACCTTTTTAACAAAGTCAGCATGTTCTTTTTTGTGTGAAAGCAAAGCAGGATATTTATGTTGCTGCATTATTTTTTCTTCTTCAGAAAAATGATATTTTGTATAGTTTACGAGTTCCTCAAAGATAAGATCTATTATTTCACGTCCCTTCCCCGCCATTCTGGCATCAAAAAGATCGTTTATAAGACTTATCAGCTTTTTATGATGGTTATCGAACGTTTTATTGCTAACGCTAAGTTTATCGGTCCAGCTTATTAAAGGCATATTTCCTCCGGGTTAAATTTACAAGTGTATTATCGTTAATTTTAATTGGGGGTTAAGAAGTACAAACAATTTAATATTATAATTTTGCCGAATAAAATAATTCGATTAGTTAAACCGGCTCAATAATTACAAAAATCATTTGAAAATCTGTATATACTTTTAAATATTGAGGTTTATATGAAACTTAAGTTACTCTTTTTTGTTCTTTTTGCAACATCAATGATTAGTCTGAATGCACAGATTACTTTAGGCGATAATATGGATAATACTGCTCCGATAATTACTGAAACCCCTGTTGAGATTAATACTAAACCATATGCCGCTTATTGCAGATTTAAACCGTCAGAAACCGCTGTATATCAAATATACTCTACAGGAGGGTACGATACGTATGCTGAACTTTTTGATGAAAATTTTGTGTACTTAACTAATAATGATGATTATTCAGATTTAAACTTTTTTATTGCGTATGAATTAACAGCCAATGAAACTTATTATCTTATGATTCGGGAATTTGATTTTAGTGCAGTTACGATTGGTCTCAATATAGATGGCGGCGGAGTTCTGCCTGTTGAGTTATCCTCTTTTAATGTAAATGCTTCAGGGAAGCTGACTGAAGTAAGATGGAGTACGGAAACTGAACTTAACAATTACGGTTTTGAAATTCTGGCATCAGTTGAAGGGAAAAGTTTTCGCAAAGTCGGTTTTATGAAAGGTGCAGGTACCGTAAATACTCCGAATGAATATGTTTTCAGATATGAGAGTAAGTCAGACAGGTATTTCCGGCTCAGACAAATTGATCTCGACGGAAAAATAACTTTAAGTAAAATTGTAGAAATTGAATTTTTGCCTGAATTATTTGAATTAGACCAGAATTATCCTAATCCTTTTAATCCTTCAACAACCATTAGATATAATCTGGCAAAAGAAGGTCATGTAAAACTTTCTGTTTATAATATGTTAGGACAAGAAGTTAAAACACTTATTAATGAATTTCAGACTAAAGGACGATATGAAGTGAAATTAGATGCGGGCGGACTTGCATCAGGATTATATTTGTACAAACTTGAAAGTGCTGATTTTATTGGTGTAAGGAAAATGACTTTATTAAAATAACAAATATCAAAGATGATGTCAGTGAGAAGAAAGGGGAGCGGAGAGAGAGGGATTCGAACCCTCGATACCCTTGCGGGTATACACGCTTTCCAGGCGGGCCAGATCAACCACTCCTGCATCTCTCCGTTATTTTAAGAACCGAAATATATTGAAAAAAGCTTAACCTTCAAAAAAATATCTTAAAAGAAAAAAGAAGTCCGGGAATTCATAGAAATTCCCGGACTTTTATATTAAACTGCAGTAATTATTCCTACAAACGAATCAGCTTTAAGACAAGCTCCGCCTACGAGTGCTCCGTCTATATCTTTCTGTCCGAGAAGACCTTCAGCATTGTCCGGTTTTACGCTTCCGCCGTATTGAATTATCAGTTTATCGGCTGTTGCCTGACTGTACATTCCTGCAACAAGATTTCTAATAAATGCGTGAACTTCCTGTGCCTGTTCGTTGGAAGCAACTTTGCCTGTACCAATGGCCCAAACAGGTTCATAAGCAAAAATGATCTTTGAAAGATCTTCTTCGCTTACATTAGCCATTCCGCCTCTTATTTGAGTTTCAACCACTTTTTCCGTAATTCCGCTTTCTCTTTCTTCAAGAGTTTCGCCTATACAGAATATAGGGTATAAACCCGCGCTCAATGCTTTAATAACCTTTTTGTTTATAACTTCATCTGACTCTTTGAATATAGTTCTTCTTTCGGAGTGTCCTAAAATAACATATTCGCATCCTGCGCTTTTAAGCATATCGGCAGATATTTCACCCGTGAATGCTCCGCTGTCTTCAAAGTACATATTCTGTGCGCCGAGTTTGATTTCCGAACCTTCAAGAAGCTTTGCTGCTGTTTCAAGCGAAGTGAAGGGCGGACAAAGAATAACAGAGGCATTGGCGCCGGAATTTAATGCTGCTTTAATATCATTGATTAGCTGTACTGATTCCGGAATGTTTTTGTTCATTTTCCAGTTTCCGGCAATTACTTTCTTTCTCATTTTTATCCTCATTATTTATATTAATGTAAATTAGCTTACCGCTTCAACTCTGCGTATTCCGGGAATTTCTCTTATTAATGCCCGTTCAACACCCGCACGAAGTGTCATCTGTGCCATAGGGCATTCCACACAAGCGCCGAGAAGTTTTACCTTAAGAATACCGTTTTCGCTGAAACTGACATACTCTACATCTCCTCCGTCTGCCTGAAGATAAGGTCTTATTGATTCAAGCGCTGTACGGATTTTTTCTTCTGTTGCAGTGCTCATTGTTTTCCTAAATTAATTTCAATTTTCGGGAACTTTGCATTAATGTTTGTTATGCTTACTTGTGAAGCAAGATTTTTTGCGATATCATTAATTATAGTTTCGTATTCAGTTCCTTCAAGATCATATACAATTGGTTTGCCGGTATCTCCGCCTATTCTGATGCGCGGATCTATAGGAATTTGTCCGAGAAAAGGAACCTGCATTTCATCGGCCATCTTTTCTCCGCCTCCAAATCCGAATATATCATATCTGTTTCCGGTATCGGGTGCAATAAAATAACTCATGTTTTCTATGAGTCCGAAAAGAGGAACATTTACTTTATTGAACATATTAAGTCCCTTACGGGCATCAACCAGAGATACATTCTGAGGGGTAGTAACAATTACGGCTCCTGTAAGAGGGATTGACTGAACAAGAGTAAGCTGAATATCGCCGGTACCGGGAGGGAGATCGAATATCAGATAATCAAGTTCACCCCAATCAACATCAGACATAAATTGCTTTATTGCACTGCTAGCCATAGGACCGCGCCAGATTATCGGCTGACTGTCGTCAACGAGGAATCCTATTGACATTAGTTTAACTCCGAACTTTTCTACAGGCTTCATTTTGTTTCTGTCGGATACATGAGAAACATCGGGTCTTTCATCTATTCCAAGCATTAATGGAATGCTCGGTCCGTAAATGTCTGCGTCTATGAGCCCAACCTTAGACCCAAGCTTAGCAAGAGCAACGGCAAGGTTTACAGCCACCGTGCTTTTTCCAACTCCGCCTTTGCCGCTTGCAACTGCTATTGTGTTTTTTACGCCCGGAAGAATGCTGTCTTTAGCCGGATTATTATGTGCTGCTACTCTGGCAGTCATTGTAATATTTATTTCTTCTGCTTCAGGTATGTCATTCTTTATCTGCGACTCGCAGTTTTCACGGATTTTATCTTTTAACGGACAAGCAGGAGTGGTAAGCTCAATTTCTGCATAGATTTTGTTTCCTTCTGTTTTTATTGATTTAACCATGTTAAGTGTAACAAGGTCTTTATGAAGGTCTGGGTCATAAACTTTTCTTAAAGCGTCTTCGACCCTCTTATTTAATGAATCGGACATATATTAACCTATTTTTATATTAAAATCAGATTACAAATTTAAGATTTTATTTACTTTATCACTACAAAAAATTGCGGAGTTGATATCCGGATATAATCGGTGTTTGAATTTCCGGTTGACTGATAATTGACTTATCCTTCTGTCTTTTTACTCTCATTCCAGAAGAAATCCATTTCCTGAAGATTCGATTCCGTAATCTTCTTTCCGGATTCTTTCAACTTTTCTTCAATATAGCGAAATCTCTTAATAAATTTATTGTTTGTTTTTCTTAATGCGGTTTCCGGATTAACACCCAAAAATCTCGAATAATTAATAATGGCAAAAAGCACGTCTCCAACTTCGCTTTCAAGATTATCAAAACTTCCGTTCAAATCGGCATTGTGCATTTCCTCAATTTCTTCAAGAACTTTTTTCCAGACATCTGATTTATCGGCCCAGTCAAATCCTACTTTCGATGCTTTTTCCTGAAGCCTGTAAGCTCTCTGAATTCCGGGGAGCTGTTTCGGAACTCCCTGAAGCACAGACTCGCGTCCCTCCTCAAGTTTGATTGCTTCCCAGTTTTTCTTAACAGCGTTTGAATCGGCTGCTTCTGTGTTCCCGAATATATGCGGGTGCCTTCTTATCAGCTTGTCGGTTATTGCTGTTATAACATCGTCAAGTGAAAAATGGCCAGCCTCAGATGCAATTTCCGTATGGAAAAGCACGTGAAGAAGTAAATCGCCCAATTCATTTTTAAGTTCTTGGAAATCGGCGTTTTCAACAGCTTCAACTACTTCATATACTTCTTCTATTGTCTGCGGACTAATAGAATAATTAGTCTGCTCCCGATCCCACGGACATTCTTTCCTTAATCTTTTTATTACTTCAATCAGTTCCTGAAAATTATTCATTATTCTTTCATATTTTATTAAATTTGCAGTAACAAAATACAAATTTCTATTATTTAATTCTGATTTCATATGGACATAACAGAAAAATTAAAATCACTCGGCATCGAAATAAAAGATGCACCTAAACCTCTTGCGGCATACGTTCCGGCGGTTAAGCAGGGAAAGTTGGTATTTACGGCCGGACAGCTTCCTTTCAAAGACGGCGTTTTGGTGCATAAAGGAAAGGTCGGAGATAATATATCTCAGGAAGATGCAGTTAAAGCCGCAGAAATCTGTCTTATTAACTGCCTCAGCGCTATTAAGTCAGTTACAGGTAATCTCGATGATATCAAGAGATTTATCAAAGTTAATGTTTATGTGAATGCATCACCCGAGTTTACAAATCATCCTCAGGTTGCTAACGGTGCATCTGAACTTCTGGTAAGCATATTCGGAGAAGCAGGCAAGCACGCAAGAGCGGCTATCGGTGTTTCATCACTGCCTCTTGGAGCTCCGGTTGAGATAGATCTTATTGCAGAATTAAAATAGATTAAAAATTGCATTGAAAAAAACTGTTATCTATACTAAATTTAGTTCAAAAAGAGAGAGAATATGACAAGGGAAATGTTTAGATCTAAAATACACATGGCAACCATAACTCAGGCAGATTTATATTATGAAGGAAGTTTGACGGTTGATCCGGACCTTCTCGATGCCGCAGATATGATTCCGTTCGAAAAAGTATCGGTGGTTAATGTTAATAACGGAAACAGGTTCGAAACATATATTATATTGGGTGAGAGAGGAAGCGGAGTAATCGGGCTTAACGGAGCTGCGGCAAGACTCGGTCACGCAGGCGATAAAGTAATCATTATGACCTATACCACGATGGATGATGAACAAGCAAAAGATTTTAAACCGACTATAGTTCTTTGCACTGAAAATAATAAAATAAAAAAAATATTGTGATTATTATGAAAAAACTCACTTTTGTAATTCTTCTGCTCAGCACGGCATTATTTGCCCAGTTTAAGGAAGGCGAGAGAAAACCTGATATCAAAGACGGACTTATCACATCCGATGTTTCCGGATTTTTTCTGGATTTCCTGAGTTCGGATAAGTTCCAAATGAATCATTCTGTAGGAATGTCTTACAGTTCATTCGGTAATCAGGGATACGCTTTGGGAGTATATACAAACAGTATGTCTTTTGCATTTACGGATAATCTCAGTCTTAATGTGGATGCTTCATTGGTGAATTCGCCTTACAGCACATACGGAGATGAATTCTCGAAATCAGTGAACGGAGTTTACCTTAGCAGAGTTCAGCTTAATTATAAACCGGCGGATAATATGTTTGTGGTTTTTCAATACAGAAACATTCCTGCCTCCGGTTATTACAACTATAACAGGGGATATTACAGAAACAGTTTTTTCGATTTCGAATAACTGATTGTAAAACCCGATTTGATTATTAAAAAAGTGAATCGTTATTTTTCTTTGTTAATGACAAATCCGGGTAATAAATCATTTTTTTTGATTATTTTTGGAAACCGGGTAAATATTTGCTCGGTTTTTTATTTATCGGGAATGAAGTGGAAAAAAATACAGCAATCCGAAATTCTGCATTGAATGCCGTGATTATTATTCTTGCGGGTTTTATCATTTATCTGGTATTTTCAATATTTATGAAACTCTCGGGGAGCACGTCAGAGTCACATTCACCGGATAATCATAAAACTGCTTCGGATATAATTCAGGTTGATGTATTAAACGGATGCGGTATTCCGGGTACTGCAGATGTAGTTACCGAGTTTTTAAGACGACGGGACTATGACGTTGTAAGAACCGGTAATTATCTTTCATTTGATGTTGAAAAAACTCTGATTATTGACAGAATTGGGAATAATGCAAACGCATTGAAAGTAGCCGAAGAACTTGGCCTTGATAAAAAGGCAGTTATTCGCCAGATTAATGAAGAATATTTTCTCGATGTTACGGTAGTTCTCGGAAAAGATTATCAGAACCTTAAATCATTTAATTAGGAGTTTTATTGGAATCAAAAAAATTTGCTGAACTTACTGCTGAAGTTATCCTTTCAAAAAAAGGGAAAGGGGTAAAGATTCTTGAAATCAGAAAAATATCAACCTTAACAGATTATTTTGTAATCTGTTCTGCTGATTCGGATATTCAGGTAAAAGCAATTTCAGATGAGATTGAAAAGCAACTCGGGGACAGGGGAATTAAAACTGCGCACAAGGAAGGTTACGAATCCTTAAACTGGGTATTGCTCGATTATTTTGATGTTATTGTGCACATATTCAGACACGAAACAAGAGAATTCTATAATCTTGAAAAGTTTTGGAGCGATGCTCCTGTTACGGAAGTTAACGATAATTAATGAAACGGGATTAAATTGAAAAAGTATCTACATGAAATATTCAAACCGCTTCAGGATAAACTGAATTACCTGAACGGCCAGACACTTCTTTTTACGGTGCCGAACCAGAGTACTAACGGAGATTATTCAACTAACATCGCAATGACAGCGGCAAAAACTGCCGGAAAAAATCCGCGCCAGGTTGCTTCTGAGATACTTGAAAATCTTGAATATGACAAGACTATTATCGAGAAGATAGAAATTGCCGGACCGGGTTTTCTCAACTTTTACTTTACACCTGCCTATGCTGCTCAAATTATTAAAACGATTTCGGCTAAAGGTAATGAATTCGGTCGTTCCGGAAAATATAAAGGAAAGAAAGCTCTTGTTGAATTTGTATCTGCAAATCCAACCGGACCTTTAACTGTGGGTCACGGCAGAAATTCTGTTATCGGAGATACATTGGCAAATATGCTTTCGGCAGCCGGCTACGATGTTCAGAGAGAATACTATTTCAATAATGCCGGACGCCAGATGCGTGTCCTTGGCGACTCGGTAAAGCAAAGATATCTTCAGCTTCTCGGGAAGGATATCAGTTTCCCTGAAGATTATTACCAGGGTGAATATATCACGGATATTGCAAGAAAACTTCTTGAAGAAAAAGGAAACGGATTTGCAGACGAAGATCCGGAAGGAATTTTCAAGGCGATTGCCGAACAGGAGATATTTGCCGATATAAAGAACACGCTCTCAAGACTCGGAATTAATTTTGATACTTATTTTAACGAAAACTCATTGTACGAAGAGGGAAATGTTAAAGGTCTTCTTGAAAAATTCAAAAATGACGGTCTCTCTTATGAAAAAGACGGTGCTGTCTGGCTGAAACTTGCCGAAATGGGGAATGAACAGGATAAGGTTATTGTTAAATCTACCGGTGAACCGACATACCGACTTCCTGATATTGCTTATCATATAAATAAGTTTGAAAGGGGATATGACCTTATGGTTGATCTTTTCGGCTCGGATCATATGGCTACTTATCCTGATGTTATGGCTGCACTAAAGGTGATGGGTTACGACATTGATAAAGTGAAAGTTATTATCCATCAGTTTGTTACTATAATGGATAACGGACAAATAGTTAAAATGTCAACAAGAAAGGCAAATTTCATTACTCTTGATGAACTGATTGACGAAGCCGGAGCTGATGTCGTAAGATATTTCTTTATTATGAGAAGTGTGTCAAGTCATCTGAATTTTGATATTAAACTGGCTAAAACGCAATCCGATGAGAATCCGGTTTTCTATTTGCAATATGCTCATGCAAGAATATGCTCTATTCTTAGAATGACCGGGGAGCAGGGACTTAAGGAGTCGGAGGAAAATCTTCATCTTCTTACTACTCCTGAAGAATATGCTCTTATTAAAAAACTTCATGAGTATGAAGAGGAAATTCTTTACAGTGCTGAAAACTACGAGTGCCACAGAATAGCAGGATATCTGGAAGAACTGGCGGCTTTGTTCCATAAATTCTATACTCAGTGCAGAATAATTGGATCGGCAAAGGAAGTTGCTGAAGCGAGAATATCACTTGCAAAAGCAGTTCGTACTGTTCTAAGAAACGGACTCGGAATTCTCGGACTTTCGGCACCCGAAAAAATGTGATATCAGCCTGTAAGGCCTACTGAAACTGCAGTTATGCCTGCGGCACCGGCATTAAGCAGAACACGGGCGCATTCTGAAACAGTTGCGCCTGTTGTAATTACATCATCAATAAGAATAATCTGCTTCCCTTTAATTCTGTCAGAATATTTTACTTTAAATGAATCTTTTATGTTTTCAGCTCTTTCTTCAAGTGTTTTTGTGGTTTGAGTTGTAAGATGTCTTACTTTTATCAGTGCTTTTTCTTCAAAACATAATCCCAATTCTTTTGCGAAAGGCTTTGCTATCATAGCACTTTGGTTATATCCGCGTTCGAGCTTTCTTATTTTATGAACTGGGACCGGAACTACAATAGTATTCTCCGCTATTTCCAGAGGGTAATGATATGCAAGTATTCCGCCAAGATATTTCCCTATGGAATGCTGGTTTTTATACTTCAGAGAGTGAATAAGTTCTCCGAGAGGATTGCTCCCGTCATAAACAAAAAGCGAATATAATCTGTCAACAACTAATCCCTCGAAGAACTTTCTGGTGTATTCAATGTTAAGCCTTCCTTCCGAAACCAAAGGTATTGCGGCATAGCATTCGGAACAAAGAAAGATACTCCCTGATTCGGTAGGATTAGAGCATTTAAAGCATCGGGGCGGAAAAAAGAAATCAATGATTTTTAAGGCAAACATTTAATCATTCATTTTATGAAGAAGATAGATGCTCATTTTTTTGTCGTTTAAGACAATGTGATTGCTGAACCAACGTTTTAATGACTGAAGAAAAAGTAAATGCAGTCTTTCTTTTCCTTCTTTCACTTTTGTTGAATATGCAATCAGTTTTCCCTGGAATCTGTCGTGTTCAAGCTTGTGAGAAAAAAAGTGTTCAAACGAGTGCTTCTTCATAGCATCTTCTTCCGTTTTAAAATGCAATGCGGAAAGCGTGGTTAGCTCATCTAACAGTCTGATAATTTCTTCGTTATTGTTAGTTGCCAGAAGATTGTAAAGAGAGTTAACTTTGTCAATAAAAGCAATGTGCTGACCGTCAATTTCAGGAATATTCAGTATCTCGTCTTCAGCGATTTCAAAAAATTTCATAAATCTCCTTTATTATAATAGTCCGGTACGCTTTCGCAAAATCCATTCAATAGAAAGAAGCAAAATTACTATAGCCATTAGCTTGCCGATATCACGCAGAAGAACAGGATACTCAGTTGTTTTAATATATTCCGATTCAACCGCAGTCTTTCTGAGAATTTCCTGCAATCCGGAAGTATTCCCAATATCATAATACCCGGCTTTTGATTTAGCCGCAACAGATTTAAGCATGTTCTTATCAAGAACGGGATTAACGGCTTCTGCATCAGTTGCGGAAACAAAGAATTTGCCTGTTTTTGTTTTCACTGCATTGCCATATTTTACCGTTGCTTTATATGTGTATTCACCAGGCAGCGGATTATCAAAGTAGCCGGAATAATTGCCGTTGCCCTCCGAATCCATGGTAAGCGAGCTTGTTCGGCCTTCAGAAGCAACTGTTATAATAATCTCTGCATCTTCAACAGGTGAAAGAGTTTCGTCTGCTGCTTCACCAGTAAAAAAAACTCTTTCACCACTGCTGTATATCCGGCGCGAAGGTGTAATTCTAATTAATTCAGCCGATTCATCCATAGAAAGAAATCTGGCGAGATTCGTTATAAACAAATTAAAATGCAAGTTACCTTCATTGCTCTGAAGTTTCCATTTCCATATATCCTGAGCAAGAAGCAGTGCAGATTTCCTTCCGTCTTCATTAAACACAGACAAAACAGGATCAGAGGTTTTGATTTTATTCATAAATGATTTAAGTAATATCAAAGCCCCCGGTTTCGTTTCAAGACGCACTTCGGGATACGAAACAGGGGAAAGTTTTTCCCAATCGATTCCTGAAGCAGAAGATGTGTTCTTAACAAGAATGTGTTCCGCTATTCCGCGTTCAGTCTGAACTTGTCGGTATTCCGGAGTAAAACCCTTTATTTCCGCAGGCAGATAAGAATTATATTTTTTCAGCTCATTAAAATCTGTTGACAGGCCGGCCAAAATGCAAAATGGTTTTTTTGATGATGATATTGCAGAAAAGATTCGGTTTCCTGAATTTGAAGGGAAGCCTGCAGCGGGGTAGCCGATAAGAAAAAAAACATCCGCACTGTCTATGATTCCGGAAAGATTTACCTTTTCCGCAAAAGTATTATTTCCGAGATATGTAACAGATGAAATCGAAAAGTCTTTATTGCCGGTAAGTGTATTTTTTATTGCCGAAAGATCTTTGGAAGGCGATCCTGCTATTAAAGTAATTCTGATAAGATTGTTTCTTACATTAACAGGGAATTCACGGGAATTATTCCCTAATGATTTTTCCTTACCCGGTGAGGATGCCGTTATTCTAAGCCTTTTTACTCCCGGGGATGATGGAGTGTAATTGAAATCTGCCTTATAGATACCGTCTGCCCCGGTTTTTACTTTAACCTCTGAGATCAGCGCATTGTTTTCAAAAAGCGAAACTGTTATTTCATTATCACTGAAACCGTTCGAAAGAATGTTTGCATTGATAACGGAAGATTTTCCGGGGAAAAGAATTCCGGGCGGGTTGATATCCTTAATCTCTATATCGCCGGTTGTCGAAGTATCTCCAAGTCCCACGGTAAAAATTCTTAATCCTTCCGGAAAGGGCGCGTAGAGCGGATCAACGCCGGCAGTTACCATGCCATCGGATACAATTACCGCTGAAGCCGCTTCATCCTTTTTACTGCTTAAAAAATCTGCAATTGCAGAAATATCCGTTAAGGGCGATTGGAGAGTAATAGAATCACTGTCAGAGAATTGTTCAAGTTGTTTTCCGAAAAGGAAAAATTCCGGGTTTAGACTCTCATCGCCTTCAAGTTTATTGAAAAGAGATTTAAGACTCAGGAGATTTTCATCTTTGTTTTTTATGGACAGAGAGCGGGAATTATCAAAAAAGACAAATGTTTTTCTTTTAGGCTTTTCGGAATAGATAATGTTTACTACAGTTTCAAACAAAACAAGCAGAACAATCGAAAGGGCCAGGAATCTAATGGAAGTAAGGATAATTCTTACCGGAAGGGAAATAACCGGATTTGTTTTTCTGTAATAGAAGAAGGAAATACAAAATGCCGCAATTATGACAATAACAGCCGCGTAGGGATTTATACCGAAGAGAATATCAATTTTCGGGATAGAGTTATTCAAATACAGCCTAAAGTTTTAGTGAATTTAATCCCCATGACTTCATATCAGCAAATGCCTGATAATCCGTCAGATCGAAATGAACGGGAGTTACAGAAACAAATCCTTTCCGGAGAGCATATTGATCAGCCGATTCGTCTATATCGGTATTAGTCAGGAAACCCTTCAGCCAGTAATAATTTTTTCCGTAGGGGTCATGTCGTTCTTCATATTCTTCCTCCCATTTGGATTTCCCCTGACAAGTAAGTTTTAGTCCCTTAATCTTTTCTTTAGGAAGATCAGGAACATTAACATTAAGGAGAGTACCCTCAGGTAGTCCGTTCTTAATAACCATTTCGGAAATTATTAAAGCAACTTCTGCAGAGGGGAGGTAGTCGTGCGGATTATGATCAGCCACGGAAACAGCAATTGAAGGAACATTCATTATTGCGGCTTCTCTTGCCGCAGAAACAGTTCCCGAATATATTATACTGATTGCCGTATTAGCGCCATTATTAATTCCTGATACAACCAAATCCGGCTTACAGCCAAGAATATTTTTAATACCAATCTTCACGCAGTCAGCCGGAGTTCCCGCAACAGCATAACCGAAGAATTCACCGTTCTTATAATACTCATTTATTCGGAGCGGATTTTTCATGGTAATCGAATGTCCAGCAGCACTTTGTTCAGTTTCCGGAGCAACAACAATAACATCACCGAGAGTTTTCAGGGCATTGGACAAAGAATAAATACCTTTGGAATAAATTCCGTCGTCATTGGAAACCAGAATCTTCAAATCCACCTCTAAATTTCAATCATAAAAATAACACTTCCCGCGCATTTAAACAAAAGAATAATTGGGCATGGGCGGTATGGAGCCGGGATGGAGATAAAATACCGGGCAACTTTGAGAACCAAATCTATTCTTTCTTCAGCCCCGGAGGGGCGGCATCTTAGTAACAAAACCAACCACCCACAAAACCACGCACCATCCGGCAGGATGGTGGATGTGTTTTATCTCTCTTCTTTTCTTTGCTTGTCCAAAGAATCCCGATAAATCGGGACAAGCTGAAGCAAAAGAAAAGACAGGCTAAAAATGAAATGCCTAAAATCTGCTCTCCCTCCGCTAAGGAAAAATAAACTCTCTGCGGCCTTTGTTTCTTAAATCTTTAACTGGCTTAATCTCTACGGCCTCCGGTCAAACAGTATTTTTCCTTTTAACGCTTCGTTCGAGCAGATTCCTTAACGGCATTTCATTTTAAGCCTTTCCCGCCTGCGTCGGGATGAGGTTTAAATACTGTGAACTTTGAGAATAGAATCTATTCTTTCTTCAGCCCCGGAGGGGCGGCATCTTAGTAACAGAACCAGACCCTTCAAAACCCCGCACCACCCGGAAGGGTGGGGGATGTGTTATATCAGACCTTTTCTTTGTAATTATCTTCTTGCAAAAACCAACAACCGTAATTCGTATATTTCAAATAATG
>CAZOZP010000058.1:0-20524 GCA_964584325.1 uncultured Melioribacteraceae bacterium
GCAAGTACCTGTCCGGTTAAGTCAGAAGAAGCAATCTGTTGAGGACGGGCAGAGCCGTTGGAAATGGTTACTTTTACGTGATCTGTCTTAAATTGTTTGCCCTCATAAGTTATTGTTGCCTGATAAATAGTATAATCGCCTGTTTCGGCCTTTTGAAGTACATAAGTTAATGAAATTGAACTGTTAAATTTTCCGTTAATCCACTGCATACTTGTACTTTGAGATGGGCCGGAAAGCACATCAAATCCACGGAAATCAGGAGGAGTAAAATTTTTTACATTATTTGCATCTCCCCCCGAGAAAGTAAATGTGATGCGAAAACTCTGACTTTGGGGTACAGGATTTCTATCAAGCTCAGCATTGAAATCTTGTGCACAAACACTAATTGCAAGAATTATCAATAATAAAACTAATTGTTTCATTTGGTACCTCACCAGTCTTTTTCCTTTTGAACCGGCACACCTTTCTTTTGTCTTAGTTTCTTCTGCAGGTCCTGTTCATTGTTTTTTATTGCATTCAGCATCGCTTCGGCTTGTTCCTTACTAATTTTTTCATCTTTTGGTTCAGGTTTTTGCTCGTTATTCTTTTTATCATTTTTTTCTTTTTTATTGTCTTGCTGCTGCTGCTGATCTTTGTTTTGTTCTTCGTTCTTATCTTTTTTATCCTGATTCTTATTCTGCTGTTGCTGCTGTTGTTGTTGTTGCATCATTCTTAAGGCGGCAGATAGATTTGTTTTTGTATCCATATCCTTCGGATTAAGTTTTAAGGAATTAATATAGGAGTCAATACTTTCCTTTGGCTTTTGATTTTTAAGGTATGAATTGCCTATATTGTGATGAACTTGTGCTCTTTGTGCCTTATCTTTTGTTAATTCAAGAGACTTGTTAAATTCCCTAATGGCATCTTCATATCTTCCTTGTTTATAAAGTGCGTCGGCTAAATTGAATCTCGCATTAAAATTAGTGCTGTCTTGTTCAATGCCTTTTCTGAAATTTACTTCAGCATCGCTGAATTTATTCTTTTCATAAAGATCCACGCCACTGTTAATTTGCTCACGTAAATCCTGAGCATGCAACAGTATAAAACTGAAAACACACAATAGCAGAGCTTTTTTAATCATCGCTTAAATCTTTTTCCATTTTTATAAAAACTTTTGACCTTATGCCGGAAATAAATAACTCGATTACGATAAGAAGAAATGCAGGGAAAAGGAAAAAGTAGAATCTATCTTCATAAGTAATTATTCTAGTTGTGCCGAATTCGGTCTTTGTGATTCCGGAAAGCTCCGTATAGATTTTATCCAACTCGGATAAACTTCCGGAGGCTCTGAAGTATTTTCCGTTTCCGGCAGAGACTATCTCTGAAAGTATTTCTTCATTGAGCTTTGTAAGAACTGTGTTCCCATATAGATCTTTCTTGAATCCTATATTGTTGCCGCGTGAATCATAAACCGGAATCGGGACGCCGCCGGGTGATCCTACACCAACAGAATAAATCTTGATTCCTTCACTATTAAGCCTTGAAGCTGTCTCAACTGCACTTCCCTCGTGATCTTCTCCGTCTGTGATAAGTATTATCGCCTTATTAGTCGGAATATCCTTCTTAAATGACTTTCCGGCTGTTTCAAGCGCGGCAGAAAGTGCAGTTCCCGGAACAGGTACTGAGGAAACATCAACAGCAGAGAGGAGGAGGTTAGCTGCTGCATAGTCAGTAGTAAGAGGAAATTGCACATAGGCTTCTCCGCTGAATACAATTAGGCCGATTCTATCTCCCTGTAACTTTTCAATTAGTTTCCCGATTTCATATTTTGCTTTCTCAAGTCTCGAAGGCTTAATATCTTCTGCTTTCATACTAAGAGAAACATCAAGCACAATCATTACGTCTATACCGCTTTGTTTAACATCTTCTGCTTTTGTGCCGATCTGAGGATTAGCAAGAGCAATAACGATGAAAGAAAATGCAAATAAAAGGAATAGTCCTTTTATCCAGGGCTTAAGTATGCTTCTATTTGAAAATAAACTACGGTGCATACCGCTTTGAGCAAATTTCAATAAGCTTCTTTTTGTAAGAAATTCAGCAATCCACAATACTGCGGCAAATAGCGGCAAAAGATAAAGTAAAAACAGATAATCCGGATTCGCAAATCTGAACATATGACCTAAGGTAATCTTTTAAAATAAGTTCTTGATAACACAAATTCGCCGGCAAGTAAAATAAGCGAAGCAAATGCCCAGAGATAGAATAATTCTGTTGCGTTTCTGAATGATGTAATTTCAACTTTTGATTTTTCGAGTTTGTCAATTTCATCATAAATGCTGCGAAGCTTATTTTTATTTTCAGCTCTGAAATATTTCCCGCCTGTTAAATCGGCAATTTTTTTTAATAAATCCTCATCTATATTTACAGGAACATTCTGATACCTTGTCCCAAATTGTGTTTTAAACGGATAAGGCGCCATTCCTTTTGTCCCAACTCCAATTGCATATACCCGAATTTTATATTTCTCGGCAATCTGCGCTGCTGAAAGCGGGTCAATTTCTCCTGCATTGTTTTCCCCGTCAGTAAGAAGAATTATCACTTTGCTTTTGGATTTACCGTCTTTTAGTCTGTTAACTCCGTTTGCCAAAGCATTGCCGATTGCAGTTCCATCTTCCATAATGCCTGTGCGTACTTCTTTCAGAAGACCAAGGAGAACAGAATAGTCAATTGTAAGCGGACACTGAGTAAAAGCTTCTCGGGAAAATATAACCAATCCGATTTTATCGGTTACTCTGCCTTTAATAAAATCTGAAATCACATCTTTTGCAGCTTCAATTCTGTTAGGTCTGAAATCTTCAGCAAGCATGCTCGATGAAATATCCAGCACTATGCTGATATCAATTCCTTCAGTATAAATATTTTCACCGCTTGAAAATGTCTGTGGTCTGGCCATTGCAATAATCAGGAAAACCAAAGATATAATTCTTAAAAAGAAGGGTAAATCCCTAAGAATTTCCCTTAAATTCTTTTTGCCACGGTTTATGTTCTTTGTAGATGAATATAAAATTTTTGGTTTCCTGCTTTTACCCCATTTGTAATAATACCATACCATTAAAGGAATAATGGCAAGAAATGTAAAAACCCATGGGTAAGCAAATGAGACGTTATTCAGCATTATTTACCCCGGATTGATAAGTTTTGGGTGGTATAGTATGATTTACTGTATTTACTGCCAGTTCCATCATTTTCTCGTTTACACCTGCCAAAGGAATAAATTTTGCAAATTTCACCATATCTGCTGTTTCAAAAAACTCTCTGAGTGAAGAACTTATAAGTTCAGTGTCTTTGAATTTTTCAAGTTCTGTAAGAATTTCTGCAGATGTTAATTCCAAAGCTGCAATACCGTATCTCTTTTCAAAGTAGCTTCTGATAATCTCTGTAATAGCTGAATGATACTGTTTAATCTCTCCGGATTGCCATAGTTTCATTGATTCAAGATTACGAAGTTTTCTTAAGGCTTCTTCATGAGCCGGAATTTCAGGTTCTTTGATTTCCTGAGCAATTCCTTTCCTGTTTTTCCAATATTTAAATATCAGAAATCCAATTATCATTATTAGTAGAATAATTCCGAGAGTCCATAATATTATTTCTGTCCAATCCAACGGAATCTTAACAGGCGGTTTGATATCTTTTATTTCTGCTTCTGCTTTTACAGGAATTTTATTCACTTTAATGCTTAATGAATCAGAATAAATTGTATATACCGAATCGACTCCTTTTATTTTATACTTAACCGCTACAGGCGGTATTGTAACATCAGCAGAATCATATACAGAGAATAAATACTTATAAACAGAAGGAGAGTCTTTTTTATCATTGGATTTTTCAGGCAGATTCTTTTTCAAAATGACAAGATTCTTTACTGTATCAGGAAACTCAGGCCTGCTGAATTCAATTTTGTCATCCGCTGCTATTGTCAATGTATAATTTATATAATCGCCGATAAGATAAGCGGATGAATCTGTTTTTACTGATACTGAAATCTGCTGCGCTGAAATCATTAATCCGGCTAAAAAAAATAGCAGTATAGTTTTTCTAATCATCTTTTTTCACGCTGTTTAAAGAAATCAATGAGAGATTTAACATATGGACGGTCTATATCAACAGGTATTGTATCAATGTTGCCGGATCTGAACATACCGGCCAGATTATTCTTTCTTAGTTTTGAATTATGCTCAAACCACTTTCTAAAATCAGTCTCGGAGGTATCTAATGTAATAATTTCTCCTGTTTCGGCATCAATAAAATCGGCAAGTCCAATCTCAGGAATTTCTCTTTCTTTGGAATCAGAGAGTTCAACAGCAATAAGGTCATGTTTTCGACCGACAATTTTTAATATCTTTCCGAATCCATCATCGATGAAATCTGAAATCAAGAATGCAATGCTTCGTTTTTTAACAGTATGGTTGAAATACTCAAGAGCCATTCTTAAGTCAGTAAGACTTTCACCGGGTTCAAATGATAGTACATCCCTCACAATTCGAAGTGCATGGGTTTTTCCTTTGCGCGGGGGGACAAATTTTTCAATTTTGTCCGAAAATAAAATTAAGCCTACCTTATCATTGTTTTTTAATGCTGAAAAGGCAAGTATTGCTGATATTTCTGCAGCAACTTGCTGTTTTGTTTTAATATGGGTTCCGAATTGCTGGGAGCCGCTCATATCAACAAGCAACATTACTGTAAGCTCTCTTTCTTCTTCAAATACTTTTACAAAAGGATGACCGTATCTGGCTGTAACATTCCAGTCAATGTTTCTGACATCATCACCCGGCTGGTATTCTCTTACTTCAGAGAATTCCATCCCTCTTCCTTTGAAGACAGAATGATATTCGCCTGAAAAGAGCTGATTTACCAAACCTTTGGTTTTTATCTCAATATGGCGAACTTGTTGAATTAATTCTTTGGTAGTCATAACCCTTAAGGAACTTCCACTCTGTTAAGAATTTTTTCTATTACATTTTCCGAGGTAATTTCTTCAGCTTCGGCTTCATAAGTTACAGCTATTCTGTGTCTTAATACATCCATGCAAACGGCTCTGACATCTTCAGGAATTACATATCCTCTGCGTCTGATGAATGCCATTGCTCTTGCACCAAGAGCGAGATTAATTGTAGCTCTTGGAGATGCGCCGTAGCTTATCAGACTTTTTAGCTCAGGTAAATCGTATGATTTGGGGTCTCTTGATGCGAATACTATATCAAGAATGTATCGTTCAATTTTTTCATCTACATAAATATCTTTAATTAGTTCGCGTGCAGCCGAAATATCAGAAGGTTTGATTATTGCATTTACTTTGGCAGGAATATCAGAAATATTCTGTCTCATTACCTTCAATTCTTCTTCTTTTGAAGGGTAAGTTATTTTAACTTTTAACATAAACCTGTCAACCTGTGCCTCAGGAAGGGGGTAAGTTCCCTCCTGTTCAATGGGATTCTGGGTGGCAAGTACGAGGAAAGGTTCCTGAAGTTTGAATGTTTCTTCACCTATCGTAACTTGTCTTTCCTGCATCGCTTCGAGCAGAGCACTCTGTACTTTTGCGGGTGCACGGTTAATTTCATCAGCAAGAATAAAATTTGCAAAAACCGGACCTTTTTTAATTGAAAAGTTTCCGTCTTTCTGATTATAAATCATTGTTCCAATTAAATCAGCCGGAAGAAGATCCGGAGTAAATTGTATTCGTTGGAATTTTGCCTGCATTGTTGAAGCAAGTGTTTTAATTGCAAGAGTTTTCGCAAGACCCGGAACTCCTTCAAGAAGTATGTGCCCGTTTGAAAGTAATCCGATAAGCAGCCTCTCTATCATATATTTCTGGCCGACAATTATTTTGCTTATTTCATTTGTCAAAATATCAACAAATTCGCTTTCGCGTTTAATCTTTTCATTTAATGCTGTGATTTCCAATTTATTCCTCAATCTGTTTTGCAAATATTCCAAAATTTAAATTGCCTTCTACATAACCATATTTCAAAAGTTCCATAATTCAATACCCAAAGATATAAAAAATGAAATTCTTTACCTTGTTACAATTAAACAGTGATTGTATAAGTGTGCTTTAAATAGCAGAATCAAGGTTTTTGTTAATATGTTAGACGCTTTACTATAAAATCGAATCATAGAACTCCAGGTGCCTGCCGGATACTATACTGTAGGTAAATCTAAAAGCAACTGATCTTCTGGCATTTTGACCTAATATATCGGAATCAGTTCTTGAATTATATATCCAGCTTATTCCTTTCGCAAAGTCTTCAATTGAAAAAGGATCAGCTAAGTAACCGTTGGATTTATGGTTTATCATATCAGGCATTCCGCCTATATTAAATGCAACTGCAGGCGTACCGCAGGAAAGAGATTCCATAACTGTATTTGGCAGATTATCTTGTACAGACGGCGCTGCAAATACATCTGCAGCATTATAGCACATTGCCAAATTATCGTCTCCGCTGATTCTGCCTAAAAGCTTTACCCTGATATCCATTGCGCTTGCAATTTCTTGCCCACCTTTACCTAAAACCAATAATACAAGTTTTTCTTTTGGAATCATTTTTTCCTTTATGATGAGCTCAATGGTCTCTTTCAGTAAATCCAAACCTTTTCTTTTTTCTGATAACGAGTAAGCATTGAAAAGGATACTGAAACTGTCAGAATCCACACCTATAGATTTTTTTGCCTCAGCTTTAGCAATAGGACGGAATTTTGATATATCCAATGCATTGGGAATTGTTTCAATTCTGAAGTCGTTTAATATGCTGCTGCGAATAGCGGCATCTGCAAGCCACACGCTGGGAGAAATAAAGTGCAGTTCTGCACTCTGGTAAATTGCTGTTTTCCTCAATTGCATAAGATTTGCCAATGCACCTTTAAATACACATCTAAGCGCCGGACAATCAGTACATTCTGTTTCATACTTTCGGCATTCCAGGCTGTAATGACATCCTCCTGTAAATGGCCACATATCGTGCATAGTCCAGACAACAGGTATATCCTGATCAAATAGCTGATCCAGTGTTCCAAGTGAGAAGAATCCTTCATTAATCCAATGCAGGTGAAGTATATCATATTCTTTTAGAAATGAAGATTTAAGGAATCTGTAACCATAATGCGGGAAGGAAAATCTGTCTGAATAATCATTAGCAAGAACTGAACTAAATAATCTGTCTGCAAAAATCCTTGATGAGTTCAGCATTCTGGGGATAAAAGAATTACCGGCACTGTGGATGAAATCGTATCCGGAAAATTTCCTTTGAACAAACATATCGGAATCGACATTTCTTTCTCTTAAAGACTTACAGAGGTTTAATGCTGCACGTGCGGCTCCGCCGTTGGTATCAGAATTACATATATGAAGTATTCTCATTTGTATGCAAATATATTTAACTGAGTATCAAATTCACTGCTGTTTTTCGTTTTATTGATAAAGGGCTCTTTTCGAATCATTTCATTGCAAATGTAATATCTGAATCCGTTCATTTCAAGAATTTCCAATATTTTTCCGAGCGATTGCTGCATTTTAATGAATGAATGGTATTCAATAAAGATATTTCTGACATTTCTGAGAGAATCTGCAATGTCTTTAATAATTTCAGTTTCAGCACCTTCAACATCAATTTTAAGAAAATCTATTTCACTATGTTTTTCTATTACTTCTTTAAGACGGGCAGCGGGTACTTTTATTTTATTGCCATTTCCGAAAACAGAAGCACCATCAGCACCTTCAGACGCAATTTCAATTTCATTATTATTTATCCAAACTGCTTTATTAACAGTTTGAATATCAGTAAAACCGTTTTCGGCCAGATTAAGCGTAAGGTATTCAAAAATTGCCGGATCTGCTTCGAAAGCTGTAATAATTGCACCGGGATATTTTTGTCTAAAGTAGATACTGCTTAGACCTATATTGGCCCCGCAATCTAAAATAACGGGATTTTCCTTTTCAGTATGAAAATTATAAATATTCTCCAGAAATATTTCCTTATACTGAAATGTGAAAGACCGTCCGTCCGGATACATTAGTTTTAAATTATTAAAGGAAGTTTTTCCGGTAGAAAATCTCTTTTGGCCGGATTTAGTAAGCAAAAACCTCAGGAATTTTCTGTACTGAGATGACATTATGAGTTTATACGGGAACCTGAATATTTCTTCAAAGAATAATCTCATTAAATGCCTAAACAGTTGTCTGATTTATAAAAAATAGTTGTACAGGAGGTACAATTTACTATCGGACTTATTCCGAAAAAATCGATATTTTTGAATCCGGCGTCTTTTAGAAAACTGAAGGATTCAGAATAGTCCTTTCTTTCAGAATTATCGAGTATGATTATTCCTCCGGATTTCAGGCTGTCAATCGAATATTTAATGCACTTGTTACGCTCAATTCCATCAATAAAAATAATATCATATCTTTCGTTAGATTCTCTTACTGCTTTGGCATAGCCTTCCGGGTCCGATTCTTCTTTCAATACTACATTTGAATTTCCGGGTTTAAGAGAATTTATTCTTTCAAACCATTTACGATTGTGTTCAACGGAATCTATTTTCTTTACTTTTTCGGAGAACCATAGTGTGGAATTTCCGCATCCGTATTCGAAAACTGACATATCATTTTTTAATCTTGCTGAAATGAAATCAATAAACGGGTATGTACACCAAATTAGCGGTGAATTGTCCTTGTTTACCGATTGTTTCATTAAAGCGCTTTCAAACCATCCTCTTTCTCTTAGGTAGCCTTGATGGTATAAGGAGAAAATGCGCCTTATTAGAACCGGTCTGAATAATAGTGAAAAGGCTGTTATTAGTTTTTCCATTTAGCTGAGTCAATAATTATAACTGCAAAACTACAATTTTTTATTATTTCTTTTATGAATATCTTTCACGAATGAGCTTAATTCTGTTTATTATTCTCCTAATTACCGAGGGCTTGAAAAACTCTTTCAAAGCCAGCTCCATATTCCGGTTCGCTTTAGGAATAGTAATTGGAATTATCGGGAAATCTGTAACAGGACAGCTAAACTTGTCGGTGTTGTCTGAATGCACTCCTGAGTTATCATTTCCTGTATTGGCTGCAAGAGAGTATCTTGGATAAACACAATAAGCATTATTTTTATAATGATGAAAAGCCCATCTTACTGCCCAGGAATCTATTTTTCCGCTCATTTGGTTTATCAGCATAGGAGTAAGATCATCGCCGCCTGAGTTAAATTTTCTAATAGCAACATTGCTTTTTAGAAATGCCTTGTAATCTTTTATTTCCCAATCTGCAGTTGACCATTTTTCACGCCAGGTACCCCAACCCCAGCTTGAAGGCCGCGGAAGAAGGTAAATATTTTCATCAGAAACAGTTTCTGTTTTAAGCGGGAAGGAATAACCGCTGATAGAATAAATGTTACCAGCATTTTTGAAGAGAGATAAACCGGCTGACATATAGTTTAAAAAATGTTTGGATGTTATTATATCGTCTTCAAGAACAATTACGCTTTCATAAATTTCGAGAACTTTTGAAACGCCTCCGATAACTGACTCCGCCAGGCCTTTATTTTCACTGCTTTCAGTAATCCGGACACTCCTAAATCCTTCAGCAGTTTTCAATGTGTCTCTTACTTCGCTTATTTTATTTTCATCGGCTAAGGTTTTAGGGCCATCAGAAAAAATAAAAAGGTCATAATTCTCCGATCCTATATTATTTTTTAAAGTTTCAAGCGTTTTTAAAGTGTGTTTCGGGCGGTTATAGACGAATAAAACTATTGCAGGGTATGTAATCATTTCCCGATCCTCAGTAAGTCCGGTAAACGTTTAAGGTCCTTAATACCAATTACCTTAATTAATAGTAAGACAGAGAAAGGAATTAAGATAAAAAGTTTAATGAAAATATCATAGAGAATAGATCCGGTATCCATTAAAGGAATTAAAACTGCAGCGATAGTTCCCAATACAATAATGACGATAATTTTAAGATTCTCAAATTCAATATAATAGTATTTATCGGAGTAGTGTTTATTCAGAAAAAGAAGAATTATAAAGCAAAGTAATGTACTAAGAGCTGCACCTACGAGTCCGAATAAGGGAATTAGGATGAAATTTCCCGCAATGTTAATAATTCCCGCGAAAAATGTAATGTAAGCTATAGTGCGGGTTTTTTTTGTGCAATAAAGTCCTATTGCGGCAATCATTGAAATGCCGACAAAAATATAAGAAACCGAAAGTATTGGAACATATTCAGAAGCTTTATGGAATGCGGGATTATTTGTAAATGCTATCAGAATCTCTCTGCCGAATGCACTTTGGAATACAGCTGCAATTGTTAGGAACAATGTTGTTAATGTCATTAGTTTGCGAAAATATTCGATATCGCCCGGTTGTTTATATATTTTATAAGCCGCCGGCAGTAAAGCTGCACTGAATGGCAAAATAAAAAACATATTAATTATTCCGGCAACACGATAACCAAGATCGTATAATCCTACTGCAGAATCTCCGCTGAAATATTTGATTATATATCTATCGGAAAGATTAAGCATATTCATTGCCAATGTACTGAAAATAAGCGGGAAACCATACTTTAGAGATTCTTTAAGAAGCTGAGTGTTTAGTTTGAACTCAAAATCTTTGTATAGAAGAGGAATAGGCAGAATAACAATTATCAAATCGCCGAAAAGCTGAGCAAGGAGTATGCCCTCAACTGTCATATTGCAATAAACGATATAGTAAAGATTCAGAGCAAGAACGGTTGCCAGACGAGCAATGCTGAGCATAGTGTAGATTCCGGATTTCTGGTCTGCCCTTAGTTTGTTTAAAAATAAATTATTAATTACCTGAAGTGCTATAATTATTACCGCAAGTCTGAAATATCCAATATAAGCGGTATTTTTAATAAATGCCGGACCAACAAAACTAAGAAGCAGAAATGATATTATCGCAAACACAATTGCAGATGAAACAGCGAATGCGGTTACTGTGAAGAAGTATGTTTTTCTTTTATCGGAATATTCTGCTGTGTTGTTGTAATATACAACAGAGATACCCTGGCCTAAAGATATTAATCCGGTCAGAATTGTAATTGTAATGTAAACAAGGCTGTACTGACCGAATTCGGCTTGAGTAAAGCGGTCAGAAGTATATAGCGGTATCAGGATAATTCCTGCTGCCTTGGCGGCTACGTTACTGATGCCGTAAATAAAGGAATGTTTAAGGAACTCCTTGATTTTTCCTTTCATTTATTCCTTATTTTTATTTTTTAATTGAAAAAATATGCCTGCAGCAAAAAGCGCAATAAATCCGGTATTTAGAATCAAAGTAATTATTTTGCCAATGTTAAATGTATCAATAGAAATATATGTTTTAATAATATGTTTTCCTTTAGGAATTATAACTCCTGAGTAGCCATGATTTACCTTAAACATATCTGCCGGTTTTCCGTCTATTTCGGTTTTCCAGGCATGAGGGTAAAATGTATTACTTATGCAAAGAAGATTATTTCCGGTAGCATTAACTTCCAGCTCATAGTTTCTGTGATCAAATTTTATATATTTAATGTATGCACTGCTATCAGGCTTTTCAATATTAACAGAAGGCATATTTTCAGCAAAAGCAATATTGGCATTATTGTAGAATCCGGCTTTCATTTTTCTGAGGTATTCTATTGGTTTGCCGGTTTCAAGACTGTCAGCAAAGTAAAAACGTCCTTTTGCATTAGTATTAAGCATAACTGCAGAAGAATTATCCTGATAAACGGGTTTTAATCCGGCATATTCAACCGGCTTTTCAAGTATCAGATATTTAACGTTCAGAATATTCCATAACGCGGGATTTGCCAAACCTACAACATCTGCAAAATCCTGAAATCCTCTTGGCTTAAGAGCAGAGTATCCGTATAGGTCTTCCACTTTAAAATAGACATGGAAATTAGCATGATTATTCAGAGAACCGAGTGAACCATTCTGTTTAAGATTAAGAATTCTGAACGGCTCAGATTTATCTTTTTGAACGAATTCAACATAGCCGGGTTTAGCGTACATTCTCGGTAAATCCTGCATCTCCTTAAAATGCAGACCGCGGTAATCAATAAGCCATAAATCAATTAGAGAAAAAAGAATTAAAGCTGAAATAACTAAAGCGGATTTTGTCTTTTTCAGCATCATAGCATAAATCATTGATGATAACACTAACCCGAGCAGCAATGCAAATCGCAAATCGCGCATGAACATATCTGTCATATATGGATGGAGCGGATTCAAATGTTTGTAATTTTCACCGGCATCAGTAATTCTTTCCCTGAACCAGTTTTCCAACATGCCGCCTGCAAGAAGTGAGAGGAAGAGCAGAGCAGCAAATGTGATTAATGAATATTTAAGTATTTTTATTATACCATCAGACTTTTGGGCAGAGAGTTCAACGAACCTTGCTAAACCTAATCCGGCAAGTATCGGGAAAAATATCTGAACTATGTTCAGAATCATAACCGGAGCTCTGAATTTGTCGAAGAAAGGAACGTATTTAAAGAAAATATCATAAAGAAACGGGAAGTTTTTCCCGAATGAAATAATAAGAAATAGTACAATTGTTAATGCCATAAACTGAACGAAAGATTCTTTCCTTCGTAACCAGAATCCGGCAAGGGCCAACAGAAATACTATTGTTCCCATATAATTGGCAACATCGGTAAAAGGCATCTGACCAAAGTAAGTGTTTACTTCTACCGGACTTCCCTGTGTCAGTTCACCGGTATATGTTGAATTTCCGTAGCCATAGAACGAAGGTATAAAAAATGTCATAACTTCACCGGGCGAGAAAGACCAGTTTGTAGCATATTCATAGAAATTTTCTTCTGTGGCACTCTTATCTGATGACGAAATATCCTCTATTCCTTTAGTTCCTCTTGTTGAATATTCTGTATATTCGTACATCTGACCAAGTTTATAATACTGCATCGAAAAGGCAATGATTGAGCAAGCTGTAAGCACAAGACCCGATTTCAGTAAAGCTTTTATTTGATCTTTTTCTTTCACGGCAAAGCTTCTTATTAAATAAAAAGCATAATATATTACAAGTGTGAGAAATACATAAAATATAATCTGAACATGCCACTGACTAAACATAATTTTAAGGGCAAGAGTTAGTCCGAGTATGTCCATAAGCTTCAGTTTTTCATTCAACCGCAGAATGAATAAAAGTATAAAAGGAAAAGCTGCAAGGGTGGAAAGTTTATTTATATGTCCGATAAACAGAAGTACAATAATCCCGCTGCTGAAGATAACGGATGTTGCGCTGAAAAGAGCGGCGCCTGTACCTGATTTGAGCTGTTTCATAAGAAAGAAAACGCCAATTCCGAGCAGAAGAAGATAAAATGTGAATCCCGAATATTCGTTTGTCATAAATGATGAATAAGCTAATCTTGTGTAAGTAAGCACTTGATTTAATACATCATTCCAGCCTGCATGACCGAATAGAGGCATACCGCAGAAAATAAACGGATCCCAAAGGAAATCCTCGTTCGTTTCAGCATAGTTTTTATAACTGTATTGAGTTAAGATATCGCCGGATTGAAATGTTTTGTTTCCGAATATTGTAGGACCGAAGAATGCAAATACCAATACTGTCAGGAATATTATTGAAAGTGCTGTTTCTTTTCCTTTTGACAGCTTAAATCTGCTTCCTTCAGCAGGTCTATTGTTTGAAGTTCTTTTAGTTTTAAGTTCTTTACTCAATTTATCTCTCCGTTGTTTTAATCTGGGTTAGAAGTATTTCAGAAAGCTGTGTTGCGATATTTTTTCTTTCGTATTTTTGTGCCTCAGTCAAATCCGGTTCAAATTTTTTATCAAAAAATTCGGATCCGCTTTCGGAAAAACTGAAAAGCATGCCTGCACCGGAATTATTTAAGATTGACGCTACCTCCGGATTGTCATCGCAGAAAGCAATTATTGGTTTACCTGCCCGTAGGTATTCAAATAATTTCCCGGGGATATGGTTTTTATCGTATGGACAAACTAAAAGTATGTCGGCTTCATCAAACTCTTTTATCAAGTCGTTGTACTGCAGGAATCCTTTAATTTTGTAATAGTCTTTCAGCCCGGCTCTTTCAAGAGAGTTAATAACAGCAGGCCCGACTGTTCCGGTAAAATGAATTTTGTAGTTTGCACCCTTTTCATTCTTAGATTTAATAAGCTGCCAGAAAGCTTCCGGATTTTGGAAATCCGCCATATTCCCTGTGTGAAGAATAAATTTCTCATCGGAAGAACTATGTTTTTTCGGATTGTAACTACGAAACTTGCTTTCATCATATCCCCAGAACAAAACATAGGATTTTGCTTCTATTTCAGGATATCTTTCAATAAAACTTTGTCTTGCCGTTTGGGTTACAAAAATAATTTTCGATGCTGTTTTCATTACCGATGATTCAAGTATTCTGTCTATTTTTATACTTAAAGCGCTTCGGTTAAATGATTTGTAATAAGCCTGATCAACCCAGGGATCGCTTAAAAATGCCGTATATGGAATTTTTGAAATATGCGAGACTTTTTTGGCTATTAAATGTGTGCTGTGAGGAGTTCCGAGAGAGAATATCATATCAATTTTTTTCCCTTCGGATTCATATTCCCGGATTAGCTTAATTGCGGCTTTTACACCATAAGAATACCAGCCGATTCGGGCATCGGGAATGAAAATATTCATCCGCATCCAGAGTGAAAGCTTTTGAGCCGGACTATTGTTTTTATTTGATACTGTTTCCGAAATAGATAAAGGTTCACCCAATTTCCTCCCTGTGATTTTTCTGTAAATCTTGAAAACATCGAATTGAGGAGTCTTTATAATTTTTAGATTATCAGGAATATCTTTAAGCAGCGAATTGTCTTTTTCGGAAAAACTGTCTTCTTCAACTGTGATTACAGCAGGCTGCCAGCCTAATGAAGGCAAATACTGAATCATTTTTAGAGGCCAGTGCAAGGCGGCCTTTCCCGAGGGCGGCCAATAATAGGATAGGAATAGAATATTTCTCATAAGCCGTTAATTACCGGGTTAATGAATACCATAAATATTCCTGTAAAATAGGAGAATCCATTTTTCATAATTCTTCTATTTGATTTCTTTAATGCTGTACGAATCCTCGTTTGGGAGATTATGAACAAAAGCTTCACCAAGAAGACCAACTGAAAAGAACTGAATTCCCACAATCATAAGAAGCATTCCAAGAAAAAGCAATGGGCGGTTGCTAAGATGCAGGCCATGAAAAGCCCATAAATATGCAAGCGTAGAATTAATTGCAAGTCCGAGGAAAAATGAAACTGCTCCGAGAAACCCAAACAAATGCATCGGACGCTTAGTATATCTTGTGGTGAAAAGAACTGTGATAAGGTCAATAAAGCCTTTAAAGAAGCGGCTGATTCCGAATTTTGTTTTTCCGAATTTTCTTGCATGGTGCTTAACAGGAATTTCGGATATACGGAAACCTTCCCAATCGGCAAGCACAGGAATATATCTGTGAAGTTCGCCGTAAACTCTTATGTTTTCAGTTACTTCCTTGCGGTAGGCTTTTAATCCGCAATTAAAGTCGTGTATTTTAATTCCGGACATTATTCTTGTTATATAATTAAAAAACTTCGATGACTGCTTTTTAATAAACGGATCGAACCTTTTCTTTTTCCATCCTGAAACAAGGTCGTAACCTTCTTCGAGCTTTGCAAGCAAATTCGGAATTTCATTGGGATCGTCCTGTAAGTCGGCATCCATTGTTATTATTACATCGCCTGTTGCATGTTTGAAGCCAACTTGAAGAGCTGCTGACTTTCCGTTATTCTTTCTGAAACTGATATATCTTACATTTCTGTCTGTCTTTGCTAATTCCTTGATTATTTTCAGGGACTTATCCGTACTGCCGTCATCAACGAAAATAATTTCATAGAAAGGCAGATTTTGCCTGAAGACTTTGCGAATTTCATTATAAAGAGGTGTTATTGATTCTTCTTCATTATATAGAGGCACTAATACAGTTACTTTATTGAAGAGGTATTTGTTTCTGTTTCCGGATTTCTGATAATTATTTCTTCTTCGTGGCCATTTTTTTTGATAACCGCCTTCCCGGCTTTTGCCTTTTTCCTGAGAAGCTTCTTTAATGTTTGGGTCAGGCTGATTTTCTTGTTTTGCCGGCTGCTGATTTTCTAAATTTTCGTTTTCCAAGGTGACTGCTATATTGTTAAAAGATGAACCTAAACTTAATTGAATAAATGAATAAAATCAAACAAGAAGTTATATGGTTGGTGAGCTTGTGATTTATAAAAGGACCCCGGCAATTATCATATCAGACTGAGAACTGCCGGAGTCCGGTTTCCCCTACTTAAAATAGAATTCGTAAGTATGAAGTATATCATCAATAAATTCTTCAACTTCAACTTCAACTTCGCCTATGGATACAACCCAGCTTGCTTCACGCCGAATTAACTTAAACCCTTTTTCGGCCCTGGCAACTTGTGTGCAGAGAGAAAGGCTCACATTTTGGCTTAGTCTTTTTTCGAATCTTGCAACAACTGCGTTTTTATCGATTGGCCAGTTTCTGAAAGCTTCTTTCAGATGGTTAGCCGTAAGAATGTAATTGTAGAGGTTATCCCCGTCAAGTACTTTCTTAATCCGATCGTGGTCACGGATAAGCTTTTCATAAATATTTCTTGGAAGTGAGAATTCGTGTTCCATATTTTCTCCTGAAAATTATCTGACTTTATAATAACGATTCAAATAATAATTAACAACAATAAAATTAGTCACGACTGCCGGCAAGTATCATTTTTTTAGTTTCAAAAGTACCGTTTGTGCTTAGTCTTAAAACGTATAATCCGTTCTGTAAATTATTTTCAGGTGTCCATTCAATGCTGTATTTCCCGGGTTCAAGATTGCCGCTGAAAACAGTATCAACTTCTTCACGGTAGAGATTATAAACATTGAGTTTTACAATTCCCTCTTTTGAAAGATTAAATTTAACCGATGTTTTACCGGCAAAAGGATTCGGCTCATTTTGCAATAGTTCGGTATCGCCGGGAATAAGGAGTGAATATTTTTTAAGACTTTCGTTTCGCAGTTTTGCTACAAGCGGACATAAACTGTTTCTCTTTATTACTTCATCGGCAAGTCTGAAATATGACTGGGTGCCTTTGTTGTGCGGATCGCGCAAAACTGCGGGCATATTATAGAATGTAGATTCAGAAATGAACGAACTTTTGGGTATCCTGGTATAGAAAAGATATTTCTCAACGAATTTCTTTACAAAATCTTCGGTCATTTGTGAAGCTTTGGTGTTTTTTTCGAACATTGTTAAAAGGATACCTTCAATAGTAAGAGTTTTATTAAGTCCTTTTCTTACAATACTGATGTATTCAATAAGCTTATGCAATGCCTGTATGGAAAAATTTGCCGATTTAACCGGAATCAGCACTGAGTCTGAAGCCGCAAGTGCAAGGTTGGAGGCTCCTTTAAGATAGGGCGGACAGTCGAGTATAATGAAATCGTAAGGTAAATATTCTTTTTTTAATGAATCTCTGAAAATTGAAATATTTACGGAAAGCCTCTGAAGCTGATCATCGTCTTCGGAATTTTTTATATTAATAGGAATATAATCCAGATGAGGAATTATTGTTTTATGTATGCAGTCTCTGATTTCAACTTGTCTTGCCAGTAAATTAATCAGACCATATTTAATTGATGACGGATCGAAGCCTAAAGAGATAGAACAAGTTCCTGCCGGATCCATATCAACAATCAGCACCTGTTTTTCCATTAGAGCCAGAGCTGCTGCAAGATTAACGGAGGTAGTTGTTTTGCCCACACCTCCTTTAGGAAGAATAACTGATATTATTTTCAATTCTTTGTCGGTTTATTTAAGAATCCGGAGGCTGCCGCAATTTAACTGCTTCTCAAACCGGGGAAGAGAGATGCAGGTAAATTGTTAGGACAGCCTCCGGTATTTACATTAATATTTGCCCAAAAAACTAAATGCTACAGTAAGTCCGGCCATTACAATAGCTACCATGCTCATAAGTTTAATAAGAATATTGAGCGAAGGACCGGATGTATCTTTAAAAGGATCACCAACGGTATCTCCGATTACTGTTGCTTTATGTGCATCAGAACCTTTACCGCCAAGATTTCCTTCTTCTACATATTTCTTTGCGTTATCCCAGGCTCCTCCGGCATTTGCCATAAATACTGCAAGTACAAAGCCGGTGCTTAAACTTCCTGCCAACAAACCAAGAACTCCCGGAACACCGAAAATTAAACCTGTTAATATCGGAGCAATAATTGCAAGCAGAGAAGGAACTATCATTTCTCTTTGTGCGCCTTTGGTAGAAATTTCTACGCAGCGTGCATAATCAGGGTCAGCTTTCCCTTCCATAATTCCTGCTATCTCACGGAACTGGCGGCGAACTTCATCAACCATCTTTCCGGCTGCACGGCCTACTGCGTTCATTGTAAGTCCGCAGAAAAGGAAAGACATCATCGCACCAATAAAAATTCCTACAAGTACAACAGGATTAAGAAGGTGTACTTCATAGTAATTCATAAAATCCAATAAGTTGGCTTGTTCAAATGTTTTAGGAACAGAAAGTCCGGAGAGATATGCTGCGAATTTGTTGTATTGTTCAGATACTCCGCCGGCTTTAACGGCAAATTCCTGTAAATGGTGGAGTCCGATTTTCAATTCTTCTATATAAGATGCCAAAAGTGCAAGAGCCGTAAGTGCTGCTGAACCGATTGCGAAGCCTTTACCGGTTGCCGCTGTTGTGTTTCCTAATGCATCAAGTGCATCTGTTCTTTTTCTGATTTCTTTGCCAAGTCCGCTCATTTCAGCATTACCGCCGGCATTATCTGCAATCGGACCGTAAGCATCTGTTGCAAGAGTAATTCCGAGAGTTGAAAGCATACCTACAGCAGCAAGTCCGATTCCGTATAGTCCGTAAGGAATTTGAGACTGGTCGGTAAAACTTCCGCCCGAGAATAAAAATGAAAGTACTATTGCCACAACTACTGCTATAACAGGGATTGCAGTAGAAAGCATTCCCACACCAAGACCGGAAATAATAACTGTTGCAGGGCCTGTGTTCGAGCTTTCAGCAATTCTTTGTGTCGGTTTGTAGGAATGTGAAGTATAGTATTCTGTTGATTTTCCTATTACAAGTCCGGCAGCTAAGCCTACTATCATAGCTCCCCAGATACCGAAAGGATTATCAAATTCCATAACAGAAATTATGAAATATGACAGAACGGCAATACCTAGAGAACTGATATTAATTCCTTTGCTAAGAGCGGCAAGCAGTTCAAGCTGTGTAGCGTTTTCTTTTGTTTTTACAAGGTAAATTCCTAAAATTGAAAGGATAATTCCAACACCTGCAATCAACATAGGTGTTAATACGGCATTAAACTGCATCTGGTAACCTTCAGACAAATAAGCTGCAGCTCCAAGAGCAGCAGTGGCAAGAATCGAGCCGCAGTAGGATTCGTAAAGGTCAGCACCCATTCCGGCAACGTCGCCAACGTTATCGCCTACATTATCAGCAATGGTGGCCGGATTTCTTGGATCGTCTTCAGGTATTCCGGCTTCAACTTTTCCTACTAAGTCGCCGCCAACATCAGCGGCTTTAGTATATATTCCACCGCCTACTCTTGCGAATAATGCCTGTGTTGAAGCACCCATACCGAAAGTAAGCATAACCAGTGTAATTGTTGTAAGTTTCTGAGCCTCGCTTAAATCAATTACATTATTCAAAATTATGAACCAGGCAGAAATGTCAAGAAGACCTAGGCCAACAACAACAAGTCCCATTACTGCACCGGATCTGAATGCAACTCTAAGACCTTTATTCAAAGATTCTCTGGCAGCATTGGCTGTTCGTGCGGAAGCATAAGTTGCTGTTTTCATTCCGAACCATCCTGCTAAACCGGAGAAAAATCCGCCGGTTAAAAATGCGAATGGAACCCATCCGTTCTGAAGACCGTTATAAGCCATAACTGAAAATAAAATTACCAATACAATAAATACAATACCGACAACTTTGTACTGCTGTTTCAGATAGGCTAATGCACCTACCCTCACATGCTGAGCAATTTTTTTCATTTTATCGGTACCTTCGTCTTCCTTCATCATCTGTTTGAAGAAAATCCAGGCAAAGAGCAGTGCCAGTGCTGAACTCACAGGCACAAACCAAAAGTAAGGATTCTGCATTTTTATCTCCGTTTGTTAGTAATGTTTAATCTCTGAGGCCGAAAACAGTAACAGTTTTAGTTTGCAAATTACTACTAAACAGAAACATTATCAATTACTAATTAACAATTATTACAATTCCTTGAATTTATGGAATAATAATGCGTTATGAAACCGGAGGAAATACCTGCGGCCTTTAAATGCAGGCGTGAAACGAAATGAACACAGAGAGTCAGGAAATTTCATCTAACAACACAGAAATGTAAAGTTCACGGACGGAAATGTAAAGTTCACGGACGGAAATATGAAGTT
>CAZOZP010000059.1:0-19745 GCA_964584325.1 uncultured Melioribacteraceae bacterium
AAGGAAACCCTGACTTATCAAAAATCTATAAAGCTGAGGAGAAATATTTTTAGATTCGATCAAATAACTATTTATACAAGTGCTGGAGCTATTATAAAAACACTCATTCCATTTCTTCAAAACAGTAAATACTTCCGGATTATAAAGTTCGGGAATTTGCTCAAATGAGTCGATAAATTTTGCTATACTCCTCCCGGTACCGAAAGGAACTCGAAAAGATTTTCGGGGAGAAGGATAAACAATAGCACCCGAAATAAACTTGATAATAAATTGCTTTGACAATTTTTCTAAAAAGTAAAAATCTTCACCTGCTTTTCTTTTATTCATCCCTTCAATCTTAATATAAGCATCTGGAGTGCAAGTCATTGTTGAGCCAACTGTGTGAAAAGCATATGGTGAATTAGAATATATAAGACCGGCTACATAATATCTTAGAAATATTTCATAATACAAAATACCTCTTCCTTCAGGTGTTGATTCATCGGATGGATGTTCATACGAAGTATAACCTGCATGAAAAGTCAGATCATTACCAAGATTGTGAAATGTTTCTATATATTTCGAGTTTACTGTACAATCTGCATCCAGACAGATTAAGATATTTTTCTTTTTATTAGAATAATCAAAGTATTTTAATGCTTCATCCATCCCAATTTTTCTGGCCAAACCAACACCGGCCTCTTTTGTCGGCATTTCATTCCCGGGGGTGTAAGCATCAATGAATCCCAGATTAATAATTTGCTCATTCATTATTTCTTTCAACAAACAGATACTTCTGAAATTATTTTCACGAATATCATCTGAGGCATTTGATGGTGAGTTGATTACAACGATAAAAAGGAAATCCTTTATAAGATACTTGTTATTTTTTAATATTGAAAGAAATAGTGATTTTAAATTGGAAGTTTCGGCCAAAGAAGGAATTACAACTATATAATTGAATCTTTCAGAAATTTCTTCTTGTAAACTATGAGTTGCGGTTGAGTATTTATCAAGGTAATGCTTTACAAGAGGTGGCAAATCATTAGATACTGTCATTGAAATATTCACCAATGAGATTAATACTATTTTCCAGAAAAGGGATTTCAATCCAATGTATTTTTATTCCCTCTCGTTCCATTTTTCTATACCAGGTCATTTGTCGTTTAGCAAAATCGTTTATTGCTGATCTTAATTTATAATGCATCTCATCGTACGAAATTTCACCAAAAAGAAATAACATTACGAATCTGTATTCCAGTCCTAACTGTTTCAGTCTTTCAGAACTGACACCCATTTCAAGTAAAGTTTTTACCTCCTCAATCATTCCTTCTTTTAGTCTTTTTTCAAGCCTTAAAGCAATATTTCTCTTTACTTCATCTCTAGGTAAAAAGGTTCCGATAATAAATGGTCTGACAGTTTTATCAGGAGTAATTGATTCGCCTTTACCGGAAGCTATTATTATGGCGCTAATCATTCTGTTTCTATCGGTTAGATCAGTTTTATTATGCAGCCCGGGCTTTAATTCTCTGACCATTTGTTCAAGTGCAGATGTATCTAAAGTATTGAGTTCGTTAGCGAAATTGCCGGAAAGATCTGCTGTTTTCATCTCATAACCTTTAAGTACAGCATGAACATACATTGCCGTTCCACCACATAATATTGGTAATTTTTCTTTGGATAGAATGCTTTGAAAAGAATAATTGAAATCCTTAATGAATGAAAAGAGATTATACTCTTCACGCGGATCAATTATATCTATTAAGTGATAAGGAATCAGTTTGTTGTTCTGAGAGTATTCGGAGATGTCTTTTCCTGTTCCGATATTCATATATCGATAAACTTGCCTACTATCAGCAGAAATGATTTCCCCATTGAATTTTTGTGCAAGTTTCACAGCAAGCGATGTTTTTCCGACTGCTGTTGGACCAAGAATGACAAGAAGATTAAAATTCATTATTATTCAGCTATGGGAATTCTAATAATAAATTTTGTGCCGGTTTCACCATTGTTTTCAACGGAGATTATTCCTTCATGTTCCTGGATGATTTTCCTGGCAATGGATAACCCGAGGCCGGTAGTATGAGTTTTACCATAAGATATAAACGGATCGAATATCTTTTCTTTTATTGAATCCGGGATACCACATCCAAAATCCACAATGTGAATCTCTGCAAAATTTTCAGATTTTTTCGTTTGTATAAATATTTTTCCGCCATTAGGCATAGATTCTATAGCATTTTTAATTAACTGGTTATATACTTGGAAAAATTCTTTTGTATCAATTTTAACTTTAAGATCAGCTCCGTATTCCTCATGAAGCTTTATATTTCCATGGTCAAGCATATTTTTAACTCTTTCAGCATATTCAGAAAGAAGCGGGTTGAGCTTAGTAATGGAAGACCTCAGAATTATGTTACCTTCAGTATAATTTGAAGTAGATACAACAATTTCAACAACTTGAGAAATTTGTTCAATAAGCATATCGACAATTTTAACCGCTTCTGGGGGTAGGTTTTTGGATTTAACATGCTCGGCATATTTCTTACTGACAAGCAGTGGTTTTTTGATGTCCTGAATTAGAAAGTTTGTCATCTTTCCGAGTGAATTAATTCTTTCATTTTCAATCAATTTTTCTAACATTGCGGCATTTTCAATAGCTAGTGCAGAGTGAATTGAAAACGCGTTTAATATTTCTCTATCAATTTCATTAAATCTTTCATGTGAAGTATTAAGAAGTTGAAGAACGCCAACAATTTCATCAGATTTGTTTTTTATTGGCATACATAACATTGTTTTTGTCTTATACCCGCTCCATTTATCATAAAAAGAATTAAATCGTTTATCATACTGAACATCTGGAAGATTGATTGTTTCTCCGGTCTTGGCAACAGTCCCGGCAATTCCAACACCTATTTTTAACTTAATTTCCTTAACCTCACTATCCAGTGCAAACTTAGACCATATTTCCTCTTGTTTTCTATCAACAATATATACAGTTCCTCTTTCAGCTTCAGTTAATTCGCATGCTGCTTTAATAATTGTTGAAAGCACATCATCTATTCTGATGTTTGAGTTTACCAACTGCGCTGCTTTATTTATTTTAGCAAGCTGCTCAGCATTTAATCCTTCGAATCTCAAATTTTCTACCTCTATTTTAGGTTCCAAATGATATTTTTTGATTTCGTCGATCGGGAAACTTCCAGATTTTTCATCATCAACAGGAATAACTTCATCGATCAATTCCTTTGATTCAAGACTATCTTCAGATTCAGGTGCAAGTTGTTCGTATTTGTCCAAGAACTGCTGAATCTTTAACGAAGTTTTATCAAGTTTTTCTTCAGCAGGAATATTTTCTGAAAATACAATATCATCAACAGGGGAAATATCCTGCTTGAAATCGTGCTCCTTTGATTCAATATGAATATTCTTATACAATATTGCAAGTAGATTTTTATTGCTTTCAATAAGCCTAAACAGTTCATCTCTATGAATCCCAAGTAAATATGAATTTTGTAGAGCAACTGCTGCAGTTTTTCTAATACTATCAAATAGTATTTCAGAATGACCAAAAAATTCATCTTTTTCGATCATGATAGATTTATTATTGTTTATTAGTTCTTTTCCAAGAATTTTAACCGATCCGTCAACAATAACATATACAAATTCTGAAAGTTCTGTTTCTTTATATAGGATTTCCCCTTCTTTAACCGGAATTAGAAGTGAATCAATTGATTCAAAAAATTCATCAGTTAAATCAAGACCTTTAAAAAGATGAGAATTTCTTAATGTTGTTACTTTTTGATTTTCCATAATTCTTTTTTTTATTCAGCTTAAAATACAGAAATAATAACTATTATTAAACTATATCAAGTGAAAACGTCATATATTATGTTTAACCGGACTATTCGTTAAATCAGATATTAAAATCAAAAAAGCGTAGCTTATCAATAGAAAAGGAGAAAAAGAAAATAATATTTTGTAAACAGTTTCCGACAAAACAAGACCTGACAAGTCATAAATATTTAATGCAGAGAAAAAGGCAGAAGTAAATAAAATCATAAGTGGGTAAAGTAAGAATGGTTTCTTGTAAGAAACAAGATATGCAAATAAAAATGAAGTGCCTGCAGCAAATGTCACTGTAACATAATAAAACCTTTTTGTCATATAGATTTCCATGTACTCTGATAACAAAAAACTGAAGAAACATATAAACCAGAAAGGATATGTAATGCCAATAAAGTACTTTTTATTTTGCGAATCAAAGGAGGACAATACCGCAAACAATAATAAAAGAAGATAACTTAGGTATTTGGTATCGAAAGGAGACTTGAAGAATGATGTTGAAAATAGTCCGTAACCTAAAATAAGCAAAGCGGTAATTGTTCTTAGAGACTTCAATTTAATTCTCCGGCTTTGATTTAGAATCTACGGAAATTTAACAAAAACGAATTAAACTACAAAAAAATCATTAATATCTATTTTGCATTAGTAATTTACCACGGTCATTATAATAAGTATAGACCCCTGTTAACTTATTGTTGATGAAATGTCCCTCTTCTTTAATTTGTCCGTTTTTGTGAAAAAGGGTATATCTTCCGCTTTTATTTCCCGCTTTATAGGTTGTTTCAGTAGTCTTGAGTCCCAATTCGTCATATTCTGTAACTAAGCCTTCAAGCAATCCATTTTTATAGTTTTCCTGTTTTGATAATTTCCCTGATAATTGAAAGTAGTTTACTTCACCTTCAAGCTTGTCGCTTAAGTATTTGCCATAAATCATTATTTGTCCGTTTTCATAATACTCTCTGTATTCGCCTTCCTTCTTATTCATTCTATATATATAATCAATTTTCCTCTGACCGTTTTCATAATATTCAATATAAAGACCATCAAGATTTCCACCGACAATGGTAGTTTCAGTCTGAATTGCTTTCCCAACAACACCCATTATGCCCGAATCACTGAAATATGTAATGGCTTTACCTGTAAAAGGCACACTTTCACCAGACCTGTAATAAAGGGAATTCTTAAGTACAAGATCGTTCATTGTGATTTCACCATTACAATGAACCATCAGAAAAAGAACTATCACCGATATTATTTTGTTTAGTTGCATTAATAATACTTTTTTATCTATTTTAGAAATTATTTTAAATGTAGTCATAACAATTATAATGCCATAATCGCAATTCTTTTAATTTTAAGCACTTACAAAAAATGTTTATAATAATGCCTTTTTGTATAAATAGTATCGAGAATTTTCACTAATTTGTTAATAAAACTCAAAATAATCGGGATTTTAAGATGGCAAAATCAAAATCACCAAAGGTATTTATTCTTGATACTAATGTTATTCTTCATGACCCAACATGTATTAATCAATTTCAGGAAAACGATATTGTGATTCCGTTATCAGTGATTGAAGAAATTGATCATTTCAAGCGGGGAAGCCAGGTTATAAACTTAAATGCACGCGAATTTGCAAGAACACTTGATAATCTTACTGGTGATGAAATTTTCAACGGCGGCATTTCTCTAGGTAAAGGCAAAGGCAAGGTTAAAATTGCGATTACTAAAGGATTAAGCAAGGAGATACATAATGTTTTTAGGGAAGATAATACAGATCATAGAGTATTAAGTGTAGCTTTCGACATTCTTCAGATTGAGCAAAATAAGCGTAAAGTAATAGTTGTGACTAAAGATGTTAATTTGAGAATGAAAGCAAAAGCCTTGGGCATTCTTGCGGAGGATTACACCACAGACAGAGTTGCTAGTTTAGATGAACTCTACAGCGGAAAGGAACAAATAAACAATTTTGATGATATTCTTCTTCAGAAATTATATCAGCCTCCGTTTGAAATATCCATGACTGAAGCGGTATCAGTTTTTAAACGAGAGATTGTACCAAACAAGTATTATATTTTTAGAAATGAATACAGATCGGTATTGGCTTATTTTGACCATAGTACTAATACAGTAAGGAGGGTTGACAAACATCAGGTTTTTGGAATCACACCAAGAAATGCTGAGCAGACATTTGCAATAGATGCATTAATGAACAGGAATATCCCACTTGTTTCTATAACCGGAAAAGCAGGAACCGGAAAAACTCTTCTTGCACTTGCAAGTGCTCTTGAGAGTCGAAAGTTTTACAGACAAATATATATTTCAAGACCTGTTATTCCGTTGAGCAATAAGGATATCGGGTTTTTACCCGGTGATGTAGAAAGCAAACTTGCCCCATATATGCAACCATTATGGGATAATCTCAAAGTGATACAGGATCAGTTTAAAGAAACCGACAAGAATCATGAATTGATAAACAACATGACTAAAGAGCAAAAGCTTGTAATAGAACCATTAAGTTATATTAGAGGAAGAAGTCTGCAAAGAATTTTCTTTATTGTTGATGAAGCCCAGAACCTAACTCCGCATGAGATTAAAACAATTATTACACGTGCAGGGGATGGTGTGAAAATAGTGCTTACCGGTGACATATTTCAAATTGATCACCCATATCTTGATGCAGAGTCAAATGGATTATCTTATTTGATAGACAGATTTAAAGGCCAAGACCTATATGCGCATATAAATCTGGAGAAAGGTGAAAGATCAGAACTGGCAGAACTTGCCAGCAATCTTCTTTGATCAGACCTGTTCTCCGGGATTTAAAACACGGTTTACTTCGTCCTTATAGTTTCTTCCTATCGGGACGGAGAATCCTTTAAGTTCAATTTGTGTTTGAGAAAAAGCAAGGATTTTATCCAAGGCAACAATAAATGATCGGTGAGTACGCAGAAATTTTGACTCAGGCAGTTTTTCTTCAATTTGACTTATTGGAATATTACTTAGAATTTCTCTGTCGGCAGTTTTTATTTTAGAATAATTTCTTTGACTTTCGACAAAAAGAATATCTTTTAAAAATACTTTAGTCATCTTTTTTTCAGATTTAAGGTAAATAAAGGCATCGTTATAAGTATCACTTTCAGTCTGAATGGAAATTTCCGGTCTTCCCATTTCGTTAATCGCTTTATTTACAGCTTTAAGAAATCGTTCAAAAGAAATCGGTTTTAATAAATAATCAACAGCTTCAAGTTCAAAACCCTCCACAGCATAATTACTATATGCGGTAGTGAAAATTACCTTTGGAGGTGATTTTAAACTCCTAACAAACTCAGTTCCGCGCATTTTTGGCATTTCAATGTCAAGAAACATTAGATCAATATTGCCCTTTTGCAAATAACTAAAAGCTTCCGGCGCATTTGAACAGCTTCCGGCTAGTTCAAGTACATCAATTCTTTTAATGAATTCTTCGAGTACATCAAGAGCCAAATGTTCATCATCAACAATAAGGCATTTTAATTTCATTTGGATTCCTCCTGCTCTGCAAGATTCAACTTAAGTACAACAATATAAGAATTTCCATCATTATTTATTTTTAAATCGTATTTACCTGCATAAATTAAATCTAAACGTCTTCGTACATTTTCAAGTCCAATGCCTCCGTCTTTTTTGTCCGAATCACTCCTGCTGTCAGTATTAGATATGCTGTTCTCAATTTTCATTAGAAGAGATTCCCCTTTTACGGATATCTCAATTGTTATCCATGCCCCATCGCTTTCATTATTTACTCCGTGCTTAAAAGAGTTTTCAATGAAAGGCAGAAGCAGCATAGGAGCAATGTTCCTTCCGGCAATATCTCCGAAAACATTAAAGCTGATTTCAAATCGTTTTTCAAATCGTATTTTCTCGAGGTCTATATAATTCTTTAAGTAATTAATCTCTTTAATTAAGGGTACTGATTGTGGATTAGTTTCGTGAAGTATGTATCTCATAAGCTCGGAAAGTTTAAGCACAACTTCAGGTGCTTTATCTGATTTTTTAATTGTCAGCGAATAAAGACTGTTTAATGTGTTAAAGAAAAAATGAGGATGAATCTGGTTTTTAAGAAAATTTAACTCTGCTTTTAATTTCTCTTTTGAGAGTGATTCAGCTTTCTGCTTATCAATATAATAATGTTCAATGATTTTTGCCATCATGGGAAGAACGAGCAAAGTGTTGATATCAACGATAACGTGCATCAAATGATAAATATTCAGATTGGAATCCGGATTATAATCCGGCATATGTGGAAGGGGTAAAACATATATAGCAACTCTTTGTTGAATTAGTCCTCCTATAATCAGAGTAATAAAAAGACCCAAAAGAAACAACATATATTTCTTTACCATAAGAAATCTGGGAATAAGGAAATATAGTGTAAAATATGTAACAATCATTTTAACCGGCAGAGTTACCAGTTCATTTCTGAATGTATTTACATAATGACCATTAATTGAGCCCCAAAAGGTTCCGAAGAAAATTGTGGCAAATGTCCAGTAAGCAATATGTTTAAATAATTTGCTCGCAAAAATAATCTTGATTTGTGATTTCATGCTAATCTGCAAAAGTTAAAAAAAACTCCTCTAAAATCTAACTCATTGAAGTGAAAAATAATAGATAGTTTTGTCCCTGAAATAGTCTCTTATGTCCTAAATAATAAGGCATTCGTCAAACACTGTTTTTCATGGAATATTTTTGTGCTATTTTAGCTTAGGAACAAAAAACGGAGCAGAAAATGAAGAGTAAACTAATAATTCCAATAATGATTCTTTTTATGTCGATTAATTCAATTGCTCAGTCAAAGGTAGAAAAAATAGAGCCCTCATTTTGGTGGAAAGGAATGAAGAATCCGGAGCTTCAGCTTCTTATTTACGGGAAAAATATCAGTGAAGCAAAGCTATCTGTTAATGATAGCGCTGTAAAGATAACAAAGCTTCACAAAACAGATAATCCGAATTATCTTATTGCTGATCTAATGATATCAGAATCTGTTTCAGTAGGAAAAATAAATATTGAATTTGAATTTTCAGAAGATTTAAGGCAGACAATGGAATATGAAATAAAAGAAAGAGCAAAGCGTGAAGGCCCGGGTTATGTAAATAAATCGGATGTAATTTATCTCGTTACTCCAGACAGATTTGCGAACGGAGATACAAGCAATGATAGTATTGAGGAAATGCCTGATAAACTAAACAGAGAAAATCAGTGGGGAAGACATGGCGGAGATATTAAAGGATTAATAAATAAACTTGATTTTATTAAAGATCTTGGAATTACTGCATTATGGTTAATGCCTGTTCAGGAAAACAATTCATCCGGATCATCTTATCACGGCTATGCAATAACAGATATGTATAGTATTGACCCAAGGTTTGGCAATAACGAACTTTACCGCAAGTTTGTGGATGAATCACATAAAAAAGGTATAAAAGTAATTATGGATTTAGTAAACAATCATATTGGCATAAATCATTATTGGATGAAAAATATGCCTTCAAAAGATTGGGTAAACCATCCGGATACATTTATGGGAACCAACTTTAATCCGATTGTATATATGGATCCTCATTCATCTGAATCAGAAAAATCAAAACTTATGTCCGGCTGGTTCTCACAGGGAATGCCTGATTTAAATCAGAGAAATAAGTTTGTGAATAAGTATTTAATTCAAAATGCAATTTGGTGGATTGAATATGCCGGGATAGACGGAATCAGAATGGACACCTATCCATATCCATATCCTGAATCATTGGCTGAATGGAATAAGGTTGTTCTAAATGAATATCCTGATTTCTACCTGGTAGGTGAAACATGGGTAAGTCAGCCGGCTTATGCAGCATATTATCAGGGCGGAAAGATTAATCATAACGGGTACGATTCAAATCTTGGGAGTGTTACCGACTTCCCGCTCTATGAAGCTATAATTAAGGCGTTTCGTGAAAAGGGCTCTATTTATAATGTATATCAGACCCTTAGTCAGGATTTTTTATATTCAGATCCTTACAATATTCTTACTTTCATTGATAATCACGATGTTGCCAGGGCATTTACTGAAATGAGCGGAGACATAGATAAAATGAAATTAGCCCTTACTGTTTTATTGACAACAAGGGGTATTCCTCAGATTTATTATGGAACAGAAATTCTTATGGAAGGAAGATCACACGGAATTCTAAGGGCCGACTATCCCGGTGGATTTCCGGGAGATAAAAAAAGTGCATTTACTCCTGAAGGTAGAACAGACGAACAGAATGAAGTATTCAATTATATAAAAAACATCTTAAAATGGCGTCAAGGCAGCGATGCAATACATTATGGGAAGTTAAAACATTTTGTGCCCAACAAGGAATTATATGTTTATTTTAGATATACAGAAAAAGAGACAATTATGGTGGCAATAAACAATTCGGCGGATGATGTTACTGTAATTCCCCAAAATTATTCAGAGGTTTTAGAAAGATTTAATTCAGGTGTTGATGTACTAAGTGGATTTGAATACCGTGGATTTGATAACATCAAACTAAAACCAAATTCAGCTTTAATTATGAAACTTAAATGAGGTGTAATATGAAAATATTTCGAATGATTTTAGGAACAATGCTTTTGTTTGTGTTATTCTCGACACTTAAATCTCAAGAACACAACTCCAAAGTTATAGTCTATGAGAATTTTAAATCTGAATATGTTAAATCCAGAAACGTTGAAGTCTGGTTACCAGAAAACTATTCAAAAGAAAAAAAGTACCCGGTTTTATATATGCACGATGGTCAAAATGTATTTAATCCTTTAACTTCTTACACAGGTATTGATTGGGGAGCAGATGAGACCATGGATTCACTGATTTCAGAGGGAAAAGTTCGTGAAGCCATTATCGTTGCAGCTTGGTGCACAGATTTAAGATTCAATGAATATATGCCCAATATTGAATTATCAGACGATCAGAAGGAATTATTAAAGCAGAGAACAGAATCAGCTTTACTTTCGGATAGTTATCTGAAGTTTATGGTAGAAGAGTTAAAACCTTTTATAGATAAAAACTACAGTACATTGCCGGACCGTGAAAATACAATGATAATGGGTTCCAGTATGGGCGGATTGATTTCATTTTATGCCCTTTGTCAGTATCCGGAAACTTTTGGTGCGGCAGGATGCATTTCAACTCATTGGCCAATTGCAGACGGAGCAGTTATAAAGGCACTGGCAGAAAAAATTCCTTCGCCAAATACTCATAGGTTCTACTTTGATTACGGTACAGCCACTCTCGACTCTTTGTACGAGCCATATCAGATTCAAGCAGATTCGATTTTCGCTTCTAAAGGATATAGAAAAGGCGTAAACTATGATTCACGAAAATTTGAAGGTGCTGAACATAATGAAAGGGCCTGGAGAAATAGATTACGTATTCCATTAACATTTTTATTTGGAAAATAAGCTATATGAAAAACTTTATTTTTATTCTGTTAATTTTGGTTTTTGTTCAAAGTAACTATGCACAGAATGAAAAGAAAGAATTACAGGCAAAGCATGTTTTAAGTAGTATTAAGATTGACGGTAAGTTGAATGAACTATCATGGGAAAATGCCGATGCAGCCTCAGGATTTATTCAATATGAACCCAATAACGGAAAGAAAGCAGACTTTGAAACAAAAGTAAAAGTAGTTTTCGATGAAAAGGCAATATATATTGGGGCAGAAATGCTTGGGCAGAATATCAGGAATGTAAGAACAGACCTGAGTGTTCGCGATGATAATGAACCTAAAGCAGATATTTTTACATTTGCCGTGAATCCTTATGACGATAAGATAAATTACTGGGAATTCTGGGTCACTTCGGCCAATGTTCAAGGAGATAACTTCAACTGGAATTTTGACTGGGATGCAGTATGGGAATCAGAGACATCAATTACAGATTCCGGCTGGGTTGCAGAAATTCGTATTCCGTTTTCAGCACTACGCATTCCTAAAGATAAGGAACAGATTTGGGCTGTTAATTTCTGGAGAAACTGCAAGGAAACCATGGAATGGAGCAGTTGGAATTTTATGGATAAAAATATTCCGGGTACAAGTAATAAATACGGAATACTTAAAGGAATTGAAATTACTGACCCACCGGTCAGGCTTTCTTTTACTCCATATCTGGCAGGAATGATAGAAAGAAACAGACTAGGTGATTATTACTATTCATATAGTGGAGGTATCGACTTAAAATACGGTATTGATGAAAGCTTCACTCTTGACATGATGCTTATCCCCGATTTTTCCCAGGTGAGCTCAGACGACAGATATTGGGAACTTTCGGCTGTGGAAAGAAAGTATTCAGAAAAAAGACAGTTCTTTACAGAGGGTGCAGAAATGTTCAACCGTGCGGGAATTTTCTATTCGAGAAGAATCGGTTCTTCTCCAAATGAAGGCCGGAAGGCATATGAATCAATAAATGAAAATGAATATGTAAAAGAATTACCCGGAGAAACACAAATCATTAATGCCACTAAAATATCCGGAAGAACTTCATCCAACTTGGGAATTGGTGTTTTTAATGCAATGACTTCAAATACTTATGCGGTTCTTAAAGACAGCGTTACAGGAAACGAACGAGAGGTAATGGTTCAACCCTTTACAAATTATAATATTATAGTCTTAGATCAGATACTGAAAAATAATTCTTATATCAGTTTTATAAATACTAATGTATATACACCTGAAAACAATTTTATGGCAAATGTTACGGGAACGGATTTCAAATTTTATGACAGCGGTGTTGATTATTCAGTTTCCGGAAAAGGAATAGTTAATATGTTTGCGAAGAATTCCGTAACCAAGGCAGAAGGCTTTTCATATGAACTTGTATTCGGAAAAGAAAGCGGAGAAATTAAATACTGGATTACTCATTTAGTTGAATCTGATAAGTATAATCCAAATGATCTGGGCTATGTCGGGAAAAATAATGATTTTGATTTCTACTTCTATACTGAGTATGCAAGTCTTAGACCTTATAAGAATTTAAGGAGTTTCAGCTCTTCGTTAAGCTTTGATTTGTCGTATCAATATGCTCCGCGTGAATTCCAATCTGCCTATGTTTCCTGGAATAATAATATTACTTTTGAAGGACCATTTTATGCATCACTTCAATTGTTTTTAAATCCTGTAAAATCTCATGATTATCTTGAAACACGAACAGCCGGCAGATTTGTAGAGATTCCCGCCGATAAAGGCTTTACATTATCGCTTGAAAACGATAAACAGCAGTCCTTATCAGCCTTTGTAAGATTGTCTTATTCTAAACCTGACAGCTATAATCAGGAGAACTATACATTTGTTTTTTCACCTAAATATATTTTTAGTAATAATTTCAGAATGACACTTGATCTCGTAAATATAAGAAACAATAATTCTTTGGGTTTTGTGAATAATAATCCAGAAAAAGGAGAAATATTTTTCGGACGCAGAAATATAAATACTTTTATCAATTCAATTATTGGGGATTACATTTTTTCAAATAATCTAAGTCTCAATTTTAAGATTAGACATTATTATTCAGCAATCGAATACCGGGATTACAGAAGTCTAAATGAAAATGGTACTTTAAGCTTGCGAAATGATTACACCGCCAATCATAATGTTAACTATAATGCATTTAATATCGACTTGTCTCTAAATTGGATTTTTGCTCCGGGTAGCGAACTTACGCTTATGTGGAAAAACGAGGCAGACAATTTTTCAAATGTACTTAACCGAAATCTTATGAAAAATCTTTCAAATACACTTATAAGTCCTCAATCAAATTCTCTCTCAGTAAAACTTCTATATTACTTTGACTACAATAATTTGCTGTAATTCATCTTCCGGTTGAGAATCTTATTGAATAATGTTAGAATTATTTCATCAAAAGATTGTAATTGAATTACGAAATTCTTACGTTAAAACCATTATGGAAATAAAGCTTTACTAATGTGTTATAGTTCAATTAATCAATTCCAAATTTTGATAAAATTGAGAGTATGATGAAAGCCTCAGAATTAGGTTTTAATGACTATTTTGAAAAAATCAGAATACAGAGTAAGTTGACTGAATTTGAATTCGGAAGAGTTATTAATGTATTTAAAGAAAGATACATTGTAAAAAACGAATCCGGTGAGTATGAAGCAGAGATAACCGGAAATTTAAGATTTTCGGCTCGTACAAGTGAAGATTTTCCGGTTGTAGGAGATTGGGTTGCGTTTAAGTCTTATGATGGTTTGGCAATAATCCATAATATTATGCCGAGATTTTCAGTAATTAAAAGGAAGTCATCAGGCAAAATAGATGAAACTCAGATTATTGCAGCTAATATAGATTATATGCTGATTGTGCAAGCTGCTGATCGGGATTTCAATCTGAACAGACTTGAAAGATATCTTGCCATTAGTTATTCAGCACATGTTAAGCCCATAATAGTATTAAGTAAAACCGATCTTATCGATGTTGATAAAAGAAAAGAACTTGTTGAAAGCATAAAAACCAGAATTTCTAATGTGCCGGTTTTAGCGGTAACCAATTCTTATTTAGGGGGATATGACAATCTTGAGGATATAATTGAAAAAGGAAAAACTTATTGTATGCTCGGGTCATCAGGTGCCGGTAAATCAACGATACTGAATAACCTTTCAGGAAGAAATTTAATGAAAACCGGCACAATCAGTGATTCAACAGGCAAAGGCAGACATATTACAACTCATAGAGAACTTATTATTCTTGAAAACGGAGGAATTCTGATTGATAATCCGGGAATGAGAGAGGTGGGTATTGCTGATACTTCCGGCGGACTTGAGACTACATTTGAAAGGATAATTATTCTTGCAGATGAGTGCAGATTCAAAAATTGTAAACATATTAATCAATCAGGATGCCGGGTAATTGAGGCTGTAGAAACCGGTGAAATTGACGAAGATTCTTACAAGAATTTCTTGAAACTGGAAAAAGAAAAAGTCCGATTTAATACTTCCTTAGCGGAGAGAAAGAAAAAGGAAAAGGTATTTGGAAAAATGCTGAAAAACTACAAAAAGGAATTCGGGAAGTTTAAACAATAGATTGTAAAGGTTTTTTCGTTTTTTGAAAATTAAAAATATTGTAATTACTAAATGATAAGACAATGATAGCAAAGTACTTTGGGTTTGATGTACTGAAAACAAACTTCAAGAATGAAGTTATTGGAGGAGCTACCACTTTCATTACAATGGCATATATCATTATCGTGAATCCAAAAATTCTTGAAGCTGCCGGAATGCCATTCGAAGCTTCGATGATTGCAACTATCATAAGTGCGTTTTTTGGTACTTTGATTATGGGAATATATGCTAAGAGACCATTTGCAATTGCACCTTATATGGGGGAAAATGCATTCATAGCTTACACAGTGGTAAAGGTACTCGGCTATTCCTGGCAGGCAGCCTTAGGCGCAATATTTATTGGGGGTGTTCTCTTTACTATTCTTACAGTGTTAAATATAAGAAGCTGGATGGCAAATGCTATTCCTGTGTCCTTGAAAATATCATTTGCTGTTGGAATCGGATTCTTTTTAACATTCATAGGTCTGAATACAACAGGTATTGTCACTCTTGGAGTACCGGGTGCTCCGCTGGATATAGGTGATATGACAAATCCGAATATTTATTTTGCCATAATCGGATTTCTGATTATTGGTTTCTTAATGATTCGGAAAGTAACCGGAGCAATTCTTTTAGGTATTTTGATTACAACAATACTTGGCTATATTTTTGGTGTAACTCCGTTACCAAAAGACTTTGTTAGTCTGCCGCCGGACATTTCACCAGTGTTTCTGAAACTCGATATTGCAGGGGCTTTTCAGTGGGGATTTTTCTCTGTGATACTATTAGTGTTTATTGCCGACTTTATTGATACTATGGGAACACTGATTGGAGTTGGTTATAAAGCCGGATTGTTGGATAAAGAGGGGAACCTTCCGGAAATCGAAAAGCCTTTTCTTGCAGATGCGCTTGCAACTATTGCGGGTTCTTTGCTGGGAACAACTACAACCGGCACTTACATTGAATCTGCAGCAGGTATATCTGCAGGTGCAAAGTCCGGATTTGCTTCGGTAGTTACAGCATTTTTATTCCTTACTGCATTATTTTTTGCACCCTTTTTTACATCGGTACCGACTTATGCTTATGGGTCGGCATTGATATTAGTCGGGTTGCTTATGATAAGTCCGATCAGAAACCTGGATTTTGATAATCTTCCTGAAGCAATTCCGGCTTTTCTTACAATAATATTGATGAGTTTTACCTATAACCTTGGAGTCGGGCTTACTGCCGGACTAATTACATATCCGATAACAAAGATTATTGCAGGCGAGGCTAAGGATATTACTGCAGGAATGTGGATACTCTTCCTACTTGCTGTTCTATTTTATGGTTTTTACCCTTATTGATTAGATATTTAGAATCTACTAAATTCAGATAAAATGATTGGAACCACAGATGTGAAAAAAAACGGAATTAGCATTCTTTCGAATAATAATTCCGCTATTAGAAATAAAAACTAATTTGATTGCTCAGTCTGATTGATAGATTTGCTGTTTCCTGAATTAGCTGATGTTGAAGGATTTGCAAATAAACTGATTATTAACGCTAATATCAATAATGCAGAGGCTAAAATCCAGGTTATTGTGCCTAATCCATCAGCAAGTCTTCTTGTACCGAAAACCTGCCCCATAGAGGCCCCTCCGGCTATCGAACCGGCAAGTCCATCACCTTTTCCGGCTTGAAGAAGAACAACTATTATTAATAGAACGGCAATAATTAGTGCTAAAACAACTAAGGGTATATATAATCCCATATCAATCTCCGGTAATTTGTAGCGAGGGAGGGATTCGAACCCCCGACACGTGGATTATGATTCCACTGCTCTAACCTACTGAGCTACCTCGCCAGGATTTTCTAACACAGGCACTAAATATAATATTATGTTAGACCATATTCAAGAATACTTCAAAAATATTTAATAATCAAACAGTTTCATCTACATTTCCATTCCGGTATATTCAGTTTCAATTTCAATAATGGAATGGTCTTCTTCAATATAATTTCTTGCACTTGAAAATTCATATTCTTCCGGTGTCCCGGTCAGATTAAACCTTACCGGCAGAGAATGAATATATTTTAGCAATTTCCAGAGCTGTCTTTCATTTTTAACAGCTTCTTCCTCAAAACCTTCTTCCCAGACAACTCCGTGAGGATGTACATTGTTAGGTTTGGCAATATTTTCTGGATGAGAAAATAATGATTTATTGTTACACGCGAGGTAGTCAAGAATATCTGAACCGGAAACTGACTTAATCCGGGATATCAGAAAAGGAAGGCTCCCGGTTTCAGAATTATTTTCAATCACAATTTGAAACGATTCAGGCATAATAACATATCCAATCAGTCTGAATCCGGACTCCTTAATTAATGTATCTGCGATTCGAATAAGTTTTATGCTTAAATTTCTGTTAGTAAAAAGTCTGATACCCTTCAGTACATAAATTTTAACTGAAAAAATATTTCTCTCAATAAGAATACTTCCTCTGCCCATTTTGTCCCCTATAACAAATTAGATTTTTGAAAAACTCTCCTTTTTTATCCAGCCCACTTTATTATCGAATAATTTAATTTTATACCATTCTTTAAAGCTATCTTCAATTACAAATTTAATACCCTCGTGAACCACGAAAGCATCCTTACTTGTATCGTCAGGTGAGGTTTTAACTGTGTAAGCTTTTTCGGTAAGTATTCCAAAACTTATTGAGCTTGCTTTATTGTATGAATAAAGCATAATAAATATACTTATAGCCAAAAAAAGTGCCGAGGCAGAAGAGAAAATGAAAGCTACCCGCTTAAATTCATATTTCTTTGAAGAAAGGAAGAAGCCCAGTCCGGCTAAAGTAATTACCAGGAATATCAGAACAATCCCGCTCCATCCTGTTACACTAAACATTCCTACGAAATTATCCCACCACTGAAGAATAAATATTTTAGGTAATTCATCAATTTTATCGATGGTCTTAAAATTTGCAATTTCTAAATTATACAGTGCATCTTCGTGGCCGGGCTCAAGTTTTAAAGCTCTTTCATAATTCAGAATTGCCAGTCCTAGTTTATTCTGTCTGAAGTAAGCGTTTCCCAGATTATAGTAAAGATCGGCACTTTCGTAGCCTTCTTTCAAAATCGATTCATAAAGCCTTGCTGAACTTTCATATTTTTTATTCTGAAATAATTCATTTGCTTCCTTAAATATACCTGAAAGTGGATTTGGACTTATTGTTGAATATGCGGCAATGAACAATAAAAAAACATATATTTTCATTTTACTTTCCCTTAATTGCATCTTCAAGTTCTATTAGTAAATCAATTGTTTCTTTATTTATTCCAATACTTGATTCTCGCGTAACAGATGACGGAGCAAAACGGGCAAACTCACACTTATCGATTATTTCAATCACTTTAGCAGCTAAATCAGTTTTTACTCCTTTGTTTAAAAGTAAGCTTTTAACGTTTTCGACTGTAAATTCAGATTTTCTTAAACCTAGCTTATCTTCCAGATATCCGGCAACTGCTTTGGAGATTTCAGAATAAAAAGATGTATAGTCTCCCTTGACATACGATTTCTCAGCTTCTTTTAATCTCTTTCTTGCTGCCTTTTCGGCTTTTCTGTATCTGAGTTCGGAAATATTAGCCGAAAGCTTTTCTTTGCGTTTCATTAGAAGCACAAAAACTGCGAATGCAGAAAGTGAAAATATGGCACCGACTGTGAACCAATTTTGAAAATATGCTTTGTCAGATTTTCTCTTAAAAATCAGGTCTGATGTTTTAATAAATCTTATATCTCGGTTAAGCATCCGAATGTCTTCCTTGCCCGGAATAGCAGCAGATGAGGCAAAATCGGATGCTGTTCCTGTTACATCAATGCTGATGTCATCTGTTTTTACTTCAGTATATTTTCTGGTTTGAGGATTGAAATAAGAAAACCTGATTCCCTCTATGATATTTTTACCCGGTGTACGGGGTATAAGCAAGTATTCGACTGTTTTGGTGCCGTTGATAATATTTGTTTTATCAATATTATCTTGAGTTTTGGGTTCATATTTTTCAATACCTTCAGGAAATTCAGGTTCAGGAATTGAAAGAAGAGAAATATTACCTTTTCCTTCAACAGCTATTTTTAGAGAAAAAGTCTCGTTTACTTTCATTTTTGTGATTGGCATATCAATTTTAATCTTAAAATCGCCGACATTACCGTTGAAAGATTCCGGGGCACCGTTTTCCGGAAGAGGAAGAGAATTTATTATTATTTCATTTGATTTAACAGAGGCCAGCACACGTTCTGAGCGACCGAAAAAAGGATTATCAAAAAAACTGTCGAAAGGGTCAACAGAACGTGTTTTTTTCTTGGGAATTGTTACCGGAATTTTCAGTTCAAGCGGTGTAACTGATAGTTTGCCTGTCTGATTAGGAAATAATGCAATTTTATAAAGAACGGCAGTACTATACTTAATTCCATTGTACATCTCGCTCTCAAGCCTTGGATTTTTTGGAATTTCAAGCTGTTCTGACCAGAAACCCTGAAAAGCCGGAAGTTTTTCTACATTGAAATCAGAAATATTAAGTCTGGTGTAGATCTTAAATGTTATGGTTATTTGCTCTCCTTTGTAGGCAGTTGTTTTATCAGGAATTGCTCGTAAAAACAGGTTTTCCGCAAGTTCCTGTCCGGTTAAGTCAGAAGAAGCATTCTGTTGAGGACGGGCAGAGCCTTTGGTAATGGTTACTTTTACGGGATCTGTCTTTAATTGTTTGCCCTCATAAGTTATTGTTGCCGGATAAATTGTATAATCGCCTGTTTCGGCCT
>CAZOZP010000060.1:0-19612 GCA_964584325.1 uncultured Melioribacteraceae bacterium
CAACCTCCGTCCATTTGGTTTCAACCTCCGTCCACTTCGTTTCAACCTCCGTCCACTTCGTTTCAACCTCCGTCCATTTCGTTTCAACCTCCGTCCATTTGGTTTCAACCTCCGTCCATTTGTCTCCGACATCCAGCCACTTGTCTCCGACATCCGTCCACTTGTCTCCGACATCCAGCCACTATTTGTCTGAACTGTGATTTGTATGATTTTAATGATTAACAGGATTTATTGGATAAAATTTTCAAATGTTACAGTTACTAAGATTTCCGCACCTTATGTCGCTGACATCTCGTTGATTTCAAGTTACTGCCGAATTATCGGAAGGGGGACACAGAGTGCCACCGAGAAGGATCACGAAGTGTCACGGAGGAATGAATACCTTCCCGGGGGGGCTATAGGCTCAGCGACCGTCTCTTTACATGCGCCACGCATCACAATTCTTAACGGCAGTGTTTATTGGTCTTTACTCGAGGATTATGTTATTAAATCAAGCTAATCATTTAATCACAAAAATCACAGTTCAGATTAATTTAACCGCCGTGCTCTCTTTAAGCCGGCGGTTAAAATCTAATTTTTACTTCTTCAGCAAATCTCTGATTTCTGTTAAAAGTTCCTGATCTTTTGTAGGCGCAGGCGGTGCTGCAGGAGCAGCTTCTTCTTTCTTTCTCAGTTTCGACATAAATTTAACAATCATAAATACTGAAAGAGCAACCAGAAAGAAATCAATACAGACTGTTATGAATGACCCGTAGCTTATTGCAACTTCCGGGGTCTTTGCAACTTCATCTGCCTGTGCAATAACTAATTTAAGATCTTTAAAATCAACACCGGCAGAAATCCTTCCTATTACAGGCATAATTAAATCATTAATAAATGATGAAACAACTTTTCCGAAAGCCGCACCCATAATAAATGCAACTGCTATGTCGAGTAAGTTGCCCTTTAATGCAAAAGCTTTAAATTCCTTTAACATTTTCTCTCCTTGTTTAAGTTAGTAACAAATAAAAGTTATCTGTTCCTTTTTGATGCTTTTTTCTTTTTTGATGATTTCTTTATCTTTTTTGTCTCATTTTGTTTTTCCTTTAAAGTAATTTTCTTGTCTTTTACTTTCCCTTTTAATGCTTTGAATTCATCTGACCCTGGCTTTAAGTTCATATTATGTGCAATAACACCCCAGCCCTTACCTTTATCTTTTTCCCAATTTTTTACCACTTCAGGGAAAGATTTCCCTGTTGTTTTTGCCATTCCGGCAGCAAGATAGATTTCCCCGGGCTGCATCCCGATAGCTGCAGCTTTACGCAATTCCGGTTTTTCGATCCCGAATTCAATACTCATATCAGTATAGAAGGAAGGTATATTTAATTTTGCTGAGGCATTTAATTCTATCAGTTCCTGCTCAAATACCGAATCATCAAATCCGAATTTTATTTCCTGTGCATATGATATTTGTACAAATAGTGTACAAATAAATAGAACAATTAATGGTTTCACAAAGTCTCCGTTTTACTGAACAGCAAAATAATATCTTTGGATTACTTAAGCAAAAACAATTTTCAATTACTTCGGCATAAAATATGAGAGTTTTTTTATTAAATTTCTTAAATATATCGGATAATCTTCGATTATCTTTTTGTAATCAAAAATCGTTTTAGGAGTAATAATGAAAAGACTTAAGTATTTTTTGCTGATAATGGGAATCGTAACATTTTCCAATTCGTATGCACAGGAACCTGTAAAATCCGTTGTAATCGGAGCACAGGAATGGATGGTTGAAAATCTTAACGTTGATAAATTCCGCAACGGAGATCCGATCCCGGAAGCAAAATCCAATGAAGAATGGATAAAAGCAAATCAGGAGAAGCAACCTGCCTGGTGTTATTATGAGAATGCTCCCATGTACGGACAAAAATACGGTAAGCTTTATAACTGGTATGCTGTTAACGATCCAAGAGGATTAGCACCTGAAGGATGGAGAATTCCTTCAAGAGAAGATTTCGAAGCTCTCAGAAAATTTGCCGGCAACGATGGTAATAAATTAAAAGCAGTTGGTGTTGGTGCATTCGAAGGAGAAGGAACAGATGAAACCGGATTCTCCGCAACAATGGGCGGTTACAGAATTAATGAAAGCGCATATTTTGTAATGGTCGATTTTAATGCATTCTTCTGGAGTTCCACTGAATTCGGTGAACTTTTTGCTCGTTATATGTTTTTATCTGATGATACTCCTCAGATACTTTTAGGTTTCTACGGTAAGGATAACGGATTCAGCGTTCGCTGTATTAAATAATCAGGATTCAGCTTAAAAAAAAAGGATGTATATAATATACATCCTTTTTTTTGTGCCCGGGAGGGGACTCGAACCCCTACTGGATTGCTCCAACTAGACCCTGAACCTAGCGCGTCTACCAATTCCGCCACCCGGGCATTTTACGGCTCGAAAAATAATCAAATAGCTTTAATTATCAAAGAGATTTATTAACTTATTCATCATTTTCAACTGTGGCTTCACGCGATCCGTTATCAGGTTCAGCAATATTGAAAGTTGTATCCCGTCGGATATTATAATCGTTAGGCATATCTTTGAGTTTAATAAGATCCTTCAGCACTGAACCACCGCATCCGCTTGAATAGAGCCTTGGAACTCCGGAGCCTTTTATGCTTTCCAGACAGAAATCAGCAAATACCACATCTCCGCTTTCCGGCATTTTAAAATCTTCAATAGGCATTTTCAATGAATCGTAAACCGATTTCATAAAAATTCCCCAAATAGGCAATGCGGCACGCGAACCTTGTCCGTATTCACCCGGGAATGAAATTCTCCTGTCATCGAAACCCACCCAGCTTCCTGCTGCTAACTGAGGGGTATAACCAACGAACCAGGCATCGCCGTAGCCCTGAGTTGTACCGGTTTTCCCTGCTGCAGGTCTGCTTATATAAGACAATACTCTTCTTCCCGTACCTTCCTGAATTACCGATTTCATCATATCAGCCATAATGAATGCGGTTTCCTCAGAAATTCCTTCCCTTTGTTCATAGTTAAATCGTACGATTGTGTTTCCGTCTTTATCATCAATCTGAAGTATTGAAATCGGTTCGCTGTAAATACCTTTGTTTGCAATTGTTGCGTATGCCGCAGTTAGTTCAAGCGGCGATATTTCCGATGTACCGAGAGCAATTGCCGGAAAAAGATCCAGTTTTGATTTAATACCAAGTTTTTTGGCATATGTATCAACCATTTCAAGAGAAACGTGACCTTCTATAATAAGCCTTGCGGCAATAATGTTTTCACTTCGTTTAAGTGCTTCCCTTAATGTGAGATATCCGCCGGTTTTATGATCAAAATTCGCCGGAGACCATCCGTTATAATTAAATGGCTGATTTATTATCGGGAATGCAGGATATAGTCCGTTATCTATTGCGGCAGTATATATTATCGGTTTGAAGGATGACCCGGGTTGTCTTTTAATTTGTGCGGCATGGTTAAGTCCTAATCCGTTCTTCGGGTCACTTCCGCCAACCATAGCTTTAATTTCACCCGTTTTTGCATCAATACAAACAAATCCTGCTTCAAGTCTGGTGATTCGTGCTTTTATACTTTCGATAAACTTCGGATCGTTTTTCAGTTTATTGTAAACTCTTTTTTTCTCTTCGGAATTGGATGTGGTTTTAAATTCAGGATGTGCCTGTATTTCTTTATCAATATATTCATACAGAAGATCCGAATGCGAACTCCATTTCCAGGTACGATCAAATATTTTCTGATATTCACCTATATGCTTGCTGACAGCATCGTTTGCAAATCTTTGCATTTTTGCATTCAATGAAGTGTAGATTGTTAACCCGTCTTTATAGATGTTAAATTTGTATTTTTCTGATAATTTCGTGAGCTGGCGTCTTATATATTCAACAAAATATGGTGCATCCTTGCTTTCAAAACCTTCTTCAATTCGCTTCATATTCACTTTAATCGGCATCGATTTATACCGGTTATAATCATCTTCAGAGATAAAATCCTCTTCGTACATATGATAAAGAACAATATTTCTTCTTCTTAAGGCGTTATCATATTTCCTTACCGGGTCGTAGTAAACGCTGGATTTTAGTATTGCCACAAGCATTGCCGCTTCAGGAATAGTAAGTTCCTGCACTTTTTTATCGAAATAAACACTTGATGCCATCTCTATACCGTAGGCACCTCTTCCGAAGTAGGAAATATTGAGATACATTTCCAGTATTTCTTCTTTTGTGTAAGTCTTTTCTATCTGAACAGAGGTTATTGCTTCTCTAACCTTTCTAACAGCCACATCAAAAAATGATTCATTTATTGTTCGGAGTTCATATAGGTTTTTACTAAGCTGCTGTGTAAGAGTACTGCCGCCTTCTCTCTTAAAAAGAAATACATCCTTGAAAATTGCTTTTACAATACGCTCTATATCAACACCCCAATGGCTGTAGAAACTCTTGTCTTCAGTTGAAATAAGCGCCTGAATAACAGATTGCGGAATACTGTCAATATCGGAGCGGACTCTGTTCTCTATAAAAAACTGTCCGATTCTTTCTCCGTCTTCACTGAAAACATTGCTTGCAAGATTAGGTCTCGGATTATCAAGTTCTTCAAGCGAAGGCAGTTCTGAAAAAACATAATCAATAAAAAAATACAAAGGGATAAGTCCGATAGCAATAAAAGACCAGAAAACAATTACCCAGGTCTTTAATTTGTACTTCCCTATTTTTTGATTATTCAAAGGCATTTTAACCCCAATCTATTATTTCAAACTTGTTGTTTTCAAATACTCCGTAGCAAGGCCCCTCTCCTAACCAAGTACCGAGATTTATATAGTATCCATTTTCAAACTTCTTAAACATCCTCATATGAGTGTGGCCGAATATTACATAATCGGCTCCTTTCCCGATTATATCTTCAGAGGCTTCACAAAGTCCGTCTATTTCTCCGTAATCTTTAGCAGCAGTATATTCGCGGCTCTTTCTGCTTGTTGATTTAGCAATATAAATTCCCAAATCAGGGTGTATTAGAGAATAAATCGACTGGATAAACTTATTTCTAAGTATTGTTTTAAGAACCAAATATCCGTAATCATTTTTTACGAAACCGTCTCCGTGCCCCAAAAAAAACTTTTTACCGTGTATTGTCTCGGTTATAGGTTCAGGTCTAAGTATTATTCCGATTTCTTTTTCAAAAAAATCTCTGTGCAAAAAATCATGATTGCCTATAAAATATTGAATTTCTGTGCCCGAGCGGCTTAATTCCCATAAGGCATTCAATGTTCTGAAGTTGCCTTTTTGAATTACCTCTCTATATTCAAACCAGTAGTCAAATAAATCGCCCAGAATATAAAGTTTTTCAGCTTTCCCTTTGATATGATTAAGGAATCCGACAAGAAGATTTTCCTTTTTCGCTTCTTTTTCAGGATTCTCGAGTCCCAGATGAACATCAGAAATAAAATAAACCACTTTACCCATAAATCATTTTTTACACCGGGTAATTTAATAATAATTTTATCCTAATGAAAAAAAATTAGCCGCCGGTTGATGCAGAGTGATTTTTTACTTTTCAGAGGCTTTCTTCATATCGGCATAAAGCCAATTTCCCGGATCTGCCGTCACTTGTTTTATCCTCTTTTTACCCAATTCAATCACTTCATTATTTTTATCAATTCGGAATTCTTTTAATTCCTTAGAACCGTCATCATATTCCAAAAGAAATTCGGCAGTGAACACAAAATTGTTTTTAAGTTCATTTTCAATTTCAAGATAATTCGAATCATCTTTGCGAATAAGTTTGTATTTGATTTTAAGTTTTTCCGAATAGCCGTAAACCCATTGTCTGAAGAATTCATCAAGGTTCATATTTGAGACTTTTTTACAGACATTCAGGAAATCTTCGGTAGAAGCTGTTTTATGGTTAAACTGTTTATAATACTCGCGAAGAATTGAGAAGAAAAGGGAATCGCCTGTCTCCCTGCGCAGCATATGAAGCACCCAGGCGCCTTTCTGATAAATCATTGAAGAAAACAAATCTCCCTTGGGATTATAAAGTCTCCCCTTATGGTTTACTCTCTTGAATTTCTGCATTTCAACCGGAAGCTGATCCTTTCCGAAAACATATTCATAATACAAGGCTTCCGAATATGTCGCAAAACCCTCATTAAGCCATATATCTTTCCAGGATTTCGGAGTAACTGCATTCCCCCACCAACTGTGGGCGAGTTCGTGAATAAGGAGGTCTTCATAAAAATTCAATCCGGAAATATACCTTTCGCCAATACCGGTTATGGTCTGATTTTCCATTCCTCCAAAATTCCACATAAACATAGCCACTGCATACTTCTCATTCATAAACGGATACTCGCCGAACATCTCCGAAAAAACCCGGATCATATCAGGATGTTTTTTGAAATCGGCCCTTACTTCTTCCTCCCTCCCCGGAAAAGCATAGTAAAAAATGTCCAGAGTATCACCTTCCCCGTTTATGTAATAGTCTCTTATTATACTGTATTTTGCGGAATAAATGCTGATTAAATATGTGGCAACGGGATTCAGACTCTTCCAGCGATATGTCCGTTTTCTTCCCCGGCTTGTTATACCTGCCGGCACCCCGTTACTTACAGACACTCTGGATGAATCGTTTGTTATGCTGATATCAAGCAGCGCCTTGTCTGAAGGCATATCGCTGCAAGGGAACCAGGTGGAAGCATAAATAGGTTCATTAAGAGTATAAACAGTAATATCTTTATTATGCTCGGCAAACGAAAGGGCGGCCATACCTGCTGAAACAGGACGACCGGAATACTTAATTCTCAGACAGAAAGTATCACGTTCCGGCGGATAAGGAATTATGATTCCGTAGTCGTTTCTTTCATATCTTTTAACTTCAGTGCCATTCAGACTTATAAATGAAATATTCATATTTTCGTAGAAGTTCAGAAGAATATTTCCATATCCGGAAGATATACCGGTAATAACAGCATCCCCTTTAATGAATTTTTTTTCAGGAAATAATTCGATATCCAGATTATAATGCAGAATATCCTGTTTTTCCTGTTCTTCCGGAATATAGCTTTCCAGCATCTTTTTCCTATCACCTGCAGTAAGGAAGTATTGAATGTATGATTTAACTTCGGGCGGAATGTTTTCCGAAGCATAATATACTAATCCGACAATTATTCCCAGATACAAAAACGCAGGAAAAAGTGCTGCAATTATTATAAAAAATAATTTCTTCTCTCTCATAAAATGCTTATTATGAAATTAGTATTTTTTCTTTAATGGCCCTGAAATTTATAAATAATTACGATTATAATTTCATAAATTCAAAAATATTATCGAGGTCTTTATGGTATCTATCGGTTCAGAACTCCAGAGAATGACAATTACTATGATTTTAGCGGGCGGACAGGGTGAAAGGCTCTCGCCTCTTACCAATTACCGCACTAAGCCGTCTGTTCCGTTCGGCGGGAAATACCGTATTATCGATTTCGCTCTGTCAAACTGCATTAATTCCGGTCTGAGAAGAATCTATGTTCTGACACAATATAAGTCAGAATCGCTAAATGCGCATCTTTTTGAAGCCTGGAGTATTTTTAATCCGGACCTTGGTGAATTTATTTACCCTGTTCCGCCTCAGATGAAAATAAACAAGAACTGGTATGAAGGTACCGCTGATGCAATTTTCCAAAATCTTAATCTGCTCAGTAACAGTAAAACAAAATGGGTTCTTATGCTTTCAGGAGATCATATTTATAAGATGGACTATCTGAAAATGATTCAGCATCACGTAAACAAAAATGCTGACCTGACAATTGCCAGCCTCTACTTCCCTGTTGAACAGGCCTCGAGATTTGGTGTTCTTGCTACAGACAAGCAGGAAAGAGTGCTTTCATTTATTGAAAAACCTGCCAATCCGCCTGAAATACCGAATCAGCCCGGACTTGCTTGCGTAAATATGGGAATTTATGTTTTCTCTGCAGATATATTAAGACAAGTACTTCACGAAATGCGGCAGGATGATATTCCTTCCCAGGATTTCGGAAAAGATATCATCCCCTATATGATTAAAAAGGGCTATGATGTGTTTTCTTATGAATTCCAGGATGAGAATAAGAAATCAAATCCCTACTGGAGAGATATTGGAACTCTTGACAGCTATTATGCCGCAAGTATGGATCTGATTTCTCCAAATCCTGAATTCAATCTCTATGATTACGGCTGGCCGATTAGAACAAAGCAGTGGCAATATCCGCCGGCAAAAACACTTTCTCACGAAGGCGAAAGAGTAGGACGTGCTTTCAACTGCCTTATCTGCGATGGAACAATAATCTCCGGTGGTTTAGTTGAAAGATCAATAATAGGCCCTGATGTAAAAATAAACAGTTACAGTTATATTACTGACTCAATTGTTTTTGACAATGTAGATATAGGGCGCTATGCAAGAATCAGAAGAGCAATTATCGATAAAAATGTAAACATTCCGCAGGGCATGGAGATTGGCTTTGATCCTGATGCAGATAAAAAGAGATTTACTGTTACTGATACTGGTATTGTCGTAATTCCGAGAGATTATCAGTTTTAATGCCGCATACTTTTAAAGTAAACAAATAATGATTATTTTTGGCCGGCGGGAATATTTAGATTCAGTATTCCTTCCGGCCTTTTTAATTACAACTTATTCTGAATATGACTGAACTTTTAAAGGATCAACTGTTAAATCTTCCTTCTGAACCGGGTATATACCAGTTCAAGGATAAAAACGGTAAAATTATATATATCGGTAAGGCCCGAAGCCTAAAAAGCCGGGTTAAATCATACTTTCATTCCAATCAGGAATCGCCTAAAACACGAGTTCTGGTAGAAAAAATCAGCAGTCTTGAGTACATAGTTACAGACAGTGAAATTGAAGCGCTGGTTCTTGAGAATAATTTAATAAAACAATATAAGCCCAGATATAATATTCTTCTTAAGGACGATAAATCCTTCCCTTTTATTCGCGTTACAAAAGAGCCATACCCCCGAATTTTCGTAACAAGAGAAATTATCCGTGACGGGTCGCTTTACTTTGGCCCATTTACTGAAGTTAAAAGCATGAAATCATCGCTTAGAATGATATCGCACTTATTCAGAATCAGAAGCTGTAATCTTCCGCTTGCTGATCCGGCTATAGCCGCAGGTAAATTTAAAGTGTGTTTGGATTACCATATAAAAAAATGCGATGGTCCGTGTGAGGGATTTATTTCCGCAGAAAACTACCGAAAACTTGTTGAACAGGCGGTAAAAGTTTTCAGAGGGAAAACCGAAGAAGTTATAAGGGAAATTGAAGATAAAATGGAAGAAGCTGCAGATTTGCTGAATTTCGAGCTTGCCGCATCCCTTCGTGATAAACTTGAAGAACTTAAAGTATATTCAGAAAAACAGAAGGTTGTATATTCTGATAAAGAAGACAGAGATATTATTGCCGCGGTAAATGAAGATAAAGATGTAGCTTGTTCGGTTCTTAATATCAGAGGCGGTAAACTTATTTCGAAGAAACAGCTTAGTCTTTATACAGAAACTCCAGAAGACCCGGCCTCAATATATGCATCAGTTTTGAAATATTATTACGGAGAATTCACTGACATACCCGGGGAAATCATTCTCGAAAACGAACCTTCTGATTCTGATGTAATTCTGAAATGGCTTGAAAACAAAGCTGCAAGAAAAATAAGACTTGTTATTCCCAGAAAAAAAAGCGAAGCATCTTCTCTTCTTAATATGAGCAGACAAAATGCGATATATATTCTCAAGGATATACAAATTCAGAAAATGAAAAAAGAAGGGAATTCTCCGCATGTATTAAGTGCATTGAAACGAGATCTCCGCTTATCAAAACTTCCGGTTAAAATTGAATGCTTTGATATATCCAATCTTCAGGGAACCGATTCTGTTGCTTCAATGGTTGTATTTGTAAACGGGAAACCAAAGAAAAGTCTATACAGAAAATTTATCATTAAAACAGTTGAAGGTCCTGATGATTTTGCCAGTATGCAGGAAGTCATAAGACGAAGATATTCGAAAGTATTGGAAAATCCGGAAGACATGCCCGATCTTATTATGGTGGACGGAGGGAAAGGACAGCTTTCCAGTGCAGTTGAAATACTAAATAGTATCGGATTAAAGTCATATCAGATAATCGGACTCGCGAAAAGGCTTGAAGAGGTCTTTTTACCTGAAATACCTGAAGCACAGACAATTCCGAAAACATCCGGTTCTCTGAAACTTCTTCAGCAGGTAAGGGATGAGGCTCACAGATTTGCAATTACATTTCATAGAGAAAGACGTGATAAGAGAATTCTTTACACGGAATTAACTGATATTCCGGGAATTGGAAAACTTACTGCAGAGAAACTTCTCAAAGAATTCGGAAGTATAGAAATGATAAAAAAAACTTCCGGTTTTGAGCTTGAAAAGAAAGTCGGAAAACGAACCGCCGGTATTCTGGCTGAATACTTCAAAAACAGCAATTCTATTTAATATTGAAGAATGCTTTTATTTTATCAATAAAGTGTTTAGAACCGGTATCTTTCTGCAAAGAGTCTTCAATAAGCGAATCATCATTTATTCTTCTTCTTTCGGCTATGATTGTTCCGAATTCCTTTATCAATGACTTTCTGCTGCTTAGAATTCCGAGCATTGTTTCTTTACTAAGTTCCAAAAGTCTGCATTCAGCCGCGGCTTTTATAGTTGCACTTCTGCTTTCTCCTGTAAAGAGAGACATTTCACCAAGAAACTCTCCGGGAAGAATTCTTCCGACTTTTAGCAGTTCGCCGTCTTCTTTATCAATAAATACTTCCAGAATTCCTTCAACAAGAACAAACATAGACTCTCCTCTGTCGCCCTGCTTCATAATCACTGCTCCATCCGGAGCAAGAATATTAGCCGCATTTCTGGCTATAGTTTCTATTTCATCCGGATTTAATATCTTAAAAATATCCGATGAACTTATAATATCTATTCTGTTTGATATTTCACTGCCTAATCTATGTTCAGGTGTTTGAGAGACTCCGGAATTTCTAATTGCCGGAGTAATTCCCGCTGCTATAAGATGCTTTGTAATAATATCCAGAACTCTGCCACGGCAAATATCCGGATCAATATCCACCCATGGTTTTATGTAATAAGTAAGTTCAAATTCATTCCCGAGAGTAGTAATATCTTTAAATAAAACACCCGGGGAAGGTGCCTCCAATATAATTGAATCCATAACCGCCTGTTTTAGAGATGCTTTAAGAACTCTCAGCACCCTTTCAGACTGAATGTTACTTTCAAAAGTAAGCCCGACCGAAAATCTTATTTCTTCTGTGTAGGTTTTATACTTAGTAATAATCATTTCATTAAGAAGACTATTAGAAAGCATTATTAACGTGTTATCAGGAGCATGAAGTTTAAGCATTGTTTTTGAGTAATTCAGCACTTTACCTGTAAAAAGAAGTTTACCTTCTGAACTTGTAAGTGATATCCTGTCTCCAATGTTAAAAGGTTTTCCTAAAGCTATTAGGTCCTTGGAAAATAGCTGCTGGAGATTCGGTTTAAGGAGAAAAGCAAAGAGAAGAATCACTATATAAAATAAGAGCCAACCCGGTGTAATTGCTTCAAAAAATACATTTGTAATTATCACACCACTTGAAAAAGTAAACAGAACTGCCCCAATAAGATTTTTAATCCAGCCCTGTGCTCTTATAAACTCAGGCAGTTTGAAAACACCTTCCCACAGCAGGTATTCAATTATGCCGTTAAAAATATAAGCTATTGAATAATAGAATAGCGAAGATACAAATGCAAACATGAGAAATTTGAAAGACATATCTGTAGGAACAGATTTAATTCCCGAAAAAGTTCCGGCAAATATCACAGTTGCCGTTATCAGAAATACAATACTCCAGACAACAAAATATTTAATGTTCTGAGATTTCAAAGTTTCCTCTGTTTTTACGCATTATCGAAAATAATAGAATATAATTAAAGAAAATGTTTAAATATACTTCTTTACTTTTTCTTCGATTTTAAACCTTTCGGTAACCTGCCTGTACTCTTCTGTTGTAAGTCTCAGTCTTTCGCTAAGATTAATTATAATTTTTCTTACAACATCCGGATATTTATGACAAAGTTCATCCAGCGAAGTATTAATTTCAATTACATGGGTATCTGTCAAGGCCTTTATTGTTGCTGTTCTGGGTTTATTCAGAATTATACTCATTTCGCCAACTACAGCACCCTTTTCTTCAAATTCCTCAAGTTTAATATCACCCTTAAAAACACCCAGTGCCCCGTCAACAATAACAAACATACATCCTTTCGGATCTCCCTCAGATGCCAGAATCTCATCTTTCTTATAGAATTTCATTTTTATGCCTTCATAGCCAGATGTAATTGTGTTTTACAACGCTATATATATTTTTTCACTTTTTCTTCAATGTTGAACCTTTCAGCCAAAAGCCAGTATTCCTCTGTAGTGTACATTAGTCTTTCGCTAAGATTGATAATTATCTTTTTTGCTACTTCCGGATAATTCTCAAAAATCTCATCAAGGGTAGTATTTATTTCTATTACATGAGAATCCACCTCGGCTTTAATAGTGGCTGTTCTGGGTTTATTCAGAATTATACTCATTTCGCCAACTACAGCACCCTTTTCATAAAACTCTGCAATTTTAATATCTCCTTTGAAAACTGCTAATCCGCCGTCAACAAGAATAAACATACCACCCTGCGGATCGCCTTCAGTGGCAAGAACATCACCTTTGTTAAAAAATTTCATATTCAGCCCTAAAAATTTGGAAATTTGAGCAAAAACTGTTTAATAAATTCATTGATTTCACCATTCATAACTGCCTGAGTATCTGATGTTTCGTGATTTGTTCTATGATCCTTAACCAAATTATAAGGATGAAACACATACGACCGTATCTGACTTCCCCATTCAATTTTCATTTTGCTTTTTTCGATTTTGTCCTGTTCAGCTTCAAGTTTTTCAAGTTCAAGCTGGTAAAGCTTTGCTCTCAGCATTTTCATTGCGTTTGTTCTGTTCTGAAGCTGTGATCTTTCTGTCTGGCATGCCGCCACTGTATTAGTAGGCAAATGGGTAATTCTAACTGCCGTTTCAACTTTATTAACATTCTGTCCGCCCTTTCCGCCTGAACGATATGTGTCGATTCTCAGATCGGCCGGATTTATATCTATTTCAATTGAATCATCCACTTCAGGTATAACAAACACCGAAGCAAATGAAGTATGTCTTCTTTTATTTGCATCAAATGGAGATATTCGTACAAGTCTGTGAACTCCATTCTCGGCTTTCAGGTATCCATATGAAAATTCGCCTGACACTTCCAGAGATGCACTCTTTATACCCGCGCCGTCTCCTTCAAGCATATCCAGCAGAGATATCTGATAACCGTTTTGCTCGCCCCATCTCATATACATGCGCATCAGCATTTCCGCCCAGTCCTGCGATTCTGTGCCTCCTGCGCCTGAATGAATAGTGAGAATACAGTTTCGGAAATCGTCTTTTCCTCCCAGCATGCTTTTCAGTTCAACCTTATCAATTTCAGAATACATCGTGATTATTTCAGTCTCAATATCCTTCTGAAATGAATTATCTTCTTCCAGTGCAGCCAATTCTATAAATTCAAGATTCGCCTTATACTTCTTATCCAGATTTTCCCATAGATCTATCCAATCCTGAAGCATTTTAATATTTTGAAGAATTCCCTGAGCTTTTTTCTGATCATTCCAGAAATCGGGAGCTTCGCTTTTTTTCTTTAAGTCATCTACTTCGCTGTATTTTTCTTCGATCTTTAAGAATCCGAATAATTTTTCAATCCGAATCTTTATATCTTTCATGTCTCTCAACTGCTCTTCAAACATTAGAACTTCCTGTAATAACAATTACTTAATATATTTTGTTTAATCCAAACCTGCAAATACTTTTTAGAATGAACTCAAACTAATTATAGAATTAGCTGCTTTTTCTATGCTTTCAGGTGTGTCGATATCTATCCATCTAATTTTTTCTGATGCATTAAACCAAGTCATCTGACGTTTTGCATATCTTCTGGTATTTCGTTTAATCAATCTTACCGCTTCATCCATATTGATACTGCCGCTTAAATAAGAATAAATTTCTTTATATCCTACAGTATTCAGAGAGTTAAGTTCAGGGTTATAACCCATGGCCAGAATGCTCTCCATTTCCTTAACCAGCCCACGCTCAAGCATTTCATCAACTCTTTTCTCTATATTATTATAAAGTGTCTGTCTATTCCATCTAAGTCCAAATTCAATAAATTCAATATCCGATTCTCTCTTGTATTTTTCCTGATGGATTACTATCGATTTGCCTGAAAGCCGGAAAACTTCCAGCGCCCGGATAACTCTCTTCCAACTCGAAGGATGAATAATTCCGGCTGCAAGCGGGTCAGTCTGTTTCAGAATTTCATATAATCTATCTTTGCCTTCTGCTTCAAGAATTTTTTTCAAAGATAATCTGTAATCCGGGTCAGTGTCAATATCCTGGAAAATACCTTCTGTCAAGGCTTTGACATACAATCCTGATCCTCCGGCTGCAACAGGTGTTTTTCCTTCTGCAAACAGATTATTAATAATTTCGATTGAACGAGTTTCAAAAATGCTGATATTAAATTCTTCATCCGGATTGAGTTCATCAATGAAATGATGCTTAATTAAGTTAAGGTACTTTCGTTCAGGTTTTGCGGTTCCAATATCAAGATACCTGTAAACCTGCCGGCTGTCTGCCGAAATTATTTCCGTACTTAAGTAATCAGCAAGAATCAAGGATAAAGCTGTTTTGCCGGAACAAGTAGGACCTTCAATTACAATTACTTTCCCTGCCAACCTTCTTTTCCTATAAGAGGAACAAATGCAAAATTGGGAACTTCATCAACATCAAAGATATTATCCTCAGCTTTTGTCAGTATAAGAAGCGATTGTCCGGATTTATCGCCCACCGGTATTACCATTCTTCCGCCAATAGCAAGCTGCTTCTTTAATGGATTTGGAATAACCGGTCCGCCCGCTGTAACTATTATTCCGTCGAAAGGTGAATACTCATCCCACCCTAAAGTACCATCGGCACATCTCATCAGAACTCTTATTCCTTTATCATCAAACAGCTTTTGAGTTCTGATATATATCTGATCCTGTCTTTCAATAGAATACACTCTCATTCCCATTTTATGCAGAATAGCTGCCTGATAACCGGAACCTGTTCCTATTTCAAGTATTTTTGACCCCGGTTTCAAATTAAGCGCCTGAGTCATAAATGCCACTGTATATGGCTGAGATATTGTTTGTCCGTAACCTATCGGCAGAGCATTATCTTCATATGCAAGATGCTGAATTGCATTAGGTATAAATATGTGCCTTTCAACTTCCATCATAGCTTTAAGGACAGCTTCGCTTTTAATTCCCTTAAGCCTTAATTTATCAATCAGTTCTTTTCTTTCAGTCTCTCTCATATTCCGCGTATTTCTTTATCACAAAAATACAACAATATTTGGCGGATACAAAAACATAGAATAAAACAGCGGAATAATTCTAAACCTTAACATTTTTTTGCAATCCCTTGATTTTTTTTAAAAATTGCTTGCTAAAAATATCTTACGGATTTATATTACTGGCCTAAGTTTTTTGGTTCTTTGTTGAAATTATGCGGGAATAGCTCAGTTGGTAGAGCGCAACCTTGCCAAGGTTGATGTCGCGGGTTCGAGTCCCGTTTCCCGCTCTGCAATCCACCGAGCGTGGATTTTTTTTTAGGCGGTGTAGCCAAGTGGTCTAAGGCGAAAGTCTGCAAAACTTTTATTCGTCGGTTCGAATCCGACCGCCGCCTCAAAAATTCTTTCCGGTTTTATATATATTTCAATTTATTCTTCAATTTCATTATTCTCTGATAAGATTCATCAATCCTTTTCTCTGTTATTATCCCTTTTGCAATTAATTCTTTAACAATTGCTCTTACTTTTACTGCTATCATTTCATCATAAACAATATTATTGGCAAAAAGAAATATATCTGCTCCTGCTTCTATTGATTTTTGTACTGCTGTTTCAAGTCCATAATAGTTGGTAATTGCACCCATTCCCATATCATCTGTAATAACTACTCCCTGAAAACCCAGTTGTTCTCTTAATATACCTGTTATAATTTTCTTTGAAAGAGTGGCAGGATAATCAGGATCCAGTTTTGAGTTAAAAATATGAGCAGTCATTATTAAATCATTATATCCGAATTTAATCATCCTTCTGTAGGGTTCTAATTCTTCTTCACTCCAGGTGTTTGTTACATCTGTAAATCCGAGATGTGAATCTGCCGAGGCGCTGCCATGTCCCGGGAAGTGCTTTAAAGCAGTAAAAATATTCATTTTATGATGCGAATTTATTGCTATCAGCGAATGATAAACCACTTTATCCGGATTATCCGAGAAACTGCGTCCTATTTTTCCGATAGCAGGCGATTCCGGATTTACGTTCAAATCCACCACCGGGGCATAATTAACATTTATTCCGAGCTTTCGTAAAACCGAAGCAGTACGGTCATAGTAAAATTCAGTTGTGTCTGAATTATTTACTTCACCTAAATACTGCTGACTGACGGTTGACGGGAATCCGTATTTTTCCTTCAGTCTGGCAACTCTTCCTCCTTCCTGGTCAATTGAAATAAAAAGAGGAATTGCCGCCTTGCTTTTCAGCTTTTTAATTAATTCCCTTAGCTGGTGTTCTGATTCAATATTTCTGATAGCTGAATTTAGTGCAACGTCTCTGTCATACAAAACAACACCGCCTATTCTTCCGGCTTTTATATCTTTTATTATCATACTTGTATCAGAAACATCAAGACCTCTAAACCCAATCAGTAACATTTGACCTATTTTTATGTCAAGAAATGATTCCGCACCCCCGGTTGTATAACCTGAAACAGGATTGTTGCTTATTTCATCTTTACAGGAAAAGAAAACCAAGACCAATAATACTAAAAACAATTGCTTGATTCGGAAGGCCATGTAATTACCTCAATTTTAAAATTATCTTGATAAATATAATTATAGATATAGATGAATCAAATAATTGAACAAAAGGAATTGTTTTTTGCGCAGAGTTCTTTTTAGGATATGAACCGGTCTGAAGTCATTTCAAGTTCCCTTCAGACCGGGAATTTTGAATTTTCTTTAGTTTTACAAATCGATTTCTGTTTCGTTTTCCTGCTGTCTTCTTTCGTCCTGCTTAGAGTTTGGACTTAGTCTGTATGTAATTCCCAGATAATAAACACGCGAATCAAATGAGCGGGAGCTCATTGAACTGTACTGAAGTGCAGAAGTTGTACTTTCAAATTTTCTTGTATTGAAAACATCAGTAATTCGGAAAAGTATTGAAATCTTTTTATCGAACAGATCTTTTTTTATGGCTAAATCAGCAAAATACATTTCTTTGGATCTTGTTTGTGCATTCACTGCACCGCCTCCAAAATGGGAAGGAGAACTTGATATAGAAGGACTATTGTAATTAAAAAACACCTGAAGCTGAAAATCCTCCGGCAACATAAAGGTAGAATTAAGTCTTGTTGACCAGCTGTCTTTTTTTGTGTTAATGCCAAAGTTTCCGTTATCTTCAAGCTCTGTTATCAAGTAAGAAAATGAAGCATTGAATCTTATCCACTTCAACAATGAAATATTGGCTGATAATTCCGTACCATAATTCATCTGTTCATTAAGATTCTTAAATGTTGATTTGGTAACACCGCCTGCTTCGAGAGTAGTTATCGTACTGATCTGATTCTTTGTATGTCGAAGGAAAAATACTGAATTAAGCATTGTTGTGCCCAGCATACCCGAAAAACCGGCCTCGTATGAGTTAATATATTGCGGATCAAGATTCGGATTTCCGGAAAAGATGTTCAGTGAATCAGAGTAATCTGTGAAAGGATTTATCTGGTGGTTATTAGGACGATCCACTCTTCTGGTATAGCTTAACCTAAGCTGATCTGTAGGATTTAATGAATACATTAAGTGAATTGTAGGATAGAGACTGAAATAATCCTTTGTGAATGAGAGCCCGCCGGATACAAGTTCAGATTCGGAGAGTGCATACTCACCTCTTAATCCGGCCTGATACTTGAAATCGCCTTCCGCACCGTTAAGAATTGCATAAACCGAATAAAGTCCCTCATCATTTTTAAAATGGTTTCTTAAAAGTGTTTTTTCTGTTTTATTACCGTTTATAACATCAAAATAATCGTTATTTGTTGTTAATTCTTTTATTGATGATACAAATCCTGTTTCAATCTTGTAATCCTTACTCAAAGGAAGCTGATAATTAATTTCGCCCTTAAATCTTTTATTCGTGTTTGCCGATTCATTGTAGTAATAATACTTGTTGAGATTTAGTTCAGTCTGGTCAATATTTTCTCCGCGGTCCATATTATTATCAGAATAGCTTAAATCTATATTGAATTCTTCGTCAGGCGTGTCTGTCTGAAGTCTGTATCCAAGAGAATAATTGTAAGAAAACATTTCTCTTTCCGAATCAGAGAGTCTGGTAAAATCTCGCTCAACAGTATTTAGATCAGATAGCATTAAGGTGTTGTTTTTACTTTCACTCTCGGTATCAAATGTTCTGAATCTGAATCCCGCGCTCAGAGTATTGTAATTGTTAAGGAAAAAGTCCAAATTTGAGTTAAAAGAATGCATTCTGAAAATATTATTGTTTTCGGATAATTGTTTTATACTTCCCATTGAATAATTATCCCGAAAAGTATTTCCGGATCCGTTCATATCTGAAAACCTGTTATCATAGGATACACTAAATCCGAACTCTTCCATTCTTTTGTTCAGGTTTATTGACGCATTATAATTTTTTCCGATACCGGTATTAAGAGTAATAACTCCATTCAACCCGATACTTGCCCTTTTCTTCATAATAATATTTATTATTCCGGCAGTACCTTCAGGATCAAATTTGGCAGAGGGATTTGTAACTATATCAATTTTATCAATCGAGCTGGCAGGAATATTTGAAAGTACATCTCCTCCTCCAAGTTCTGTAAGGCCGTTTGGTTTACCGTCAATAAGAATAGTAACATTTCCGTTGCCTCTTATACTCACATTCCCGTCAGAATCAACATTTACAGAAGGAGCATTCTGCAATACATCTGCCGCAGTACCGCCCTGGGCAGATATAAGTTTTTCAACATTTATTGTCTGTTTGTCTATATGGTTTACGAAAGCTTCACTCTCGGATGCAACAACAATTTCATCAAGCTTGTAGGAAGAAGAGTAAAGACTGACAGTTCCAATATCATATAATGATTTAGCAGGGTTGATATTAAAAGAAAAGGATTTTCTGTTATAGCCTACAAAAGAGATGTAAGCATAGTACTTGCCGAGTTTCAAGTTATCAATAAGAAATTTTCCCTGAGAATCCGAAATTCCTCCTGTAATCAGAATCGAATCCGATGCAGAATAAACTGCAATGTTACCATATTCAATGGGGCGTTTATCAAGAGAATCAATTAGCATCCCTGTGAAGGCTCCTTTCGACGGAATTTCT
>CAZOZP010000061.1:0-18770 GCA_964584325.1 uncultured Melioribacteraceae bacterium
ATTTAATCTAATAAATCATTTTAATCAAAAAAATCATACAAATCACAGTTCAGACCATGTCAGTGTAATTAGAAATGCAATCGAAAAACTAGGAAATAAAATCTGACAACACTTTGTTACCCTGTCACTCTTTCACTTTGTCACTTTTCATCTTTACCTTATTCCCTAATTCCTTGAAAATGACAAATTTCTTGAATCTTATAAGGGATAGAACTATTTTTGAACTATCACTTAAAATAATGGAGGTATTTTGGGACTCTTAATTGTGGGCTCTGTTGCTCTTGATGATGTCGAAACCCCTTTCGGAAAGGTTGAAGCTGCTCTGGGCGGTTCAGCAACCTTCATTTCTGTAACTGCAAGTTATTTTACTGCACCTGTTCACGTAGTAGGTGTTGTGGGAGAAGACTTCGGAGACAATATTCTGGAATTTGAAAACCGAAATATTGATATAGAAGGTCTGCAGGTAATTAAAGGCGGTAAGACATTTCACTGGAGCGGGAAGTACCATTACGACCTCAATGTGAGAGATACTCTTGCTACCGACTTAAATGTGTTTGAGTTCTTTGACCCTGTTATTCCTGAAAAATATGTTAACGACAGATTTGTAATATTGGGAAATATTCAACCCTCGCTTCAGATGAAAGTTCTCGACAGACTGAATAAACCATCCTTTGTGGTATGCGATACAATGAACCTGTGGATTGATATTGCAAAAGATGATCTGATAAAAGTTTTCGGCCGTTCAGACGTTGTTATAATTAACGATTCTGAAGCAAGACTTCTTACAAACGAACCGAATCTCATTAAAGCCGCAAAAATAGTTCTCGGAATGGGTCCGAAATATGTAATAATTAAAAAAGGCGAACACGGAGCACTGTTATTTTCTGAAGATACAATATTCTCGGCGCCTGCATATCCTTTGGAAAATATTTTTGATCCTACCGGTGCGGGTGATACTTTTGCAGGTGGATTTACTGCATATCTTCATAAAACAGGCGATCTTAGCTTTGAAAATATGAAAAAGGCAGTTATTTACGGGAGCGCAATGGCTTCGTTCTGCGTTGAAAAATTCAGTATTGCAGGCATTGCCGACCTGAATAATCTTATGATCAGCGACAGATATGCTGAATTCAAGAAATTGTCGGAATTCTGATTATGTCAGAATCATACCATTGTTTGAAGTTTGAAAACGAATGCCTGAGCTTTATGAATCAGGTTAAACTTCCGCTGATTGAAGAATATGTCGTAACAGATAATTATGAGAGAATTGCCGAAGCAATTGAAAAACTTGAAATCCGCGGTGCCCCTGCTATAGGAATTGCCGCGGCCTATGCCCTTGCTTTCTCAATGAAGGAAATGAGCGAACAAAACGTTTTCGAAACCGCCTTCTCCAGACTTGCTTCAACCAGACCTACGGCGGTTAATCTCTTTTGGGCACTAAATTCAATGAAAAAAGTGTATCTTGAAAATAAAGAAGCTGCAAATATATATGAAATTCTTAAAAACGAAGCCGTTCGAATTCATAATGACGATATTGAGAAATGTTTTAGAATCGGAGAAAACGGATTATCTCTTTTTAAGAAAAAGACAACAGTATTAACTCACTGCAATACAGGTAAACTTGCCACGGGCGGCAACGGTACGGCTTTTAATGTAATCCTTTCGGCTTTTAATGAGGGCCTCGTTGAATTAGTCTATGCAGATGAAACTCGTCCTCTGCTTCAAGGCTCAAGACTTACGGCATTCGAATTAGATAAATGCGGTATTCCATTCAAGATTGTTCCGGATTCAGCAGCTGCATTTTTGATGAAGCAAGGGAAAATCGGACTCGCAGTTACCGGAGCAGACAGGATTGCGGCAAATGGTGACTCCGCAAATAAAATAGGCACTTACAGTCTTGCCGTTAACTGCAAATATCACAAAATTCCGTTCTATATTGCCGCTCCCACATCAACAATTGATATCAATTCAAAAACCGGAAGCGATATTGTTATTGAAGAAAGAAAAAAAAGTGAGTTAACGGAAGTTCACGGTAATGAAATTACGAAAAACACTTTCGATGTATATAATCCGGCTTTTGATGTAACTCCGGCAGAATTAATTACGGGAATAATTACCGAGGAAACGGTTTTTTCATATCCGTATAATTTTAAAAATGTCTGAGATAATCAAAACAAACGCATTTCTGTTGGGAAAGCTTAATTACGGTGAATCAAGTAAAATTCTTAAGCTTTATACAGAATCAGCCGGAAAGATTTCCGCGATGGCTAAGGGCAGCAGGTCTATGAAAAGCGGCCGCGGAAATATTCTGGACTATTTTAATCTTATCGAGATAATTTATTACAGCAAACCTAACAGAGAAATACAGGTTATTTCTTCATACGAACTGCTTGAGCATTACAATGAACTTACCGCTGATTTCCTTAAGAATGTATATGCTTCCGCAGTAATTGAACTTACGTCTGTGATTGTGCCGGAAAATGAGCCGGATAAAAAGCTGTTTGAAGCATTAAAACGAATGCTTTCACTTATGAATCTCCGAAATGCCGCAACAAAGCTTCTCTTCTCAAAATATTTTCTTTTCATAATTAAGCATGCCGGATATGAGTTTTCATTTGACACCTGCGAAGGATGCGGAAAGGTATTCGGACAGGAAAGTTTGTTCGCAGATATTGACAGCGGGAACTATTGTGCAGAATGTTCACGCGACAGAAAAATTTCATTTCATTTTACTCCGGAACTTTTGAATTTACTCAAATGTATAAGCCGCAAGAATTTTGATAATCAATACAATGAGTCGGATTTAGATAAAATTATTACGTTTATGGAAAAATTTTTAATTCATCATCTTCCCGAATTCAAGGGAATCAAATCACTAAAACTTTTATAATACGGGGAATACAATGAAAAACAGAAAATTGTTCAGCAGTTTTTTGCTTATTAGCGCAGGTATCGTTTTCGGGGCAATTCTGGTAAGCGGGTTCGGCTGGGTTAGACCCGGTTATGCTGATATTCAGGTGGGTGCGAAAGAACCTCCCGTCAGTTCAATCAGCAATGAATTGAATGCTTTTAATCAGGCATTTGTTGATGTGGCAGATAAAGTTACTCCGTCTATTGTTCAAATAAAAGTAATCAGCAGAGCTAAATCAAATCCAATGGAAGAAAGATTCAGATTTTTCTTTCCTTTCTTTGATGATAATACTCCAAGAGAACAAATGGGTGCCGGAAGCGGAATTTTGATGACGGCAGACGGATATATTCTTACAAATAATCACGTTGTTGAAAATGCTACCAATATGACTGTCGTGATGCAGGATAACAGAGAGTTTGAAGCCGAAATGATAGGAACAGATCCGCTTACTGATCTGGCTGTTATAAAGATTGACGGAGATAAGCTCCCGGCGGCATATTTCGGAGATTCAGACGGAATAAAAGTTGGTCAGTGGGTTATGGCAATTGGAAATCCGATGTCCTTAACATCTACGGTTACAGCAGGAATTATAAGTGCCAAGGGAAGAAGCCTGCGTCTGATTAACGACAGATACGGCATAGAAAATTTTATTCAGACTGATGCCGCCATAAATCCCGGTAACAGCGGCGGAGCATTAGTTGATTTAAGCGGTGCGGTTATAGGAGTTAACACTGCAATAGCTACAAACGGACAGTCGGGGAGCTACATCGGATACGGATTTGCAATTCCGATCAATATGGCAAAAAACATTGCTCGCGATCTTATTGCTAACGGCAAAGTTACCAGAGGCTACATAGGTGTAAGTATTTCCGAGGTTGATGCTGCTACTGCTAAGGCCGTGGGACTTGATGCCCCTAAAGGAATTATGATTCAGGACGTTGTGAAAGACGGAGCGGCTTCCGGGGAAGATATAAAAGCAGGGGATATAATTCTTAAGATAGATTCAAAAGAGGTAAATAAGCCAAATGAACTTCAGGCACATGTTGCAACTAAAAGAGCAGGTGACGAAGTTAAATTGACTATTTTCAGAGACGGCAGGGAATTATCACGAACTGTTAAACTGAAATCAAAAGATAATGAAGAAAATGAAGTAAAAGTTTCTAAATCGGACACAAAAAAGGAAGAACCTGCCGCAGAAAAAGTGTTCGATGATCTCGGACTTACAGTAAGAAATATGACTAAAGATGAACTAAGATCTTACAGCCTGGATAACGGAATAATGGTAGTTAATACAAAGCGGTTAAGCAAGTCGGAAAAATTATTTAAAGGTGAAGTTATCACTGAAGTTGACCGCAAGATCATTTCCAATGTGGAAGACTTTTCTGAGGCTGTGGCAAATAAAAAATCCGGAGCAGTTCTTTTGCGGCTGGTAAATAAAAACGGCGATACACGTTTTGCAGGAATAGAAATTAAATAAGCACCTCTCCTTAATTGTTATAAGCCGGCAGTCTTTTCTGATGCCGGCTTTTTATTTATAAGCAGATTAAGCGATAAGAATTTGTGGGTTTAATCCTTTACCGGAAAGAATTGACCTGATTTCCTCTTCGTAAACCGGATTCATAATTATTACCGTATCCGGATTAATAGAATCCAGATCATCCGGGGAAACAATTTTCTGTCCGGTACCAGGAACAAACTTATTGTGTTTGCGCGGATTAAGATCAATGATAAACTCTACCTGATGAGGATTAATCAAATTAAGAAAAGTAACTCCTTTTGAGCCGGCTCCCCAAAGAATTATCTTTTCTTCTGCTTTTTCCCTTGTAATTTCATCCCAGTATTCGAGTTTTTTCCCGAACTGTTCAGAAAAATTACTAATAAGTGAATCATATGCTTCAGGAACAGTAACTTTATTTTCGGGAATACTGCTTAAGCCGGCTTCAATACACAGATACTGTCCCATAAATTTTTCATAAATATCCAGCACTTTGAATCCGTTGTTTTTGAAAAGCCAGGTAAGAGATGCAGGGGTAAAGTAAGAGCAATGTTCGTAAATAATATCCCAAATACCTAAATCTTTTACAGTATATAAGGCATTGGGTACTTCAAAAAATACAGTTGAGTTTTCAGTTATTGCATCTGAAACCGATTTGATTAATGTTTCAGGTCTTTCTATATGTTCAAGAACGTGCCTGCACAAGAGCAAATCAGCTTGTATATCCTTATACTCTTCAGAAAAATAATCATTAATAAATTCAATGTTAAAATCTGAATCGCTTTCAGAAGGAACATAGCTTTTGTCGAAACCGTATCCCTTGTTATTGCCATCAGTAGTTATCATTTTCAGGAAATCACCCTTGCCGCATCCTACATCAACAACAGTTTTATTCCGTATATCGTATTTATCGATAAGATTTTTTGCGAGCGACTTAGCAAAGTCGTTGAATTTGGGCGAAAAGTGAAGAGAGTTCTCATATTCTTTCCCATATTCAAGAAGTTCAGGATCAAAGGCGGCATTGAATATGTGACCGCAATTGCTGCAGTAGAAAAGAGCTATGCGTCCGTGAACAGCTTCCAGTGCTTCTTCGGCAGTATCAAACAGAACATTGCAGAAAACCGGCACTTCCGGTATTTCAATTATTTCTTTAATAAAACTTGAAGAACAAGAATTACATTTAGTTTTCATTTTGCTATTTGAAGTCTATTGTTAATATCTCAGGGTGAAGACCTTTATCAGAAAGATCTTGTGATACTTCATTCTTATATACTGGATTCATGATAATTACTATATCCGGCTTATAACTCTGAAGAAATTCCGGTGAAACTATTTGCTGTCCCGTTCCAGCCAGAAAGGTATTATGTTTATAAGGATTGATATCAACGGCGTATTCAATCTCTTTATATATTCCAAGTGTTGTAAGAAAGGCCACTGCTTTGGAACCTCCGCCCCACAGCACAGTCTTTTTGCCTGCTTTATGAAAATCCGTTAAAGTGTTTTTCCAATCCTCGAGACGTGGTCTTATTCCATTTTCAAAATTATCTTTAAGAGCCTTCAAATAAGATAAATCAGGTGTTCCTGTTTCGGAACTATTGATTTCGGCAGGGAGCGATTCAATCATTAAATATTGTCCGCCGTATTCAACCGCTTTTTCCAAAACATTAAATCCGGCTTTACGGAAAACGTAATCCAATGCCCCGGCATTGAAATATGAACAGTGTTCGTAATAAATATCCCAGAAACCGAAATCAGACAGAACTCTTTCAACATCCGGCACCTGGAAGAAAACAACCGTTTCGAATCTTTCGCCGATTGATTTTCTCACAGTTCTTACAAAATCATAAGTCTCGGGAATATGTTCAAGAGTCATTTTACAGGCAACGAAATCGCCGTGATAATCTGTATATTTTTCAGAATAGAAATCCTTTATAAAAACTGTATGATCTTTTGCTGCGCCGGTATTTCTTTCATCTATATATGCCGGATCAAATCCGATCCCTTTATTGTGGCCGAGTTCACAGATAAGATTTAGAAATTCTCCTTTACCGCAGCCTATTTCAATAATTTCCTTGTTGCGAAGTCCGTGCTTTTCAATAAGTCTTTCAGCCAAAGCTTTATGGAATTTACTGAAAGTTTCTGAAAACCCCTGAGTCTCTTCATATTTGGAAGAATATTCGTGAAGTGATTTATCAAAGGCAGTATTGGTTATAAATCCGCAATGATTGCAAAAACCGAGTTTAATATTTCCTTTAGGATAGTTTAGAGCTTCTTCTTTCGTTTCCATTAAAAGCACACTGTGAACCGGAACTGAAGAAACTTCATAGAATATTTCGGTTTCTTCTTTAAAGCAGTTCGGACAAACTTTTCCTGAACCGTAACCCATTGTAACCCTTTCGATAAAAAATAAATCTATTGCCATTAAGATAACAATATAAACCGATATTTAATAGTTTACTGTAAAAATATTGTGATTAAGATAACTTTCCGTAATGACCGGACAAAAAAGACACTATGGCATATTTACATTTATAATATATATTTATATTTTTCCCATAGGCATTTTGAAAGGGCTTAAGATGAAAATCATATTTAGGGTGGTACTGCTTTTAGCGGCAGTAATTTCTGTTTATGCGCAAACAAGCATAACAATCAGTACCGAAAGCAATCAGGGTAAATTATTTCCGAAAGTAACTCTCGACAATTCCGTTTCCACTGCACATATCCGCCCTGTTGCGGTAACAGGGGTAAATATAAAGGATACAGTTGAGCACGCAATCAGAAATTGGTATTTGAAAAGTATTGGTCAGGACCTTGTATTAAATAAATTACTGGATGCCTGTGCGCAGAGAGGCTCTGCCGATACGGCGTTTATTACTGAAAATACCTTGGATAGAAAAACAGTAAGAGTTATTTTCAGACATATTCTTGATAAACAGTATGAAGGCATTTCGGATTATACAGTTTTTTCTGACCGGCCGTTCATAAAGATCAGATATGAAAAATATGAATATAAAAACGGCTGGGCTAATACTGTAGATAATGTAGATAATATAATTCAAGTGGGGAGTATATTTAAAATTTACGGACAGGATGAATATGGCCCGCTGGAATATTATCCCGGGGCATATTGGGACACGATAGATTCGCTCGATGCACTTACTGCCGGTGCATTAAATTATAACAAACATATTATCATGACGCTTTCAAACCAAACAAGCGGTCTCGGGTTCTGCAGAATAATGCCGGTTTACGCTGCCAACGTAAATGCAGGAATAAGAATATTAAAGCTACTTAACCAAAGTAATAAGGGTTTAGAGACTTTCAAAGCAACAGGCGGTGCAAATCATAAGCCCTTTAATGCATATATTTTTATGTTTACCGAAGGTGCAGATGCTGCAATAGAATATGCAAAACTTATTATAGACACAGACGGGGAAATTCCGCTGCCGGTAGAACTTATATCTTTTAATGCAGCAATAAATAATGAATCCGGAAATTCAGTTAAATTAACCTGGAAGACTGCAACTGAAGTTAATAATTACGGATTTGAAATTCAATGGTTAATGGATAACGGAAAATGGGAAAGGATCGGTTTTTTGGAGGGGGCGGGGAATTCAAACAGTACCTTGGAATATTCATTTATTGATAATTTTCCTGAATCTGAGGGGAGCAGACGCTACCGGTTGAAACAAATTGACCTGGACGGAAAATTTTCATATTCAAAGGAAATAACGATTGAATTAAACACGATTCCAACGCAATTCTCCTTGTTGCAGAATTTCCCGAATCCTTTTAATCCGGCAACAACAATAAGATATTCAATTCCGTCCGGTGTAGAGATATTGCACGCAACGACTCTGCGGGTATATGATATATTAGGAAGAGAGGTGGCTGTTCTTGTAAACCAAAATCAACCAGCCGGAAATTATGAAGTAAAATTCGATGCAAGCCAATTAAGCAGCGGAATATATTTTTATATTATTCAGGCTGGCGGATTTATGAAATCTCGTAAAATGTTATTACAGAAATAATATCAAATAACATTTATGTGTTGTGATAATTTTCACACTTTCTATATTAATAGAAAAAAAAGAATAAATAATTTGATTTAAGAATTTATTCTTATTATTTATACTTCAATAATGTTCCTATCTAAATTTTCTTCAATTTCAATATTTATTCAAAACAATAAAAACGGAAACAATATGAAAACTATTTACGCTATTGTGCTTTTATTTATTATTACATTTCCCTGCCGGGCACAATGGGTATGGCAAAACCCTCTGCCACAGGGAAATTTTCTTATGGATGTCAAATTTATATCTTCTTCAACCGGATGGACAATCGGAAATGCAGGAACAATACTAAAAACTTCAGATTCAGGAGAAAATTGGGAAAGACAACAGAGTGGGACAGATGTTCAGTTGAACAGTATTAGTTTTATAAATGAAAACATCGGTATAATTGTAGGTAGTAACGGAAAAATTCTACGGACTGATAACAGCGGAATTACCTGGACACCTCAGGTAAGCAATACTTCTTTATATTTGGGAGGAGTAAGTTTCCTGGATTCATCAATAGGCGTAATAGCAGGAGATGACGGCTTAATTTTAAAAACCACTGACGGCGGTGAAACGTGGGTTTCAAAAACCAGCGGTACGGTTAACGACTTTTACGATATTGAAATATTGAATATATATGATATTATTGTTGTAGGAGCGAACGGAACAATTCTAAAGTCTTCAGATAGCGGAGAGAACTGGACGCCTAAGTTAAACGGTGTTTATGCTACAATTAATAGTGTATCATTTGTTGATTCTTTAATTGGATTTGCTGTCGGAAATGAAGGTAAGATTTTCAAGACTACAGACGGGGGTGAGTCCTGGTTGCCGCAGGTTATAGAAACAACTATTGATTTAACTGCAGTTTCTTTTACAGATTCGAGTAATGGCACGGTAGTAGGCTTTTCAGGAATAATTTACAGAACAACAAACGGCGGAGAAAGCTGGGAGTCTCAAACAAGTGGCACCACACAATTCTTATATGGTGTTTCTTTTACAGATTCATTGACCGGAACTGCAACAGGTGTTTATGGAATAATACTCAGAACAACAGACGGAGGAGAATCCTGGGTTTCTATCTCAAAAGGAATAACTGACTATCTATACGGGGTATCATTTAATGATGATGCTAACGGAACTGCGGTTGGAGTATCCGGCAGAATTCTGAGAAGTAAAGATAAAGGTAAAAATTGGATAGAACAGGTAAGCGGGGTTTCAGAATGGTTGATGGGAGTGAGTTTTACCGATTCGCTCAACGGAACTTGTGTCGGTGAAAACGGAACAATTTTACGAACGGTTGATGCAGGTGAAAACTGGGTGAAACAAGTAAGCGGAACCGGAAATTGGCTTTTATCAGTTTCATTTACCGATTCGCTCAACGGAACTGCGGTTGGAGATAATGGAATAATTCTTAGAACAAAAGATGCCGGTGGGAACTGGATTCTTCAAAACAGCGGGACAGAATATTATTTAAACTCAGTGTCATTTACCGATTCACTAAACGGAACTTGTGTTGGTGAAAACGGAACAATTTTACGAACGGTTGATGCAGGTGAAAACTGGATATCTCAAATCGACGGAATGAATGAATATTTAAGAGGAGTCTCATTTTCGGATTCTCTTAACGGATTTATTGTAGGTGGAGGTATGTTTGGCGGTCTGATACTAAGAACTACAAACGGCGGTCAGGATTGGATACCCCAAAATACAGACGCCCCTTTGTATTCTGTATGTGCAGTTGATTCATTAAATGCTACTGCCGTTGGACCGGGGACAATTCTGGCTACTTCAAATGGAGGAGAAATCTGGAATTATCAGGATGTTTATGTTAATGCTACTTTTACAAGTGTATCTTTTACTGATGTTTATAATGGAACTGTAGTGGGTTCTGAAGGCACGATAATGCGGACGTTTGAAGGCAATGTTTCAGTAGAAGATACTGAGCTGAATAAACAACTTCCTGAAAACTTTTTACTTTTTCAGAATTTCCCGAATCCTTTTAATCCTTCTACCGTAATAAAATATTCAATTCCGGCTGACGGGATTGTGAAACTTAATGTATATAATATACTCGGACAGCAGGTGGCTTCTCTTGTTAACGAATTCAAAACAAGAGGAAGTTATGAAGTAAAATTCAATGCTTCGTCAGCCTCAGGAAGCCTTGCTTCAGGAATGTATATATATAGGATTGAATGCGGAAGCTTTTCGGATTCAAAGCGAATGCTGTTGATTAAATAGTGACATTTACACTATAAATTTTTTAACCCAAATTTGTCATCAGGAAAAATAATAATGACAAATCGCCATACAAAATCTAAACATTTCAAAATACGAAATGTAAGATTTTGTATGGCGGGGTTACCCAAATTATTCTTTATTTATTATGGAACCAAAGAATTTGATTTCTCTAACGAATAATTTGGGTTTAATAATTTTAAACTATACTAATAAGAATGAAAAGCATTTTAATTATTAACGGACATCCGGATAAAGAAAGTCTGTGTTCTGCATTGGCAGAGAGTTATGCCAAAGGTGCAGAATCTTCAAAAACGAATTGTAAACTTGTTCATCTATCTGATTTAAAATTCGATCCGGTTCTGCATTACGGATACAGAAAGCGTACAGAATTGGAACCTGATTTATTGAGAATTCAAAACGATATAATTGAAGCCAATCACCTGGTTTTTGTATATCCGAATTGGTGGGGTACTTATCCTGCTTTGCTGAAAGGATTTATAGACAGAGTGTTCCTTCCTAAATATGCATTTAAGTACCGTGAAAATTCTCTATTGTGGGATAAACTTTTGAAAGGAAAATCTGCCAGACTGATAGTTACAATGGATACGCCAAAATGGTATTATTTAATGGTAGTCAATAGTCCGGGACATAATTCATTTAAAAAAAGTATTCTTGAGTTTTGCGGTATTAAGCCTGTAAAAATAACTGCTTTTGGGCCGGTTAAATCGTCGGATGAAAAGAAACGGTCAGAATGGCTGAAAAAAGTTGAGGTACTTGGGAAGAATATTAAGTAGTTCAAAAAATCTATAATGTTTTTAACATATTTAAATCAAATCCGTCTGAATCGGCCAATAGCAGAGCAAATTTGGCAACTGTAATAATCAATAAAGGAGAAAGCTGGATGAAATATTTTAAATGTGTTATAATTTTCTTGTTTACTGCAGTAATTCTATCGGCACAGGATACACTAATTACCACTTCAGACGGAATTCAATTATTTGTAAGAGTAAAAGGCAAAGGAACTCCTTGTTTATATATTCATGGAGGTCCAGGCAGCGGAAGTCACTGGCTTGAAAAATTTTCCGGAGATAGTCTCGAACAGCATTTCCGAATGATATATCTTGATCAGAGGGGAGTAGCCCGTTCATCGGGTACAACTGAAAGCAATTACTCGGCCGACAGAATGGCAGATGATTTTGAAGAAGTAAGAAAAGCTCTGGGAATAAATCAGTGGTTAACAATGGGTCACTCTTTCGGCGGTATTCTTCAGATGGCTTATATCATTAAATATCCTGAAAGTATAAGCGGTATGATTATGATAAACTGTGCACTCAGCTTAAAGCACAGTTATGAAAGCAGTTGGGCCCCAAAAGCTCTTGAATTTTCCGGTGTAAAGGATACAGCATGGTTTTTTGAAAAAAGAATTCCTTTTACCCAAAGATGGGATAGTTTAATTTCGGTGGTTAATAAAGCCGGTGTTATGTGGAAGATGGGATACGAGATTAAAGAGAATATGGATATAATGAGTGCATCTTTCGGAGAAATACCGGTCTGGAACTGGGCTTTCGGCAGTCAGGCTTTATCATACGATGATTATTGGAAAGAATATTTTCAGGACACAGAATATGTTAAAGCTCCGGTATTGTTTTTCTATGGAGAAAAAGATTGGATGGTTGGACCTGAACATTACAAGAACATGAAATTTCCTGTGTGCATGTTAAGAAATAGTTCGGGCGGACATATGCCTTTTATGGAAAATACCGAAGATCTTTATAAAGCATTAAAGGAATTCCGGGAAAAGTACGGATTCTAAAAGTCTGATAATTCATTGAAAACTTAAGGATAAACAAGGCGCAAGGGAAACGCGCCTTGTTTATAGTAAAAAATATTACTTTATCAGCAGAAGTTTCTTTACAGAAGTGAATAAAGAACTACCACCGTCTGAGTCTGAAACAATAATCCGGTATAAATAAACTCCGCTTGGTAATCCGCCGCCGGCAGAAGAAGCATCAAATTTGATCTTATAATAACCCGATTCCATTTTTTGATTTACCAGTGTTGCCGCTTGTTGTCCGAGAATGTTATAAATCTTCAAAGTTACAAAACTTTCTGCGGATGAATAAGGGAGAGCAAATTCGATTGTAGTGGAAGGATTAAACGGATTAGGATAATTCTGCGACAATGAGAAGTCTTCAGGTAAAGATTTGTTTCCAGGTAACTCCACAACAATTATTTCGGAATATGAATACTTTCCGTCAAGATCAATTTGTTTTAAACGATAACTTTTATCACGACCTGATGCCGGGGAGTTATCTATGAAGGAATAAGATATTGGACTATTGGAATTTCCTGCTCCTTCAACAAACCCAATATTCTCCCATTGACCGGTAACCATTAACAATTGAATTTCAAATCCGTAATTATTTACTTCCGTTGCTGTTTGCCATGTTAAATGTACTGAATTTCCGGATTCATTGATTAGTGAAGCATTAAATGATACAAGTTCAACAGGAAGAATATCCTGGGAAGATGCAAATACAATTCCGGTCGGGTTATTAACCGCAATAGGCAGAGTAGTAATTGATCCGCCGGAAACAGAAGATTTCCTTATCCTGGGGGTTCCCGATTCAGTCCAATAGATTATTCCGTTCTCTTCATCTATAGTGATGTATTTAGGGAACGATAATTCGGAATGAATGACAGTTATTCCGGTGCCGTCTTTTTCGCTTGAACAAATTTCTCCGGAATTACTTTCGCTCCAGTAAAGTTTATTGTTTTGAGAATTTAAGGCAAGTCCGTAAGGTCCGCTTAATCCGGTTATTAACGCAACAGGAGCATCCGCGGAATTAATACTCTTAACAAAGATACTTCCTTGTGAAAAATCAGAATAGTAAAGTTTCCCGGCCGCTTCATCAATTACAAGAGCCCTGGGATTTGCTGAAGAACCTCCGATATTATAGAAAACTTCATTTTCTGAGCCATCGGGTTTGATTCTGGAAATTGCAGCCCCGGCTAAAAGATTAGAGTTTATATAATAAATCCAGTCATTGGTTTTATCTATTGCGATACCTCTTACTGCAGAACCACCTCCACCGATTAGAGAGGAAGAAGAAACAAGAGAATCGGAAACTACTATTGAAGAGGAACTGAACTTTAATTCAGTATGAAAGAGCTGCTTACTTTCAGAATCAAAAATAATAGCTTCAGGTAAACTTCCGGAAGTTAAGGCTAATGTAGAGGCAGATGAACCGTCAGGTTTTGCCTTTCCCAAAACAGGAGAGGAAAAGGCAGCATCAAGCCAGTAGATATTTTGAGCAAAAATTCCGCTGCAAATAAATAAACCTGAAACGAGAAATCTTATTTTGTAGGGTAATCTAAATATATACATTTTAGCTCTCTTTGATTTATGGTCGAACCGGCCACAAGCCATCCGCACAGATTATATAATTAACAACTGAAAAAGGAGGCATATTATTATGTGGCAAATTATTTCCGGCTGTTCCTACTGTGTTTGCCGCAAAAGTTGTGTTAAGATTTGTACCGTATTGAGGTATTCCGGCAGAATTTTTTGCCGGTACTGTATTCACGGCCGGAGTTTCAGTTGTTCCAGGGTTTGAATCAGCACTAATGGAATGGTTGTGCTGGGGCATCTGAGCTGTAGTCAATGTAACACTTTCGGCTCCGTCTTTTGCCCCAATTGTTCTGGCAGTAAGTCCGGATCCTTGTCCCATTCCTATCGGCACTCGTCCTCTTAGATCAGGCAAAGCAAATGTACTAATGCCATCCCCTCCGAATTGAACGCCGAGAAGAGTAAATAAAGCAGTATATTGAGAAATTTGAAGCACCTGACCTTGGCATAGCAGCCAGCCCTCGGGTGCATAATTGAAACCAACCATCCTTATCTCACCAGTAAATGCTTCTTGTGCATTGGATAGACCCGGCATCAAAGCTAAAAATAATAATACAAGTACTGCTTTTTTTAGATGTTTCATAAATAATCCTTAATTAATAAAACTGTAACCATTAAAATAATAAAAATATCTGTTTAGAAGATATTGATTTATACAAACATTAAGTGAATTATCAAAAAAAAATTAAAAATATTATTAATCCTTTAATAAATGCAGAGTAATATTCGATAATAGCTTGAAAAAATTTTTGGAGATGAAATGACTGGTAAACTTGAATCAAAAAACCTTTCCGGAAAAATAAAATATATATCAAGGGCATATCTTTTGGCGGTAATTATCCTTGGTGTAATCGGACTCATTTCAATTTATTTCATTAATTCGGGTTTTGAAGATGTAACGGCTAATGAAGTTAAAGGCATTACACTTTTGCTGCATATTGACAGAGACCTTCAACAAATAGCTGTAGCAGAAAGAACTATGATAAATGATGTTTATAACAGTAAACTAAAAGAAGTTGTTAATGAAAACGATGCACAGGTAAAGGAGAGATGGGGAGAATACAAAATTCTTGAACACGGCGACGAAGAAATTGCATTGAATAAGGAATTTGAAACAAAATATGAGACCTGGAGGAATGTCAGTGCTAAAGTGGCCTCCGCAATACCTCAGGATACAACTCCGGAAAAATCAGAAGTATATGCATTAATCAATTCGGAAGAAGTTCCTGCATTCGAAGACGCAAGGACGATAATTGATAAACTAAGCGATTTGATGGAAGCTAAAATAGCGGCAGCTATTGAAACTAACAATTCCAGATTTCTTTATCTTCAAATTTTCATTTTAGCAGTGATTCTTGCCGGTGTTTATATGGCGCATAAATTCAATGAATATCAGAAAGCAAAAATCGTTGACCCTATTCTTTCTATTAAAGATGCGGCAGATAGAGTGGCCTCCGGTGAGAAAAATGTAAAAGTTAATATTGATAACAAAGATGAAATAGGAGAACTTGGTTCTGCCTTTAATAATATGATTACAGATATTGATAAATCATTTATCGACATTGAAGAAAAATCAAAAATGGCTGAAGCAGAACGCAATAAAGCTCTTGAGCATGACAAATACCTCAACAATAAAGTTAACGAACTTTTGTATGCTATGGAAAAACTGGCAACAGGAGATTTAACGGTTTCTGTTACTCAGGAAAAAGATGATGCAATCGGAAAACTCTATGCCGGATTCAATCTTTCCATTGAAAATATTCGTAATATGTTTACCAGAATTATTGATTCCGTAGAAGCAACGGCTTCTGCATCTACTCAGATTTCAGCAAGTGCAGAAGAACTTGCAGCCGGAGCCCAGGAGCAGAGTTCGCAGGTATCTGAAGTAGCCGGTGCCATAGAAGAAATGTCAAAAACAATTCTTCAGACAACTCACAATGCAAACAATGCTGCAGATGCTTCAAAGAATGCAAAGAGTTCGGTTAAGACAGGTGTTAACAAAGTTACCGAAAATAAAGCAAGTATTACAAATATTATTACATCAACGGAAGATACAGGAAGAATTATCACTTCACTGGTAAGTAAAACAGATCAGATTGGTGAAATAGCTCAAGTAATTGATGAGATTGCTGATCAAACAAACCTTCTGGCACTTAATGCGGCAATTGAAGCGGCAAGAGCCGGTGAACAGGGAAGAGGATTTGCGGTTGTGGCCGATGAAGTAAGAAAACTTGCCGAAAGAACTACAAAGGCTACTAAGGAAATTGCTGAAACCATCCGCGCAATTCAGGACGAAGCAAAAGGCGCAGACGAAGCTATGACAAGAGCCAACAATGCCGTGCAGGACGGTAAGAGAATTACTGATGCTCTTGAACAGGCTTTGGCCGAAATTCTTAACAGTACAGAAAAAGTTTCTTCTGAAATAGAACAAGTTGCAAGCGCAAGCGAAGAGCAATCTGCAACCGCAGAGGAAGTATCAATAAATATTGAAGCAATAAACAATGTTTCGCACGAATCAGCTTCAGGAGTTCAGCAGATAGCCAAAGCGGCTGAAGATTTGTCTAATCTTACCATCAATCTCAAGAATATTATTTCCTCATTCAATATTGGTTCTGCCAAAGGCGTATCCCACAGGATGCATCAGCTCCGAAGATAAAGATTATTTTAGGCTGCTTTTATGAGGATTCATAAAAGCAGTTTTTTTTATAGTTGATTCCTCAGGATATTTGATAAAAAAAGTAAAACTGCCCTTAACTTATTTATAATAATAACAAGAAAATTAGTTAAATTAACAACTATAATTTTTAACGTAAAAATGTAATTCCTTGAGCATTGCGGATAATGAGCTCTTTTTGTTATGATTTAATATATTCCCCTTCATTCTAAGGCCGCCGGGGTTACTGCATAGGAAATCTTAAGGATTTATACACAACTGATAAATAACAAACTTGTATCAATAAAAGGTATTTAAATGGAAAGAAAGATGATTACGATTGACGGAAATGAAGCGGCTGCTTATGTGGCTTACCGTCTAAGCGAAGTAATTGCGATTTATCCGATTACACCTTCTTCCGGAATGGGAGAATTATCCGATGCCTGGGCAGCGGAAGGCAAAAGAAATATTTGGAATACTATTCCAAGCGTATGCGAAATGCAAAGTGAAGGGGGTGCGGCAGGAGCTGTTCACGGATCGCTTCAGACAGGATCTCTTACAACAACATTTACAGCATCGCAGGGACTTTTACTGATGATCCCGAATATGTATAAAATTGCCGGTGAACTTACTCCTGCAGTTTTTCACGTTTCAGCAAGAGCTTTGGCAGCCTCTGCACTCTCGATATTCGGAGATCATTCGGATGTTATGTCAACGCGGCAGACAGGCTGGGGATTGTTGTGTTCGGGTTCTGTTCAGGAAGTACAAGATATGGCAGCCATAGCACACAGATCAACTCTTGAATCAAGAATTCCGTTTATTCATTTCTTTGACGGGTTCAGAACTTCGCACGAAGTTAATAATATGGAACTGGTTTCTGAAGATGATTTACGTGCGATGATTGATTATAATAAAGTACTTGAATTCAGAAACAGAGCATTAACACCGGAGAATCCGGTTGTAAGGGGAACAGCTCAGAATCCTGATGTATATTTCCAGGGAAGAGAAGCTGTTAATAAATATTATAATGCTTGTCCGGAAAAAGTTCAGGAAGCTATGGATAAATTTGCTTCAATTACCGGAAGACAGTATAAATTATTTGATTATGTAGGCGATGCAGATGCAAAACGTGTAATAATCATAATGGGTTCAGGTGCAGAAGTTGCAGAAGAAGCTGCTGATTACTTAAACAGCAAGCTTGGTGAGAAAGTAGGAGTTTTAAAAGTTCGTCTGTACAGACCTTTCTCGGCAAGTCATTTTATACAAGCTTTACCAAAAACTGTTGAATCTATCGCAGTACTTGACAGAACAAAGGAACCCGGATCACTTGGCGAACCTCTTTATATGGATGTTCTTACAGCTATAAGTGAAGCGATGAATTCAGAAAATAAACCATTTTCAAAATCACCGGTAATTATCGGAGGCAGATACGGACTTTCATCTAAAGAATTTACTCCGGCAATGGTTAAAGCGGTATTCGATGAATTAAAGAAATCTGAGCCTAAAAATAAATTTACTGTCGGCATTAATGATGATGTTACTAAAACAAGTCTTGATTTTGACAGAAACTTCATAATTGAAGGCGATGATGTAACAAGAGCTATGTTCTTTGGTCTTGGTGCTGACGGAACCGTTGGAGCCAACAAAAACTCAATCAAAATAATCGGAGAAGAAACAGAGAATTATGCTCAGGGTTATTTTGTGTATGATTCGAAGAAATCTGGGTCCACAACTGTTTCACACTTACGTTTCGGAAAGAATCCTATAAAGTCTTCATATCTAATACAGAGTGCGAATTTTATAGCTTGCCACCAGTTTAATATGCTGGAAAAATTCGATGTTCTTGAATCAATAAAAAAAGGTGGAACATTTTTATTGAATTCACCATATCCTGCTGATGAAGTAATGAATCATATTCCTCGAAAGGTTGCAAAGGAAATAATTGAAAAAGAACTTCAATTTTACGTTATTGATGGTTATAAAGTTGGAACAGAAACAGG
>CAZOZP010000062.1:0-18757 GCA_964584325.1 uncultured Melioribacteraceae bacterium
TAGTTATGTCAAAGTGTTTTTTTATTTATTTGTATTTTTTTTGGGGTTTGCGTTGAATTTGTTACTCGTCACGCGTAACGCACCACGATTCTTAACGGTGCCGCTCTGCAGTTTTTTTCTCACGCTTCCCCCGATTGCATCGAGGGCTATGCATATTTGATCCCTCCGGGATTGGGAAGTATGCACTTCCGTGATTAGAATCTTTATACCGAATGAAGCCTGAAAGGCTTTAACTACAATAGCCCTCGGCGAAACCGGTGGCTATAAGATTGTCTGTAGTTTCATTGAAAGCATTGGCAATTCCGCGGATTTATGATTTCCCCTTCGTGTTCTCCGTGTTCTCCGTGGTTAATTCCCTGCCCTGCCTTCGAGAGCCTTAAGTCACCGGGGCGGTAATTGCAGATAACTGTGAGCTTTGAACAAAAAAACAAAATCTGTTTAAAACTAAAAAATCCCGCAAGATGCGGGATTTTTCGCTCCGCGGGTAGGGCTCGAACCTACAACCCTTCGGTTAACAGCCGAATGCTCTGCCATTGAGCTACCGCGGAATAATTTGAAGCCTAAACTTAACATTATTAAAAGCGATTGTCAAGTTTGATTAAAAATATTTTGGAATTTTTTACTTAATTAAAAGCATTCGTTGTGTGTAAATATGCCCGCTAAACTCAATTCTGCAAAAATAAACTCCTCCGGCAAATCCTGATGCATCAAACGTAACTTCGTTTATTCCGCTCTTCCGAAGTCCGTTGGATAAAATCTTCACCAACTGTCCGAGAGAATTATAAATTTTCATTTCCACTATCCCTTCTTCGCTGAGATTAAATCTGATTCTTACTGTCGGATTAAACGGATTAGGGTATGTCCGGAAAGACGATACCCCCCCTGTTTTCCCCTTTTTATCTGAAGGAATATCAATTATATGGGTTCCTTGATTCATCAGACTATCAAACCTTACTTGTGCCGGAATCGGAGATACTGGCGGCATTACATCCGGCCCTGCTGCAGGCCAGTTAAGATTACCGAAAAATGCTGGTTTTGATTCCAGATATAATGACGATGGCAATGTTTGTTCAACAACATTTTCCCATACCTCCGGCTTCAATTACCATCGAATGTCTTAGATAATAGAAAACATTGTTCTCAATAAGATTATCTGAAGACTGATTTATAAGAAGAACACCGTAACCGCTTCCGCTTGAATAGGCCCGGGCATGGTGAAAATAACTGTCTCTTACTTCAGAACCGTAAGAGCGCTGGAGCCTTATATGCCCCTTGTTGGCATTTTTACTTTCAATGTTCTTAATCCAGCAAAAAGCACTATTTGAAATAATAATATTGTAGTCATCGTTTCCGGATTCGATGGATAAATCTTCAATTCCGCAAGAGTCTGTAATATTTTCCGATATTTTTGTAATTTCAGGAGAAAACTTTGAACTAAAATCCATATAAAAAGGCTTTTCAAACGATATATTATTCCCGGTAATTTCTTTTATTTTAAGAATCTGTCCCATTGCTCTTCTGCCTGAATCTCTTCCGCACCAGGTACAGCCTGATTCATAGAATCCTATTTGTGTAACAAATGCTGAATCGTTCAACTGGTCTGCCAGAACAAATTCACCGGCATTAAACAATTCCGGATACTCGGTTATTGCTGTTGTGCTTCCTTTATGAAATCCATTCAACAAACCGGCAGATTTATTACTGCTCCAGGAGTTTATCTTTATGCCTCCGAAAAGCTTTGTTTTATCGGGACCTTCTCCCCTTACAACAATTCTTTTATTTCTAATGTCTATGGAAGAAGAAATTTTATATTTCCCTTCAGGAAGAAATACTGCAAAACCCTCCGGACAATCATTAATCGCATTGCTTATTGCCTGATAATCGTCAGCTATTCCGTTTCCGGATGCATTATATGGCGGAAGTGTAACATCAGCAAAAACCGGATAGAAAGGGATTCCGTCTTTTAATCCGGCTTCCCATTTAATATTTCGAGTTTCAGGCAAAACCTGTCCCAAAACCATAGATACATTGAACAGAATCAACCAAAACATTTTCATATAATAAAATTCTTCATTGAAACTTAAATTTGTCAATAAAACTTATTATTTTTAGTACTGAAATTCAATAGACTTAATTCTTTGGCGTGATTATTGAATTATATAATATAATTTCGTTAGTTTTTAGAGTTGAGGATAAAAGATTATGAAAGAGATTTTTACATCTATTGAGATTAAAGCCCCTGCTGTAGTTGTTTGGGAAGCTCTTACTAATAAATCCTCTTATGCAAAGTGGAACAACTTCATTATTCAGGCTATTGGGGATTATAAAGTCGGCTCAAAAGTAAAGATTATGATGAAAGCTCCGCAGGTTAAGGATATAGAATATGAGCCTGAAATAACTGTGTTTTTGCCGCTTCGTGAACTCTCCTGGAAAGGAAATTTATTTACCGGATTTGAAGGCACGCATTCATTTCAACTTAAAAGTTCAGGCGGTGCTACAAAACTTATTCATCAGGCAAATTTTAAAGGATTAATGACTTCTTTTATTTGGGGCGGATTCGGATACAATTTCACAATTGCAATGGAAGAGATGAACTCTGACTTAAAGAAATACGTTGAAAAGAATCTTGTATCACATTGAGAATTCCAATAAATTATACAGTCTCCGCTGTATTTAATGTAAAGATAAAAACAGAACCTTTTTCAAGTTCGCTTTCCACCCGCAGTTCTCCTCCGCATTTTTCAACAAGTTCCTTGCAAAGAATAAGTCCTAAGCCGGTACCTCTCTCTTTTGATGTACCAATTTTGGATTGTGCAATCTCTATTCGGAAAAGTCTTTGAATATCTTCTTCTGATATTCCTACTCCCGTATCAATTACCTGAACTTCCAACTTTCCGTTGTACTTAATTGAATTAACCCTAATATTACCCCCCGGTTTTGTAAACTTTACTGCATTTGATATCAGATTTCTTAATACGGTACTTATCATATAACTGTCTGCCAATACAAGTGTACCTGCATCCAAACCATTTTCGATACTGATATCTTTATTGTTTGCCGAAGGTTTCAGAAGTTCTATTACATCTTCAGTAGTTTTGTAAATATCAAATATAACCGGTGAATACTTAGTATGACCTATCTGCAACCTGCTCCATTCAAGAAGATTTTCCAGTAAGTCATAAATGCTTTTCGCCGATTTGCTTATAGCATTAACGCCTTCCTCAATTTCTTCGGGTGAGCTTTGCTTTAAGTCAGTTTCAAGCAGACGGGCAAATCCTATCAGTGCACTGAACGGCGATTTAATATCGTGTGCAATTATCGAGAAAAATCTGTCTTTGTTTGCATTAAGCTCCTTAAGTTTCTCTTCGGAATTTCTTAATTCAGCTTCAATTTTTTTTCTCTCGGTAATTTCTTTTCTTAAGTCGGTTGTTCGCTTTCTTACTTTAAGCTCAAGCCTTCTGTTCTGATTGCGGATAGTTCTGATTCTTATTCTGTAAACTGCATACATAAGTCCGGCCATTACAATTAAAGCCGCAATCCTGAACCAGGACGTCTCCCAATAAGGCGGAGTAACGATAAGTTTTATTGAAGCTCCCTCTTCATTCCAAATACCTTCGTTATTTGAGGCTTTAACCCGGAAAGTATATTCGCCCGGCGGTAAATTTGCATAAGTAACAAATCTTCGGTTGCCTACATAGTTCCATTTTGTTTCGAATCCTTCCATCATATAAGCATATTCATTTTTCTGAGGAGCAATAAAATGAAGTGAGGCAAATTCGAATGAAATTACATAATCTTTATATGAAATTGATATCTCTTTTGTTTTTGTTATGTTTTTTTCAAGAATAACGCGGCCTTCATAAGTCTCGCCGGGTTCTACCGATTGGTTGAATATTCTGAAATCAGTAATTGCAACTCCGGGTAATTTACTTGATGACACAACATTCTCAGGATAAAAAGCATTATAACCGTTTACACCGCCGAAATATATTTTGCCGTCGCGTCCCATATAACTTGCGCCCCAATAGAATTGGTTGCTCTGCACTCCTTCGCTTTCATTATAATTCTTAAAACGGTTCTTGCTCACCTCAAATTTGGAAATACCGTTATTAGTACTCAGCCATATATTACCCTGACTATCGCCCTGAATGCCGTAAACAACATTACTTGATAGCCCGTCGGATTCTGTATAGTTATTAAATAAGATAATTTCCTTATCTGATTTGTTATCTTTTTTAATAACCATTTTGTTTAAGCCTCCGCCATAAGTTCCAATCCAAATAGTCAGGTCATCTGCAAGAGGGTCTTCGTACAAAGTGATTACTCTGTCATCGCTGAGAGAATTTGCAACAACCGGATCATGCTTATAACTGAAGAATTTGATGTTTTTCAATGCTGACGGGTCTGAAGAAGGATTAAGTTTTTTGCCCGGACACTTCATTCTGTTTAATCCGCCCCAGGTGCCAATCCAAAGGCATCCGTTTCTGTCCTGAATGATTGCCGACTGTACTCTGTTGTCACTTAAGCTGAACTTGTTTAGAGAATCAGAAGATAAATTATAAAACCGATCCGTTTCTTTTTCGTACAAATCGATTCCTGACCCGGTTCCAAACCAAAGATTTCCGAATTTATCGAGAAACACCTTCTGAACTATGTCGCTACTGATTGAATACGGGTTCTGCGGATTATGTGTATATCTTTTTATTTTGCTTTCTGCGTAGTCTTGTGCCGATTTAATCTCTGATTTTACAGTTATCCGGTTAAGTCCGGCTTCCCAGGTACCCGCCCAGAAATCTCCTTCCGGATCCTCGGCTATCGATAGAATTATATTCGAGGTAAGTGAGTTTTCAACATTCGGCTGGTTCTTCATATGTGCGTATTTTTTAGTCTGCTTATCCAGTATATTGATTCCTCCGCCGGCAGTACCCACCCAAAGATAATCACGACTATCCTCATAAAAACTTCTTACAACAGTATGATTCAATCCGTCTATATTATATGAATCATAAGTAACCAATTCGAACTTTTTCTTACCGCGAAACACTCTGTTAAGTCCACCGCCGTTGGTTCCTATCCAAAGCATTCCCAGATCGTCCTGAAATATTTTTCTTACGATATTAATACTTAGGCTTCTTGGATTTGCCGGGTCGTGCATATACCTGTTAAACAATCTTTTTACCGGATCATAGCTGCTTACCCCGCCTGCATCGGTTGCTATCCAGATAGTTCCTGAATCGTCCTTGTACATTGCCGTTACAAGATTATTGCTTAACGAATTCGGATTTTTTTCTTCGTAATACATTCTGTAGAATTTGCCGCTTTTATTGTCAAATTCAGCAATACCGTCGTTTGTGCCTACCCAAAGTCTTCCCTGATCATCCTGCGTAATTGCAGTAACTCTATTGTTATTGATTGAATACTGATCGGATGCTTTATGTACGTATCTCTTGAAATTGTTTTGCTTCTTATTGTATTCTGCTAGCCCACCGTCTGTACAAATCCATATCCGCCCTGAAGAATCTTCGAAAATATTATTTACAACATTATTATTAAGGGAAGTTGAATCCTGAGCATCGTGAAGATACTTCGTGAATTTCCCGCTTTCTGTATCCAGAACATTTAATCCGCCACCCCAGGTGCCAACCCAAAGCCTCCCGCTTCTGTCAATAAATACTGAGCGCAGTTTATCTGAGCTTAGACTGTTTTTATCTCCCGGATTATTTCTGTAATGTGTAAATTTTTCCGTATCAACATTATATTTATCCAGACCGCCCATATTTGTGGCAATCCAGATATCGCCGTTTGAGTCTTCAGTCATTTCCCAAATGAATATATCAGATATTGAATTTGGATTGCCTTTCTGCGGACGGTAAATTTTAAAATTATTACCGTCGTACCGGTTAAGTCCGTCTTCGGTTGCTATCCACAAGAATCCGCTTTTATCCTGAATGATGCACTGAACACTGCTGTGTGAGAGCCCGTGTTCTATTGAAATGTGTTCAAATCTGATATTATTCTGTGCAAAACTGATTCCGCATATAATAATATATAGAATAAATGCGCAGGCTGAATTTCTGATGACCATTATTATCTGTTAGTGAAATAAACGTAACTCAAAATATTGAATAAAACTGAAAATATCCAATATTTTATTGATTTTTTTCAGGCAATATAAATGTAAAGGTTGTTCCTTTTCCAATGGTGCTGGCAACAAATATTTCTCCGTTGTTCTTTGCAACAAGTTCCTTGCAGAGAATAAGTCCGAGCCCGGTTCCTCTTTCGCCTTCAGTACCTAAAGTGGTAACTGTTGTATCAATTCTAAACAGTTTCTTTATATCGTTTTCGCTTATACCTATGCCGGAATCTGCAACAGAAACCTCAACACCGTTTTCTCTTCTTGAAGCAGCAATTTCAATAATGCCGTTTGCCGGAGTAAATTTAATTGCATTAGCTGTAAGATTTCTTAAAACGGTATTGATCATATTCATATCGGCATAAACCTTAAGTGATTCATCTATGTTTGAAACAAGATTGATTTTTTTGCTTTTTGCACTTGTCTCAAGAAGATTTTTAACTTCTTCAGCCATAACGCTTAAGGAAAACTCCTTAGGCATATACTCCATTCTGCCGGTTTGAATCTTTGACCAGTCAAGAAGATTTTCCAGCAGGTTATATACTCCGCGTGAAGTTTTTTCAATAGCCTGAATGAATTCCTGAAGCTCGCTCTTATCAACAGAATCGAAGTCATCCATCAATAAACCGGAAATACCTAACAGAGCAGAAAACGGACTTCTTAAGTCGTGCGATATTATTGAGAAGAATTTATCCTTACTTGCATTTAGCTCAACAAGTTTTTTCTGTGATTCCCTGAGATTCTCTTCAATTGCGGTTTTTTCATAAATTTCTTCCTGAAGCTGTCTGGTCCTTTTTTCAACTTCAATTTCAAGCATCTGCTTTGTGTTTTCAATGCTTTTGGTTTTTAGTTTAATTAACAGCAGAACAAGTCCGATTAAAGCTATAACCGTCAATATCTTAAACCAGAGTGTTTCCCAAAAAGGAGGTATTATTTTTATTACCAGAGTTGCACCTGTATCATTCCATATTCCGTCTTTGTTTGTACCTTTTACCCTGAATGTATAAGTTCCGCCGGGAAGATTAGTGTAGCTGGCAAGATTTCTGTTCCCGGAGTAAATCCAGTCTTTATCAAAACCATCAAGTTTATATGCATACTGATTCTTCGATGGTTCAACAAAATCGAGAGCTGCAAATTCAATTGAGAAAAAATTGTCTGTGTAGGAAAGCTCAATTTCCTTTATTTCACATATATTCCTATCAAAAGTAAAAGTTTTTCCGAATTTCTTAAAATCAACAATATACACAGGGGGAATATTTGAACTTTCTATTTCATTAAGACTATCAGGATGAAAAACATTAAATCCGTTTATTCCGCCGAAATACATTTTTCCGGATTTACCTTTATTGGAAGCTCCCCAGAAAAACTGATTGCTCTGCAAGCCATGAATCTGATAATAAACTCTGAACTTTTCTGTAACCGGATCCAGAAGCGATAATCCGTAATTTGTAGCCGCCCAGATTTTATCTCTGCTGTCTCCCAGAAGTCCGTACACAATATTGTTGGAAAGCCCTTCACTTTCCGTAAAAATCTTAAAAGAGATGCTGTCTGAATCTGACTCAAGATAGCCGGATTCAATCATATTAATACCGCCGTCGTAAACTCCGGCCCAAATATTTCCCTTTTTATCCTGATATAAGGAAATAATTCTGTTATCAGAAATTGAATTTGGATTATCTTCATTTTTCAGGTATGTAATTACTTTTTCAACCCGGAATTCTGAAGATGTAATACTTGAAAATTTAATTTTATTCAGACCATTCCAAGTCCCTACCCAAAAATTTCCTTGTCTGTCTTCCAATATGCAGCCGGATTGCACTCTTCCGTCCAGAAGACGTTTGGAAGGATCCGGATTATCACTCATTCGGTAAAAAGTTTTCCTTGTTTCATCAAACAAATCAATGCCCGCGCCTGTACCTACCCATATCCTGCCCTTTTTATCTTCATAGATATCTTGAACAATATCATCGGAGATAGATCGGCTGTCATTCGGATCCCTTCGAAATATTTCAAAAGATATTTTCTCGCCTGAATCAATTTTTCTGTAAATATTTTCACAAAGATTAAGGCCGCCCTTCCAGGTACCTACCCATAATCTTGACTTGCTGTCAACATAAACGCAGGATGGCTGGTCGCTGCTTAAACTTGCAGGATTATCAGGATCGTTTTTAATAACCTTGTTTGTACCTTTGGCTGTGTTAAGGAAATTAATTCCGCCTCCTATAGTTGCAACCCAAATATTTCCGTTTTTATCTTCGTAAATTCCTCTTACCGTATTCTCATTAAGCGAATTCGGATTACCGGGCTGATGACTGTAATGATCAAAAATTTTCTTTTGGATATACAGCTTATTTAGTCCGCCGGGATTAGTTCCTGCCCATAGTATTCCCGTCCTGTCAACAATCATCGAAGATACATTATTGTTGCTTAATGAATATGACTCTGAAGAATTATTCTGCATTATTACTGCAGTCAGTTCCTTTACATCAAACTTAACCAATCCGCCTACTGTTCCGGCCCAAACATTTCCTTTATTGTCGGAATAAAGTGAATTGACAATATTAACCGAACTGATTCTTGAGGCTTTTTCATAGTTCAGCCGGTTAATAGTTTTTGATTTTTTGTTATATAAAAAAATCCCGTTCTCTGTACCAATCCAAATCTTTCCGTACTCATCTTGAATTATCGAATGAACCTCGGGAATCATCTCTCCGGCCGGTCCTTTTATATTGTTAAAACCTTCCGAATCTGAAGGCTCATATGTCAGAAGTCCTTTTGAATCAGAATAAATCCAAAAAAGCCCGTCTTTATCAATAAAAAACGCAGAAACAACTCCTAATGGAATTCCCTTTTTATCTTCAGTAAATCTCTTAAATTTTCTATCTGCAGGGTTACAGCTTACAAGACCATCGGCCACTGTCAGAATCCAGACATTCCCTTTTTTGTCGTCCTGAATATCCCGTACATTATTATCGGGCAAAGCATTTTGTTTATCTGCTTCCTGTCTGAAAACTTCAATTATTCCAGTATTCCAGTTAAAAACATTCAACCCTCCGGAATTCGTTCCTATCCAGATATTTCCTTTTGAATCTTCATACAAGCAATTGATATAGTTATTGGAAATAGTATTGGATTTCGGTCCGGCTGTTTTATATGAATGCAAATTAATACCGTCATATCTGTCTAAACCTCCAACAGTTCCTATCCATAGAAAGCCTCTGCTGTCCTGAAGTAAAGCTGTTACGGCATTATTAGATAACCCGTCATCAATTGTGATGTGTTGGAATTTATAATTACCGTCACTCGCCGCAATGGAAGTTGAAATAATAATATAAAGGAAAAGTATTAAAATATTTTTCATCAAATTTCAGAGTTTACTGATATAATCGATACATTCTATATTTATTATATTGCTGTTAATCTATCTGTCTTTCAAACTTTGGTATAATTAAGGTAAAAATTGTTTTCACTCCCTGCGAACTCAATACTTCAATCCTTCCGTTATTTTTTGCGGCAAGTGCAAATGACAAAGGTAATCCCAGACCTGCGCCTTTTTCCCCCATGGTACCGGTTTTCACTTCACCATATTCACATTTTTCTATGTTCGAAATCTGATACGGAGTCAAACCAATTCCGTTATCCTCAACGCTAATAAGGATTTCAGCATTCTTCCCGGCAGTTTTTATCTTAATCTTTCCGCCTTTATTTGTGTATTTTATTGAATTCAGAATAAAATTCCTCACTATTTTTTCAATGTGATTCGGATCAGCGAAAGCATAAATATCATCTTCTTGTTCAATTATAAATTCCAGTTCTTTACTTCTTGCGTTTTTTTCATAGAAATACATTATGTTTTCAATTATACTTTCCACTGCAAAACTCTTTGGTGAAATTGTAAGCCGGCCGCCATGAATTCTGCTCCATTCAAGCAAGTTATCAAGAAGATTAAAAACATTGGTTGAAGTTCTGTCAATTGCCTCAAGATATTCCAGGATTTCAGGTTTTTCCATAGAATCCATCTCACTGCTGATCATTCCTGAAAGTCCGATAATTACCGAGAAAGGATTTTTTATATCTGTTGTAAGAAGTGAAAATACTCTTTCCTTTTCAAGATTATCGTCAATCAGTTTAGACTGCGATTTTTTAAGTTCCTCTTCAGTCAGCTTCCTTATTTCAATTTCCTTTAGAAGTTCGTTTTTCTTTTCTTCAACGAGATTTTCCAACTCAGTGTTTATTTTGTGGATGTGGTTTTCTCTTAGTTTTATTATTACTGCAACCAGAATAATCAGTGCAATAAAAACAGAAATTCTGAACCAAAGTGTCTGCCAGAACGGCGGATTCACTTTAATTGTAATATTGAACTCTTTTGAAAGAGATCCTTCAAAGTCTGTTGCCTGAATACGAAATTTATAAGTACCTGCCTCAAGATTAGTAAATCCGGCTGAATTTATGCTTCCTGAAGCGATCCAGGTAGAATCAAATCCCTCCAGAGTATAGAAGTGTTTTATTTTTGAAGGATTCCTATAATCGGGCAGAAGAAAATCAAATGAAATGTGATTCTCTTTATAATCAATTTCTATCGTTTCTCCGTTCTTAAATATTTTTTCTTCCGATAACGCATTTCCGAAAATTTTAACACCGGTTATAACCGGTATAACCGGAGAATATTTTAGGGTGGGGATAAGTTCTTCAGGCTTGAACATATTAATTCCTTCCTGTCCGCCGAAAAACAAATAACCGTTATCTGCCGTACTTCCGGCTCCCCAATAATAGCTCTGATTCAACAGCCCGTTTTCCTTTGTAAATCTGTTTATACCCGAAGTGGTTTTATTAAGGCTGTACAACCCTAAATTTGTTGAAAACCAAATATTTCCTCTTAAGTCTTCTTCAATAGCATAAACTGTGTTGTTTAGGATACCGTCTTTTTCCGAGTAATTTACCAGTTTAACACTGTCTTTTCCGCTGCTCACCTGCTTTGCATCAAGAAAATACAAACCTCCGAAAAATGAGCCGATCCATAGATTTCCTGAATTGTCATATTTAAGAGAAATAACTTTGCCGCTATAAAGCAGACCTTTACCGTCAACATATTCATCAATCCTAACAGCTTTAAGAACAGGCATATAGAAATCTGAAGTTTCCTTTACTTCTATTTTGTATAAACCGTTCCAGGTTCCTGCCCAGAGATTACCTTTTTTGTCTTCCTTAATACTTTTAGACTGAATATGCTGCCGGGCAAAAATATTTTCGTTACCCTTTAACGGATAATTCACTTTTCCTTTTCTTTCGTCATAAATTCCGAGTCCGAAATTTGATCCTACCCAAATTCTGCCTTTGCTATCTTCAAATACTTCCATAATGATAATATCAGAATCGTATCCTTCTTCGTGCTCAATCGTTTGAACTTTCCTGAAATAAACAGAACCGGTTGCATTGTGAATTCTATCAGCATAGGATAATCCGTTTTTCCAAGTTCCGATCCAAAGTCTTTCCCTGCTGTCTATACATAAAGCCGAAACCTGATCATTCACGAGTCTTCCTCCGGCTTCAACCCCTCTGAAAATATCAATAATTCCGGTTTTAAGATTTATTCTGTTTAGACCTTTGTCTTGCGTACCTGCCCAAAGATAACCTTTTTTATCAGAATAAAGGGATCGGATTACTTTACTGCTTAAAGTTTTGCCGGGTACTTCATTAACTGTAAATGCCTTAATTTTGCGTTCGTCTTTATAAAGGCAAAAGGCTCCGTAGAATGGACTACCCGCCCATATCATTCCTGTTTTGTCAACTGCAAGTCTGGTAATGTTGGTTCTTGAAAAATCCTCACCTGTCTGTGCTTTCAAAGCAATATGCTCAACAGTTCTTTTAGATAAATCAAACCTGTACAAACCTTCAATTGTTGAAAACCAGATTTCTCTGTTTTCAATGAAAAGCATTCGATTAACAATTCCTGATTCAAGAACCGGCGGCAAAGCTGAAACACCCGGCCTGTTAAACTTCTCACGTCTTTCGTCCAGCACCCGAATGCCTTTTTGAGATGCAATCCAGATATTATTGTATGAATCTTCATATAGATCATAAACATCATTGCTCTGGATTGAGTTTGCGGTTCCATCGGGCATAAATTGCTTATAAGATTTCATATCTTTAGAAATCCTGATCAGACCGCGTCCCTCGGTCGAAACCCAAAAAATGCCGGAGTGGTCAGCAATAACGGAACTTACTGCCCTAAATGGATGATCTCCTTCGCTGAAGTACCTGGTAAAGTTTTGATTGTTTTCGTTGTACTTTGCAAATCCGCTTGAATGAGAAGCAATCCAAATATTACCGTTTACCTCAATTACTTTTCTTATAGAATTATCGGGAATGGAATTTTTGTCAGAAGAATTATTAAGAAATGTTTTTATTTTTCCGTCTGAAGGTGTATAAACAGACAAACCGCCGGAGTTAGTCATTATCCAGATTCTGCCTTTGGAATCTTCAAACATATCGTATAGATAAGCATCGTTAAGCTTAGAGCTGTCGCCCTTCACTGCTTTTATTACGTGAAATTTGTTCCCTTCATATCTTGCAATTCCTTGTCCGGTACCTATCCAGATAATTCCGTTTTTATCGCAAAGAAAATTCTTAACCGAACTCTGCGGAAGTCCGTCTTCCATGGTAATCATTCGAACATTATAGCTGCCGGTTTGAGCAATTGAAGATTTGCCTATAAAAAAAAACGCCGCAACTGTTAAAATGATGCATGGATTAATTATATTTCGAGAAATCCTCAGCAGGAAACCTGTCGGGAAATAATTCTTATTGCAGGAAGCATTATGATTATATTTTTCAGTCATTCCGGAAATTCATTATTACTTAACAGTATTATCGTACAGTTTGCAAAATAGTGAAAAATAAAATCAATTGTTACTTGTTATTTAAGTTTTCAGACACCTATAACCCATTTCGTAACAGATTCCACAGCCTTATCGAAGAAACCTTCTTCTTTGTAGATTTCGTTTTCATCTATATGAAGACTTTCGTGCCCGGCAGTAGTAAAATATACTGCTTTATCAAAGAAGTGAGTAACCCTTAACTGGAACTCACCGGCTTCATATAAATCCACGGCATTATTAAGGCATCCCTGTTCAAGAATAAACTGCCAGATTACGTTTCGGGCAATTATGAGAGCATAGATAATTTCGCTGGATTTAATTCCCTGAGCCGCACGTTCTTTCCCGAGGCTCATAAAATATTTAGCTGTGTTTGAATAATCGGATTCTTCGTCTGTAAGCCATTCACCAAGTCTGCCGAAGACGTCTTTTATTCTTGCGTGAAGAATTTCATCAGATATCTGCCTGTAACCTTTTGTACATGGATTATTCTTAACATCCTTAATCCATTTACCTGTAAGGTACTCAGAATGATCTTCTACGGTTTGAACCAACTTCTTGTAAAGCATAACAGCCTCCAAAAATTGTTTACAGTTCAAATTCCTTTTCTATTTGCGCTTTCCCGGAAGTGAATTCATCCTCTACAACAAACTCAAGCAAATACTTGCCGTCGGTAAAGGTTGAATCAAGTTCGAATTGAATATTTATTCCTATATCGTCAATTTTCTCTTCAACGGATTCTGAAAACAGTCCGTCTTCTATTTTTTCAATTTTATTGCCGGAGGGGTCAACAAGATTCACATAATAATTAAGTGAAAATTTTTCTTCATTTTCTTTGTTGGAGAATGAAAATCCTTTTACCTGAACTGATGCATTAATTTCCCATCCTTCTTCTGTATCGAAAGTGAAAACTTCCGGACTAAAAAGTTCAAGCCGGCTTTCCTCATTAGAACAAGAGGCAAATACCAACAAAAATAGAGATAAAAGCAAACCCAATTTCATTACCCTGCTCCTTTGTATGTTAAAATGCAAATTTCTGCCGCAAGGTGCAATACCAAACGGCAGAAATCCAAAAAATCTTACTATTAATTGCGGGCTTTGAAATCTTTCATGAACTGAACTAAGTCAGCCACACCTTTTTCAGGGAAAGCATTGTAAACAGATGCTCTCAAGCCGCCGACTGATCTGTGGCCTTTCAAACCGTCGAACCCTGCCGCAAGTGCTTCGCTTATAATTTTTTTCTCAAGTTCTTCACTTGGCAGTCTGAAAGTAATATTCATCAGCGATCTGTCTTCTTTTACCGCAGTACCTCTGTAGAAGCCGTCGCTATCGTCCATATATCCGTAAAGAAGTTCTGCTTTACGTTTGTTTGTCTCGTACATTTTATCCAGTCCGCCGTTCTTAAGCAACCATTTAAATACAAGTCCGCTAATATAAATTGAGAAGCAAGCCGGTGTATTGTACATTGATTCATTTTCCGCGTGAATTTTGTAATTCAAATAAGTATGAAGACTATCACTGCTTCTTTCGAGAAGATTTTTGCGCACTACAACTATCGTTAAGCCGGCAGGTCCTGCGTTTTTCTGAGCACCTGCGTATATAATGCCGTATTTGTTAATATCTATTTTTTTATGAAGGAAGTCAGATGAAGCATCACATACTAAAGGAACATTACCTACTTCAGGTTCAATTTTGTACTGAGTACCGTAAATCGTATTATTCGAAGTGAAATGAACATAAGCCGCTTCCGAATCAAGTTTTAGATCAGACTGTTTCGGAAGTCTTATAAAATTTTCTGCTTCGGTTGTAGCGGCAATATTAACAGCGCCAACTCTTTTAGCTTCCTTCGCTGCTTTTTTTGCCCAAACACCTGTTACTATATAATCTGCTTTATTAACAGGAGGCATTATATTCAGCGGAACCATTGAAAACTGCAGTGTTGCTCCGCCCTGAAGGAATAATACCGAATACTCATCACTTATACCGAGTAATTCTCTTAAATCTTTTTCTGCATCTTTAATTATTCCGTCATAAACTTTACCGCGATGGCTCATTTCAAGAACAGACATTCCTGTGCCCTTGTATGAAAAAAGATTTTGCTGTGCTTCAAGTAAAACTTCCTCCGGTAAAACAGCCGGGCCTGCACTAAAGTTATAAACTCTTTTTTCCATTTTTAACCTTTAATAATAATTTATATTTCGTGAATTACGAGTCCGTCTCTTAATTTGGGTTCAAACCATGTGGATTTAGGCGGCATAATTTCGCCGGCATCTGAAATCTGCATTAAATCGTTCAAAGAAACCGGATAAAGCGAGAAAGCAACTTCAGCTTTGCCGGAATCTACCAGTTTAATCAGTTCCTTAGTACCTCTTATACCCCCGATAAAATCAAGTTTCTTAGATGTCCGCGGGTCATCAATGCCTAAAATCGGATTAAGTATATTATCTTGCAGAATGCTCACATCAAGATTATCACCAACTGTTTTTGTTTCCTTAATATTTGAACCTGCTTTAAGCACATACCACTTTTTATCAAGATACATACAAAACTCTCTTTTGCCTGAAGGTACCTGTCTGTCTGCTTCTTCAACAGAAAAGCATCCGGAAATTTTTTTCAGAAATTCATCCCCGGTATTTCCGTTAAGGCTGAATACAACTCTGTTATAAGGAAGAATATTTAATTCCTCAGCCGGAAACAATACAGCCAGGAAAAAATTATATTCTTCATCTCCTGTGTGGGCAGGATTGGCATTTTGTCTTTCAGTTCCGGTTCTTGCGGCACTTGCGGCACGGTGGTGTCCGTCTGCAATATAAAGTTTATCAACTCCGGCAATCAAACCAACAACTTCCGCAATGTCTGAATCATCCATAATCCATACAGTGTGAGAAATTCCGTCCTCCGCGGTAAAATCATACAAAGGCTTTCCCTGTGCTGTTTTTCCTACAATTTCATTAACGCGCTCAACACCTCTGTAAGTAAGGAAAACGGGACCAGTCTGTAATCCGGTCGTAATTATATGCTTAGTACGGTCATCTTCTTTATCTTTTCTGGTTTTTTCATGCTTAAGTATAACACCTGCCCGGTAATCGTCCACGGCAAAGGTTGCTGCAATACCCGTCTGTACCTGAGTTCCCATTACAAGTTTATAAACATACAGCTTAGGAGTTTCTTCCTGTACAAGCGGAGCATTTTTCATAATTTCCGTAAAATTTGTACATGCTTTCTGATATACTTCTTCGGAATATGCATCTGTGGTTTTTTCAAGATCTATCTCTGCCCTTGTAACATGCAAAAGGCTAAGCGGATTATTTTTTGCTATCTCATAAGCTTCTTCTCTGTTTACAACATCATAAGGAACACTCGCTACTTTTGAAGCAGCCTCGGGGGCAGGTCTCACTGCTCTGAATGGTCTTATCACAGCCATATTATCTCCAATTCATAAATTAATCTAAAACATTACGAAAAATAACCAATAAATAGGAATATGAAAACATTTAGCTTAATTATTTTGGAGGCAGGGGTATAAAGCAGGGTTGCCGGCGGTAAAACTTTTCTTCTTGTGATGTTCTTCCTGTCGGAGAATATATTTTCTTACTCTTTCTGAAGCTCGTGGCAATTAAAAAAACAATTCATTTTATTATCTCTTTTCACACAGCCTCTTTATTCATCGGATTCATTGGATTGTCCGGGATTATCCGGGATTGTAGAGACAAGGCATGCCTTGTCTCTACGCGGATTCCGTTTGATTAAGCAGCCAATTAAATACATTTATATGTTTTATCCCGTCCCGGTTTTGAGTAAATGAATCAGTTGTAAGTAAATATTTCGGATAGTTATCTTTTATCTTTTCCAATGCTCCGAACTCGCGTTCAACCGTATTTTCGTTTGTAATTTGCCAGGCCACTTGATAATATTCAATTTCACCGACCGGATTTTTGCATACAAAGTCAACTTCAGTATTGCGACTAGTGCCTGTCCAAACTTTATTTCCTCTTCTAATAAGTTCTAAAAAAACAATATTTTCTAAAATGTGGCCTCTCTCCGTTATCCGGTCTTTACCAACTAAAACATTCAGCAATCCGGCATCGACTATATAATATTTTTCTTGAGTCGCTAATTGAATTTTCCCTTTTAAATCGAAGCGGTTTACTTTATAAAACACAAAACTTGTAACTAAATAATCTAAATACTTCTCAACTGTTGTATGATGAATATTTTGTCCGTCCTGTTTGAGGGTTTTGGAAATATTGCCCGGAGATAACTGATTCCCGATATTGGAAGCTGCAAATTTCACAATGTTAGCAAAAGCACGCTTATCATTTATTTGGTGTCGTTGTGTTATGTCCTTTTCGATTATTGTAGTGTAAATAGCGTCGAGGTATTCATATATTTTATCAAAACCGCTTTCACGCAATTCTATACCCTTGGGTAATGAAGTTTCGTTCACGTAATCAAAAAACAAAGTTTCATAATTCAGATATTTATTTTCAGTATCAATTTTGCGAGCATTCAAGTATTCCTTAAACGAAAAAGGTAAAATTGAGATTTCTATATATCGTCCGCTTAATAAAGTTGCTAATTCGCTGCTCAATAAAAAAGCATTCGAACCTGTTATATAAATATCAGTATTCTCTGTAGCAAATAGTCCGTCAACGAGTTTTTCAAAAAATGGTATGTTTTGCACTTCATCTAAAAAAACATAGTTGGTTTTATTGGGTTGCATTTTTTTCTTTATATCGAAATATATATCACTCCACGTTTTGTTTAAGTAATTTTCGGGCAGCTCGAAATTATAGAACTGTATCTGTTTTTTACCGACTCCCAGTTTCAATAAATGATTATAATAGATTTTCAGCAATGTACTCTTGCCCGACCTGCGTATGCCGCTTACTACTTTTATTAGGTCTTTATCTTTGTACGCCAGCAATTTGCTAATGTATTCTTTCCGATTTATATAATTCTCCATACAACAAAGATAACACTAAATTATCATAACTTGCAAATTCTACATTTTTTGATAGTATTATTATATTTTGAGTGGGTCAATTTTCGGCGGAATTTAAATTCAATCCTTATGATGATATTGAAGAAAGCGACGATTTGTTTTGACAACTACTTTTGATACGAGCTGTGCCGCTTGAATATGCACTGCACCGGCAATTAAATGTACCGCTTGTTAGGGGTCGTCATTAATTTTTTCATTTAATCATCTTTATTGCTTAATAGCCAGTCAATTGCATTTATCTGTTTTACTCCATTGTGGTTTCCTGTTTCATAATCCATTGTAATAAGTAATCTTTCGTTAAAATCCGGAATTTTATGAAAGGGAGCTAGTTCTCGTTCAAGTGTTTTTTGTTCTTTTACTGTATATGCCACTTGAATATATTGTGTGTAGCCATCTTTGCTTCGAACAACGAAATCAACTTCAAGATTATCTGTTTTTCCTATCCAAATTTGATAATTACGACGAAGTAATTCCAGAAATATCACATTTTCAAGTAAATGTCCTGTATCTGAAGTAAGCTCTTTCCCCATTAATGCATATCGCAAACCTAAATCGACAAGATAGTATTTTTCTTGTGTTGCCAAATGTTGTTTGCCTTTTATATCGTACCGGTTTACTTTATAAAAAAGATAGGATTCCACAAGCGTATCAATATATTTTGATACTGTTTTATTATCAATTTTTTTGCCATTTGCAGTAAGAACTTTTGCAATATTTCTTGCAGAAACACTTGAACCTATACTG
>CAZOZP010000063.1:0-18630 GCA_964584325.1 uncultured Melioribacteraceae bacterium
ATATTGCCTGTGTAAAGTATTGTTTTGATATGTAAAATCGATTTATTAAATTAACAACTTATTATCGATTCATTCATTATTATTTTAAGTCTGATAACAGGAATTAACAGAATTATTTTGCAACATACCTCAAAAGTTGGTTATAATACGCGCCGTAGGTGCGAAATCTGATTTTTAATTCAATTCGCATAGCGATTGGCATTTCTGGCGGAAGATTCGTTCATTTCGATAATAGGTATATATCTCTATTTTTATTTGGAATAAACGAATGAAATATTGATATTTAAACTGAAGTTACGCAATATTGCGTAAAGAAAAAGTTGGTGACAAGCAAAAATAATACTGCCGGCTTGCATAACGACCTAATGATTTAATTTTTTTGAGAAAATATATGATTATGAGAACAATTCAATTAAATATACCGGATAATCTTGATTTGAAAGACTACGATTTTTCAATGATAATTGCTGCTAAACTCTATGAAGACGCTAAGTTATCATCCGGTCAGGCTGCCCAAATTGTTGGGCTTTCAAAAAGAGCGTTCATAGAAATGCTAGGTAAATATGGAGTTTCAGTGTTCAGTAATTCGATTTCTGATTTACATTCTGATATAGCTAATGCCTAAGACTGTAATATCAGATACCAGCACATTGATACTTTTTCACAAGATTGATGAATTTAATCTGTTACAAAAAGTTTATAAAGAGTTGGTTACTACACCTGAAATAGCAGAAGAATTTGGAGAAAAATTACCTGATTGGATTCAGATTCAATCCGTTTCAGATAAAAAATACCAAGTTTTTTAGAAACACAAGTTGATTATGGAGAGGCAAATGCAATTGCTTTAGCATCTGAATTCGATGATGTTTTGTTGTTGCTCGACGACTTGAAAGCTCGAAAATTAGCAGATAGGTTAAATTTTAAGATTACTGGTGCACTTGGAGTTATTCACAAAGCAAGACAAATGTCAATCATTGATAAAGTAAGGCCATTTATTGACAAATTACTTCTCACCGATTTCAGAATAACTGACAATGTTATTGAAGAGATTTTAAGACTGAATAATGAATAAATTACCAGGACAGTAGGTTATTCAAGGGTTGTAGCCCGCTTCAACCTTTGTGTAGCTTGACAGGAAATCGCCCACAATCGGCAACTTTTCATACACGCAGCCGTTGTGTAGGATTATAAGAAAAAACCAACCTTGACAGAAATACCAAAAATTGGTATATTTTAAGAAAAAATTTTAAGATTATGAATAAAAACACTTCAATATCGTTAGGAAACTATTTTGACAGTTTTATTCAAAATAGAATATCAGCCGGAAGATATAAGAATGCAAGTGAAGTTGTCAGAGCAGGATTAAGGCTGTTGGAAGAAGAAGAGAATAGAATAATTGTGCTTAAGAAAGCTGTTAAAGAAGGAATTGAAAGTGGAATAGCCTTTGAGTTTAATCCGCAGACACATTTGCAAAATCTAAAATCGCAAAAGAAATTAAATGGCAAGATATAAATTCACAAATAAAGCGGTTGACGATTTAACCAATATTTGGAATTATACTTTAAGTAAATGGTCTGAAGACCAGGCGGATATTTACTATGAAATGCTGATAAGAACTTGTGAAGAAGTTGCTGAAAAGCCTGATTTAGGTAGAGATTACTCCATTATAACAGAGTTCTTGTTAGGAATAAAGTCGGGCAGACATATTATTTTCTATCAAAAAAGAGCAGAAGACCAAATTGAAATTGTAAGGATACTTCACGAACAAATGGACTTAAAGAGTAGATTAAAAGATAAATAATAACTCCACATAACACGCTTGCAGTCAGAAAATTCTTTCAACGTTATGCCTTTGTCTCTCGTAGTAAAAATCCGGATTCTGCCAACCGACTTCAAAGAGTTTATAGAATTACTAAACAGAAATCAGGTTGATTATATGATTGTAGGCGGATATGCGGTAGGTCTTCACGGATATCCCCGATACACAGGCGGCATCGAATTTTGGATCAGACAATCGGATGATACTGCAGAAAAAATGCTCAGAGTTATGAGTGACTTCGGATTTTCTTCTTATGATTTTACAAAGGATGATTTTTTAAAACCAGATGATGTTATTCAGTTAGGTTATCCGCCGTTTAGAATAGATATTGTTACGTCAATAGACGGTGTTGTTTTCGATGAATGCCTACCTAATAAAGTGAAAAGAAAAATCGGCAATTTGGAAGTGAATTTTATAGGTTTTGACGATCTTATAAAGAATAAGAAATCATCCGACAGAGATAAAGATAAAATAGACGTCAAAAATCTTCAGTAATTCAATTTCCCGGATCCCAAATAAAACAAGAATGCAGGAATTGAAACCTACAGTGTTGGTGACGCTAACCGTATCTGTAGAAGAGAAAATTCATCACAAGAGAGTACAATAGAACACCGGCAGAAATATATTTTTGAACATTAGTGAAGGTTTTGTAATTTTACAAAAACATCAATTAAAATTATGCTTTTGGAATTTATGGTCTGCCCTTTTAATAAAGTTAGAATAAACAAACCGTATTTATAAAATGGATATTAAAAATTTAAATATTGCGAGAGGTAAACTACTATGGGAAAACTAAAGTTGCAAATAATTCTGTTATTATTATTTATTCAAATATTGTCAATCAGTATTTGGGCTCAAAATACTAAAAAGCAACAAGGCAAAAAAGGCAAACCTTGCGGCGAACTTACTGTGAAATATGCGGAAAAGACATATCACACGGTTCAGATTGGCGACCAGTGCTGGTTAAAGGAAAATCTTGATGCTGGTACAATGATAAAGAGTGAAAAAGCGGAAGACAACCAAGCCGATAACAAAATAATAGAGAAATACTGTTATAATAACGATCCTGCAAACTGCGAAACCTACGGCGGTTTATACCAGTGGAATGAAGCAATGCAGTATATAACTGATACCGTAAGAAATGTAGGTGTTCAAGGAATATGTCCGGCTGGATGGCATATACCCACTTATTTTGAATTTGAAGCACTTATGGAAGCAGTCGGGTGGAGCGGGGATGCTCTGAAAGCCGTTGCCCAGGAAACGGGAAAGAAGACGAGTGGATTTTCTGCCCTGAATGCAGGAGAAAGGGACGGTCAAGATGGGAAGTTCCGCAAGTTAGAAGGGAAATGGAGAGAAACAGGTTTTTGGAGTACTCTTGGTGGTGATGTGTCCACAGCCTTGATTATAACGGGCACCTATGATAATATTAAACGCTCGTCTTACAATAAGGCTACCGGTTTTAGCGTACGTTGCATTAAGGATTAATCTGTTCAATTAAAAGGCTGTCGCCAAAAGCATAAAGACATTCATTCTGATCCCGCATTTGCGGGATTGCAAATAAAGGGGATGAGATTTTTCACACAGTTTAGCCCGTGGCCTCGAGAAACCCCAGTTATCTCCGGAGTCTCCGCAATCTTAATAGAAAAACACATCCAACGCATACTCAAAACAGCGCCGTAGGTGCGTTATCTGATTTTTAATTCAGGAAATGAAATCCAAAGCCTGAGGGCATTTCTGCCGTAAAGAATCGCTCATTAAGATTATTCTTATAAAAATAATTCAAACTGTCATTTCGATAATAGGTATATATCTCTGTTTTTATATGGAATAAACGAATGAAATATTGATATTTAACCGAATTTACGCAATATTGCGTAAAGGAAAAGTTGCACCTTAGTGAAACATTTCATACTTTTGTTTCATGGAATCAAAAAGAAAACATAGAACTGCGATTTTCTACAAAGACTATTTTGAAAAGTTCTTCATTGAGCAAACAGAAAAAGTAAAGGCGAAAATCATTTGGACTATTGAGTTAATTGAAGAATTAGAAAGGATTCCAGAAACATATCTCAAACACATTGAATCGACTGAAGGATTGTACGAAATTAGGATAAAATTGGCTAGTGATATATTCAGAATCTTTTGTTTTTTCGACCATGGGAAACTAATAATACTTGCAAACGGATTTCATAAGAAAACGCAAAAGACTCCAAAGAAAGAGATTGAAAGAGCACTTAAAATTATGGAGGAGTACGAAAATGAAAACAAATAACAAAATGACCCTTGAAGAATTTAAAGATAAACATTACGGAGTAAAGGGTACTAAATCAAGAGACGAGCTTGATAATGGTTACGAAAACTTCAAATTAGGTACTTTATTACATGAAGCAAGACTTGAAAAAGGACTAACTCAAGCAGAATTAGCTGAAAAAGTTGGCACAACTAAGTCATATATTTCAAAGATTGAAAACAACATAAAAGAAGTTAGACTTTCGACTTTGCAAAAAATTGTGCACTTAGGATTGGGAGGTAAACTTGATTTATCGATTAGATTATAAAAAATAACTTGCGCTAACATCATGTATAAAACATTGGGGTTTAAGTGGTTACTTTAAGGTTTTTGCCCCGCATCAGCTTTTGCAACGGCAGACAGTGACAAAGCCCGCAATCCCCAACGTTTCATAAATGTAACCGTTAGGCTTTATGCTAAAAGTTCACTGCAAATATTGATAATTGTACCATAATTTGTACTTTTGGGACAAATAAAAAGAATATGGGACAAAATACACCACATTATCAACTTGAAAAACTTCCGCCTCTTAGAGAAAAAGTGGAAACAATTGAAATTCTTAGACAATCAAACAAATTCACTGCTGCATTATTTAACCCAAATTTGTCATTACTTTCTTCCTCAATGACAAATTTGGGTATAACACGATTGCAGACCATTATGAAAAATTCCTGATAACAATGGACTACGACACAGGTTCATACAACGGCATAAAAAAAATAAATGCAATAGATTGGCTTACAGAAAAATAAAGGTCAATCGCGATATGCAGCATCTAATGGTTAATTCAGGAAATGATAACCGTATAGCAAGTGGCATTTCTGCCGTAAAGAATCGCTCATTAAGATTATTCTTATAAAAATAATTCAAACTGTCATTTCGATAATAGGTATATATCTCTATTTTTATTTGGAATAAACGAATGAAATATTGATATTTAAACTGAAGTTACGCAATATTGCGTAAAGAAACCGTTGGACGAAAAACCGCGCCAGACTTTTTAGTGGAGAATATGATAGATTTGGATAAACAATTTCTTAACCCTGCTCCAAGAACGCCCGCTTTCCATGGCGGGCTACGAGAAGATAAGAATAGGATTGATAACGAATGGAATTAACTGACTACCATTGCAAATTCATTGCTCACGATTTAACTCGCAAAGCTGTCAACGGCCAAGATCGTTTATCGATGTCCCTATTCAATGCGTCTGTAGATTTGAACCCCCACCAGATTGAGGCAGCTTTATTTGCCTTGCAATCTCCTTTATCAATGGGTAGTATTTTAGCAGATGAAGTTGGACTTGGCAAAACTATTGAGGCAGGAATTGTTCTTTGTCAATACTGGGCGGAACGACGTAGGCGAATACTCATTATCACCCCAGCATCAATAAGAAAACAATGGGCGCTTGAGCTTGAAGAAAAATTCAATTTACCGATCATCATTCTTGATTCAAAATCATTTACTGAAGCTAAAAGACAAGGCAAGCATCCACTTCAACAGAAAGTAGTGCTTGTCGTTTCGTATAATTTCGTTAACAAGATCAAGGATGAGATAAAAGCGATTTCTTGGGATTTAGTAGTAATCGATGAAGCTCACAAACTACGCAATGCTTATAGGACAAGTAATAAAGTTGGACAGGGAATCCGATGGGCTACCGAAGGCTGCCGAAAATTATTGCTTACAGCAACACCTTTGCAGAATTCTTTGCTCGAACTGTACGGCTTGACCACATTGATAGATGACAACATTTTCGGTGAGGTAAATGGTTTCAGGGCACAATTCATAAATGCAGGTGCGAATATCAACGAATTGCGTATGCGCTTGCGTGCTTTTTGTAAACGCACTCTGCGCAACCAAGTCGTTGAATACATTTCATACACAAAACGAAAAGCGATTACCAGGCCTTTCCGGCCAACTGATGATGAACACAAACTGTATGAAGCTATTTCTGTGTTCCTACAACGCGAAAGTAGCTATGCAATACCGAATCGCCAGAAGCATTTAACACAGATCATTTTACGCAAGCTTCTGGCATCTTCATCAAAAGCCATAGCGGCAACACTTGAGACTATGCAAAGGCGTCTTGAAAAGCTGAGTGATGAAAAATTGCCGCCTGAAGAAGATTCATTAGAAAGTATTTTTTCTGAAGAAGAAATTGAGGATGATCTTTTAGATGAAATACTTGAGGAAGAAGAATCTGATATAACAACAGAAGCTATCGACAGGATAAAAATAAAAGAAGAAATACAGGAACTCTCGCGATTGGCGCAGTGGGCAAATGCTATTGGAACCGATACAAAAACACGAAGCCTACTTTCCGCCCTTGAAATCGGTTTTAAGGAAATGTCTTCAAGCGGTGCTGCTGAAAAAGCGTTAATCTTTACCGAGTCCAGGCGTACTCAGGATTATCTGGTGTCTTTCTTGCAACAAAATGGCTTCGCCAATCAAATTGTCGTTTTCAACGGCTCCAATAACAGTCCTGCAACTACAGCAATATACCAAAAATGGTTGGAAACAAATAAAGGTTCTGGCCGTGTCTCCGGCTCCCGTGATGTCGATATCCGAACGGCGTTGGTAGAGCACTTCCGGGATCATGCGCAGATCATGATTGCCACAGAAGCCGCATCTGAAGGTATCAACCTGCAATTTTGTTCATTGGTGGTCAATTACGATTTACCCTGGAATCCGCAAAGGGTGGAACAGCGCATTGGGCGTTGTCATCGCTACGGTCAGAAACATGATGTGGTGGTAATCAATTTCCTGAACGAACGAAACGATGCCGACCGCCGCGTACTCGAACTGCTTTCAGAAAAATTCCGACTTTTTAGTGGCGTGTTCGGCGCTTCCGATGATGTACTGGGAACTATCGAATCAGGTGTAGATTTTGAGAAACGGATACTCGCCATCTATCAGGAGTGCCGGACTACCGAAGAAATTGAGGCTGCTTTTAAAACACTTCAAGATGAAATGGATGAAGTGATCAAGGATCGCATTGATGATACCCGCAAAATGCTTTTTGAAAACTTTGACGAAGATGTGCATGAACGCTTAAAACTTCGGCTTGATAGTACCCGGGATCAGTTGGACAAATTTTCTAGCCGCTTCTGGAAGCTTACCAAGGCTATTTTGGATACATCAGCCCAGTTTGTCGATGAATCCTTGTCTTTCAAACTTACCGCTTCACCGCGCCAGGACATTAACCTGGGAAATTATCATTTAATCACCAAAGAACATAGATCACAGGACAAGCCGTTAGAAACTCACGATTCTTACCTGTATCGTCTGAGTCATCCTTTGGGCGAGTATGTAATTGAAACGGCTAAAAAGCTCGCAACACCAAGCGCGGAAGTAAGCTTTGATATTAGCAATCATTCCAGTCATATTCATGCAGTGGAACAGCTTAAGGGCAAATCAGGGTATCTAACTCTGAATAAACTGACCATAGAAAGCTTTGAGCAGGAAGAATATCTGTTGTTTTCCGGTTTTGACCATGAGGGGCATACGATTGATCAGGAAACCTGCGAAAAGCTCTTTTCCTGCGCTGGAGAATCTGGGCAAACAGTTGCTTTGCCTGGTCATATAACACAGCGCCTACAGGCAGAAGCCAAACGGCATTCCGAGGCTACTATCAGTACGTCTCTTGAACAGAACAGCAAGTACTTCAATGAAGCCCGGGAGAAGCTGGAAAAATGGGCCGATGATATGGTACTATCTGCCGAGAAAGCCCTCAAAGATACCAAGGAACAGATAAAGGCACTGCAACGGGAAGCACGGCAGGCTGTAACGCTGGATGAACAACATGTCATTCAGCAAAAAATGCAAACCTTGGAAAAGCAACAGCGCCGGCAACGGCAGGAAATTTTTAAAGTTGAGGACGAGATTATCGTCAAACGGGATGACCTGATAGGCAATCTGGAAAAGCGCCTTTCCCAGAAAACCGAAACAGAGACCTTATTTACAATACAATGGAGTGTGCTATGAGCCAGAAATACGAGAAACTGAAAAACCTGTTAAAAGAATTGTTCCAACTTGATCAACCGGACCTGGATTTTGGCTTATATCGCATCATGCACGCCCGGAGTAAAGAAATAAGCCAATTTTTAGATACTGATCTGCTCCCGCAGGTGAAAGCCTCTTTTGCTGCCTACCAACCCGCCGACAAAGCCGCCATTCAGGCCGAGCTGGATAAGGCAGTTACCCAAGCTCAAGCCCTCGGTGCCGATCCTGAAACCCTTCCTAAAGTCAAAGAACTCCGTGCCAAGCTGGCAAATGAAGCAGTGGACATAGGATCGCTCGAAAGCGAAGTCTACGACCACCTCTACGGTTTTTTTCGCCGTTACTATTCCGAAGGTGACTTCATCAGCAAACGTGTCTACAAAGAAGGTGTCTACGCCATTCCCTACGAGGGCGAGGAAGTCAAACTCCATTGGGCCAACGCCGACCAGTATTACATTAAAACCAGTGAGTATTTGCGGGATTATGCCTTTCGCCTGAATCCCGGTAGTGAAGCAGACCCCAAGCGGGTGCATTTCCGTCTTGCTGATGTAGCTGAGGGCGAGCACGGTAATGTGAAGGAAGCCGAAGGTAAGTCCAGAGTATTTGTGCTGGCAAGTGAAGTTTTCATCAGTGAAGAAAACAAAGAGCTGGTTATTAAGTTTGAATACCGCCCGGCTACACTGAGCGATTGGCCGGAGGATCAGCGCGCAGGCAAAACCAAACCACCGGCGCAAAAAGAACTGATTACCATTGCCGAGAAGCGTTTGTTGGCGGTAAGTGATGCCGCCCTTGCTTTATGGATTGCCGAGCTTGGGAAAAAACACACCAAGGCAGACGGTGAGGCTGCGGACTATTCCAAACTGACTGCACACCTGAACCGCTACACGGCCCGCAATACCTTTGATTACTTTATCCATAAAGACCTTGGCAAGTTTCTTAACCGCGAGCTTGATTTTTTTATCAAGAATGAGGTGATGCACCTGGATGATGTGGAAAGCGAAACGGTACCACGGGTGGAGCAGTATCTTTCCAAGATCAAGGTGATCCGGAAAATTGCCAAGAAGATTATCGACTTTTTGGCACAATTGGAGGACTTTCAGAAGAAGCTCTGGCTAAAGAAAAAGTTTGTAGTGGAGACCAATTATTGCATTACGCTCGACCGTATTCCGGAAGAGTTCTACCCGGAGATTGTAAAAAACACGGCGCAGGTGGAGGAATGGGTTAAGCTCTTTGCCATTGACGAAATTCAACCAACCGCAGGCGATTTACTGAATTTAGGCAAGCCGGGTTACAGTGTACCTTTGGCAGTAGCCTTTTTAAAGGCCAACGACAAGCTGGTGCTGGATACCCAATTCTTTAGTGATGATTTCAAAGCCAAACTGATCGGCGGCATAGAAAACTTCGACGACCAGATGGATGGCTTGCTGATTCACAGCGAAAACTTCCAAGCGTTGAATTTATTGCAGGCACGGTATCAGGAGCAAGTGAAGTGTGTATATATTGATCCGCCGTATAATACTGATGCAAGCCCTATTATGTATAAAAATGGTTTTAAAGATTCTACATGGCTTAGTCTTATAGATTCTAGAATCTTTTTGTCTTTTAAACTAATTAATGAAATCGGGAATATGTGCGTAACTATTGACGATTTCCAAACAAACGAGCTAATGCTTCTATTGAAAGGGGTTTCAAATAATATTGCAGGTACTGTGGTTATTAGAAATAATCCATCTGGGCGGCCTACTCAAGAAGGGCTTTCAATATCCCATGAATATGCACATTTTATTAATAAGTCTTCAAAATCAGTATTAGAAAAAATGAATCGAAATGAAAACCAAAGCAAGAGGTATAAGGAATTAGACACTCAGGGAAAATTTATGTGGGAATTGCTAAGAAAGAGGGGAACTGATTCTGAAAGAAAAGATAGCCCAAAAGCTTATTATCCATTCTATTATGATTCCAATACTAAACAAGTTAGAATACCTAAAATGGATTGGGATGATGGCTCTCGAAATTGGATTATTTTAGAGGACCCTTCAAACAATGAGGCTGCAATTTTTCCCGTAGACGAAAATGGTATCGAACGACGATGGAGATGGGGAATTGATACTGCAAGAGCTTCTTTAGATTCGCTAAAATTTGAGCAAGATAATAATAAATACACAGTTTACTATAAGTACTATGAACCAGAAGGTGTTCTACCTACAACAAACTGGATCGATTCAAGATATTCTGCCACAGAACATGGTACTGGGGTGCTAAAGAATTATTTTAATGAGTATAACCCATTTAGTTTTCCAAAATCAGTGTTTGCAGTTCAGGATTGTCTTCTTATTTGTGGATTGATAAGTCCCCAAACACTGTGCCTTGACTATTTCGCTGGTTCAGGCACAACCGGACATGCCGTCATCAACCTCAACCGAGAAGACCAAGGCAAGCGCAAATTCATCCTCGTAGAAATGGGTGACTATTTCGACACAGTACTCAAACCCCGTATTCAAAAAGTCATCTACTCCTCCGAATGGAAAGACGGAAAGCCAACCAAACGAAATACCGGTATCTCCCACTGCTTCAAATACCTCCGGCTGGAGTCTTACGAGGACACGCTGAACAATCTTGATTTGCGGCGGACGAAAGAACAGGCGGCCTTGCTGGATTTTAACGGCGAAGGGGCGGATGCGTTTAAAGAAGACTACATACTGCGCTACATGATGGACGTGGAAAGCAGGGGGAGCGCGTCGCTACTCAACATAGACGCCTTTACCGACCCCACAGCCTACCGCCTCAAAGTCAAAATTCCCGGAAGTGACGAAAGTCGGGAAGTCAACGTTGACCTCTTAGAAACCTTCAATTACTTACTTGGCTTACAGATTAAGAATATTTCGGCACCCCAAACTATCAGTGCCGAGTTTGAACGGGATAGCGAAAAGCGATTACGCATAAAGGGTCGAATAAACGAAAAAGCTGGTGGTGCTTGGTGGTTCCGTACCGTTACCGGTACTACCCTCGATGGCCGGAAAATCCTCGTCATCTGGCGTAAACGACCCGGATTGGAAAACCCGGAAGGTGTGGAACAGGACAATCTGGTGCTCGATACCTGGTTTACTAAAATGGGCTATTCCAGCAAAGACAGCGAATTTGATACCATCTATGTTAACGGTACCAACAACCTGGAGAACCTGAAAACTCCTGATGATTTGTGGAAAGTGCGCCTCATTGAAGAAGACTTTGCACGCCTGATGTTTGAAGATGCGGGGGTGTGAGATGACAGACGATCAAACCCCTGTTGCCTTTGAGAATCAGGCCGTACGCCGCCATTTTGACGAGGCCGAAGAAAAATGGTACTTCTCGGTAATCGATGTGGTTGCCGTCCTTACCGGCAGCACCAATCCCCGCGACTACTGGTTCAAGATGAAAACCCGGGTAAAAAGCGAGGACGGCATTGAACTGTCGACAATTTGTCGACAGTTGAAAATGAAGGCTCCCGATGGCAAAATGCGCGAAACCGACTGCGCCGATGTGGAATCCCTTCTGCGAATCATTCAGTCTATCCCATCCCCCAAAGCCGAGCCCTTCAAACAATGGCTTGCCAAGGTCGGCTACGAGCGCATTCAGGACATGAGTGATCCCGCCCGCTCCCTTGACCGTGCCCGTGAATACTGGCAAAAGCACGGCCGAAGCGAAAAGTGGATCCAACAGCGGATGATGGGCCAGGAAACCCGCAACAAGCTGACTGACTACTGGAAAGAACACGAAATCACCAAAGAAGATGAGTACGCCATTCTCACCAACATCATCCACCAGGAATGGAGCGGTGTTACCGTCAAAAAGCACAAAGACTTAAAAGGCTTGAAAACCCAGAATTTGCGCGACCACATGAGCGAAGCCGAACTGATCTTTACCGCCCTGGCCGAGCTTTCAACCCGTCAGATCGCCGAAAGTGTCGACGCCACCGGCATGGCCGAAAACGCCGAAGCGGGCAAAAAAGGCGGCAAGATTGCCAAAAAAGCCCGCCTTGAACTGGAAGCAAAAACCGGTAAAAGTGTGGTAACGGGAGAAAGCTTTCTGCCGCCCAAGCCTGAGAAAAAAAGACTGCCCGATACAGACAAGGAGGCAGAATAATGGCAAAACAGAAAAAAAACAAAAAGGCTTCCATCCCCTTTTCCTATAAATTGGCCTTGAACCAATGGCTCCTTTCCCTCTTTGGCGTTACCAAGTTTGAAGACCTGGCTCTGCACCTGCGGGATGAGCGCCTGGAAGGGCTGGACGAGAACAACATCACCCGTTTTTACCAGGCCTTGACCACCTATTTCCCGGCTTTGCCTGAACTGCCCCCGACAGTCCTCCTGGAATACGACCAGAACATAGTCAGACATACCCTGAAATTGAACGAAAGGCGAATATCCCACGGCGACAAGCCTATCCAATGGAAGTATTTTCAGTATCTGTCCTTGCTTTTTACCGAAATCTATCTGGATCGGTTTTTTGCAGACCCTGAAAGCCTGCGTTCTGCTATTACCTCACAAATTAACGTGCTTAATGAAGGCAAAGAAGAGGCCGACCAGATTCAGGGCTTTGATGACTCTGCCGATGCGTCCACAGACTTGAACAAGCTAGCCTTCTGGATGGCTACCGGCGGCGGCAAGACTCTGATTATGCACGCCAATATTTTGCAGTACCGGTACTATGTGGAAAAAAACCGTAAACATCGGGAATTGAACCGGATTATTCTGCTTACTCCCAACGAAGGCTTGTCACAGCAGCATTTACGCGAATTTCAGGCGTCTGGAATCGAAGCTGAAATCTTCAATAAAGATGGCGGCAGTCTCTTTACCGGTCACAGCGTTGAAATCATCGAGATTACCAAACTCAAGGATGAGATGGGCGATAAGACAGTTGCCGTCGATGCCTTTGAAGGCAATAATTTGGTACTGATCGATGAGGGGCATCGCGGGGCTGCTTCTGGGGAAGAAGGTGCCTGGATGCGATACCGGAACGCACTATGCGAAAAGGGCTTTTCTTTTGAATACTCCGCAACCTTTGCTCAGGCAGTCCGAGGAAATGTGCGTCTTACCAGCCTGTACTCCCGCTGCATCCTCTCTGATTATTCCTACCGCTATTTCTATAATGATGGCTTTGGTAAAGACTATCAGATTCTTAATCTGGATAGCGACACGCAAGCTCAACATTTGGAAGTGTATTTAACCGCTTGCCTCTTGGCATTCTTCCAGCAACAGAAGCTTTTCAAAATCAATGAAGCTGCCTTTAGAACCTTTCACATCGAAAAACCACTCTGGATTTTCGTTGGAAGTAAAGTAACCGCTACCCTGGCAACAAAGGACGCCTCCGACATTGTAGAAATATTGAAATACCTTGCCCGTTTTGTAGCCGACCGTGCAGCCAGTATTGCCCGTATTACTCAGGTATTAAGCCAAGGCTTGGTTACAGCTACCGGAAAAAATCTCTTTGCCAACCGTTTTTCATTTCTGAATACTTCCGGCTTACAGGCCAATGCATTATTCGATGAAATACTGGCAACCTTGTTCAATGCAGCAGGCGGTGGACTACTCTATGTCGAAAACTTGAAGGGCGCTCAAGGTGAAATCGCCCTAAAAATTGGTGCGGATAATGAACCTTTTGGTGTTATCAATGTCGGTGATGATGCAAAACTTGTAAAACTGTGTGCTGAAAATGGCATCGAAACTGGAGAACGTGAATTTTCGGGCTCGCTTTTTCATGGAATCAATAAAGGTGATTCCACCGTCAACGTTCTAATTGGCTCTAAGAAGTTTACTGAAGGCTGGAATAGCTGGCGGGTAAGCACATTAGGCCTTATGAATATTGGAGCTACCGAAGGCGCGCAAATCATCCAGCTTTTTGGTCGCGGGGTGCGTTTAAAAGGTTTTAATCAAACACTCAAACGCAGTGCTCGAACTGCTTTACCCGATGGCGTCACCCGTCCCAAGCATATAGAAATACTAGAAACCTTATCTATATTCGGAATCCATGCCGATTACATGGCTCAATTTCGTGACTTTCTGGAAGAAGAAGGACTCCCTGGAGATGATGAAAGGCTTGAGTTTTTTTTACCGGTTATCAGAAATCTTGGCACACAGCCCTTAAAAACCATCCGCCTAAAAAAGCAGATCAATGGAATAAATACCGAATTTGGTGATGCGTTCCGACAATTGGCTCCGATACCGACGCTCAGTATGCCAACCGAGTATCTGCAAAAGAATAAAGTTGTGCTTAACTGGTATCCTAAAATTCAGGCAATCAAATCCAAGGGCATGATTGACGGCGATGAAGATGCGGCTCCCAATATCACCTACTTCCAACCCAAGCACATCGCTTTTCTGGATATAGCAAATCTGTATTTTAACATTGAACGATATAAAGCAGAGCGTGGCTGGTATAACATCAATATTACCCGTGATGCCATTCAGCAACTTTTGTCGGATCAAAGCTGGTATCAGTTATGCATTCCAGCAAGCGAGCTTGAATTGGGAGATTATGAAAGAATCTACCAATGGCAAGAAATCGCCATCGCCCTTTTGAAAAAGTATGTAGAGCGTTACTACAGCTACTCAAAACGCGAATGGGAAATGCCCCACCTCGAATACTCTGATCTTAGTGCCAGCGACCCCAACCTGCTTTTACATGAAACCCCAGGGGACGGTGGTTATCGCATACGCATTGAAGATTCGCAGGAAGAAATTGTTGAGAAGCTCAATGAGCTTAAGACCATGATTGAAAGCGGCACCTTGAAAAACTGGGAATTTCGTGGAATGAAGGCACTCTGGTTTGGGAAACACCTTTACCAACCATTGCTGTACCTGGAACAAGGTATTGTTGAAATTAGTCCTGTACCCCTGAATAAAGGTGAAAAAGACTTTGTGGAAGACCTTAAGGCGTTCTGTGATAATAACACTGAGTATTTAACCGGAAAGGAAATGTATCTCCTTAGAAATCTAAGCAAAGGAAAAGGTGTTGGCTTTTTTGAAGCTGGTAATTTCCATCCAGACTTTATTCTGTGGTTGCTAATAGATGGCAAGCAGTTTGTAACTTTCCTTGATCCAAAAGGCATACGAAATATTGGCTTGAACGATCCTAAAGTACAGTTTTATCAGACCGTTAAAGACATAGAAAAGAGGCTTGGAAATACTGCCGTTGTATTAAATTCATTCATTATTTCTAACACCCCATCTCATGAAACAAGCAAGTTATGGAGTGTAAACAAATCCGATATACAAGCAAGAAATGTAGTTTTCCAGGAAGAGGATAAAGGTACATACATACAGCGTATTCTGGAGAAAGTGAATGCATAAGAATGAAGACCGCCTACGCACATCGTGTGCTCCAGCGGAAGAGGGGCGGGGTTAAGAAATGAAGGAGTGGCCCATGCAAAACAATAATTCTGATTTTGTAATATTTAAAACCGAAGATGAACAAATATCGGTCGATGTCCGTTTTGAAGACGAAACCGTCTGGCTTTCGCAGGAACAGATGGCAAATCTTTTCGGAAAGGCAAAATCAACCATCAATTAAGGTTCGGTCAAATGACATTATACAAGAACAAATATCGCATTGAATCAGCGAGGTTAAAAAATTGGGATTATTCTTCAGCAGGAAATTATTTTGTCACCATTTGCACCAAAAATCGTGAACATTATTTTGGAAATATTCGTGATTGTAAAATGGTGTTATCAGAAATCAGTAAAATTGCCAATGAATGCTGGGCAAAAATACCGAATCATTTTCAATTTGTGGTTTTGGGTGAATGGATCATCATGCCAAATCACGTTCACGGTATTATATCCATTGTTTCCGCCGGTTCCCCTGTAGAGACGCCCAAATTGGGCGTCTCTACTTCTTAATAAAATGGATGAAAAATCATGATAATTAAAAGAAGATCAGCCTTCGCACGTCCTGTGCTACGGCTGAAAAGACGGGCAAGCTCATTAAGATTATTCTTATAAAAATAATTCAAACTGTCATTTCGATAATAGGTATATATCTCTGTTTTTATTTGGAATAAACGAATTTAATATTGATATTTAACCGAATTTATGCAATATTTCATATTCGTAACCTTTTCCCCTAATGCGAAAAAAGAAGCTATGAATGAACAAGACAATTTTTGAAATCACAAAAATGGACTGTCCCTCGGAAGAAAATTTAATCCGAATGAAACTGGACGGATTTACAAGTATAGCGTATTTGGAATTTGACATCCCAAACCGAAAACTGACGGTATTTCATAGCGGTGAAATTGACCAAATCGAAAAGTCTGTTCTTGAACTGAATTTGGGAGGCAGGAAAATCTTAACGGAAAAAACTAACAAGAAGTACTTTAATGAAAACACAAATCAAAAAAAACTTCTCTTGACAGTACTCAAAATAAATTTTGCCTTTTTTCTTATCGAACTTACTACCGGACTAATTTCGAAATCTATGGGATTGGTTGCGGACAGTCTGGACATGCTCGCAGACAGTTTTGTTTATGGGATTAGCTTGTTTGCAGTTGGAGGCACTTTAAAGAAAAAAAGACGAATTGCCAAACTTGCCGGCTATTTCCAAATTACACTTGCAATTATTGGATTTGTAGAAGTATTGAGAAGATTTTTCGGAGCAGAAAAATTACCTGAATTCTCGACAATGATAATCGTTTCGATTTTTGCACTTATCGCTAATGGAATTTGTTTGTATTTACTTCAAAAGTCAAAGAGTAAAGAAGAAGCTCATATGAAAGCAAGTATGATTTTTACTTCAAATGACGTGATAATAAATTTGGGAGTAATAACAGCAGGAGTTCTGGTCAATTGGTTGAATTCAAATAAACCTGACTTGATAATCGGAGTAATTGTTTTTGGTTTGGTAATACAAGGGGCTATAAGAATTTTAAAACTCGGAAAGTGAAAAAAACACCGAATTCAAAATTGTGTTAATCCCAAATTATTCGTTAGAAAAATCGTATCTTTTATGGCCTTGCCAATAAAGAATAATTTGAGTTTAATCAGAAATGCCAACGAAAAACTTCGCAATGCCGTCGAACAATTCAGCAATGACCTGTGACTCTGCCACATTGTCAGAAAATTATTTAACAATGAACCTGAAGCACTTGAAAATGCCATCGGACAACTTCGCAATGAGATGTGTTCACAAAGAAATGCCATCGAAAAACTTCAGAATGCCGTCGAACGATACAATAATGCCCTGTCACTCTGCCACATTGTCAGAAAATCATTTGGAAATGCCATCGAACAACTTCGCAATGAGATGTGTTCACAAAGAAATGTAATCGAAAAACTTCAGAATGCCGTCGAACGATACAATAATGCCCTGTCACTCTGCCACATTGTCAACTAATCGCTTCACAATGCCATCGAACAACTTCACAATGAGAGGTGTTCACAAAGAAATGTAGCCGAAAAACTTCGCAATGCCGTCGAACGATACAATAATGCCCTGTCACTCTGCCACATTGTCAACTAATCGCTTCACAATGCCATCGAACAACTTCACAATGAGATGTGTTCACAAAGAAATGTAATCGAAAAACTTCAGAATGCAATCGAACAACCTGGAAATGGGGTGTGCTCACTCAGAAATGAAATGAGCACACTCATAAATACCATAGAAAAATACTGTGTAAATTTGTAAATTTATACTTGTGTTACCTTTTACCGGAATATATCACTTTAAAAATATCATCTTGTGCGCAAGGCTTTTCCCTCCGCCTGTGAGTCTGCAGAAATAGACACCGGATGAACAGCCGTATTTGGATGGATCGAATACGGATTTATATTTACCTTCCTGAAGTGTCTCGTTTATTAGCTGAGCAATCTCACGTCCGAGGATATCATATACTTTCAATGTAATATTATCCCTGATTCCGCCGGGTATTTCAAATGCAATTGTTGTTGACGGATTAAACGGATTGGGATAATTGCCCTTTAATCTGAAATCAGCAACAGATTCCTTCTGATTGTCCATTACGGATGTCGTTCTCTTTATGTAATCAAGATAAGCCTGATATTTTGGGGCGGGGATTACATTTGTGTCCTGATAAACGGATTCAAGAACGCCCCAGCTTCCGTAGGACGGACTCAGAGCTGAAATGGATGAGTAATTCATTAACAAACCGGGTTTATCTTTGGGCTGAAGCGTTTCCAGGAATTCAAGCCACTCGGTGTAAAGATTATACATTGAACTGTCTCTGTGAATGTCTGTAAGCGCTTTAACGTAAGAAGGATCCTGGCCGTATGGGTCTGGGGTAAAATGTTGGCCTCCTTCATAAAATATCATCTCTACACCTATTGAATCTGCAATTTCTTCTCTGTGAACTCTTAACCAGTGCATCTCATTTACTTCACGGCTTTTTCTTGAAAAAGCGGCTATATCTGCGGGAGTTGCGTTTTCTCCAAGACTGTCTAATGCTGATTCATATCCGTAAAATGAAAAGTATGCAGCGGGACTAAATGCATCATATTTTTGAAAGGCAGTTCGGTACCGTAATCGTTAA
>CAZOZP010000064.1:0-18520 GCA_964584325.1 uncultured Melioribacteraceae bacterium
CCGTAATCGTTAATACCGGTAAGATTGGTTCCTATCCGAAGATAACCGCCTTTTTCCTGAGCGGTGAGGGTTAAGCTTAACAATAAAAGAAAAAACAACAGAAAACGCATAGAAGCCTCCTTCTAAAAGTCGGTTATGACTTTAGATTGATAAATACGGGCGCAGAGATAAGAGGGTGTCTATATCTTTCGTCCGGGGTTAATTAGAAGAACCGAAAAAAACATTTTGTGATAACCAAAAAGAGTCAGTATGTGAAACAAACAAAAGGAAAGAAAGGGGCACAGAGTCTGTGCCCCTGAAAGTCATTTTAAAAATATCATTTTGTGAGCAAGGCTTTTGCCTCCGCCTGAGAGTCTGCAGAAATATACACCGGATGAACAGCCGTGTTTTGAAGGATCGAAAACTGCTTTGTGAATACCCGGATTAAGAGGTTCTTTGACTAATACCGCAACTTCACGGCCTAACATATCATAAATTTTCAAAGTAATATTCCCCTGAGTTCCGGCGGGTATTTCAAATTCAATTGTTGTTGAAGGATTAAACGGATTTGGATAATTTCCTTTGAGAGAAAATCCTTTAATTAAATTTTCTGACTGTTCGGCGGAAGTATTGCACTTATTCATATATTCCATAATAGCTTTGTATTTGGGTGCGGGTATAAGACTTGTATCTTGATCAAGTGTTTCAAGAATACCCCAGCTTCCGTACCTCGCGCTTCTTGTCCCGATGAAAGAAAAACTCATTAATAAGGTCGGTTCATCTCCGTCATTTAATGATTCAAGCAATTCGAACCATTCATTATATAGATTGTACATAGAAGTATCCCGCTGAATATCAAGTAAAGCAGAAGAATATGTTGGTTCTTCGCCGAAAGGCGTCGGGGTTACATGCTGACCTCCTTCGTAATAAATCATCGGAATCTTTAATGAATCGCCGATTGTCTGTTTCTGACTTATAAGCCACGGAATTTCATTTTTCTGTTTGCTTAAACGAACGTAATGAGCAAGATCGGATACTGTTGCAGAGCTGCCGAGATCGTCGAGTATTGCATCGTATTCTCCGTCTAATCCGAAATATGCTGCGGGACTAAATGCATCAAAGCTGCCGGGACGCAGATTGAAAACAATTCTGTTGCTAACATCCTGCCAGGCTCCCTGAACACCGACAACACGAATAATACGACTCATCTCATCTTTGAAAACATCAGACCAGATATCAAGACAGTTCTGCACAAGCGGAACCACTCCTTCAGGCCAATAAATACCTTTCCCCTCACAGAAAAAAGTATTAAGCCACTGAGTTTGACCGAACATCCAGTTCCAGATCTCATTGCTGTACTCAACATATATTTTAAATTCGGGATTAAGATTATCGCGAACCATCATTGCCATATTTCTGATATATTCATCAGAGGCATTGTGGGGAACACATATCCACATATTTTTATTTGTGATATTGCAAAGCCTGATCATATATTCGTATGGCACGCCTTTATTCGTGGTAAATGTGTAGAAAGACGGCTTACTTCTGAAACTCCAGGGTTTCCTTATGGTATCTTCAGGAGAATCATAGCATTCCCAGGAATTGGTTTCACTCCAGTTATTTGTTTTTCCGAAATCCATAAATCTGATGGTTGAAAAAGGAGCCAGTTTTTCAAGAAATTTCGGATTATAAGGCTGATCAAGATAATTATCTTCAGTACCGGGTAAAAGAAGTCTGATATTTCTCACAGGGTCGGCTGCATCAGAAGAATCGATGCCAAGAATAAATAATTGGCTCTCATCTAAAGGCTTAGGAGAAAAAGAATAGGTCTGGCGATTTTCTGATTCAGTAAGAAGCTGTAAGTCGCCTTGCGTGGAAACTCTTCCTTTGCCGTCCCAAAGCAGAACATATTCTCCGGCCGGCCAGGCATTAATATACGCCCAGATTGTTACAGCCCTCTGAGGTGCTTCAGCATCAGGGAAATGAGCCGGAAGACTTAAAGGATATCCGTTGGAATCTACCGGAATTTGACTCATATAACCGGAATCCCACGGATTTTCTCCGTTTTCCACCCATCGGTCGTTCTGTGTGAACCATTCACGTGAAAGATACATCAGATTCTTGAAGGGAATCTCCGTACTCCAGTCGGTAATACCTGAAATGTTTGTCCCGATATTAAGAGAGCATCCTTTTTCCTGAGCAAAAGAATAAACGGTAAAAAGTAAAACAAGCAATAAAAGTTGACGCATCTGACACTCCCGAATTAATTAGCATATTTTAACAATTATTGTTCCCTTTTATTTATTCGAACTGCACATCATTAAAACTGCATTTAATAAAGGCGGAAAAACAAAAAATAATTTTTCCGTTAAGTGAAAAACGAAAAAAATAAGGCAGTAAAAAATATATAATCTCTAATCCTAAACCATAGAAAAATTTGCATTACCCTCATTAAATTATTTGAACGATTTAAACCCTTGTAAAAATATGTTGACGGAAACCTTTTTTTTGCATCAGAAAATTGCTGAGTATTGAGGAATGCTATATAAGGTCTCGGTATCCTGATTTATATCCCCGAAAAATATCTCCGCAATTATCCAATTAATGAATCTTGATTCAAAAAATTACTTGACTTTGCCCGAAAAAAACGTTTATTTTGATACCAAGTGGGAAAAAGTGTTTGAAAAACCCAAAAAGTGGGAAATTGTGTAAAGATGTTCATAGGAAGTTTCACATATTCGATTGACAGTAAAGGCAGAGTAAGCTTTCCGGCGAGGCTGAAAAAGTATCTCAATCCGGAGGCCAACGATACATTTATTATGACGAGGGGTACGGCTAAGTGCATCGAGGTATATCCTTTGGATCAATGGAAGGAGTTATATGAGAGCAAGCTTAAGAACATTAATACATTCAACCCCAAAGAGGCTATGTTTGTAAGGATGTTTCTGCAGATAGCCGCAGAAGACACTCTTGACCAGCAATCAAGGCTGCTCATTCCCCAAAATTTACTGGAATTTGCCGGAATCGAAAAGGAAGTATTTATTCTTGGTGCAATCAAAAAAATTGAGATCTGGAATCCGAAAGTATATGAAGAGTATTTAGCGGAACAAGCAGAATCTTATGAAGATGTTGCTCATGAAGTAATGAATATGTATTCCAAATGAAGAAGCATATACCGGTACTCTTAAAAGATACTGTTGATTATCTGGTAAAATCCGGAACGGGAAAGTATTTTGATGCCACATTAGGTTTCGGCGGTCACACAGCAGAGATTTTAAACCGGTTAGACAGCAGATCGGTTCTTGTAGGTACTGATAAAGATGATGATGCAATAAAACATTGTCGTGAAAGTTTTAAGGATGAAAGCAGGCTTAAGATATACAAAGCCGCTTTTACAAATATAGATAAAATAGCAAAGATAGAGTTCATTGAATCCTTTGACGGCATTATTGCCGATCTTGGTGTTTCTTCGTATCAGTTTGATAATCTTGAATCAGGATTTACATACAGGGAAGATGCTCCGCTGGATTTAAGAATGGATAAATCCACTGGCACACCTGCATCAGAACTGATAAATAATCTTACAAAAGAAGAGCTTAGAGATATTTTCTACAAATATGGAGAAGAACGTAAATCTGGCCTGATTGCATCAGTAATTGTAAGAGAAAGAGAAACAGCCGCGATAGAAACAACCGCATCGCTAAGGAGAATAATAGAATCAGTAATTCCTCAGCCGCATACGGTTAGCAGTCTTTCAAGAATTTTTCAGGCGCTCAGAATATATGTTAACGGCGAACTTGACGAGCTTAGGGAATTTCTTGAAAAATCTGTTTCGCTTCTTTCAAAAGGCGGGAGGATAGCAGTGATCTCATATCATTCGCTTGAAGACAGGATTGTAAAAGAATTATTTAAGTATGAATCTCTCGATTGTATTTGTCCGAGAGATTTTCCTGTTTGTGTCTGCAAAAAAGAAAAAAGGCTGGAGTTAATTACAAGGAAAGCAGTTATTCCTTCAGACGATGAAATCAAGGATAACAGAAGGTCAAGAAGTGCAAAATTGCGTGTAGCGGAAAGAATATGAAACAGGTATCATATACAAAAATAATACTTGCATCAACTCTTGTTGTTGCAATTTTTTCCATTTTATACGTCTTCCTTGTGGAAGAAGTAAAAATGATGGCAAAGCAAAAAGTTGATCTTGAGTCTGAAATCAGTCTTAAGATGAATTTGCTTACAGAAAAAGAGGCAGTTCGTAAACAGCTGGCCGATGAAACAAGGATATCTGCTTATGCTTCGGAGCAACTCGGAATGGTTAAAGCACTTCAGGTTTTCAGCGAGATAAAAATAGACAAAGAAAAAAGTCGCGATATCATAAATGCCGTAGAGAGTATATATGAATAAAAACCGCGCCTTAATAATAATTCTTTTATTCTTTCTGTTATTTCTTGTTGTGGTTTATGCACTTTATGACATACAGGTGCGAAGACACGAAAACTATAAGTTTTTAGCCGAAAGGCAGCAAAACAAAATAGAAGAGATTAAAGCAATGAGAGGTGTCATAAAAGACAGAACCGGTAATGTTATTGCTTTCAGCAAAAGGGAAGTATCATACTATGCCGATCTCAGAATGCTTAAAAGTTCAGGGAAAGAGCAAATAGCTGAAAAATTTGCAAAAGTATTCAAGAAGAAAAAATCTTATTACTTAAGCAAAATGCAGGGCGGCAAAAAGAACGTTTTGCTTGAGAAAAATGTTGACGGTTTAAGGGCCGAAGAGCTGGACGGATTTATAGCCGAAGGATTATTCAAGGAAGAAAACATAAGCCGGAAATATCCTTTCGGAACGCTTGCTTCTCATATTTTAGGTTATGTTGAAAATTCAGGCAGGGGAAGAAGCGGAATTGAGTCTGTTTTCGATTCACATTTAAGAGGCAAAAACGGAAGCCGATATGTTGAACGGGATGTATGGGGCAGGACTGTTTCAGTTGTTGAATCGCAAAGTATCCCGGCAGAAAACGGATTAAACGTGGATTTGACTATCGATGCCGGATACCAGAAGATTCTTGAAACGGAATTGCTGGACGGTGTTCAGAAATTTATGGCAAGAAGTGCTTCGGGTATAATTATGAATCCGAATACAGGCGAAATACTGGCACTTGCCAATTATCCTGATTACGATCCTCAGGAATTCTCTGCCGCAGATGACGAAGCGCGGAGAAACAGAATATTAACTGACACATATGAACCGGGATCAACGATTAAACCTTTGATAATAGCTGCACTCCTTAACGAAGGAATTGTTAAAGAAGACAATGTGATATTTGCCGAAAACGGATCATATAAATTTAACAGAACAAGAATTACAGATGTTCACCCTTACGGTAATCTTACGGTTCACGATGTTCTTGTTAATTCCAGCAATATCGGAATGGCCAAGCTTTCTACAAAAATGGATGACAACAGTTTCTACAAATATCTCAGGGATTTCGGTTTCGGAAATCGTACACTGATAAATCTTCCGGGCGAAACAGAAGGCACACTGAAAAGACCTTCCAATTTCAACGATCTTACAAAAGCATTCATCTCATTCGGATATGAAGTTTCAGTTACTCCGATTCAGATGGCAGCGGCCTATTGCGCACTTGTTAACGGCGGTACTTTGTATCAGCCATACATAGTGAAAAGCATTTCCAAAAACGGAAAGGCTGTGGAAAAGTTCGAACCTGTTAAAATTCGTGATGTTATTTCAAGGGAAACTTCAGAGAAAGTAAAAAAAATGATGGTTGATGTAGTTGAAAAAGGCACGGCGAAGACAGCAAAAGTAGAGAATATCAGCATTGGAGGAAAAACGGGTACTTCGCAGATACTTGTGGATAATAAATACTCAAAAGGCAATTACAATACTTCATTCGTGGGATTTCTTCCGGCCGAAAATCCTAAGGCGGTATGCTTCATACTTGTAAAATTTCCTCAGGTGGGAATGTACGGCGGACTTGTGGCGGCTCCTGTATTTAAGGAAACAGTGGAAGGTCTGATCAAAACAGATGAAACTCTTATAGACTGGAATGCCAAGGCTGATCAGGGGAATACCGGATTTATTGCTCTTAAGGAAAATGGATCATCCGAAAAAAACGGAACAGTTTTCTCGAACATAAGTGAAAAGAAAATTCCGAAAGAAACAAATGAAATCAGGAAAATAGTAACATCGAACCTGATGCCTGAACTTTACGGACTTTCAAAAAGAGAGGCTACTTCCATACTTAATGCAATGGGAATAAAATATCGGATAAGCGGCAGAGGTAAAGTTGTATCACAAAGCGTGAAAACAGGTACCAGGATATCATCCGGTACTGTATGTATAATAAATTGTGCGGCAGGCAGATAATGAATTTACTTGAGATATTAAATAACGTTCAAGGCGTATTGGAAATTGACGGACGTCCGGATCTTCTGGATGTAAACTCAGTAGAGTATGATTCAAGAACAGCCGGTAAAAACTCAGTGTTTGTTGCTGTGAAAGGATTTAAGCAAGATGGTCATAATTTTATCTACGAAGCTATAAAAAACGGAGCTGAAGCAGTAGTATTGCAGGATGAAGATGCGGTTCCGCGGGAATATTTCCTTATGCGGGGAGTGGTTAGAATTCTTGTTGAAGACAGTCGCAAGGCAATTGCCTCCATATCAAACATTCTATACGGGCAACCTTCGAAAAAAATTAAATTGATTGGTGTAACAGGAACTAAGGGTAAAACAACCACCAGCTATTTTATAAAGAGTGTCCTAGAATTTAATGGTTATAAAACCGGACTAATCGGAACCATCAAAAATATGATAGGCGACCGTGAGATAAAAACTACTCTTACTACTCCTCAGGCAAATGAAATAAATAAACTTCTTTCGGAAATGATTGAAGAAGGCTGTAAATATTGTGTTATGGAAGTATCTTCTGTTGCTTGCGATCTCCATAGAGTAGCCGGACTGCATTTTTCCTACGGAGTATTCACGAATATTACTTCAGACCATTTGGATTACCACGGAAATTTGCAGAATTACTTCAAGGCAAAGAAGTTGTTTTTCGACAATATGCCCTCAGGTTCAAAAGTTCTTCTGAATCTGAAAGACGAACAATGGAAAACCATTTCCGCAGATACAAAGGCCGATAGATATACTTTCGGAGAGTCGGAAACAGCAGATTTTGAGATAAAAAATATTGCGATTGACTTTAATGCAACCAACTATGAATTGTGCAATAATAATCATACTTATCGAATCTCAACTTCTCTGGTAGGAATGTTTAATGCATATAATTCTGTTTCAGCCGCAGCAATTGGAGTTCTGGAAGGATTTGGCATAAATGAAGTAATTGCGGGAATTTCTGCAGCGGAGCAGGTATCCGGCCGATTCGAAGTGATTCCGTGCGGCAGTAAAAGAGTAATTGTTGATTATGCTCACACAGCCGACAGCCTGGAGCAGGTACTGAAATCAATAAGAAAAATAAATGACGGAAAGAAACAAATTGTAACAGTTTTCGGATGCGGCGGCGACAGAGATAAAACTAAAAGACCGGTTATGGGAAAGATTGCTTCTCTCTTAAGCGATTATGTCTATATAACTTCTGATAATCCGCGTACGGAAAATCCCACGGCAATAATAGATGATATTCTTGAAGGTGTTCAGGGAAAAAAATATACTGCCGAACCGGACAGAGCAAAGGCAATTATTCAGGCACTTAACCGCTCTGAAAAAGATGCAATTATTCTTATTGCCGGAAAAGGTCACGAAAACTATCAGGAAATTAACGGTGTAAGAACACATTTTTCTGATCAGGAAATTGTAAGGAGCTTTGCGGGATGAAAAAAATAAACCTATTGCTGAATGATATTTTTAATGTTCCCGGTGCCGAGATTATTAATCCCGATGAATTCCTGCCTGTAACGGAAGTCACGACAGATTCAAGGAAGATAACCGGGGGATGTCTGTTTACTGCAATAAAAGGCGAAAACTTCGATGGTCACGACTTTGTAGAAGACGCTGTTTTGAAGGGCGCGGGTTGCGTTATGGTTAATTCCGATGCAGTAGAGAAACTTCCCGAGTTGGAAATACCGGTAATTGCCGTGCCGGATACGATAAAAGCATACGGAACTTTGGCGGGAATATGGCGCAGTAAGTTGGAAATACCCGTTATTTCTCTAACCGGTAGCAACGGAAAAACTTCCACAAAAGAAATTATATCATCTATTCTTGCTGTTAAGTATAATGTCAGCAAAACTTTGGCTAATAATAACAATCATTTGGGTGTGCCTCTTACAATATTTTCTACAAATGCCGAGCATACGGCGCTTGTGCTTGAGCAAGGAACAAACCATTTCGGAGAAATTGAATATACAGCCGAAATATCACGTCCGGATTTCGCTCTTATTACAAACATAGGCGATTCGCATCTTGAATTTCTTGTTGACAGAGCCGGCGTGTTAAAAGAAAAGGGAAGTCTGCTTGAAATAACTGCTCGGGAGAACGGAAAAATATTCATAAACACGGATGATCCGCTGCTTAATGATTTTCTGCCCGATTACAAAAGCAGAATCACTTACGGATTCGAAGGTACTCCTGACGTAAAAGGAAAATTGGAAGGAATTGACAACGAAGGTAAAACGATTCTGGGTATATCATCCGTAAAAGCAGAATTCACTCTGAGGCTTCCTGTTTATGGTACAGCGAATGCAAAAAATACACTTGCCGCTGCGGCAGTTTGTCTGGAAGCAGGACTGACACCCGATGAAATTATACTCGGAGTAAACAACATTAAAGCGGTTTACGGAAGAATGAATGTAATCAATTGCGGAAATTTCAGGCTTGTGGACGATACTTACAACTCTAATCCGGATTCCGTGAAGGCAGGAGTAGATTTTCTGAATTCATTTTCACTCTACGGTAATAAAGTCTTAATTCTGGGCGATATGTTTGAAATGGGTGAACAAGCTGAAAGGGTGCATAGAGGATTGGCTTCGGTAATTAAAGAAAGTTCTGTAAGCCTGACTCTATTGTTAGGGGAAAATATGAAGTATCTTAATGATGAATTGGCAGGTTCGGAAAAGAATATTAAGTGGTTTGAAACCAGAGACAAGATGGGAAGTTTTCTTAAGGGAATTAATACGGCAGATTCAGTGATTTTCGTGAAAGGTTCGAGGGGGATGAAAATGGAAGAATTTTTAGAAATCTTAAAACAAAAGGCTAAATAATGTTTTATTATCTTTTGGATTATATAAACAAAACTTTTAATCCTCCGGGATTTGATGTGTTTCAATTTCTCACGTTCAGATCTGCACTTGCGGCAATTATGTCTCTATTTCTTTCTTTTTACTTCGGACCGAAGATAATTGCCATTCTGAAGAAAAAACAGATCGGTGAAACTATACGTGAAGATGGTCCGCAAAGACATATGAAAAAGGCCGGAACCCCTACCATGGGCGGACTGATAGTTATGTTCTCGGTTTTTATTCCGGTATTCTTATGGGCAGATCTTCAAAGCATCTATATCATTCTGGTAAGCATAGGAACTCTGTTTCTTAGCGGCGTAGGCTTTGTTGATGATTATCTTAAAGTTGTAAAGAAATATCCTAAAGGTCTTATTGCCCGTTACAAACTCATGGGGCAGATTCTTGTCGGACTAATGGTTGGACTCACGATCTATTATCTGCCTGAATTTAACGGATACAACACTCAAACAACAATTCCGTTCTTTAAAAATCTTAATCTGGATCTGGAATATCTGTATATACCGGCAGTTGTTTTTATAATTGCGGCAACATCGAACGCAGTGAATCTTACAGATGGGTTAGACGGACTTGCAATCGGAACAACAGTAATCGTAATGGCGGCTCTTGCCATAATCAGTTATGTAACAGGACACAGAATATACTCTGATTATCTTGACATTATATATTTGCCCGGATCAGGCGAGTTGACAGTATTTATTGCGGCTTTAATAGGTGCGGGGTTGGGCTTTATGTGGTATAATTTTTATCCGGCTCAGATATTTATGGGTGATACAGGCTCTCTTGCTCTCGGTGGTGCTTTAGGAATAATAGCCATCTTGGTTAAGAAAGAACTTTTGATTCCAATTCTCGGAGGAATATTCTTTCTCGAAACAGTTTCAGTGATAATTCAAAGGTTATACTTCAAATACACACGTAAAAAATACGGTGAAGGCAGGCGGGTATTTAAAATGGCGCCGATTCATCATCATTTTGAGCTAAAAGGCTGGGATGAACCCAAAATAGTAATAAGATTTTATATAATTACCGTAATTCTTGTAATAATAAGTTTAGCATCATTTAAGATAAGATGAAAGAGATTAAAGAAAAGAAAATATCAATTATCGGTGCCGTAAAAAGCGGAACCGCTGCAGCTGTATTAGCGGCAAAAAATGGAGCATTTCCGTTCGTAAGTGATATGCGTGAAGAAGATTCGATTCGGGAATGGATTGATATCCTCAAGCAAAACTCAATTGATTATGAAATCGGCGGTCATACAGATAGAATATTTGACTGCAATTTGATGATTGTAAGTCCGGGAGTTCCGAACGATGCGGAAATTCTCGTTAAAGCAGGAAAGCTTGGAATTGAAATAATCAGCGAGATTGAGTTTGCATCATGGTTTTGTAAAGCCTCAATAATTGCAATAACCGGAACTAACGGAAAAACCACTACTACATCGCTAACGGAATTCGCACTTAATACTGCAGGCAAAAAAGCCTATGCCGCAGGCAACATAGGCATTGCTTTTTCTGAGGTAGTTCAAACCGCAGATAAAGGCGAATTTATAGCTTTGGAAGTTTCAAGTTTTCAATTAGACAGAATAAAGACCTTTAAACCCGAAATATCTGTTATGCTTAATATTACTCCCGATCATTTAGATAGATATGGGAATGATTTCAGGAATTATATAGCATCAAAAATGAATATTCTGAAAAATCAGGATGCAGCCTGCACATACATTTACAATATGGATGATTCGAATATTCCTGAAGTTTCCGAATCCATCGAAGTAAAGAAATCCGGCTTCTCTCTAAAACTTAAACCTGCAAACGGTTCTTATTATTCAGACGAATCACTTTGGTATTCTTCTGAAGGTATTATTGAAATGATCTGCCGGGCTGATGAATTATTTATAAAAGGAGAACACAACATAGCAAATGCCTTGGCAGTGCTGAATATATTAAAAACCTGCGGAGCTGATAATGACTCAATACGCAAAGCCTTCTCAGAGTTTAGAGGCGTAGAGCACAGAATAGAATATGTTGAACAGATAAACGGAATAAAATTCTACAATGACTCTAAGGGTACAAATGTAGATTCAGTTTGGTATGCATTAAGGAGCTTTGATGTTCCGCTTTATTTGATATTAGGCGGAAAGGACAAAGGAAATGACTATGGCAGAATTGAAGCAGAAGTTTTAAAGCGCGTAAAGAAAATTTATGCAATAGGTTCCTCGGCTCAGAAAGTTTATGATTATTTCAATGGTAAAGTCCCCGTTGATTTCAAGAAAGATACAGACGATTGCGTTAAGTCGGTTCTTGCAGAAGGGAAGCAAGGAGATGTTCTTCTTCTTTCGCCGGCTTGTGCAAGCTTTGATATGTATCTCAGCTATGAAGACAGAGGCAGAAAATTCAAAGAAAGTGTGAGAAAATTCAATGCATAACTACACCAAAATATTGATATCGGTTGTATTCGGTATGCTGCTTCTAGGTCTGGTCATGATCTTAAGTGCAAGCAGTACTTACAGTGCATTAAAGTTCAATGCCTTCTACAGCCTTTTCAGTCAGCAGATAATAAAAGTCATAGTTGCAATTGCATTGATGCTGGGGGCGGCGGTAATTCCATACAGTTTTTACAAGAAGCATGCAAAAAATTTGATGCTCTTTATAATAATTCTGCTGGTGATTACATTTATAATAGCCGCAAAAGTAAAGGGTGCCGGCAGATGGATATCGTTTTTTGCATTTTCATTTCAGCCTTCAGAACTTTCCAAAATTGTACTCATAGTTTACTTAAGCGCTCTTCTGGAAAAGAAAAAACATGTTCTGCAAAGTTTCAGGAACGGTTTATCCTACCCGCTCGGGGCAACAATGCTGGTGGTAGGTCTTGTTTTGATTCAGCCGAACGTAAGTACTGCAATGATTATTATGTCCACCGGGCTGGCTCTGATTTTTGTTGCAGGAGCAAATCTGAAACATATGTTTTCCATAGCCGCAACCGGGTTATCGTTAGGAGGAATAGCAATGATGATAATGCCGCATTCGAGAGTAAGGGTGATGACATATGTTAATAGCCTTATGAATGGCGGCGATATAAACACACAAGTAAGGCAGGCAAAGATTGCACTAGGCAGCGGCGGTGTAACCGGACTGGGAATAGGTCACAGCAGACAGAGTGATTTGTTTTTGCCGGAATCATACGGCGATTTTATATTCTCCGTTCTTGGCGAGGAATTAGGATTCATCGGAGCAATTGCCGTAATGGTAGCATATCTCTCAATAATAGTAATAGGAATACTGATAGCAAAAAGAACAAAAGACGATTTCGGACAGCTTCTGGCTTTCGGATTGTCATTTATAATTGCAGTAAGCGGTTTCATCAACGCATCAGTTGTCATTGGGCTTCTGCCTACAACAGGAATAACGCTTCCGTTTATCAGCTACGGAGGAAGCTCGGTAGTAATTATGTGTATAGCAGTAGGAATTCTGATAAATATATCTACTAAAATAAATAAAGAAACGAAAACTCTAAGTCCGGAGATAAACAGAATTGAAGAAATCAGGATATAAAATAATATTTGCCGCGGGAGGTACAGGCGGACACTTATTTCCTGCTGTTGCTGTTGCCGAAGCCCTGAAAGAAAAGAATCCGGATGCAGAAATTCTGTTTATCGGAACCAAAGACAAAATTGAAGCAAGAGTTATTCCTTCTTTAGGCTTTGGATTTAAAACAATTTGGATAAGCGGTTTCAGCAGGAAAATGAATTTTAAAAATCTTCTGTTTCCGCTTAAAGTAGTCGTGGCATTTGCTCAGGCTTTGTATATAAATATGAAATTTAAGCCCCATGTTGCCGTAGGAGCAGGAGCCTATGTATCGGGTCCGGTACTTTGGGCGGCAAAAGTTATGGGAGCGGCTGTGGTTCTTCTAGAACAAAATAGTTATCCGGGCGTAACCAACAGAATGCTTGAGAAAAAAGCAGATAAAATTCACATAAGTTTTGAAGATTCTGCTAAATACTTCAGGTTTAAAAATAAACTTGAATTATCCGGTAATCCGGTGAGAGTGAATTTTAAATTATCTGAAAAAAATAAAGCAAAAAAAGAATTCGGATTAAATCCGGAGGCTAAGACAATACTGATACTTGGCGGTAGTCTTGGAGCAGGAAGCATTAATAAAGCAACGGCGGAAAATCTTGAAGGCTTTAAAGAAAAGGGTATTCAGATAATTTGGCAAACAGGTCCCGTGTATTTCGAAAAGTTTAAGCACTTTGATTCTGAAACAGTTAAAGTACGAGCCTTTATTGAGAAAATGGATTCAGCATACTCAGCGGCAGATTTACTTGTTGCCAGGGCAGGTGCAACAACCATTGCAGAAGCCGCTTATTTAGGCGTTCCGGTTATATTTGTCCCCTCAGAAAACGTGGCGGCTAATCATCAATACAAGAATGCGGAATCGCTTGAGAAAGAAAATGCCGCAATTTTAATAAAAGATTCAGAAGTTTGTAAAATTTTACTTGACAGAGTTAATTCTTTGCTTTATAATACGGATGATATATTAAAGCTTTCCGTCAACATCAAAAAATTCTCGAAACCGGATGCAGCGCAGAAAATAGCAGATTCTGTATTGGGATTTGCTGAGAAAAAAATCAAAGGAAATATATGATACATAAATCGATAAAGAATATTCATTTTGTGGGAATCGGTGGTATAGGTATGAGCGGAATTGCTGAGATTCTATTAAATCAGGGATTCAGCATCTCGGGGTCCGACTTATCTTTGTCAGAAACAACAGACAGACTCAGTTCACTCGGAATGACAATATATAAAGGACATAATTCGGAAAACATTAAGGGTGCAGATGTAGTTGTCTATTCTTCAGCCGTAAATCTTGAAAATCCGGAAGTAAGAGAAGCAATAGATAGAAAAATTCCTGTAATTAAGCGTTCTGAAATGCTTGCAGAATGCATGAGAATGAAATACGGAATCGGCATTGCAGGTACTCACGGGAAGACAACGACGACTTCGATGGTTGGTCTTGTGCTTACGGAAGCAGGTATTGATCCTACAATTATAGTAGGAGGAAAGCTGAGTAATTTAGGCGGAACAAACGCACGACTCGGAAACGGAGAATTTATAGTTGTTGAAGCAGACGAGTTTGACCGCACTTTCTTGAGACTTACACCTGCAATAGCTGCATTGACAACTCTCGAAAAGGAACATCTGGATACATATAAAGATCTTGATGATATTAAGTCGGCATTCATTGAATTTGCCAACAAAGTACCCTTCTTTGGATTTGTTGTCATTTGCCTGGATGAGCCGGCCCTGCAGGATATTATTCCGCTGATAAATAAAAAGATTATTACATACGGTACAACATTCCAGGCGGATGTAAGGGCAGTGGATATTAAAGTGCAGGGACATAAAAGCTCATACACATTAATGTACAAAGGAGAAAATCGCGGCAGTATTACGATTAACCTGCCGGGCGAGCACTATGTTAAGAATTCGCTTGTTGCTGTTACCATTGCTTTAGAACTTGGTGTTGACATTGAAGTAATCCGTAAAGCACTTTCGGCTTTTTCAGGGGTTTACAGACGTTTTGAGGTAAAGTATGACGGTGATATACTTCTGATAGACGATTATGCACATCATCCGACAGAAACAAACGCTACATTGAAGGGAATTCGTGACGGTATGAACAAAAGACTTGTTGCTGTATTTCAGCCACATTTGTATTCAAGAACCAGAGATTTTTATGCTGAGTTTGGAAGGTCATTCCTGAATACGGATGTATTAATCTGCACAGATGTTTATCCGGCAAGAGAAGAACCTATAGAAGGAATAAGCGGTGAGTTAATTGCAAGTGCCGCAAAGAGTTTCGGACACAAGACGGTAATATATGAACCCGATAAAAATAAAATACCTCAGCTACTGATGGAAATAAGCAGGCCCGGGGATGTAATAGTAACAATGGGTGCCGGTGATATCTGGCGATTCGGAGAACAGTTTGCGGAATTATATAGGGCATCAAAGTGAAATTGAATGTTCGTAAGTATATAAGTATATCATTGCTTGCGGTATGTTTAACTTTAATTATTGTTCTTTCTTTTTTTGCGGGGGAGGGGAAATCACCGGAGATAACTGCAGTAAAACTGAATGGTGCAGTTTATATAGATAGTTTGAGTTATCTTAAATATGCATCACTGGATGAGCCCGAACAATTGGCGGGACTCTCAGCATTCATAATAAAAGACCGGATTGAGAAACACCCTTACGTTTATAAGTGCGATTTGAAGCCGGAAGGGAAAGGAATTCTGAAAGCCGATATCACGGAGAAAAAGTTTCTGGCAAACATAAACTCCGGAAATGTGAATTATCTTCTTTCTGAAAATTTTCAGTTGATTCCGATTTACCCTTATACACGGAATATTGATTTACCTGTTATCACAGAGCCTTATTCAGCAAAACCTTTGAAGGTTTTCGGATATGTAAGTGAAAATAAAAGTATTCTTAATGCAGTGAAGATGCTTCATGCAGCAAAACTTGTGGAAGCAGGGCCGGATTTCTATGATTCTATTTCTGAAATAGATTATTCCGGCGGAGGTCTGGAAGTCTATTTTAATGAATATGATTTTCCGTTTCAACTTGGAAAAGGAAACGGGATGAAAAAAATGATTTATTTGTATGAAATACTAAATAAAATACAATTGAGCGATTCTGTGAAGTATGTTGATCTCAGATTTAATAAATACTGCTATATTGGAAGATAGGCTGTAAGTATAAGGAATAGATATGAAGAGAAATATAATTGCGGGACTTGATTTAGGAACCACCAAAGTAAGTGCGGCAATTGCTGAAAAGACAGATAAAGGATTGAGTGTTCTGGGGTTTAGTGTAGTACCTTCTGAAGGTTTAACACGCGGATTGGTTTCAAATATTGTTAAGACAGCCGAAGCAATAAAAAGTGCAATGGAAATAGCCTGTAATAGGGCTGGTGTAGAAATAAAGGATTTGAACGTAGGTGTTGCCGGTGAACATATTACTAGTTTCAGACATAGGAATTATGTTACAATCAGTAATCCTGATAAGGAGATTACAGCAGAAGATATTGAAAGACTGAAAGCAGATGTTAAGACAGTTACCATTCCTGCAGACAGGCAGATACTTCACATAATTCCTGAAGAATACTTTATTGACAACCAGGGTGGTATTGATCATCCTGTTGGTATGTGCGGATCAAAGCTCGAGGCTGTACATCATATAGTTCTTGCCTCAATTCCTGCAATACAGAATATTCGAAAATCAGTTGAAAAGGCCGGATATAATGTTAAGAATTACATTCTTCAGCCGATTGCTTCAAGCGTATCGGTTCTCGAAGATAATGAAATGGATTTAGGCGTTGCAATGATTGATATTGGCGGCGGTACTACTGATGTTGCAGTGTATCACCGTAATTCGATTAAGCATACAAAAGTTACAGGTCATGCAGGTAACCAGGTTACGAATGATATCCGCGAAACTCTCGGGGTAGTAACTGCAGAAGCGGAAAAGCTGAAAATTGAACATGGATATGCAATTCCGGGTGCAATAATCAATGCAACAAACCCTTTTATCAAAGGACCTGGTGCAAGGGGAAGTTATTCTATTGACTTACATGTTCTTACACAGATAATAAACTTAAGAATGGCTGAGATATTTAATCTGATAGATAATGATTTAAGAACTACCGGATTTAAGAGTAAAATAAAAGCCGGTATTGTTCTAACTGGCGGAGGATCACTACTGCGAGGATGCACGGAATTGGCCGAGGAAATCTTCGGACTTCCAACTCGTATAGGCATTCCATCTGATTTAGGTGATCCTAAGATAAATGAAATTGGCAGTCCTGAGTTTGCTACTGTGGTTGGACTTATAAAAGGCGTGCCGGGAATGGATTCTCATACTGTTGAAGTAAAAGTGAAACCCGGAAAGGAAAAGAAAAATCCTGCAGCCTTAAAGAATTTTATTAAGAGAATACAAGAATTTTTTGACGAACTATAAATTTCCACAACAAGGAGGAAAAACGATGCCAAGTAAAAGATTTGCCACCTTAGATGAAGAGGAATCTATGACAGCTGTATTGAAAGTGGTTGGTGTAGGCGGAGGCGGTTGCAACGCCATTCAGTATATGATGAAAAAAGGTCTCAGCGGCGTGCAATATGTTGCCGTAAATACTGACGCCCAGGTACTGGAAGAAAATGATGCCGATGTGAAAGTTCAGATTGGCAGAAATCTGACAAAAGGCTTAGGTGCCGGAGCTGATCCGAATGTAGGTAAAAAGGCTGCTGAAGAAGACCGCGAAGCAATTACAAAGTTTCTTGAAGGCAGTGATATGGTTTTTATAACCGCTGGAATGGGAGGCGGTACAGGCACAGGAGCAGCTCCGTTTATTGCATCTGTTGCTAAAAGCCTTGATGCTTTAGTAGTTGGAATTGTTACAAAGCCTTTTAAATGGGAAGGTAAGAAGCGTATGATGAATGCAGAGAAGGGAATACAGGAATTAAGACAGCATGTTGACAGTCTTATAATCATTCCGAATGTCAGGCTCCTAAGTCTTCTCGATTCCAATGTTTCAGCTTTCGATACTTTTGATAAACCGAATGAAGTATTACTTGAAGCTACAAAGGGAATTGCGGATATTATTACTATTCCCGGAAGAATAAACGTTGACTTTGCCGATGTTCGTTCAGTTATGAGTGCAAGCGGTGAAGCTCTTATGGGTTGTGGTTGGGCTACAGGAGAAAACAGAGCAGTTGAAGCCGCTCAGAAGGCAATTTCCTCGCCGCTTCTTGAAGGAGTAAGTATAAGAGGTGCCAAGAATCTGCTGGTTAATGTAACCGGCTCGAAGAATCTTACAATGCAGGAAATAGATGCTGGAAACAATATTATTTTTGATGCTGCCGGAGAAGAGGCAAATGTTATCTTCGGTATGGTCAATAAAGAAGAAATGGAAGATGCTGTATCCTATACTGTTATTGCAACTGGATTCGACTCAGGTCAGTCGTCTTCTTCGCAAGTAAAAAATAACCAGACTCAGGTATCAACAGGAACTTCTGCTCCATCAATTCAACAGATGCCTAAACAACAGCAGGGAGGTTATGTAAGACCGGCACCGGTGAAAATTCAACCGGCTGCTTCCGATGATCTGGATACTCCGACAATATTTAGAGTAAGCAGGCCTGATTCATCAATTCTGGAAAGCGATTTTATGTCAAAAGGCGGATTTAAAGTTGAAAGACAAGC
>CAZOZP010000065.1:0-18369 GCA_964584325.1 uncultured Melioribacteraceae bacterium
ATTCCCGCAAGAAGCTGAATTCTGTGCAGTGCTTTTTCTAATTTGGCAGAAGATTCAGCATTCATTTCGCGAAGAAGGTCGGTTGCATCTGCTGTACCGTTTTCAAGCTTAGCTTCGGTTGCTTCTCTTATTCCGGACCTCAGTTTTATGATATCATCATCATAAGAAAGTACTTTTTTGTAATTATTTATTTCCGCAATCTGCTTTGAAGCCTGAAGTCCGTTATTAAAAAGGAATGCTTTGTTTCTCACTTCTGAAGTTTGCCTGTTGATTTCAATAAGTTCCAGATTATTCGAAAGAGAGTACAGAGGTGTAAGATTCCAGGAAAACCGGATTCCCCCCACATAGTAGGCAGCGAATTTATTCTCTAACATATTTAATCCGGGTTTTCCGTAACCGGCTTGCAGAAAAAGATTTATTTTAGGAATTACAGCCGAATTAATCGATGACTTCATACTTTCAAAATAGTCGGACTGAACGGAAAACAGGCTGCTTTCAGGTCTTAATCCTTCTGTATAACCATAAACCTGAGGTATTTCGGGCATCTTAATTTTTAGTCCCTCTTTATATTTTTCACCCGAAAAAGCAAACAACATTTCAGCATAAACTTCCTTCTGAGTTTTAAGTTCATCGTGTTTTTGTTTTACAAGCAGGACTTCAACTTTAACCTTTGCGATATCCGCCTTTGCAGTTAAGCCGTTTTCTGCAAGAGAAGTAATTTTTGAGAGCAATGATTCTAGTTCCGCAGAAATCAGTTCGTTTTGTTTTAATCTTTCATCAATAAGGAGAATTCCGAAACATAGCTGATTTATCCTTTCTCTTAAAGAATACATTTCAACATCCATCTTTTTCTGTTCAACAAGAGAGGAAGCTTCAGCAATACCTGCCTCGGCTCCGGTTGTTCCGCCATCCCAGATAGTCTGACTTATCTCGGCAGTAATCTGGTACTGATCCTTATCCGGCGGAGTAAGCGTACTTCCCGGAATTTTCAGCGGCAGATGAGTTACATCCGACTGATACGAAGCTTTACCCGAAATTATTAATTTAGGCAGATAGTTTTTCCACGCGTTTGAAACAGTAAGTTCTTCTGTTTGCTCAATCAGGCCATATTGCCTTATAAGAGGATAGTTGATTCTTGCCTTTTCCTGGAAATCTTCAATTGTAAATTCCTGGGAACTAATCATATTAAATGAAATTATCAGCGGAATAATGTATTTGAAAATTCTGTTCATTTTGATCCTCAGGGTTTTAAACTTTGGAGAATTATCTTAACATTTTCTTTTTTTCTGGCCTCGGCAAAAACTTTGAACTCAGATTCAGGCAAACCGAGAGCTTCATTTATAATAGGTGTAGCCAAAAAAATACCTGCATTTAAGGATACAATTGAAATAATAAGATCAATGGCAGTTATTTGACGAATTCTGCCCGCCTCTGATTCCCGCCTTAGTTCATCCTCAAGCTGCATAAAAACAGTTTTAGGATAAACGCCGATTTTTTCCTTAAGCTTTTTGATTCTTTCCGGATTGGTAGTTAGTTCATTAACAATCAAAAACGGCAGTCGCGGATTTTGAAGAAGCATATCGAAGTGTGCTTCAATTTTAATTCTTAGTTTTTCTTCGAACGGCAGATTCATTTCGCTAATCTGAATGAAATTTGAGAAAAACAATTTTACTTTGTTTTCAAAAACAGCCTCGAACAGCCTCTCTTTCGTACGGTAATAATAATGCACCATAGCCTGGTTACAGCCTACAATACGGGCAATCTCCGTTGTTGATGTAAGTGCAAAACCCTTTTCCATAAAAAGTCTTTCCGCGGTGTCAAGAATAGACTTTTCCAATCCCGCATCTCTTGTTTCATTCATAAACTAATAGACCTATTAAATAATATTATTAACAAAATAAATCTAAGCAACACAAAACGTTTTGTCAAATAAAATTTTTGGAATTAATAAGAATTCATTATGTTAGCGGAAAAACGGGTGAAAGAATTATGAAAAGATATGTCTTGCTGTTCCTGATGTTAGCCGGATTAGCAAATGCCCAGACTGTTATTTCGGATTCGCTTTTTTCGAAAGTCTTAAAGCGAAGCATTAAAATGACAATTGTTCTTCCGAGGGATTATGACAGCACCAAAACGCATAGTGTTTTCTATTTACTGCATTATCTCGGAGGCGATGATAGAGCATATATTGATATGAATATGCTTTCTTCGCTCGATAACAAGCCAATAATCACTGTAACACCGGATGTAGGAACAAGCTGGTATATCAATTCAAAAGTGAATCCGGCTGAAAGGTACGAAGACTTTTTCAGAGCAGAGTTGTTTTCTTATATAGATAACAGATTCAATACAGATACAGCTTCTCAGGCAATCGGAGGCAGTTCAATGGGCGGTTACGGTGCATTATTAATCGGATTAAAGAATTCCGAAAGATTCAATTTAATTGCGGATTTAAGCGGTGCCATTAATGTGCCTTTTGCCGGTGTAAGTGATTCAGTCTATCTTCCGAAAATAATACACACGGTACATGATGTTTTCGGAAAAGACAGTGAAGCAGGAGACAGTCTGGATATTTTCAGCCTGATCAGGAAGTTTGAGATTAAACGCAAACCGTATATATTTATGGCAATCGGCAGTCACGACGAATTCAGTTTTCTGATAGACAAGCACAGAGAATTGGCTAAACTGCTGGAAGAAAAAGGTTATGATTATGAGTACAAGGAAATATACGGAGGTCATTTTACGGGGGAAATTCGCTGGTGCGTGTTTCCGTATCTCTTTAATAAAATAGCGGAGCAGGGGAGAAACCGGGTGACAAAGTGACAAGTAACAGAGAAGCAAAGTGGGTTTATCCGGTGCCTGAGGCTCTCGAAGGCCGATTAGGAAAGTGACAGGTAACTGAAAATTTCAGGCAATAAATCCTGATAATCATTAAAATCATATAAATCCAGGTTCAGACATTAGCCCCCGATGCAATCGGGGGAAATGTCATTCAATAAATATTTCAGAAATGTACGAATTTATTAAAAACGATTCGGCGGCGTCGCAATTTCAACCGGCGCTCCTGCAATAAAGACCGGCGGTCAAACAATTTAACTGGCAGTGGAGAGATTTAACAAGTAACAAGGAAAATGAAAGATTGTTATCGAAATTAAATAGAGAAAAATTTATCAAATACTTGCAACTTTTCTTTGATTTGTCCTCCATAAGCATTATTTTTGTGTTGGAAATTTTTGGTTCCTTTCAAGGTAAGCAATCCGGACTAATAATGGAAATCTGCCGTAAAGCACCTTTTAACTGAAATAAATATCAACAATAATAAATCCCAAGGGAGGTTAATAATGTCCTTAGAAATCAAACATCAAGGCCTGAAAAAGTGGATTGATGAAGTAGCCGCAATGGTGCAGCCGAAAGACATATATGTCTGCAACGGTTCAAAAGAAGAATACGACCGTTTGATGAAACAGATGGTTGACAGCGGAGCTGCTACTCCATTGGAAAAAAGGCCAAACAGTTTTCTTTTCAGATCTGACCCCAGCGACGTAGCTCGTGTTGAAGACAGAACATACATTTCTACAACTGATAAATCAGATACCGGCCCGACAAATAACTGGGTTGCTCCAGATGAATTAAAAGAAACAATGAGAGGCCTTTATAAAGGTTGTATGAATGGACGTACTCTCTATGTTATTCCATTTTCTATGGGCCCTATCGGTTCACCAATCGCCAAGATAGGTATTGAAATTACAGACAGTCCTTACGTTGTATGCAATATGCACATTATGACAAGAGTGGGTACAAAAGTTCTTGAAGTTTTAGGAACAGACGGCGAATATATCCCTTGTTTACACTCAATCGGTGCTCCGCTTGCAGAAGGCGAAAAAGATTCAACCTGGCCTTGTGCTCCGATTGAAAAGAAATATATCAGCCATTTCCCTGAAGAAAACCTTATCTGGTCTTTCGGTTCAGGATACGGCGGAAATGCTCTTCTCGGAAAGAAATGCCTTGCGCTCAGAATAGCTTCAGCTATGGCTCACAGAGAAGGCTGGATGGCTGAACACATGCTTATCTTAAGACTTACAAATCCGGAAGGCAAGAGATTCCACATTGCTGCCGCTTTCCCTTCAGCTTGCGGAAAAACAAATCTCGCAATGGTTATGCCTACAATTCCGGGTTGGAAAGCTGAATGTATAGGTGATGATATTGCCTGGATGAAGATCGGAGCAGACGGAAGGCTTTATGCAATAAATCCTGAAGCCGGATTCTTCGGTGTTGCTCCGGGTACTTCTTATGATTCAAATCCAATGGCTATGGATACAATAAAAGAAAATGTTATATATACAAACTGCGCTCTTACAGATGATGGTGATATCTGGTGGGAAGGCATGGGTCCGAAACCTGCTCATACTATCGACTGGAAAGGTCAGGATTGGACTCCTGAAAGCGGAAGAGACGCAGCTCACCCGAATGCAAGATTTACTACACCTGCTTCACAGTGTCCGGTTATTTGTCCTGATTGGGAAGATCCGAACGGTGTTGCAATAGATATCTTTATCTTCGGCGGCAGAAGAGCTTCTGTTGTTCCGTTGGTAACTGAAGCTTACAACTGGGATCACGCTGTATATATGGGATCAACTGTTGCTTCTGAAACTACAGCTGCGAATATCGGCTCTGTAGGAAATCTCAGAAGAGATCCGATGGCAATGAAACCTTTCTGCGGTTATAACATGGGCGATTATTTTGCTCACTGGCTTGCAATGGGCGATAAGCTCGGCGATAAAGCTCCCAGAGTATTCTTTGTTAACTGGTTCAGAAAAGATGAAAACGGTAGATGGTTATGGCCGGGATTCGGTGAAAACGCACGCGTTCTCAAGTGGATGACTGAAAGAGTTGAGGGTAAAGTAAGTGCTCAGGAAACTGCAATCGGACTCATTCCTAATATCGAAGATTTCGATGTTTCCGGTCTTGATGTTTCGAAAGAAGATATGGCAGAATTATTCTCTGTTAAAACCGATGCGTGGAAAGCTGAAATACCTGATGTTCAGAATCACTTTGCACAGTTTGGAGACAAACTTCCGGTAAGACTCAGCAAACAGCTTGATGAACTGATCGCAAGATTAGGTTAATTAAGTTAGATAAATACTGATTTAAGCAGGCCGCCTGTTAATTCTTTGTTACCCTTTAGGTAATTAAAGATTTTAACGGCGGCCTTTTTTATTGCAACCGAGGGGGCATTTACCACTAAGGCACACCACGACACAAAGCGTATATCGCAAAAATCCCGACACAGATATTTTCCTTTATTTGCTTAATTCATTATTGCCCGTTATTTTTGAAATATAAAAACCGGAATAATTATGAAAGTCTTTTATTTAAGCCTGTTGTTTTTACTCATTTCACTAATTGCATGCACACCTTCGGAAAACAACGAAGAACCGGAGCCTGTTGTACCATCGGGTATATTGGTAAAATCACCGGATGGCGAGTCTTTAGCGGTGATTTACAAGGATTCACTTTATAGTAACTGGGGTAGTGCCGGTTTAAATGGAATTGAAGTACAGACGGGCTTCATAACAGAAGATTATTCCTTTGAGCTTATAGATTCAAAGAGACAGTATCTTGATAAATCTAATTACAGATTTGAAGTTTCGCTTCTTCGACCATCATTCGGAAAAGTAAAATATAAATCGGGGAATTACGGTATTGCATTTATGACCGCGGCAGACGGTACTGATTCTCTGATTATAACCTTAAAACAAAGAGACCGGCAGGATAAGAATTTTATGATTCCCGTGAAATCGGAAAGCGCTTTTTTTTCAGTGAATGACGGCAAAGGATTCAGGATTGTGAATGCCGCACGCGACAGCATAATATCAGAAGCAGATGAAACCAAATCGAAAGGAAAAATTCTGCTTGCAAATAATTCTGTTTCTTCCGGTTTCAGACTTGAGGTTTACAATTCTGAAGGAATTCTTTTTAAGCCTGAAGAAAATGTTCTTAGTTGGGAATATACTTTTGATTATCCGCAGTATTTTGTAGTTTCGAAAACAGATGACTGGAATTTCAGAATCAGAACGCTTTATCCCGGAAATTATAAAATCAAATTGCGGTTTTATAACGCTGCATATAAGGTATTTGAGACCACTGAAATTCCGTTAGAAGTAAAATAAAGATTAGGCTAATCTTGTTTCCGTAAGTGTATCGCGAGGAGGAAGTTTAGACCAGAATTTTTTCCCGCAGCCCCATACGGGATAAATGTGAGCATTGCCTTTGTAGGGAACCGACTTTTCCCTTATCTGAAGATAGGCTCCCATAACATTGCAGTCGGGCGAAAGTAAATCATCAGTATTACGGTAATCAATAATTTTAGTCGGAGTGCAATAAGGTTTAACCAGACCAAACTGAAAGGCATTAAGACTAAGAAGATAATCAACATTCCAGCCGTTACGGCGCAGTCCCTCAGCAATTCCTTCTGCGTAAGCGGTGCCCATACTATGAGCAATCAGAACGAAATGATCTGAATCTTTTTCCATATTTCCGGTAAGTAATGTAATTTTTTGCTTTACATATCCAATTCCGTTAACAAATCGGCTAAACGGTGTAGAAAATACAGGATTATATCTGATAAAAACAGATTCAAGAGAGCTGTTGAAATATTCCAAAGCACCGGAAACGAAATTTCGATTCCAGTATTTTTCACCGGCAGGAAACATTCCGCTTGAAAGATATCCGTTAACGAACAGGATTCGAACGCGTTGTATTGTTTTTTCAGACTCTGTATTCATATTTGTGAAAATTAACAAAAAATTAGGTAATGTAATTCTTAATAAAGAAAAATAAAGTATAATATTAAACGGATAAGTAAAATAATAAGCTCCTAATGCAGAAGAAGAATTTAGTTTATATATTTGGTTTGTTGTTTTAAGGATAAAATGCTTTCAATTATAACAATAACATATAACAATTTTGAGGAACTGAGAGCGACGCTGAGTTCAGTACCCGAATCAGATGAAATTGAATCGGTAGTAATTAACGGGGGCGATTGTAAACTCACACGAGATTATTTATCCGCTCGGGGAGGAAAATTCGTGTCAGGGCAAGATTCCGGAATTTCCGATGCTTTCAATAAAGGGATAGATAATTCATCCGGCAAGTATATTATGTATCTTAACAGCGGAGATATTCTTCTTAATCCCGAATATCTGTTCCGTGCGGTTAAATTTCTTGAAGAAAATCCGGAAGTGTATTTCACCCACACGAACCTTTTGTTTACCGATAGTTTAGGAGTAACTTTGCAAATGAAGCCTTCGATGAAAAATATCGGGCGGGGAATGCCTTATTTTCATCCGGGAATGATTTGCAGAAGAGAACTTTTTTCAATTACGGGAAAATTTAATACCGGGTACAGAATAGCCATGGATTATGATCTGGCAGTACGCATCCATAAGCACGGTTTAAAAGGGATGTATCTGGATTTATCGCCTGCAGTTAAAATGGATGGCAGCGGAGTTTCGGCTCTAAGCGAAGGAAAAGCAATGACGGAGTGTTTGAAATCGCTAAGAGATAATAATTGTATTACATTACCGGTGTTATTCAATTATATGATTAGAAAACTGCTTTATTATTTCAGAAGATTTTTAGTCAAAAGCGGACTTTCGGCAATTCTGGTAAAGCTTAAGAAACTAAAGTATTCTGATGTATGAAATTTACCGCGGATAACACTGAAATAACTATAAATGGTTATTTGAAAAATTTTAGGAACATCCCCGGTACACTCGAAAACTTCCTCGAATAAAACTTTTTTACGATAATACCGTCCGGTAACTTAAGGCTCCCGAAGGCAGTTTAGGAGATTTACCACAAAGTTACTAAGGCACAAATGGAGCATCATAAATAAAGTAACAGGGTACCAAAGTAGAGACGCAAGGTCTTGCGTCTCTAAAATTGTTGATTAAAGCCACATTAGAGAGAATTCATTATTCTACAATAGTGTCATTCTCTCCGGGAATCCGCCGTTGTCGCAAGAGTCCCTCAAGAAAAACTTTCTATTTTATCTGTAAATCATAAATAGTAGCAAAAATGCAACTCTGAAAACAGCTAAAATGCAAAGATGCAACTACAATATTTTCGGCGGGAGTGAAAATGGTTTTGTAACTTGTTGTAATTTAATGAAATAGACAGGCAATAGGATTTGTATGAAATCGGGCACGATGGTTGCCTTAATATAAGTAAAATATTTGAGAGATTATGAAAACTGCGGTAGCGGTTTGGGAAGGCCGGATTTCACCGGTATTTGATTCAGCCTGCAAGGCATTGATTATATGCCCCGGAACTAATTCTTATTCTGTTGATTTGCGAAATAAAGATGTATTTGCAAAAATTGTCTTTTTAGCCGAGGAAGGAGTAGAAGAAATATTGTGTGGTGCTGTGTCTAATGAAGGGAGGCTGTTTGCAGAGTCCAAAAATATTAAAATACATGGTTTTATTGCAGGTGATATTGAAAATGTATTGCAGGCTCATAAGGAAAACAAATTAAATAACAATGCATTTGCAATGCCCGGATGCAGAAGAAACTGCCGGGGTAACAGCCGGGGCAAGGGCAGATGCTCTAAAAATAAATAAGGAGGTATATATGCCAAGAAGAGACGGAACAGGTCCGAACGGTGAAGGCCCGAGGACAGGAAGAGGTATGGGAAGATGCGGTAAGGGAAATACAGCACCTGATAACAGCAGCGGAAATACTCAACAACAGACCGGACCGGGACGCGGTCAGAGTTTAGGAAGAGGCTCCGGAAGAGGTGGCGGACGCGGCTTTGGACGCGGAAGCGGTTCTTCAAATAATCAAAATAACTAATAATTACTATTGCCGGAAGAAATCAAATGGAAATGATCTCTTCCGGTCTTTATAAGGAGACAATATGAAAATAGCAATTACGGCCGGCGGGAAAACACCTGATTCGCCATTCGAAAAGAGATTCGGCAGAGCACCGGGTTTTATGGTATATGATACAGATAACGGTTTATATGAATACTTCGATAATACTCAGAATCTGAATGCAACCCAGGGTGCAGGAATTCAATCGGCTCAGAATGTTGCATCTTATTCAGCTTCAGCTTTAATATCCGGTCACTGCGGACCGAAAGCCTTTAAGGTATTAACCAAAGCCGGAATTAAAATATATAATGCCGATGCTTCAAGCATTAAAGAAGCTGTTGAATTATATTTAGCCGGAAAACTGACGGAAGCTTCTGAAGCAGATGTAGAAGGGCATTGGTAACATTATGAGAATAGCTGTTGCTTCAGGCAAAGGCGGTACCGGGAAAACAACAACGGCACTGGGTTTGGCGGAATCTGCCCGGGAAAAAGTTATATATATGGATTGCGATGTTGAAGAGCCGAACGGCTTCATATTTCTTAAGCCTGAAATTCATAAAGAACATCCGGTTGATGTTTTGATTCCGAAAGTAAACGAAGATATATGCACAAGCTGTGGTAAATGTCGTGAAATATGCAGGTTCAATTCAATTATAATACTCGCAGAGAAAGCTGTGATTTTTGAAGATTTGTGTCATAGTTGCGGCGGCTGCAAACTTGTTTGTCCGGAGGATGCAATTACCGAATACCCTATGAATATCGGGGAAATAAGAGAAGGTACAGTAAACACTGTTTCTGCATTTGAAGGAAGATTAAATATCGGAAGGGCAATGGCGCCTCCTGTTATTAGAGCAGTAAAAAAATACTCGGAGGAAGATATTCTCACGATTATTGATTCGCCGCCCGGTACTTCCTGCTCAATGGTTTCTTCGGTAAAGGGATCGGACTATATAATTCTGGTTACCGAACCTACTCCTTTCGGATTGAATGATTTGAAATTAGCTCTTGAAACGGCCAAAGGTTTGCAAATACCTCACGGAGTAATTATCAATCGGAGCGATTCAGGCGATGGCAGGGTTCGGGATTATCTGGCCTTAAACAATATTGAACTGCTAATGGAAATACCGGAATCAAGAGATATTGCTGAATCAGGATCACGTGGCGAAACCATAATATCCGCTCAACCGGAACTCAGAACAAAATTCTCGGAACTAATTGATCATTTGGCAGAAAAAATCAGGGATAAGAATGACTGAAAAAGAAATTAAAGAAATTGTTGTAATCAGCGGAAAAGGAGGAACCGGGAAGACAAGCATTACTGCTTCTTTTGCCGCTCTGGCAGAAAATGCGGTTTTGGCTGATTGTGATGTTGATGCTGCAGATTTGCATCTTATTCTGAATCCTTCTAAAACAGAAAAGAATTTGTTTGTCAGCGGAAATATTGCGGAAATACGCGAAGATGATTGCGGCGGCTGCGGTGTATGTTATGATTACTGCCGGTTCGATGCAATAACTGCTTCGGGTAACGGTAAATATCGTGTGGAAGAAACCTCCTGCGAAGGCTGCGGAGTATGTGTTGAATTTTGTCCGGATAAAGCAATAGATTTTCCTCCGCGTGAATGCGGTGAATGGTATGTTTCTGATACCAGATTTGGCATAATGGTTCATGCAAAACTACTGCCGGGTGGAGAGAATTCCGGAAAATTGGTAAGTCTTGTAAGAAACGAAGCAAAAAAGTCAGCTCTAATAAATAACAGGAATCTAATAATTACAGACGGTCCTCCCGGTACCGGGTGTCCGGTAATTGCCGCGGTTACAGGTGCATCTGCGGTGGTTGTTGTAACTGAACCTACACTCTCGGGTATTCACGATCTGGAACGGGTTTTAAGTCTTGTTAATCACTTCAAGATAAAAGCTTTTGTGGTAGTAAATAAATGGGATATTAATCCCGGAAATGCTGAGCGAATTAAGGAAATAAGTGAATTGAAGGCGGCAGTGTTTTTGGGAATGGTTCCATACTCTAAAGATTTTACCAAAGCTCAGATTGAGGGACTCTCGGTAATTGAAAATTCCCACGGAGTCTCAAAAGATAATATTCTAAAGATTTGGGAAAAATTAAAGGTAAATTTGCACTTAACGAATTAAATATATACTATATAAACAATAAAATAAGGGAAAGGAGATAATATGAAAATAGCTGTTCCAACTGCCGAAGGAAAACTGAGTATGCATTTTGGCCATTGCGAAAAATTTACTGTATTTACTGTTGATGAAGCATCCAAAGCCGTTACCGGAGAAGAAGTGCTTGATGCTCCTCCGCACGAACCCGGACTTCTTCCGCGCTGGCTCGGAGAAAAAGATGTGAACATTATCATTGCCGGCGGAATCGGACAAAGGGCAATAAGCTTATTTGAACAGAGGAATATCCGGGTTATATGCGGAGCTCCTTCAGATTCAGCGGTAAATATTGTAAATAATTATCTTGCCGGCAAACTTATTTCCGGAGATAATGCCTGTAATCATTAAAAACTAAGAATCCTTTTGTGTATGAATACATCATACACATTAAAGATTATCTTAAATAATTAAATAAGGAGTAGAATTATGGAATCAGAAAACAAAGTATATTCTATGCCGAGAATCGGTGAAAAAGCACCTTCTTTCAAGGCTGTTACAACACAAGGCGAAATTAATTTCCCGGAACAATATGCAGGTCATTGGGTGATTTTGTTCAGCCATCCTGCAGATTTTACACCGGTTTGTACTTCGGAATTTATGACATTTGCAACTATGGAACCTAAGTTTGAAGAAGCTAATTGTAAACTGGTCGGATTATCTGTTGACGGACTTTACAGCCACATAGCATGGCTTCGTACAATCAAAGAAAAAATCAGTTACAAGGGAATGAAAGATGTTGAAGTTACATTCCCGCTTATTGAAGACATAACAATGGAAGTTGCCAATAAATATGGAATGATGCAGCCTGGCGAAAGCAACACAAAAGCTGTAAGAGCAGTATTTATTATTGACCCTAAAGGTATTATTCGTACAATTATTTATTATCCTCTCAGTTTAGGCAGAAACTTTGATGAACTTTACAGAGCTCTCATTGCACTTAAAACAGCAGATGAATTTTCAATTGCAACTCCTGCAGACTGGCGTCCGGGTGATGATGTTATCGTTCCGACAGCAGGTTCCTGCGGTGTAGCTAAGGAAAGAATGGAAAGTAAAGATGAAATGACTTGCCACGATTGGTTCTTCTGCACAAAGAAACTTGATAAAGAAACAGTTCTTAATAAAGTGCTTAAGAAATAACTGTTAAATAGCAATCCGAAAAGGGAAGAATTCCGGGAAACCTGTGATTCTTCCCTTTTTATTAAAGAATTACATTCCTGCGAAATCGCTCCAGCCGTTTATGATAATAATTCCGTTAGAATTTCTTACAATAGTACAACTTACTGTACGCGTATCGTGGCCCCAGTGAGTTATAGTAGGTTCAAGCGAAGCATCTGCATATCCGGCCTGTTCGTGAAGAACAGTTTTAGGTCCGTTGCCTTCTTTAACCGATAATCGATATCTGGCGAAATTTCCTGAAGGGATATTTACATAAAATGTAGTTGAATCGCCCGGTGCAACACCCAGAGTATCAGTAAGAATATTTCCGCTCCAATCGCCGGAAGGAGTACCTTCTCCGCCCGCAGGTCCCATCTGCTGTATCTGTAAATCGGTTATTGTAAACAGTGCAGACTCATTAATGAATTTAACGTAAAGTTTTGATTTTTCTTCAGGATCATTTGAATTTTCTTTGCAGGATAAGAGAAGGAGCATAAATAATGACAGAAAAGTTATTAGTGTTTTTTTTCATAGTGCGTCTCCTTTTTTGTTATAGAGATGATTTAACGGTTATTGTCGAAAACAATGAGGTTTTGTTAAGTAATAGACATAAAATATTTGTAAAAACAATTAAAATGGTTATTTTAGAAGGAATCTTTTAGTATAAAAACACATCCTATCTTATTATAAATAACAAGGAGAGAGAGTTGATAATAGGTCTTCCAAAAGAAATTGCTGAAAGGGAACGAAGAGTTGCGATGGTTCCGGATGTAGCAGCAAAATATATAAAACTCGGATTTGATGTTATCTTCGAAAAAGGGGCAGGTCTTGCGGCAAATTTCCCCGATGAAAAATATATAGAATCCGGTGCAAAGTCTGTGGATTCAGCTCAGGAGGTATTTTCCAAAGCAGATATAATTCTAAAAGTTCAGAAACCGGGTGTTAATCCGGCAACGAAAGCTGATGAGTTGAAACTTATGAAACCGGGGGCATTTCTTGTCTGTTTTGCATATCCTTTGTACAATAAAGATTTTGTAAAGAAAGCGGCTTCTGCAGGTGTGAATTTATTATCTATGGATTTCATTCCGAGAACAACATTAGCTCAGAAAATGGATGCATTAAGTTCACAGGCAAGTCTGGCCGGTTATAAAAGTGTGCTTATGGCGGCAAACGAACTGGGCAAAATATTTCCTTTGATGATGACAGCCGCAGGAACCATATCGCCGGCAAAAGTTGTTATTATGGGTGCAGGTGTTGCAGGACTTCAGGCTCTTGGAACAGCCAAGCGGCTTGGTGCCGTTGTGGAAGTATCAGACATAAGACCTCAGGTGAAGGAAGAAGTTCAGAGTCTCGGCGGAAGGTTCATTGAAGTTGAAACGGATGAGAATATGCAGGATAGCGGTGGATATGCCAGAGAAGCCTCGGAAGAATTTTTAAAAAAGCAGAAGGCGCTCATTTTTAAGCATATTACTGAAGCAGATATTGTTATTACAACTGCGCTTGTCCCGGGTAAAAAAGCACCTGTTCTGGTTACCAAAGAAATGGTAGAGAATATGAAATACGGTAGCGTTATTCTTGATATGGCTGTAGAGTTCGGCGGAAACTGCGAATTAAGCGAAAACGGCAGCACAGTAAAAAAACACGGTGTAACGATTATAGGCGAGCCGAATATTCCGAGTCTGGTGCCGTATCACGCAAGTGAGATGTATTCTAAGAATCTGCTAAGCCTTATTCAGTATATATCCGAAAAAGGAGAAATTAAAATAAACACTGAAGATGAAATTGTAAAAGGTGCGCTTATAACTTATAAAAACGAAGTTGTTAACGCCAAAGTAAAAGAAATTATTGAACAGGAGAAATAAATGGAACTGATGCTGTTATATGTTTTTATTCTGGCTGTATTTGTGGGCTTCGAACTTATTACGAAAGTTCCTCCTACATTGCACACGCCGCTTATGTCCGGCTCAAACGCAATATCCGGTATCACTCTGATCGGAGCTCTGATTACCGGGGGCTTGGCAGTCTGGAGCGAAAGCACGATTATGGGTACAATTGCAATAGTGCTTGCAACTATTAATGTTGTGGGTGGATTCCTGGTTACAGACAGGATGCTGAAAATGTTTAAGAAAAAGTGAGAAATAAATGGAAAGTATTATAAGTATAGTGTATTTGGTTGCTTCGGTACTGTTTATATTCGGAATAAAAATGCTTGCCTCCCCAAAAACGGCAAGAAAAGGTAATGCTTCTGCCGCTCTGGGTATGTTTTTGGCAATTGTAGTTACTTTATTCGATAAAGAAATAGTTTCATTCGAATATATAATAATTGGGGTGCTCACAGGAAGTATTATCGGAATTCTTCTTGCATATAAAACACCAATGACCAATATGCCGCAGATGGTTGGGCTGTTAAACGGTTTCGGAGGCGGTGCTTCGATTTTGGTTGCACTTGCCGAATATTACAAAACTCTCGTAACTCCGCAGCATATTTTTGAACCTGTAACAATAATTACAATGATGCTTAGTGTTATTATTGGCGGAGTTACATTCACAGGATCTCTTATTGCATTCGGGAAGCTTCAGGGAATCGTAACAGGCAAAGCGGTAAAATATAAGTTTCAGCATCCGTTAAATTTGTTGTTGATTGCAGGTATGGTTCTATTGGGAGTATTGTTGTTTCTGAATCCGGATAATCATAATCTGCTGATTGCTGTTTCGTTAATTTCATTATTAACCGGTATTCTGCTTGTACTTCCTATTGGAGGGGCAGATATGCCTGTTGCAGTATCTCTTCTGAATTCATATTCAGGTTTAGCGGCTTCGGCAACAGGATTTGTTCTTGGAAATAATCTTCTGATAATTGCAGGTGCTCTTGTTGGAGCGTCAGGAATTATTCTTACACTGATTATGTGCAAGGCAATGAACAGATCAATAATGAATGTTGTTTTAGGCGGATGGGCCGATTCAGGACTCGCTGATGCAGGTGGCGGAGCGGAAATTAAAGGAAGTATTAAGTCTATAGATTCTGAGGAACTTGCAATGCTTTTTGATGCCGCTCAGAATATTATAATAATTCCCGGATACGGAATGGCAGTAGCACAGGCACAGCATGCGGTAAGAGACCTTGTAAATCTTCTCGAAAAGAAAGGGAAAAATGTAAGATTTGCGATTCACCCGGTAGCAGGTAGAATGCCCGGTCATATGAATGTGTTATTGGCAGAAGCAAATATTCCTTACGACAAGCTTTTTGCCCTCGAAGATATCAACGATGATTTCAATCAGAACGATATAGCATTGGTCATAGGTGCAAATGATGTTGTTAATCCCGCTGCCAGATCTAATCCCGCAAGTCCGATTTACGGAATGCCAATCTTAAATGCGGATTATTCCAAGACGGTTGTAATCAACAAGAGATCTATGAATAAAGGATACGCAGGCATAGAAAACGAATTGTTTTACAAGGATAATTCGCTGATGTATTTTGGAGATGCGAAGGATGCGATCTCAAAACTTACATCTGAGCTGAAGAATCTCTGAGGCAATTGTTAATGAAAGACTGAACATATCTTACTGGGTGAAATTATTTCTGAAATAAAATAGTTTCACCCCTTAGATTTGTACATTGGTCTTTTAGTCGTAAAAATCCGAACAATCCCGGTTTAGTCAATAGAATTAGGCATTTCAAAAAAAGTTCCCGTGAAAATCATACCAAAATTAATCTATTGTTATAGAAAATATATAAACATAAGTTAACACTTAAAATAAATATATTATTGATGTAAACAATAGAGAGCAAGTTAATAAAGTCAGAGGAATAACAAAAGGAATCTATGAAGTAAAGCTCGTTACCATCTTATGAAACCTGTAATTAAATGCAGGTAAATTAACCACAAAAAAAAGGAGTCTAAAATGAAAAAGACCCAGGAAGCAAAACTCTGGATGCTCGAAGCGTCCGTAAGTGTTATGGAAGAAGGTAACAGCTTTATTTCGCAAGTGCCTGTTCTTGCAGAAAAAACGGTAATTCTCCGCGATCTTATTTCTCAAATAAGAAAACACTCGGAAGAATACAAAATCGTTACAATTGGTAAAACAGTAGCAAAAAACAGCATTAAAGAATCAATAATTAAACTGGCATTGATTGCAGCAGGCGGCTTGTACAGCTATGGGCTTGACAAAAACGATCTGGTTGCTGCCGAAACCGGAAATCTTAAGGAATACGATCTTCGCAAATTGAGAGAAGATGGAATTGTTACTGTAGTTAAGAATATTCTTGAAAAGACCTCAGAGCTTGGAAATGCGCTTGAAAGTTACGGCGTAAGTCCGCAAATGCTGGATACACTCAAACAAGGCGTAAATGACTATTATTCCAGACTTTCCGCCAGAGAAATTGGATTAGCGTCCAGGGTATCGGCAAGAAAAAAACTGGTTGAACTTTTTGAGGCGGCAGATAAGGCACTGAACGCAACAGACAGACTGATGATGCGGTTTAAGAATGAAAATTCGCTCTTTTATAACAGATATTTAGCGGCCAGGGTAATAAGGGATAAGGCTGTAAATAGACGAGAGTTGCAGCATAAGTAAAAAAATGGTAAAAGAGGACGGTTTCAGGCCGTCCTTTTTTTTTATAGAATTCAACATTGGTACATATTTATAAGTGAAATAACAGGAGGCAAAGGCAGATGCCTCCGTGTCTTAATTTAAGTTTCTAATAACGTACAGAATCCTCAGCCATTTTTGTTATTATATCATTTTCAAAATTATAAATCTTCACTGAAGTTTGAGATGTAGGATTATCGTTTTGCGGTGTAATAACAACAAAAGTCCTTGTAGTGGCCGGACTTTCGTCAATCCAGGTACCGGAATTGGCATAAATTGATTTTAGTCCGCTATGATTGTTGGAAGTCTGTAATTTAGCATCGTGATTATGACCAAATACAACAATTCTTTTATCAGAATTCGGATTTAAAAAGTACTGAATTCGTGCCTGTTCATCAAGTTCGGTGGCTGATGCAGCATACTCAATTGCCCGTGCTGCGGGAATATCAACTTGAACGTGATTGTATGCCTGCCTCTGCTGCCAGTGATCCTGAATGCCTTTAAAAAGATTTACATCGATTTCTCCGCCAGGAGTAGTTTGGTAAGGGACAAAATCGTTAACTGCGTAGGTATCAGTAAAACCATCAACATTGGTTATGAAAATTTTCTCATCAAACTTATTGGTGATTTTAAGATAATTTACAGCCCATTCCCATGTTTTGTAATATTTGTAAAGTAAGTGCTGACTTTCATCTCCTGAACTGTTAGGTGTAACAATTTTTATTGTATCGCCGGGATCAGGATAGTCCTGGGCTACGTGAAGAGCTGCTAATCTGGTAAAAAAGTAACCGGGGGGCATTATTGTACCCGGAGCCACATCTTGATTTGAATAAGGATCAGGAGCACAGAAAAAATTGTAGCGGTGACCATGTTCAATTATAATTTTCGGACATCCGGCGGGTGAATAAGAGCCTATTCCAAGTTCCGGATCTCTTGCCTGATTTATACCGGGGAAAATCAACTCTATGTTTTGAGAAGTGATAGTTAAATCGTGATTTCCGGGAACATAAGTAAGTAAAATATTACCTTCCTGTATTATACTGTTCATCACATCAAAAACGCCTTTATTGGCAGTCTTAATCCTCTGCACAAAATCCGCCTGATCCTTACCTTGATATGTATTTACATTCGCAGGAACAAACCATTCGTCAATTAAATCTCCGGCAATTACAAGTTCTTTTACATTTGGCGAAGCCTTAATTTGTTTTAGTATTTTTTCAAGAGCCGGAAGGTTTTCTTCACATTCAGCGTAAGCAAGATCGGCACCCAGATGAATATCGCTGAGAACAACAATCATGTTTCGTTCGCTTCCGCCATTACTGAATGGATTAATAGCCGTTACCGGTTCAGTAGAATTTGAATCCTTGCAAGAAAAAAGTGTGATTGAGGCAGAAATTACAAATAGCATAAATAACAGTTTAAATGAAAATTTCATTTAGTTATCTCCTTATTATAGTTGGTTTAATCTAAAATTGTTTCTTTAGTGCTTGCATTAAACCGCAATATGTAAGCAATATTGCCTGTGTAAAGTATTGTTTTGATATGTAAAATCGATTTATTAAATTAAC
>CAZOZP010000066.1:0-17863 GCA_964584325.1 uncultured Melioribacteraceae bacterium
GGACTAATTGCACAGTCTATTAAATATCAAAAGGGCATTTCCGAGCTTGAGAAAAAAACTGCTGAAATGTTTAAGCAGTATAATGTAGAGATAAACGATGATAATATAAGTAAAATGAAAAACACTAAACTTAATATGATGACATTCAGACAGTTAGGTTTTGGAGGAAGAATTTTAGCGGCACCGGTAGCCAGACCTTTTTATAATTGGACTGAATATCTGGAGAATAAAGAAGAGTTTTTACCATAATGATAATAATTGGAATTTCAGCATTTTACCACGACAGCGCCGCGTGTCTGATTAAAGACGAAAAAATAATTGCCGCGGCTCAGGAAGAAAGGTTTACCCGGAAGAAACATGATGCAGGTATGCCTCTTAATGCAATTCGATACTGCCTTAAGGAGGCAGGTGTTTCAATTTCGGATGTTGACTACATAGCATTTTATGACAAACCATTCCTGAAATTTGAAAGAATTCTTGAAACTTATCTTCATTATGCTCCTGCCGGAATAAGTTCGTTCATTAAAGCTATACCACTCTGGATTAATGAAAAGCTTTGGATAAAGGAAGTACTTCATAAAGAGTTAAATTATGAGGGACAACTGCTTTTTCCTGAGCACCATGAATCTCACGCGGCTTCTGCTTTTTTTCCGTCGCCATTCAAAACAGCAGCATTCCTGACAACAGATGGTGTCGGAGAGTGGACAACAACTTCATTCGGAACAGGTGCCGGAAATACAATAGAATTAATGGCAGAGATAAAGTTTCCGCATTCTCTCGGACTTCTTTATTCTGCTTTTACATATTATACCGGATTTAAGGTTAATTCCGGTGAATACAAGGTTATGGGTCTGGCTCCTTACGGAAATCCGGTCTATGCCGGAAAAATCAAAGAACATCTTATCGATATTAAACAAGACGGATCCTTCCGGATGAATATGGATTATTTCAACTACGGAGCCGGTCTTACCATGACTAATAAAAAATTTGATGAACTCTTCGACGGACCGCCCCGTAAACCTGAATCGAAACTTACTTCAAGGGAAATGGATCTTGCACGCTCAGTTCAGGATGTTACAGAAGAAATAATGCTTTTGATGAGCAGGCATATCAGAAAAGAAACTGGAGAGAAAAATCTCTGCCTTGCAGGCGGAGTAGCTCTAAACTGTGTAGCTAATGGAAAGATTCTAAGAGAAAAGATTTTTGATGATATTTGGATTCAGCCTGCTGCCGGTGATGCCGGAGGTGCTTTGGGAGCTGCTCTTTATACCTGGTACAAGTATCTTGGTAATAAAAGAGAAGTTCCGGTTAAAGGCGATATGCAAAAAGGATCATATCTTGGCCCTGAATTTAATGATGAAGATATTCAGGAGTTTCTTGATTCTTCAGGCATTTCTTATGAAAAATATGATTATAACTCCATGCTCGATAAAGCTTCATCTTTGCTTTCAGAAGAGAAAATTCTCGGATGGTTTAGCGGACGCATGGAATTTGGGCCAAGAGCGTTAGGCGGACGTTCAATAATCGGGGATGCCCGTTCACCTAAAATGCAGTCGAAAATGAATCTGAAAATAAAATTCAGAGAGAGTTTCCGGCCGTTTGCACCTGCCGTTCTGGAGGAAAAGGTTTCTGATTATTTTGAAATTGAAGTTCCAAGTCCGTATATGCTGCTTGTGGCTGATGTGAAGGCCAATCGGCGTATAAAAATGACTGAAGAACAGGAAAAGCTGTTCGGTATTGAAAAACTCAATATTCTGCGATCTGACATTCCGGCTGTTACTCATATAGACTATTCGGCAAGAATTCAGACTGTATCGGCCGAAACAAACAAACCTTTCTACGATCTCATTAAAAAATTTGATGAGAAAACAGGATGTGCCGTAATAGTGAATACTTCTTTTAATGTACGCGGTGAACCGATAGTATGTACACCTCAGGATGCATACAGATGCTTTATGCGCACCGATATGGATTATCTTGTGTTAGGAAATTTCATTATTGATAAATCAAAGCAACCTGAATTGAAAAACGATTCCGATTGGAAAAAGGAATTTGAGCTGGATTAATTATGATACTTCAGGAAATAAAAAAAATAAAAGCCGAGAAAAAGGATTTAAGAAAATTCGGATTTACGGTTGGAACTGTGATTGTCCTTATTCCGGCATTACTTTGGCTGCTAAGCAAGTCTGTTTATATTAATACCGGAATAATCATTTTCTTTTTATTGGGATTATTTTTAATTATTTCAGCGGTCGTTATTCCTGCTATTCTTAAATACCCGCATAAATACTGGATGGCTCTTGCGCTTGTTCTTGGATTTATTATGTCGAGAATAATTGTTACCCTGCTGTTCTATCTTGCTGTTACTCCTATCGGATTGTTGGCAAGACTTACCGGGAAGAAGTTTATTGAGCCGGATTTTGACAAAAAGAGCGAGAGTTACTGGGAATTAAGACCTAAATCAGAATACAATAAATCACAAACAGAAAAACAATTTTAGAGAATTAAAATGGGAAAATTATCAATACTTAAAGAACTTTGGGCGTTTCTAAAAGAAAGAAAGAAATGGTGGCTGGCTCCGATAATTATATTTTTAGTTCTTTTAGGCGGACTGATAGTTGCTACTCAGGGTTCAGCACTCGCTCCGTTTATATATGCTCTTTTCTAAAACTTAAAGAACAAAAAATTTATCAAGTTATCAGCGGGTTTTTCCCGCTGATAATGTATTCTCTGCACGATAGCTGACCGGCCTCTGAGTTCAGCATCTGAGTTCCTTCGTTTAATATCGCACTGATACTTTTTTCGTCCGAGATACCGTATTCAATTAATATTGAACTGTAATCGCTCAAGGCATTTATCCATGACAATACATTATTTCTGTAATCATCATTGACTGCAGAGGAAAATATAATTTCTTCTCTTAAGTCTGAGAATCCTGCAGTTCTCAATAATTTGAAAAGATTATTCCCGATATCCGGATTTGTTACAAACTCACTTACGAAATCCATAAATATTTTCCATCCCTTGAATTGAGGAAAGTATTGCAGGTGCTTCAGGCTGCCTTCTTGAATTCTGACGAATCCGCCGGGTTTAAGCATTCTTCTAAATTCCGACAAGACTGAAAGCGGATTATTGATATGCATTAAAAGATGTCTGCAAATAATAATGTCAAAGGATGTATCGGCAAATGGCATTTGAACCGCATCAGCCTGTAAGAGAACCAATTTGTTTTTTGCGGCAGTTTTTTTAACAATCGGAAATGTGTTTCTTAGAGATTCAAGCGAAATATCTGCAGCCAATGCATAACCTTTTCCGCAAAGATGGTGCGAAATCAATGCTGTGGTATTTGCGCTGCCGCATCCGGCTTCGAGTATTACTGAATCAGGGGTTAACATCTTAAGTAATTTAGGATCCAAGCCGGTATCATTGTTGCGTGTCACTGCCTGATCATAAAAATACTGTTTTCGAATTTCTTTTCTCAGTTTCTCGGGTATCATATTTAATTAGGTAATTTCATCAAACTTTTCATTTTTTTCAACTGTCCGTATTCTTCTATGACAAGTTCAAAGAATCTGTCAAAAGTGTTCTTCCATAATCTGCAACTATCCGTTATTTCGGAGGTAATATCAAATCTGCCAAATGAAAAATAGTTCTTCACCGGACATCTGCCGCACCAAGGCCTATAGGCACAGTTCCCGCAGTATTCAGCTTCTGTAATAGATGTTTTCTTCAGAGTATCGGAAAGTGAACTGTTTCGTATTGAACTCCAGTTATGCGAAGAAACATTTCCGAGAACTATCTGATGATTAAATCTTGCTTCATCGCAAGGAAAAATATTGCCTTCAAGATCGTAAGCAATTTGTCCGCTTACACACCCGCAGGGACTATTCAAATCAACGAACCCCGGGTTCTCGGTGTTCAGTATCTTGCGCACAAGATGTTCAAGGGTTCTGTCCCAAATCGGGATTCCTTGTTTCTGATAATAAAAGTATCTTTTTACCATGTTTTTCCAAAATAGGCTGTATTCATATGGGTCAACCGCAAGAGAAGCCCAGTTTGTTCCGGCCCGACCGGTGTTTGTAACAGGATTAAGAACAAATCTGTAAACTCCCAAACTATAAAAATGATCGGTTATCTCATCAGCATAATTGAGCGAATCTTTTGTGATTACTGCCATTATGCCGGGGTCGATGTCGTATTTTTTCAGAAGTTCAATACCCCGAATTGTTTTATCATAACTATTATCCCTCGAAAAACTTTTTCTGTTTTTATTATGCAAATCAGGGAATCCGTCCAGACTTGTGCTTACCTCAAATTTATATTTTTTCAGAAAATCTGCGGTTTCAGGATTTATAAGCAAGAGGTTTGATACAAGTCTGAAATAAGGAGTTTTATCACGCATTCTGCTTTTACTGATAACACTTTCAGTAATTGATTTAATTGTTTCGAAATTAAGCAGGGGTTCCCCGCCCTGAAACTCAACGCAGAAGGAATAACCTGAATTTTTGACAATAAAATCAGTAATATTTTCAATAGACTGATTATTTGAATCAGAATGTTTATCTGTTTCAATTGTACGCCGTGCATTTGCAGCACAATAACTGCAGGCAAGATTGCAGTTTTTTGTTACTTCTATTATATGAAGTCCCGGGTATCCTTCAAAATTGCAGTCTGAGTGAAGATTCTCATTGCTGCGTTGTATCAGGCGGTTTTTATTTATTAGAGCCCAGTTCCACTTTGCATTAGAGTATATTTTCATATTGCCTGTTTCCCGAACAAAAGGGAAGTCATCAATATCAATTTCGAGCAAATCAGGAATTTCATTAGCTTTTAGGCATTGCAACAAAGCTTTAAGGCAGAATGCTGTTGTTATGCTTTTACTTTCGTATGTCAGAATACTCTCTTCAGTTATCATCTTTATAAAAGGAACGCGATTCCAGGTGCCATTTGTGGCCTGAGTTCCCATTAGATAGGAAAGAGCTTTCAAAATGATATTCCTATCAGCAGCGTTTTTTGCAATGGTTAAGTTAAAGCACATGAGAGCGAAAGCAGTATTCATCGGATCACTTTTATTTGAGCCCCAGCCGCCGTCGGTGTTTTGAGTTATCCGTAAAAAACCGAGAGCTTTTTCTGCACTCAGGCTATATTCAGGAATTCCGGAAATAATATTAATTACTTTCCAGGTAGTATAATAATTTCCCCAGTACCATTTACTTTCCCAATATCCGTTAGCGTTTTGAGACTTGACCAGATATTCTGCCGCATCGCGGTAGTACTGCTTATATTTATCCGAATTGTAATATTTTAATCCTAACAGCAGATTTGCCACAACATCCGGCGATGATCCTCGTCCGCCGATTACTTTTATATAGTCTTTTATCTTTTTATTTAGTCCATTAATTTCTTCCGGACCGGTAACCCATGTTTCAAAAGAGCCATCGGAATTTCTGTTGTATTTGAAAAGAATATCAAGGGCTGAATCGCACAGAGAGGCCAATTCTTTTCCGCCGGTTCTTGCAAGAATTTGAAGTACTAGTCCGAGGTCATCTGCATCCGGCGGCAGCAGCAAGAGTTCAGGTATATAACTCCATCCACCTTCAACCATAGGATGGCGTGATTTTATGATCTTTTCAGTTTCTGTAAGAACTATCTCTTTTGTTACCGGATTTTCCTGATAAACTTCTGATGAATCCAGCAATGAATCCAGAATTATCATTCTCTGAAAAAGCTTAGTTTTGTGAGTCTGATATTCTGTATCGCCTGAGATAGTCATGCACGGAAGATTCAGGTAATGAACTGCTTCAGGAAAATCATCTGCCTGCTGGGCTAACAGGTAATTGACTGATTCACGTACTGAATCTTTCAATAGTTTATGTGTTTTCAAACTGTTTTTCTCCAATCCAGGAATAAATATACATTTTTATTAGTTGCATAAATTTTTTTGACTCTTCTTGATTAAAATGCTTACTGTCTAATAATCTTTCCAATCTTTTAATTAGCAGGGAAATCTCGGAGAATGCTGTATCAATGGATTCTTTGAGTGTCATTCCTGAATCCAGACGCAATGAAATGCTGCTGAATGAACCGTTACTCAAATCTTCAAAAAGATCGGCAATATCATCTGCAAGATTAAATATTTTTCCCGTAAAATCTGCCGCCATTAATAATTCTTCGGAAGTACCTGTGCTTTCAGCCAAAGAAGAGATTAACGGGAATACACGAAAAGGCAGAACAGATTTAGCGTTTATAATTTGTTTTTGTTCTAAAGAAGTATTTTTGGCATTAGAATCATTGGAAGTACTTTTTCTTTCTGCAAGGAACATTTCAGTCAGTATAGTAAATAATCTTCCGGTTGTATCCGGTTTATTGTTAAAGCCCTTAAGACTATCAAGTGAGATAAAAAAGCATATAGTAAGAAGGATAACAATGCGGAGATCATCGGTTTTTATGATTTCGGAACTTTCCGCTAATTTCCGTACAGCTTCTGTTTTGTTCAGGTAAATATCTCTAAGGAACTCTTCATTGATAAGTCCAAGAAGAATTTCCTTTTGTGAAGTTTTATCCAGGATATAATCAAATGAAGCAATTCCGGCATTGAATAAACCGCCGGATATCCATACTTGACTTAGTGTTTCTGTACTTCCGTTTCCTATCAAATGGAAAGCACCACAGATACTTTTACCGAATGCCGCAGAATTAATTATATAGGAAGGGTATTCGGGAAGTAATCCATTTTTCAAAATATCAGAATTAAACCATGATTCAGAGTTATTAACAAACTCAGGTAATTCTTCTTTTAGAAAAGTTCTACCGCTGATAATTTGATAATCCATATAGCTGAAGTATTCATTGGGTGATATTTCAGGCAGAAGTTGTTTCAGCTTTAGTCTTATATAAGATGCTGTTACTTGAGTATTAAAATATATTTGATTCATTATAATAATCCGGTTTATAATCAGGGGGTGCTGTAAGGCACCCCCGCTTTTCAACAGGTGTTACGTCCAACCGCCGCTTGAGTGACTTTTGGAATGCTCAACTTTCTTTGTTAACCATACATACCAGTATGAATAATAACCTATATTCAACCAGTAGCTGTTTCTGCCGGGAGCTGAAACGATTACGGTGGAATTCGGATTTGCCCAAACAAAATACAATCCGTTGCCGTAATTTGCATATGTATGGGAAAAAGTTGCATTGGTTATCGGAAGTCCGTCTTCTGATTTCCTTATTTCAAAATATGGCATTATTTTACCTCCCCGCTTTTTGATAATTTAATTACGTCTTCAATGTTCATCCCCTTGCTTCCTGTTGCGGGGATTTCAGCCTGATATCTGAAGTGAAGAAGTTCTTTGGGAAGAGGCGGTGCATTTTCAACCGATATCTCTTCCGCCGGAACAAATTGCGGTTCGGCATTCAAACGGCTGTTTTCCAGCAGCTCTGACGCTTTATCCATCAGGTCTTCTTCACAGGTAATCGGGAAATAATATGCGGGTATTTTTTTTCTGGTTTCGGAAAACGGCATCGAAGTATCACCAATTTTTAGTTCTTTCTTCTCGCCTAATTGTTTCTGAAGTTCACCGAAAGTATTAATCGGGTACTTCAGTCTTCCGGCTAATTCCTGAATATCCATCAGTTCGGAGATTATGCTTACAGCATTTTCACCATCCGGATGATATTTAAGGATGCCCTTTAAATGCTCGATTTCTTTTTTTTCAAATTTAATGTCCATAAATGCTCCTATAATTAATAGAATATAAATTAAGAGAAATATGCACATTATGGCGGTTTAAAATGCTTCATAAGCTCCCCCCGTGATTGTTTGCCCAAATTCAATGAATCCAAATTAATTTAAGAGCGTAAATAATGCAAGAAAAAAAATATATAAATAATAGCAAATAATAATGTTTACTTATATAAAGGATAAATCAGCGAAAATATATATTGAGATATACATTATGAGGTTGAACTTTGAGAGGGAATGAAAAAGCGGCTCCGGATAAGGAACCGCTTTGTAAATTATTTAACGAGCATTAATCTTTTAACGCAATTAAAGTTTGAGTTTCCGTCCAAGCTTAAAGCGGTAATCTTATACAGATATATTCCGCTTGGGAGTCCGGCTGCATTAAACTTGATTGTGTGGAATCCTGAGTCCATTTTTCCGCTTATCAGTGATGCCGCTTCCTGACCGAGGAGGTTATATATTTTAAGCGTTACTTCTGAATCTTTAGGCAATGAGAATTCAATTGTGGTTGAAGGATTAAAAGGATTAGGATAGTTCTGTGAAATTGAATATTCTGCAGGAACTGACGTATTGCCTTGTGTTTCCACAACAATTTCTTTGGAGTATGAATATTTACCGTCAAGATCTACTTGTTTCAATCGATAGATTATATTCTGTTCAGCTATGGGTGAATCATCGGTAAATGAATAAAATATCGGACTGTTGGAATTTCCGGCGCCTTTCACAAATGCAATTTTTTTCCAGCCTTCGCCGATATTTCTTTGAATTTCAAATCCGAGGTTGTTGGTTTCGCCTGCTGTATTCCATTTAAGTAAAACTGAGGAATTCTTTCTTTCAGCGGTAAAGCTTACAAGTTCAACCGGCAGGGGATTAGAATCTACCGAGCTTATTGCAAATTCGGAAAAGGATGTAACATTGTCGGCTCTTATATGTGTCGGGTCAACTAAAGTATAACTGCCGTAAATCTCCCAATCGGCAGTTTCGTTATTTCTTTTAAGTATCCTGAGTTTGGATGGATCTGAAATTCCGGAAATGTCTGATATATCGAATGTTACACTTGTGTTGAACGTACCGCAGGTTGTACCAAGCTGCCAGTAGCAACCTTCGTAAATTGTGCTTATTTCTGCCGGCAGTGCACCGCCGGAATTAGTCATAATTCTGTTGGCAAATAAATCCTGCATACTTCCGGTTCCGGCAGTATAAGCCGAGAGATTAAATGCAACAGAACTTTCCGGTAAAGAAAGTTCTCCTGTTCCCGCAACAGCCGCGAAGTTCATTAATTCCTGATACGGAGCTGGTTTAACCAAAATATCGAAATCATAATAACCGTAAGTTCCCTGAATAACTGCACTGATTGTTGAGATGTCAAAATCAATCTGTCCGGTTCCGTGAGGGTCAAATTCACTAACCCAGGCGGCATCGCTGTTGTCTGTATCAATAACACCCCAGCCGCTGCCAGTAGAAGCGGCACCGCTGCCAACATCATTCAAAAAGCCGGCAACTCCGTCAATCAAATTCATTTGGGCTGCCGTAGGGTAGCAAACTGAAACTGAAAGTCGGCAATTAGTTACTTTAAGTTTTAAACTGCCGTCCACATATATCTCGCCGGTGCCTCCGGCATAAACCCTTTCATCTCCGGCCTGACCGGAAATATTCCAGTTGTTATTTGAGTTTTCTGTATTAATATGGTGAAAAGATTTAAGAGAAAATCCGTAAAGTTTTAATGTAACGTTGGCAGTTCCGGCCAAAACCGAGAGATTCTCTTCTGAGCAGGTTCCGGATGACTGTCCTTCTTTCCATGTGAAATTTCGGTATGCAAAATTTTCAACCGGAACATTGCCGCTGTAGGTAAAAGGATTGCCGTCGTCTGTTGGGAATGCTATGTCATCAGTTCCGAACATCCAGTTTGCATCGGCAGGTCCGGCTTCAAGATCCTGAACATTAAATGTAATGCTCTGTGCACTTGCAATCGTATTAATCAATAATAAAATAAGAATATAAAAAGTAATGTTTTTCATAGAAACTCCCGATTTGTTGACCTTATTATCGGATTTATTGTCCTAAGTTTATATTCAGGAAAGCAAAAAAGGTGAACTTTGATCTGAATCAAATTCTTGATGAGGTCAGCGGAAAATTTTATGAGGAGCGGATATATAAGGGAACTGTAAAGCGGAAGGATGAGCCTTTCCCGACTTTACTATCTACGGTAATTGTTCCTCCCTGAAGTAGAACAAATTCCTTGCAGAGTCTGAGCCCAAGCCCGGTGCTGTGTTCTCCGGAAGTACCTGTTCGGCCCGCAGAATTTTTATTTTCAAATAATTCCTTTAGAATATCATCGGGTATTCCAATTCCGGTATCGCTAACGGTAACTTCAATTAGATTTGCGCCGGCATATTTTGCGGATAAAGTAACATTTCCGTTTTTCTCAGTGTATTTAATTGCGTTTGAAAGAAGATTTCTGAATATTGAATTCATCATCTGAGGATCGGCATTTATTAAATAATTTTCGGACAATTCATTATGGAGCTTAATATTTTTCTGTTCAGCCGAGTATTTAAGTATGCTGAGGCTGTTTTCGGCTATTTCATTAAGACTGCATTCGCGGGGCTCGAAGGGTAACAGACCTTTTTGAACCTGGGCCCATTCAAGGAGATTAATTATCAGTTTATTAAGCTGGTTTGTGTTACCGTACAAATCTTTCATTATATCCGAAATCTCTTCTTTTGTAAAAGTATTGATTTCAGTTGCAAGGAGTTTTGTCATTCCCAGAAAACCCTGGAACGGACTTTTTAAGTCGTGTGCAATAATGGAAAACAGTCTGTCTTTTTCAGAGTTGATGGTTTCCAGCTCAATTTTGCTGTCGCTTAACTCACCTACAACAGCGGCAAGCTCACCGGTTTTTCTTTTTGCATTCAAAAACATAAAATAGAAAATAACCGCTATAAATGTTAAAATTGCAGCTCCGATTCCCATATAATATGCTTTTGAATAATCAACATATGGTGAAACTCCGGATTGTGAAAACCTTAGATACCAGGATCTGTTATTATAGTTAATCTCTACGGTAAGAAGAAACAGATTCTTGGCTTTTACTCCAGGGTTACTGTCGTATAATAAGGATGCTTCGGAATATGAAGTATCATCGAATATTTCAAGGCGAATATTTTTTTCATCAAGCATTTGTTCTTCGTCTAAAATGCTGTTAATCAGATCCCGCATTCTGTAAGGACTATAAACCCATCCGATTGCCGCACTTCTTCTTTCCTCAACAGTTTCACTCGGTAAGTCATTTCTGTAAACAGGCAGATACATTAACACTCCGGGCTGAATATCGCTGTCAAACTCCTGAACTAAAAGAACTTTTCCTGATATTGATGCCTGGTTATTGTCTATTGCATTCTGCATTGCCTTTCTGCGGATTGGTTCAGAATACATATCATAGCCTATAGCCCTCTTATTTCTGACATTACCGGGCTCCAGATATACAATTGAAGAATAAAGTTCTCTTTTCCCTTTTGGCCAGACAGAATAATCCGTAAGGCCTTCGTTTCTTACTTCTTCTATATGCGAGGACAATTCTTCAGGAGTAATTATTTTGGAAAACCCGATTCCTAAAACTCCGGGCATATATTTATCTAAATAAAGATTGTAAATAAATTTTGCCCATTCTTCTCTGGTAACATCTTTACTGCTATGAAAAAATGCTGTTCCTCCCCTTAATAAAATTGCATGATCCTTAGCTCTTCCGGAAATTGTATGACTAATGTCGTTGCAGTGAATTTTGAAATGATTATAACCTATATACTCAGAATCTTTTTTAGCTTCGGTAAAAAGCAGATATGATAAGAATAAACCAATTAGAAATAGTAATACAGAATACAACTTTTGTCTGCCTGTATATAATGAAAAAGCAGAAACTTTCTTTTTGCTTTTTTTTCCGCTTACGCTTTTTCCTTCATTTCCTTTTGGGTTAAACAAACATTCCTCAAACAAAAAAATCGATAGTTCAAGATAAGGAATACAACTATAAAATGTCAAATTGGTTGTTATACATTTTACTTAATTATATTATCGGAAGAAACGTGAAAAAATTACTGTTTTTCGAAAAACAAATCTTTCAATGTGATTTGATTCACCACATTATCAACAGATTTCTGAATTACGGTCCAGACCGATTTAATGGAGCAATCGAATGAATTTGTGCAGATATTGTTATCGCCGGAATGGTTTTCACAGAAGCTTTCATCAAACAGACGGCCGCCAAGGGCATTAAATACATCTCCAAGTATAATATTTTCGGGCGCACGCGAGAGTGAATATCCGCCCTGAGATCCGCGGACGCTTTCAACAAAGCCGCCTAATCTTAGTAAACGCAATATTTTTGCCGTAACGTGCTGCGAAATTCCTTCGGCCTGACTAATCTCAGGAATAGTAAGTCCGTTCTTCAAAGTATAGTAATCTTTGCCTAACCTCATCAGGCATCTTAAACCGTATTCTTCCTGCGAACTGAATTTCATCAGAAAAATCCTAAAATAAGTTTGGCTTCTTCGCTCATCATATCCTGGTTCCAGGCAGGTTCCCAAACTAAGTCTATATAAACATCCCTGACATTCCTGATTGTCTTAAGTCTTGCTTTAACTTCTCCGGGCAATGATTCGGCAACCGGACAAGCAGGGGAAGTGAGTGTCATTTTCACATAGAGATCGAGGTCTTTGTTTGCCTCAATTTCATAAATCATTCCGAGGTCATAGATATTAACCGGAATTTCAGGGTCGTAAACCATCCGCAATTGTCTTTCGGCTTCTTTTTCAATATATTCTTTTGTCATAATGCACTCAACTGAATAGTTTTTTTATTTTGTGAAGACCTTTAATCAGAGTATCTATTTCTTCTTTTTTATTATACATTGCAAATGAAGCGCGAGCCGTTGCCTGAAGTCCGAAGAAATCCATAACAGGCTGAGTGCAGTGCTGACCGGTCCTTAAAGCAATTCCGTCTGTATCGGCAATTGTCCCGATATCGTAAGGATGTATGCCGTCAATAACGAAGGAGACTACCGCCGCCTTATCAGCCGCCGTACCTATAATTCTTAGTCCGTCAATTTCACTTAATCTTTCAGTTGCATAATTAAGGAGTTTTTTTTCGTGTGCTTCAATATCTTTGAAATTAAAAGAATTAAGATAATCAATTGCAGAGCCGAGTCCGATACCGCCAATAATATTAGGCGTTCCGGCTTCAAATCTGTGAGGAGGATCGTCATAAGTACTGCCTTCAAAGGATACTGTTCTGATCATATCTCCGCCGCCCTGAAAAGGAGGCATTTTTTCAAGAAGATTAGCCTTTCCGTATAACACGCCTATACCTGTAGGTCCGTATAGTTTATGACCTGAAAAAACATAGAAATCGCAGTCAAGTTCCTGCACGTCAACTTTGCTGTGAACTATAGACTGGGAGCCATCCACAAGCACAGGTATTCCGTGGGAATGTGCAATTCTGATAATATCTTTAACCGGATTAACTGTACCCAAAGAGTTTGAGGTATGAACTACTGATACAAATTTTGTTTTTGAAGATATCATTTTTTCAAATTCTTCAAGAATAAGTTCTCCTTTTGAGTTCATCGGAATATATGAGAGTTTCAAGTCAACTCGGTCTCTAATCAACTGCCAGGGCAGTATATTGGCGTGATGCTCCATCTGGGTTACAATAATTTCATCTCCGTCAGAAAATGTTTTTGCTCTTGCCAGCGATACAGCAACAAGATTTATTGCTTCAGTTGCTCCTCTTACAAAAACTATCTCAGATGCACTTAAGGCGTTAAGATACTCTTTAAGTTTAAGTCTTGCAGATTCGTATGCTTCTGTTGCAAGCTCGCTGAGGAAATGGAGTCCCCTGTGGATATTCGCATTATCGTACATATAATAATCGTACATATTGTTTATAACTTTCAGGGGCTTCTGTGTTGTTGCGGCATTATCAAGATAAACAAGAGGTTTGCCGTTTACCAGTCTTGAAAGAATCGGGAAATCCTTTCGGATTTCTTCAACATTAAAAATTCTTTTTCCGGGTGTTTCACCGGTTTCGGAATCTGATAGATATTCCTGCCTTGCGCTCATTAAATTTCAGTCCGGTGTAAATGCTCAAATATTTTATGATTCAGTTCTTCTTTTAGTTCATCAATTTTTATTTTTTCAATAACATCACTTGCAAATGCGCGTATTAAAATAGAATTTGCAAGTTCTGCCGGAATTCCTCTGGAGCGGAGATAGAAGAAGCCTGCTTTATCAAGTTTACCTATTGCCGCACCGTGCGAGCATTTAACATCATCGGCAAATATTTCAAGCTGGGGTTTTGTATTAATTCTTGCTTTATCAGAAAGAAGCACTGTTTTGTTGGATTGATAAGCATTTGTTTTTTGTGCATCTTTTCTTACGAATATCTTTCCGTTGAAAATTCCGCGCGATTCATCGTCTAGTATTCCTTTATATAGTTCGTTGCTTCTGCAATCAGGTACCGAGTGGTCAACAATGCTGTGATTATCAACTATTCGTTTATCCTTCCCGAGATAAATTCCCCATAAATTGCATTCTGCATCAGAACCTTCGAGTCTGCTGTTAATGTCGTTTCTAACCAGGCTTCCGCCAAGAGTAAAATTATAATGCGAAAGAACGCTTCTTTCTTTCTGAACTGCCTGAAATTTCTCTAAATGAAATGATGAGTCGTTTTCTTCCTGAATTTTGTAAAAATCCAAAACTGCATTTTGGTTCAGAACGGCTTCAGAGACTATGTTGCTGAAACTGCCTTCGTTTATTCCGCTGTAGCCGGCAATAATTCTTACCGCCGAGTTTTCTTCAAGAATAAAAAGATTCCTCAAAGGGAATAGGGCACCTGATTGCGTATTAATATAGTTAAGGTTAATTATATGCTCTACTGAGGTATTCTTTGGTATATGGATAAACAAACCTTGAGAAAGAAACGCTCCGTTCAGAGAATGAAAGGGATTTTCGGAAGACGCAATCTTTCCGAAGTATTTTTCAAATAATTCAGGATATTTTGAAGAGGCACTTATAATCGAATCGACCACGACTCCTTGCGGCAGTGTTTCAATATCACCTGAAATTGAAAAGTTATTTGCGTCAGTGATGCTTACTTCAATTTTTCCCTTATGCGGAATTTTAGATGTATCTTCATTTGCCGTATTCTCTTTAGCAGTGGTGAATTTGTTTTCGAGCAGAGGAGAAACATTAGTGAACCGCCATTCTTCATCTTTGGCAGAAGGGAAGGGAACAGCGATAAACTCTTCAAGCGATTGTTTTCTGAAATCAGTCAGAAACAAGCTTTCTTCTTTAATGTCGATAGCTGACGCATCGAAATCATTTTTATATAGTTGTTTTATTTCTTCAGAATTTTTTATCATACATTTCCTCAGTTAACGGGGTTCAGGAGGCGATATCTGTTTTTATCCATTCATAGCCTTTGTCTTCAAGTTCAAGTGCAAGCGATTTATCGCCCGACCTGATAATTTTTCCTTTATACAGAACGTGCACGAAATCCGGCTGTATATAATTCAGCAGTCTTTGGTAATGGGTAACAAGAAGAACTGCATTTTTTTCGTTTCTGAAATTATTGACGCCTTCCGAAACTATTTTCAATGCGTCAATATCCAATCCTGAATCAGTTTCATCTAGGAGAGCCAGTTTAGGATCAAGCATAGACAACTGGAATATTTCGTTGCGTTTTTTCTCTCCGCCCGAAAATCCGGCATTAACAGCTCTGCTTAGCCAGGATTGGTCAATGTCAAGTTTCTTCATTTTTTCGCGTGCAAGTTCAAGAAATTCTTTAGCTCCGATTTCTTCTTCGCCTCTGTATTTTCTTATTTCATTCAATGAAGTACGAAGAAATACCGCATTGCTTATACCGGGAATTTCAACCGGGTACTGAAATGCCAGAAACATTCCTTCTCTTGCTCTATCCTCAGGTGCCATTTCACTGATATCTTTTCCTTCAAAAAAAACTTCTCCGGCAGTTACCTCGTAACTTTCGTGTCCGGCAAGTACATTAGCAAGCGTACTTTTACCGGAACCGTTAGGTCCCATAATGGCGTGTACTTCTCCCGGCTTTATTTCAAGGTTTATACCCTTAAGAATTTCATTTCCTTCAACATTAGCGTGCAGATTTTTAATAGATAACATATAATTCCCCGTATTTATCCGACACTTCCTTCGAGGCTGATTGCCAGAAGTTTCTGGGCTTCAACCGCAAATTCCATCGGTAGTTTGTTTAATACTTCTTTACAGAAACCGTTTACAATCATATTCACCGCGTCTTCAGTACTTATTCCTCTTTGGTTAAGATAAAATATTTGGTCTTCACCTACTTTTGAAGTTGATGCTTCGTGTTCAACTATTGCAGTATCATTATTTACCTCAATATAAGGGAATGTATGAGCGCCGCATTTATCTCCGATCAGCATAGAATCGCACTGAGAGAAATTTCTTGAATTTGATGCGCCGGGCCCAACCTTTACTAATCCCCGGTAGGAGTTATTGCTTTTCCCCACTGATATTCCTTTAGATACAATAGTAGAGGAAGTATTCTTTCCTAAATGAATCATTTTTGTGCCTGTATCGGCCTGCTGGAAATTATTGGTAACTGCAACAGAGTAAAACTCGGCAACTGAATTATCTCCGATCATAACGCAGCTCGGATATTTCCAGGTAATTGCAGAACCCGTTTCCACCTGAGTCCAGGAGATTTTGGAATTTCTTCCTTTGCAAATACCTCTTTTGGTAACAAAATTATAAATTCCGCCTTTTCCGTCTTTATCGCCCGGATACCAGTTCTGTACCGTAGAATATTTAATTTCGGCATTATCGAAAACAACCAGTTCAACAACTGCGGCATGAAGCTGATTTTCATCTCTCATTGGTGCCGTACAGCCTTCAAGGTAGCTCACATAACTGTGGTCTTCGGCAATTATCAAAGTCCTCTCGAACTGACCGGTTTCCTGTGCATTAATTCGGAAATAAGTGCTGAGTTCCATCGGACATCTGACACCTTTCGGAATAAAAACAAACGAACCGTCCGTAAACACAGCGGAATTAAGCGCGGCATAGAAATTATCCGTGTAGGGAACAACAGAACCAAGGTATTTCTTTACCAATTCAGGATGATCTTTTACGGCTTCAGAAATCGGACAAAAAATAACTCCTTTTTCGTGAAGTGTTTCTCTGAAAGTAGTGGCAACCGAAACGCTGTCGAATACCGCATCTACCGCAACACCTGCAAGGCGTTTTTGTTCTTCAAGAGGAATTCCGAGTTTTTCAAAAGTTTTTATAAGCTCGGGATCTGCTTCTTCCAGACTGTTTAACTTCGGCATTTTCTTGGGGGCGGAAAAATAACTAATATCCTGAAAATCAATTTCCGGATAACTTACATTAGGCCATTTTGGCTCTTTAAGAGTTAACCAATGCCTGAATGCTTTAAGTCTCCATTCGAGCATCCATTCCGGTTCCTGCTTCCGGGATGAAATAAGCCGGATAGTATCTTCGCTTAAACCCTTTGGCGCAGTATCAGAATCGACATTGCTTACGAAGCCCCATTTGTATTCAGACCCTGTAAGGTCTTCAATTAGTTTTACTTCATCGCTCATATAATCTCAAAAAAAAAGATATGTTATATTATTTACTGCAAAACTAATCAATCTTGACTTTTTTGTCAAGATTAAAAGAAGAAAAATAGCGGATGATGCGTGAAGCGTAACGCGTGACAAGTAACAGAGTTGGGGGAGTTTAAGATATTTACCCCCAAGGCACGAAGGAGAAATCTTAAAGCATTTCAGGCTTCTCGATCCCGGAGGGATCAAATATGCATAGCTCTCGATGCAATCGGGGGAAAGCGGGATAAGAAAAAGCTGCAGAGCAGCGAAATGTTGATAGAAAAACACACCCACGCAAACACAAATCAGCGACCTAAGTCCGGCATCTTAGTAACAATTGAAAATTTAATCTAATAAATCATTATAATCAAAAAAATCATACAAATCACAGTTCAGACAACAAATGGCTGGAGGTTGAAACGAAGTGGACGGAGGTTGAAGCCAAGTGGACGGAGGTTGAAGCC